>DXHY01000059.1 GCA_019113175.1 Candidatus Eisenbergiella stercoravium | reverse complement strand
GGGAGTTAAGCTCTGTGAGGAAGGGGAGAGCCGGCGTCACGGAGGAAAAGAGAGACGGCTCCATGGTCAAGCGGTTAAGACATCGCCCTTTCACGGCGGTAACACGGGTTCGATTCCCGTTGGAGTCATTTAAGCTTCGCAGGAAGGACGGATTGGACCGGATTTCGTTGCAGCGGTTATGCCGATGTGGCTCAATTGGCAGAGCAGCTGATTTGTAATCAGCAGGTTATCGGTTCGAGTCCGATCATCGGCTTTATATTCTGGTTTAACAGAATAGTTTGAATCCGAAAGGGTTTGCGGACCTTTAGCTCAGTTGGTTAGAGCAACCGGCTCATAACCGGTCGGTCCTGGGTTCGAGTCCCCGAAGGTCCATTTTCAATAAAATATCTGGCCCAGTGGCTCAGTTGGTTAGAGCGTCGCCCTGTCACGGCGAAGGTCGTCGGTTCGAGTCCGATCTGGGTCGTCAGTGAAAACTTTTGGACAGACTGTTCAAAAGTTTTTTTGTTACCGAATGCTTTCCGGCGCGTTTAAGGGAGATATGTTTTTGGGCGGATATGTTTAAAAGTATCCGGGGAGGGAGAATGAAAACATTGAAATTTTTTGCGGTAACGCTGATGCTGTGGCCTTATCTGGGAATTGCCCTGCTGTATCTGTCTGGAGAGACGGCGCGGTATCTCATCCTTTTTCTGTATCTTCTGTTAACCGTAGCAGTTTATGGAATGAATATCATAAACGCGTGCCGGTGGAAAGGAGAAGCGGAACGACTCGCCTTCTGGGATATGCTGATTAAACTGGCTCATATTCCATTTCATCTTCTTCTTTTTCTGGTGGGCCTGATATTCATTCTGGCAATGGTGGTGCCCGCTTTGTTGTTTGTTTCTCCAATACTGGTTATGATATTCAGCGTTATTTCCTGGTTTCTTGTGTTGACATCATCCGTTTACGGTCTCATGGCGATTGTCAGAGGAAGTAAGATGGGCGCGTTGTCAAAGGGGACTGCTGTCCTGCTCGGAATTCTGCATCTGCTGTTTGTGACTGATGTGATCGCCTCAATTATAGTTTTCGTCAGGCTGAGGAGGTACAGAAGACGGATTGTATAAAAGAAAAAATGAAAACCGGCGCCTTCTTCCATTGCAAGGCGCCGGTTTTCATGCCAGGAAAATGTTTGATTTATTTTTTAATGAATGTGATATATTATGGCTGCGGCCGTCAGTTGGAGGTGGCCATAACCTTCAGACGGGCCATAACCTTTTCTACAGGAGGAAGAGCCAGAAGGATGATGGTGAGGATCGCTTCCGGAAGAATGTAGCTTAAGTTGTACAGGGTGGAAGCCCACATGGCAGCTACATTTCCGCCAAAATTTCCAACGTAGGTGGTATAGAAGATAAAGCCGGACACTTCATGGAAGAAGAATCGGCCGATGACGCCGATGATATATCCCTTCAGCAGGCCGTGCTTTGACTTGCTGAAGAAGCCGGAAAGGCCAAGGGCTCCGAAGGCCAGTGGGTAATCCAGAAGAACCTGCGCTGGATGTACTACATAGGGGCCGGTGATGAACTGGAGAATGCCGTAGGCGAGAGCGGCGATGATGCCCACCTTCGGGCCGTACCAGTAGCCGACGAGGCAGACGATCAACATGGAGAAGAGAGTGACGGAGCCGCCGTTCGGAAGGCTCGGCAGCTTGATGACGGTGGCGATCACGGTCGCGAGGGCGATGGCGACGCCGGAAAATACGATCTGTTTGATGGTGATGGAACTTTTGTTCATAAAAAAACCTCCTTGGTAACAGTACGCAAAGAGGGGATTCGAGGGAAATGTTCTTCGGCAGGCCTTAAAAAGGCATGTAAAAAACAGCTTCCAACACAGAAGAAAGATACTTCCGTGATCTGATCTGCACTGATCTGCTTCCTTACGCCGGTATTATCCGGGTCAAGTGGTAAGGGTCAGAGATTTAAAAATCTCAGTCTCAGCAATCGGCTCCCCTAGCGTGCATGAATATGAAAATATAAAATACTTTTATACTATAAGACGCGGTCAGGAGATTGTCAAGGAGAAAATGGGCGGTTACAGTTCACTCGTCCATCAGAGCCAGCCAGATGTCGTGCTGGCACGAACAGATGACTGGCTCTGATGGACGAAGGGAGCGCCGGGTTATGAGCAAGAAATCGCTAACTGCGATTTCTCATAGCTGCGAAGCAGCGGAGAGCGCGGCTTTGCGAATGGCGCGGAGTGAACTGTAAAAAATGCCGCGGCATGAAATCGAGGAAAAGGAAAGGAGAAGCGTATGGATAGAAGGCTGGGGATCTGTGTGCGGCCAATCACGCAGCTCTGGGATAAACCAGATGCGCTGGAAGCGGCGGATGAGCTGCTTTGCGGCTGGAGCTATGAAGTTTTGGAGGAGAAGGGTGGCTTTCTGCGGGTGAGGACCCATTATGACTATGAGGGCTGGATGGAGGCAGGAGAGTACTTCCCCATACCGGAGCGATACGAGGAAGATAAAGGCCTGTATATGGTCAGCGCGCATATGGCAGATGTGCTGGCGGAGCCACGGGTGCAGGGAAGACGGATGAGTACGCTGTTTGCCGGAAGTCTGGCATGGATATCAGAGGAAAGCCGGACGGAGGATGACTGGATCCGGGTGGAGCTGCCGGATGGAAGAAAAGGCTGGATGAGAGCACATTTCCTGATGCCCGGACGGAATGGAGACGAATTCCAGGAGGAGAAGGCGCTGCGGCAGGAAATCGCAGACAGAGCGCTTTCATTTCTGGGAACCCAGTATCGTTGGGGCGGAAAAACGGCGATGGGAATCGACTGCTCCGGACTGGCATTCATGAGTTATCTGATGTGCGGCATTCTGATTTATCGGGACGCCCGTATCATGCCGGGATTCCCGGTAAGAGAAATCCCGATGGGAAATCCGGCGGAGACGGCGAAGAAGGGCGATCTTCTTTTCTTTCCCGGACATGTGGCCATCTCTCTGGGAGAGGGGCGTTTCGTCCATTCCACGGCATATCCGGGCTGCGGCTGTGTGACAGTGAACAGCCTGAATGAAGAGGATCCGGATTACCGGGAGGATCTGAAGGAGAGGCTCATTGCTGTGGGAAGCATTTTTCCACGGCAATTCCCACAGCAATGAAGCGGTTTCGGCCGTGTTTTCAGGATCCGGTGGATTGATAATGCCTGACTCCGATGCGCCAGAGGACGTAACAGGGAATCAGGAAGAGAAAACCCGCAAGGGGGAGGAAAGCATACCATCCCTTTCCACGGCCGAGGAGAAACAGAAGAGGATAGTACTGGATACAGGCATAGGGGATGAGGAAGGTGACGATCAGCAAAAAGCGTTTTCCGTAGATGTCAAAGGGATATTTTCCGTGTTCTCTCGCACCGTCTGTAAAAACGTTCATGAACTCCAGACCTTCCAGAGTAAAAAAACAGATGGAGGCATAGATCAGGAACAGACCGGAAAACAGGGCCGTTCCTCCGGCGATCATGAGAACCACGGTGAGGCCCCTGGCAGGCGTCCAGAGGACGCCGCCCGCCTGAAGTCCATAGATGAGCATGATGACGGCCTGCAGGAGCCTGGCGGAGCGGGTGAATTCGATTTTCTGTCCGAGTACCTGAAGGATCAGGCCGCGGGGACGGACCATGATCCGGTCAAAGGTGCCGTTCCCGATGATGGAGCTGAAGGTATCGAAGCCTCTGGCGAAGGCTTCCGCCAGCGTGAAGGCCATAAGCACGATGCTGTAGCAAAGAAGCACCTCCTGGTAGGTGTAGCCCTTTACGGTGTGAAAGCGCCGGAACATGAAATAAATGCCGAGGAACACATTGAAGGAGGTAAAGAACTGTCCCAGGCAGGTGAGAAAAAACGAGGTTTTATACTGCATGACGCTTTTTATATGAATCAGGAAATAGCGCCCATAGAGACGGACGGCATCTGAAAATGTCTGAAGACGGCCTGATATTGTCATAAAAAAACTCCTTTCTGTCTGTTCTGCCGCGGTGCGGCCTGTGAAGTGTGAGAATCGATGAGATGTCCCTGTCATCCGCCCTGAACCACTACTTTTTTCAGAGCAAAGCGTTCCAGAAGCCTGCCCAGGGCGATGAGGGCAATCAGCCAGAAGAACTGAAGCAGGATAGCCTTCTGCAGCGCCGCACCGGACAGGTCCCCGCTGTAGGCACGCAGCGGCACGTTCTGCATGGAAGCGAAGGGAAGAAGCTCCATGAACTGCCGGATGCCGTCGGGAAAGAAGGGCAGGGGCAGAATGGCGCCCTGACAGAACTCGATTACCGACATGAAGACGATGCGCAGGCCGTCCGGCGACAGGGTGAAAAAAGAGAGCATGTAAATCAGCATGGTGAAGGCTACGGTGACCAAAACGCCGAGGATCATGGTAAACAGGAACCACAGAAAGCTTGCCGGGCCAGCGGGGGCGGAAAGCCCGTAGGGGGCAGGAACGAGCAGGGCCACGATGAGGATGGGCACACAGCGCAGCGCCGCCCTGGAAAGCCGGTTTGCCAGGCTCCTTGCGTACCACATGGGATAGATGCGGATGGGACGTACCAGCTCATAGGCGATGTTTCCGTCCAGAATGGCGCCGAAGATTTCATTTTCCATAACCCACCCCATGAAAAGAGCGAGAAAAGCCTGCTGCAGCCAGACGTAGGAGCAGGCAGCCTGCAGGGTCATGGGAAAGGCCGCAGGATCGGATTCATAAAAGGCGCGCAGGGCGAGCACCTCCATGATGCCCCACACGAACTGGGTCAGCATGCCGGCGGCAGCGGCCGTACGGTACTGCATGCCCATATTGAGCCTGAGGCGGAAAAAGGACAGATATTTTTTCATATAGACCTCCGTTCTGAAGTGTTTATGCGCATATATATCGATCCATTCAGATTTCATACTGCTGATACAGGGCGGCCAGGGTTTCATCGATGCTTTCCCCGCCCCGGCGGATGTCGTCCAGCGTGCCGTCCATGAGGATTTTTCCCTTACCGATGAGAAGAATGCGGCTTGCCAGCGCCTCTATATCCTGCATGTCATGGGTGGTGAGGATGACGGTGGTGCGGCGCGTTTCATTCAGGCGGCGGATGAAGGAGCGGACGGCCAGCTTGGAGACGGCGTCCAGTCCGATGGTGGGCTCGTCCAGAAAAAGTACCTTTGGAGAATGCAGCAGAGAGGCGGCGATTTCGCAGCGCATGCGCTGTCCCAGGGAAAGCTGCCTGGCGGGCGTGCGGAGGAGCTGGGACAGGTCCAGAAGCTCGGTCAGTTCATCCCTGTTTTTCCGGTAGAGTGCGGGATCGATCCGGTAGATGTCCTTTAAAAGATCGAAGGAATCCGCCACGGGCACGTCCCACCAAAGCTGGGTGCGCTGGCCGAACACCACGCCGATCTGGGAGGCGTGACGGATGCGGTCCTTCCAGGGAATGCGGTCATTTATCAGACAGGTTCCGGAATCCGGCGTGAGGATGCCGGAAAGGATTTTGATGGTGGAGCTTTTTCCGGCTCCGTTGGGGCCGATGTAGCCGACCATTTCCCCGTCCTGAATGGTGAAGGAAATGTCGTCCAGAGCGCGGATCTCGTCATATTCCCGGTGAAAAAAGCTTTTGCAGGCGTTCAGAAAACCCGCATCGCGCCGGGCGATCCGGTAGGTTTTGGTGATATGTTCGACAGTGATCATGGAAAATGCCTCCCTTCTGTGTTTACCCTGGCGGACGGATGCCGCAAAGGCCGGTTGTTTTTAAATGAGAAAAAATGAAAAAGGGGACGGATGCGGGCCTGCCCGCTTTGCCTGAAAAACGGGTCGTCCGGAACAGAGAGAGGCTGCTTGCCGGGTAGCTTCACTGTCTAAGCGGCGTCCTGTACGGGACGCCGAAAGAAAAGACGCCGAAATACGGCGGACTTCTAAAATAGCACTTTTGGGCGTAAAAAGCAAGAATGGATCAGACAAAATTGACAGGGGCTTTTTGTGCATTTTTCATAGAGCATAAGATATACGGCGAAGTCCGGACTGTAACGACGTTTTTGACTTCAGGAACAGACTCTGCTATAGTGGAAAATAAAGCTGCCTGCGGCAATCATACAATACAGGAGGAAGCGATGTTTCAATATATTTTATTTGATCTGGACGGGACGCTGACGGATCCCAAGCCGGGCATCACAGGCTGCGTTCAGTATGTGCTGCATGAAATGGGAATTGAGGAGCCGGATCTGGACAGGCTTGAGGTATTTATCGGGCCGCCTCTGGTGGAAAGCTTTATGGAATTTTACGGGATGGAGAGGCGGCAGGCCGACAGGGCGGTAGAGAAATACCGGGAGCGGTTTGCAGTGAAAGGAATCTATGAAAACGAGCTGTATCCCGGCATGAAGGAGATGCTGGCCGCGCTGAAGGAGGCCGGCTGTCATCTTGCCGTGGCGTCCAGCAAGCCGGAGCCCTTTGTGAAGCGGATTCTGGAGTATTTTGGAATTGCGGAGTATTTTGACGTGGCGGTGGGAAGCGGACTGGACGGTTCTCTGGGACAGAAGGAGGACGTGGTGAGAGAGGCGCTTCGCCGGCTTGGAGAAAAGGAGGGCGCGGCGGACGGCGCTCTTTCGAAGAAAGAAGAGATCCGCCGGTCTGCGGTTATGGTGGGAGACCGGAAATATGATGTGACCGGCGCGCGGGCGCTGGGGCTTCGCTGTGTGGGCGTTTCCTTCGGATATGCTCAGCCGGGAGAGCTGGAGGAAGCGGGGGCATGGCGGATTGCGGATGATGTGGAAACGTTGGGAAGAATTCTGCTTGAGGAAGCGTGAAAAGGGAAAGCGTTTCGGCGCGCATTCCTCAGCAAAGCAGAGCTTTGCTGCGCCCCGGAATGGAGGAAAATATGAAGAGCAGAGGATGGGCAACCGCCGGAACACTGATTGCGGCACTACTTCTGTATGAAATTGGAAAGCTGGCAGGTGCGCTGGCTGCCGGAGCGCTGCTTCCCGCTTCCGGAGAGGGCGGCAGAGCGCTGCTGATGCATCTTGCCGGCGGGGGGCTTGTGTATCTGGTATGGAGAAGGGAGCTTTGCGCCGGGAAGGGAAGGCCTGTGGGGAAAACAGGAATCCGGATTTCCGGACTTTGGAGGAAAGAGTTCCGGAGGGAAGAGTTCTGGAAGGAAGGGCTTTGGAAGGAAGGGCTTCGGCTGCTTCTGCTTTCCGTGTCGTCGGCGCTGGGACTGAATCTGCTTCTGGACCTGACAGGACTCATCACATTGTCGGGCTCCTTTCAGGAAACGGCGTCCGCACAGGCCGCGGTGCCGGTGGGAATTGGAATTGTGCTCTACGGAATCGCCGCCCCGTTTTCCGAGGAGGTTCTGTTCCGGGGGATTTTTTACAGAAAGGCCAGAGGAGCGTTTGGAGGAGAAATGGCAAAAGAGGCGGCGGAGCAGACCAGGGCTGTCCGGGCACGGCGGGCTGCCGCGGTGGTTTCGTCGCTGATGTTCGGCATTTACCACGGGAACCTGGTGCAGGGAATCTATGCGTTCCTGATCGGCCTGCTTCTGTGCCTGGTTTATGAAAGAACGGGAAGACTTACGGCCGCGGTACTTTTTCACGGAGCCGGAAACCTGGCGGTGTATCTGCTGATCGATGTGGCGTGTATCGGAGAATATCTGTCCGTCGGAGCGGCTGTGGGACTCTGCGCGCTGCTTCTTGCGGCTGCGGCAGTTTGTCTGAAACCGTTTTTGGGTATGCGGGAGAAAGAGTAGAGAGATTCTTTTTACAGAATAAAATGCGGCCGCCCGGCCGCAGGGAACGAGGAAGTATGTTAAACAGAACGGATGTGCGCAGGGAATGTCATAAGATTACCTTCAGCAGGGGGGAGGAGCTGCAGCAGAAGGGAGCGGTCAGGCGTCTTGCCTGGGAGAAGAAGAAGGAAGACGGCTTCGATGTGGTGCAGATGGACGCCACGGTGAGCGGCAGCGGGGAAAATCTGTATGAAGTGAAGGTCAAGGTGGATGAGGATTACCGGGAGATTCTGGAGTATGAATGCGAATGCCCGGCTTTTTATTCCTATTCGGGGCTGTGCAAGCACTGTGTCGCCGTGCTGCTGGATTATCTGGAAAAAAGAGAGGAAACGAGGAAAAGGGGAAAGACTCTTGCGGATTATGGAATTCCCACGGGTTCGTCCGTATCCGGCAGCCGGGGAACGGCATCCTCTTCCGGCTCTCTTCCGGCGGCGCGGCCGGACAGCCGCAGCACATCCTTCGGTTTTGACCGGCTTCTGGAACGTTATGTGCAGCGGGACCGGGTGAATCTGATGCAGAGGCAGATTCTGGGTTCAGTGAGGCTGGAGCCTTCCTTTTCCTTTTATGGAGAAAGCCTGAAGGTGACATTCCGGATCGGAAACCGGAGGCTGTATGTGCTGAAAAATCTGGGAGATTTCGTGAACGCGGTGGCGGGAAGCGAGTGGGCAAGCTACGGGAAGGAGCTTGCATTCTACCATCATCCGGAGGCGTTTGCGCCACAGTACCGGCCGCTGGTGAATTTTCTCACGTTTACCCTTTTAAAGGGGAGCAGCTATATGGGAAATTATCTTTCTTCCGTTTACAAAAAAGAGCTGGTCGTGAGCGCGGAGCTGGCGGACGGCTTTCTGGAAAGCGTGCGGACGATTCCGCTCCGGGAGGAGGGAACAGAAAGGGAATGGCGTATGGAGGACGGAGAACCGGAACGCCTGCTGGAGATTGCGTCCGAGGGGAGCGGCGCGCTGGTTCGTCTGAAAAAGCTTCCCATGCTGACCGGAAGACAGGGGATCTACTTTTTTGATGCCGGAAGGATTTTCCGCGTGGACCGGGAACGGGGGGAGGAAATCCGTGAGTTCCTTCTGTACATGGAGCGTTATGGAAAGAGCGGGCTGTATATAGCCGCGTCAGAGCTTCCCGCCTTTGTGCAGGACATGCTGCCGGTTCTTTCCGATCATTTTCAGGTGAAAATGAAGAACTTCGATCCCAGGCGGTGGCTTCCGCCGCAGGCGGAATTTTCGCTCTATCTGGACGCGCCCCAGCGGGATCTCATCACCTGTTCCCTGTTTTCGGTTTATGGGGAGGAACGGTACAATCTGTTTGAGGATACGACGATTTCAGGACAGCGGGATACCTGGCGGGAGACGGAGTTTTCCGGGCAGGCAGCGTCTTTTTTCACGGCCTTTGATCCACAGAGGCATCAGATGGTGCTTTCCGGGGAGGCGGAAATCTACGACTTCCTGCATGAGGGGTTATTCCGGCTGCAGGAGCTGGCGGCCGCGTTCGGCGCGGAAATCTATATTTCGGATGCGCTGAAGGGGATACGGGTGCTTCCTTCTCCCCATGTGAGCGTGGGAATTTCTCTGGCCGGAGGACTTCTGGAGCTGGAGCTGTCCTGTGAAGAAATGCCGCTTTCCGAGCTCGCGGAGATACTGTCCCGTTATGACAGAAAGCGGAAATACTTCCGGCTGAAGGACGGAAGCTTTGTGGATCTGTCAGATACGGGCGTGCGTTCCCTTTCCGATCTTGGCCGCTCTCTGCGCCTTAATGAAAAGGAGCTCGCGGAGGGAAGCCTGCAGCTTCCCGGCTACCGCGCCCTGTATCTGGACGACAGCCTGGAAGAGAGCAGTTTTGTGAATCTGAGCCGGGGCAAAAGCTTCCGCGCGCTGGTGCGGAGCATGAAAACCGTGGAGGACAGCGACTATGAGGTCCCGGCGGAGCTGGCCGGCATTCTGCGGGGATACCAGAAAACGGGCTTCCGCTGGATCAAAACGCTCCAGGCAAACGGCTTCGGCGGAATTCTGGCAGACGATATGGGACTGGGAAAGACCCTGCAGGCCATCGCCTTCCTGCTTTCGGACTGGAAGGAAAAGGAAAGAAAGCGGGAGGACGGGAGGGAGGCAGCCGCCCGGAAGGAAGCGGAAAGGCGCTATCTGGTGGTCTGCCCGGCGTCCCTTGTTTATAACTGGAAAAGCGAGCTGGAGCGGTTTGCCCCGTCCCTTCCGGTTTCTCTGGCTGCGGGAAGTCAGGCGGAGCGGGAAGAGACGCTTCGCGGGCTGGAAGGAAGGAACGGCGTCCTCGTCACCTCCTATGATCTTCTGCGCCGGGATATCGATTTGTATGAGAAACTGACATTCGCCGTTCAGATCATCGACGAGGCCCAGTTCATCAAGAACCACTCCACACAGGCAGCCCGCGCCGTCAAGGCGGTGCAGGCGGATTTCCGGCTGGCGCTCACGGGAACGCCGGTGGAAAACCGTTTAAGCGAGCTGTGGAGCATTTTCGATTATCTGATGCCCGGTTATCTGTTCAACTATTCCAGGTTCCGGGAGGAGTTTGAGTCGCCCATTGTGAACAGGGAGGATGAAGGAGCGGCGGAACGGCTTCAGAAAATGATCCGGCCTTTCGTATTAAGACGGCTGAAGCAGGATGTGCTTTCCGACCTTCCTGATAAAATCGAAAAGAACATGTACGCGGCCATGGAAGGGGAGCAGAGGCAGCTTTACGACGCCCATGTACAGCGGCTGGTGATGCTTTTGTCCGGACAGAGTGAAAAGGAATTTCAGACGGCAAAAATTCAGATTCTGGCGGAGCTGACGAAGCTCAGACAGCTTTGCTGTGATCCGGGGCTTCTTCTGGAGGGCTATGAGGGAGAGAGCGCCAAGACGCAGCTCTGCCTGGAGCTGATTCAAAACGCGGCGGAGGGCGGACACAAGGTCCTTCTTTTCTCTCAGTTTACCACCATGCTGGAACGGCTGAAGGCCGCGCTGAAAAAGGAGGGAATCCGATTTTATTCCCTGGACGGCTCCACGCCGAAGGCCAGGAGGGTGCAGCTGGTGGACGCCTTCAACCGGGATGAGACGCAGGTGTTCTGTATCTCCCTGAAGGCGGGCGGCACGGGCCTGAACCTGACCGGGGCGGATATCGTGATTCACTTTGATCCCTGGTGGAATGTGGCGGTACAGAACCAGGCCACGGACCGGGCGCACCGGATCGGGCAGAAAAAGGTGGTGACAGTATACCGCCTGATCGCGCGGGATACCATTGAAGAAAAGATTGTGCAGCTTCAGGAAAAAAAGAGCAGGCTCGCGGAACAGATTCTTGGCGGGGAGGAGATGGGGCCTGCGGCGCTTTCGAAGGAGGCGCTGATGGAGATTCTGGAGGGTACTGCGAAGAACGATGGCGCATAACGGCTCAGAATAAAGGCGCGGCAGGAAGATCTTATTTCTCACCGTCCGCGCCTTCATATCAGCAAAGAAAACCGCAGACAAAAAAAGGAAATCCTGATGGATTTCCTTTTTCCAGCGTGCGCAAGAAGATTCGAACTCCCGACCTTCTGATCCGTAGTCAGACGCTCTATCCAGCTGAGCTATGCGCACATCCGTATGTTGGCTGTCGTTCCTGACAACATATTGTATTCTATCCGATAATGGGAAAAAAGTCAATACTAAAAATTAAGGTTTTTCGGTTTTCTATGTTACCATGAAGAAGCGATGGCTGCAAATGAGGGAGCGGCTGTGAATAGAAACTTTTCTCTACCTGCTCTGTCTGCGGTCATGCTCCGCAGTTTCATAGTAGGCTTTTTTCTCCAGATACATCTTATGCTCTGCCGCTTTCACCAGTTTTTCCATGGAAAGATCCTCCGCGAACGGACTTCCCGTGGATAATCCATCCGGAGACTGCTCTTTGGAAGCGGCTTTTTTTATGCGCTGAACGCCGACGGAGATGTGAAAACCCTCTTTTTCCAGAGCGGAGCGCATCGCGTCCACCCTGTTCTGTAAGTCGGCTTCATCCATGTCAATTGCAAAGGCGAGAAATTCGTCTCCGCCGATGCGGTAGGAGTGCTGTTCGCCAAAGCCGTCCAGAAGCCGGGCGGATACGGCCCTGAGCATCCGGTCTCCGGCCTCGTGGCCTTCGCTGTTGTTCAGCTCATGAAGTCCATTTACGTCCACGTAAATACAGGCGAGAGACTGCCGGAAAAGGTCAGGATAGGCGGGAAGATCCCTTTCGTAACGGTTGCGGTTGTAGAGACCTGAGAGCACATCCTTTTCCCCCTTTTCCCGTATGGCGTTGTAGGAGCGCATATTACGGCAGAGCAGGCTGAAGCTGAAGGCTGCGTTCTTTAAAAAGGGATCGGCGGTTTCCTCATCTGGCATATTGAAGGCGGTCAGAATTCCCAGGACGGAGGAATCCGTGTCCCGGATTGGAATCGCGGTCAGATTCCGGACGCCTTCCGTTTTCAGAGAAGGAAATGCGGACCGCAGAGGACCGATGCCGCAGATGGGGATCGGGCCCCGTTCCCTGCGGAAGTATTGCGGAAGAATCAGGGTGATTTCCTCTATCCGGGCGGAAGCAGGACTGCCCTGGTCTGTCCGGTCCGACTCCCAGGTAAAAACGGAGGGGGACTCATCCCGACCGGACACAAGAAAGCTGACTGCCTGTGCGGAGGTAATATGAGCGATTTTTTCCAGGGCAAGGATTATATTATCATGCTGTTCATGGGCGTTGAACAGCAGCTTTTCCACATCGTAGATATAGTTGATCGTATCGAGCTGATGCTGCTTTTCGTTTGTCTCATGACGGACATAGCGGAGCATCCAGAGAAAGTACAGAATAAAGCAGATGACTTCCAGGAGCAGGAAAACATTCAGAATCCGCTCAATGGCGCGGGCGTCGGAAAAAACGATGTCCTCCGGTACGGAAAGCGCAATCCTCCAGCTGTTGATGGCAAGCGGCGCATAATAGAAGTACAGATATTCTCCGGTGGTTTCAGAGACAAAAACCACATATCCGGTTTTCCCATCGATCAGACCCTGTTTCAGGATCTCATGGTCATATCCGGGAGCCATCGGACGTTCGCCCAGCGCCCAGATATTTCCCGGTTCCTTATGCCAGGTATCCATCAGGAAGTCGCCGGTATTCCCATCAATGATATAGATGGCGGCTTTTCCGCCGTAGGGAGAGTTCATGAGCGTATTCGGAAGACTGCCCAGCTCAATAACGCCATACAGCATTGCGATGGTTTCTCCGTCACGTATAACGGGAACGAAGTGCCGGAGAATGTATTCATCTCCGGAAAGATCCTCTTCCCGGTCCGTGATATGGGACCCAAGAGCTGCCTCCTCTTCAAAGGACAGAATGCCGTCTGCATCCACATTGGCGCCTTCGGGCCGGATTACGGTGTTGTCAGGCAGAAGAAGCTCCAGGCGTGACATGGTGCTCAGAGAAGAATAGGAAGCGAGAATATTTTTGACCCGGGGGGAGGAGAGATCTTCATATTCGCAAATGACAGAAGCGATTGTCTGGAGCTGCTCCTGGTCATTCTGCTTCTGAAGCTCAAGTTCCCGGGCCAGCGTGCCGGCTTCCTCATGCAGGCGCTGGAACGCGTTGGCTTCTTCTCTCTGATTGATGCGCCGCGTGGCGGCAAAGGATACGCTGACGATCAGAAGAATCAGCGCGACAGTGATAAGCATGGGCCTCCCCAGACGGACTTTGCCGTTCATTTTTCTTTTTCCGGTCATCCTCATATCCGCTCCTTTTTATCCTGATTTTTCAGTTCCCTTTTTACCACAAACAGCATGGTAAGAAAACAGGCGGCGCCGCCGATGAAGTTGGAGATGGGCTCCGCCAGAAAAACGCCGTTGACCGAAGGTGTGACCACTCGGGGAAGCAGCAGTGTCAGGGGCGTGACGATAACCACCTTGCGGAGAATGGAGAAGAAGATGGCAAATTTCGCCTTTCCAAGCGCCTGGAATACGGTCTGCCCGGAAAACTGCAGCGACATCATGAAGAAGCCAAAATAATAAATCTGCATGGAGGGAACGGCGGCCTCAACCAGATCGGGCTGGGTGTTGAAAATATGAATGAAAAACACGGGGAACAGGTGCAGAATTCCCCAGATAGCAACGGTATAACCGATACAGCTGATGGACATAAAACGGATGGCCTTTTTGATCCGGTCATACTTTCCGGCGCCGTAGTTGAAGCTGATGACGGGCTGGGAACCGTTGGTGATGCCCGTTACCGGCATGGTGACAATCTCGCGGATGGAATTGACGACGGTCATGACGCCCACGTAGAGATCGCCGCCACAGGTGGAGAGGGTGGAGTTACAGACCACCTGAACGATGCTGTTGGTGATGGACATCATAAAACCGGACAGGCCGAGGGAGGTGATGCTGCCGATGGTTTTCCAACGGGGCTTCATGGAGGAGAGGCGGATGCGCAGGATGGTTCCGCTGCCGGTAAGAAAGCGGAAGGTCCAGGCTGCAGAGGCTGCCTGGGAAATTACCGTGGCAATGGCAGCTCCCTGTACTCCCATGTTGAAAATAAAAATGAAAACCGGGTCGAGAATGATATTCAGAACCGCGCCGATCAGCGTGGTTACCATGCCGATGCGTGCGAAGCCCTGGGCGTTGATGTAGGCGTTCAGGCCGAGACTGGTCATGACGAATACGGTTCCAAGCAGATAGATGGTCAGATAGCTGTCCGCATATGGATAGGTGGCATCACTTGCACCGAAGGCGTACAGCAGAGGTCTTTTGAAAACAAGGCCGATAACGGTCAGAATCACACCGGTTATGAGCAGCATGGAAAAGGCGTTTCCCATGATTCGTTCCGCTTCCTTCTGATCGCCCTTTCCGCGGGCGATGGAGCACAGGGGAGCGCCGCCCATGCCGAACAGATTGGCAAAGGCGATGACGGCGGAAATGATGGGCATGCACAGACCCAGGCCGGTCAGAGAAAGGGTCGCATTTTCCGGAAGCCTTCCGATATACATCCGGTCTACCACGTTATAGAGGATGTTGATGAGCTGTGCCAGCGTCATGGGCAGTGCCAGAGAGAGAATGTTGCCGATAACGCTTCCTTTGGAAAAATCATTCCGGTTTTCAGAGTTCGTCATAAATCTGCCTCTTTCGTTTTTTCTTTTTTTTCTGTATAATGATTGCGCAAAGCGCAATCCGGCACGATGGAATCGTGCCGTCCTGCCTGGCAGGGATTATACCGATAACCCACGGCTTGTGGAGAAAATGCCGCCTTCGGCGTCGCTGTCTCCTCAAGTTATTACTTGTGCGCGCATGGTATAATGAGATTATAAGCCTGCCGGACGGGCTTGTAAAGAACCGGACTGCCCGGAAACGCAGGGACGGATCAGGACAGGCATCGACGGGCGGAAAAAGAAAAGACAGAAGAAAGAAGGGGAAAAGGCATGATTTCAAATGTATTTACGCAGAAAAGGGTGCTATTTCAGGGGGATTCCATCACTGACTGTGACAGGGACAGAACGACGAATGATCTTGGGCCCGGGTATCCGGCGAAGGTGGCCGAAGTTTACCGCTGTCTGTATCCGGACAGCGGCGCGCAGTTCATCAACCGGGGGATATCGGGAAACCGTTCCTGCGATCTGCTGGCACGGTATGAGGAGGATTTTTATGCCGTGAAGCCGGATTTCATTTCCATCCTGATCGGCATCAATGATACCTGGCGGGGATATGACAGCGCGGATCCCACCAGCGCGGAAGTATATGAGAAAAATTACCGGACGCTGCTGGAATGGCTCCGCCGCGATCTGCCGCAGGCAAAGATCATGGTGATCGAACCATTCCTGATTCCGACGGACCCGCAGAAGGACTGCTGGCATGAGGATCTGGATCCGAAGATTCAGGCAGCGAGGAAGCTGGCCAGAGAATACGCGGATTTCTTTCTCCCCATGGACGGCCTGTTTCAGCGCACGATCGTGAAAGGAGCTCGCCCGGAGGAGTTATCGGCGGACGGCGTGCATCCCACCGAAAAGGGGCACGCGGTGATTGCGGCGGAGTATCTGAAGCTGCTGGGGCTGCTTTGAGAACAGCAGAATAAGAGAACCGCAGCACCGCGGAAAGAACAGAATGAAAAAGGAGAGGAAAATTAAAATGGCTGCGCGGACACTGAACATGACGGAGGGAAAGCCACTGAAGCTGATCGTGGTATTTGCCATGCCCCTGATGCTGGGAAACGTATTTCAGCAGCTTTATACGGTAGTTGACACCATGATTGTGGGACAGGCGCTCGGGGTGGGAGCGCTTGCCGCACTGGGAGCGGCAGACTGGCTGAACTGGATGGTTCTGAGTACGGTCCAGGGCTTTGCGCAGGGTTTTTCCATCCGGATGTCCCATGAATTCGGGGCAGGTACCTATGATAAGCTGAGAAAGACGGTGGCAAATTCCATTCTGCTGGCCGCATTTTCCTCTGTCCTCCTTCTGGTGATCAGCCAGGCGGTGGCAAGACCCATTCTGGAGCTTTTGCAGACCCCGGATGAAATCATCGGAAATTCTCTGATCTATCTGCGTATCATGTTTGCGGGAATCCCGGTTGTCATGGCGTATAATATTCTGGCGTCTATTCTGCGTTCTCTGGGAGATGGGAAAACGCCTCTGTACGCCATGGTGATGGCGGCCCTCATCAACGTGGTGCTGGATCTGATTTTTGTCCTGGTTTTTCACTGGGGAATCGCTGGAGCTGCCAGCGCGACGGTGATTGCGCAGGTTTGTTCCGGCGTCTTTTGTCTGGCTGCTATTCTCCGGCTTCCGATACTTACTTTTTCAAAAGAGGATTTCAGGATGGAGGGAAGACTCTGCCTGCATCTGATGAAGCTGGGGCTTCCCATGGCATTTCAGAACGCGATCATTTCCGTAGGAGGCATGATTGTGCAGTTTGTGGTCAACGGATTTGGGGTGCTGTTTATCGCAGGATTTACCGCCACCAATAAGCTGTACGGCATTCTGGAGGTGGCGGCCATCTCCTACGGCTACGCCGTGGTTACCTATTCGGGACAGAACCTCGGCGCGAAAAAAATGGACCGGATCAGCAAAGGAATGCGTGCAGCGCTCGTGGTTGCAGTCATAACCTCCGCCGTGATCGCGGCGGTGATGCTTATTTTCGGCAGGACGATTCTCGGATGGTTCATTTCCGGAAATCCGGAGGATGTGGCCGCAACGCTGGAGATTGCCTACCATTATCTGGCTGTCATGAGCGTGTTCCTTCCGGTGCTGTACATTCTTCATGTGACCCGTTCCTGCCTGCAGGGGATGGGAAATACGCTGCTTCCCATGATTTCCGGAGTGGCGGAGTTCATCATGCGAACCGGTTCCGCCATGCTGCTTCCGCTGGTGCTGGGTTCTGAGGGGATTTTCTATGCGGAGATATTGGCATGGTTCGGGGCGGATGTGATCCTGATTACCAGCTATGTGGTGCAGATGAGGAGGATGAAGAGGAAAGAGCCTGACTAATGGGATCTGTTTTATTCTGAGCATTTTTCTGCCATATCGAGCAGCCCGTCCATATAGGCGAGCGCCAGGGAGCGTTGTCTGGCGTTTAAGCGGTTCCACTTTTCCAGTAAAATGTATTCCTGATTTGTTTTATTGATATTTTGATCTGGAAGTCGGACATCCGATATGCCCAGAATATAATCACAGCTGGCATGAAAGATTCTTGACAATCTCAGTAAAGAAGCCACGCTCGGATAATGCTTGCCGCTTTCATAGGCGCTGATCGTTTCCTGCGCGACCTCCAACTCAATCGCAAGCCGTACTTGGGACATATGGGCTTCTTCTCTTAATTCCCGGATTCGATTTTTCATTTTGTCTCCCATGTTTTGAATTTGGCGTCAGATGTGTCAAATAATGTGTTTTACCACTTTATACTCTATGATATAGGTTATACTTGTAAAATATAGTGGTTTGTACTATTATATAAACAGGTATAACCTGTAGGAGAAAGGAGAAGCAGAAGATATGGCGGATAAATTCAGTATAACCGTAAAGGAGCCAAGAAAAAAGATAACCTTTAAAATTGGAATGAATGTGAAACAGGAAATTGCTGAACTGGCTCAGAAAACCGGCCGCTCTCAAAATGAGGTAATATGTCTGGCGCTGTATTATGCTCTGGAACATTCCGAATTTTATACGAAGCCGGAATAAAGAAAATTATTTTGATTATTCTTGCACTGCAGTCCGCTTTGCGTTATATTCATATCATCAAATGCTGCTTTCCGCACTGTTTTTGGCGTGGAAACAGTATCTGAATCGGACGGAACAATCCATATCCGTCCCATCTTTTCAAAGGATGTTCTGCAGAACGCGGCATCCGTATATGGCGTTCGCCAGGGCAGATTTCGCCCGCTGAGATTCACAATTCAGAAGAAAATTGAAAAAGGAGGAGAGGCATTATGGGAGAAAAAAATGACGCTTTCTGTGCCTACATGGAGAAGAAGGATATCTTTGCAGACTTCATAAATGGCACAGTATTCGGCGGGAGAAAAGCAGTGATGCCGGAAGAGCTGGAGCCGGTTGTGACGGTGGTATTTTACCACGGCAATAAGAAATGGGAAGCTTGCCGCGACCTGCACGGGATGCTAAACTTTGAGGGAGAAAATGAGATGTTCCGGGAGTATACGGCGAATTACCGGATGAATCTGTATACGCTTGAGGATCTGAAGGAAGAGCACTTTACAACTGGTCTTCGGGACGTTGTGGCCATGATGAAGCGGGCCGATAATAAGGAGGCTGGAAATATATAAAGAGGGAAACAGAGTGGAAGGAGGCAGGGTGAATATGTGTAAAGCGTTAAATGAAATGATGGAGGACAGCAGACGGGATGGACGGCGTGATGGTATTCGAATCGGAGAGAGAAACGGGGAGCAGAAATTCGCAGCGCTGGCCGGTAGGCTGATGGCAGATTCCAGAACGAAGGACCTGGAGAAGGCCGTGAACAACGAGGCATTTCGCAGGAAGCTTTACCGGGAATACGGGATGAAATGAAACAAAAAGCAGAGGGAAGAAGCAGGTTACGGTTTGGAGGTATAAAGAAAAGATGAAAAAGTGCAGAATTACCGTGATGCGAAAGGCATTTTACAGGGACCTTTCGGAACAATATGAGAATCCGATGGAGCATGCCTGCGACGTGGAGGAGGGGCAGGTCTTCATTACGGAAGGCTGGAAGAAGCCGGAAGGGCTGTGCGACAGCGCATGGGAGAGCATGTCACCGTTTGTGATGACGCTCGCCCATGGCGGGGAAGATATCTATGAGGGATGGATGAAAAATAAAAAGTCTGTCATGATTTCCTGTAACGATGGATTTCGGCCGGTCAGCTTTCTGATTGAGGCGCTGGACGAGGAGATATGAAGGAATACCGATGATACCCCTCTCCCTCCAGCGTTTTCCATTCCGCCGCATGGTCCGTCAGAATCATATACCCGCGCGGACTGTTTTCCTTGGGGATGGAAACGGAACCCGGATTCAGGTAAAGGCATTCTGATGCGGCCGGGGAAGGGCAGTTCGATGCAGGTGCAGTACATGCCGGGGAGAGGGAAAAAGGCTCCCATGCCGGAACATGAGTATGGCCGTGCAGCAGGATATCGCCGGGCTGCAGGGGGGGAAGAGAGGCGGTGTTGAAGTGATGGCCATGGGTGGCAAACACCATCCGGCTTCCCAGCCACAGGATGCAGGATTCCGCCATGATGGGGAATTCCAGCACCATCTGGTCCACTTCGGTATCGCAGTTTCCACGGACGCACAGAAGCCGGTTTTTCTGAGCGTTCAGCAAGGGAATCACTTCCTTTGGCGCGTATCCGGCCGGCAGATCGTTCCGCGGGCCATGATAGAGAAGATCCCCGAGAAGAAGAAGGCGGTCCGCCTGTTCCCGTTCGAAGGCGTCGAGCATTTTACGGCAGTAAAGAGCGGAGCCGTGTATATCGGAAGCGACCATGATTTTCATATTGTTACCATTCCTTTCTTTTCATGTCCGGAAAACAACAGAGCATTGTTTCTTCTGCCATTCATTATAGCGGATGCGGACATTTCCGTCACGAAATTTTACGTTTCTGTTTTCATAATTGATTTTTATGCTGAAAAGTGATACCATGATTCGCGGAACACCGAATACGGTTTTACCGGGCGGGGAGCGCCGTTCGGATTTTTACGGTACGTCCTGCGATGCCTCCCGGGGCGTACAAAAAACAACATGCGAGGGAATCCGTGTTCCGGAGTGAGAGGATGCCAGAAAGCATCGACCACCATACGGCAGGAGCCGTATGGATACAAATGGAGGAAGAAAATGAAACATGTTAACGTAAGGAAGCTTGCCCTCGCGGGCATCCTGGTGGCGGTGGGAATCGTCTGCTCGCCCCTTTCGATTCCGGTGGGCGCATCCAAATGCGCGCCTGTTCAGCATTTCATCAATATTCTGGGCGGTGTGTTCCTTGGCCCCGCCTATGCGGTTGGAATGGCGTTTGTCACAAGCCTTCTGCGCAACCTGCTTGGAACGGGAACCCTGCTGGCTTTCCCGGGTTCCATGTGCGGCGCTTTTCTGTGCGGGATGCTCTATAAGTACGGAAAGCATCTGCCGTTTGCGTATCTGGGAGAACTGTTCGGAACATCCGTGATCGGAGGGCTGCTGAGCTGGCCGATCGCTGCCTGGCTGATGGGAAGCGAGAGCGCAGTGTATGGCTTCATCCTTCCGTTCTTCGTGTCGAGCTGCGGCGGAACCATTCTTGCTGTGGTGCTGGTAACGGCCATGAAGCGGATGCGGGTGTTTGATGTCTATCTGGGGAACCTGGAGCCCCGGTCAGAACAGCATGCCAGAAGCTGACAAGGGGCAGAAAAGAGAATAAAACGGGGAGCTTGCGTATCAAGCAGGCTGAGAGTAAGCTGAATCGCTTTAACCCATAACCTGATTTGGGTAATGCCAACGTAGGGAAACAGGACTGTTTGTGTGCGCGGGTATTCCCAGAGGAGGGAAGGCCCGTTTTCTTTTTTGAAAATATGCATTTTCGGCAAAATCAGCCGGGAAGGAGGCAGCCATGCTGAAGGAATGTCTGGAAAATGTGAGGCGGATGGCGCCGCTGATCCACAATATCACAAATTACGTGACCATCAATGATGTGGCGAACGTGCTTCTCGCCTGCGGGGCAAGTCCGATCATGTCGGATGAGGCGGAGGATGCGGCGCAGATCACGTCGATCTGTGCCGGATTGAATATCAATCTGGGGCAGCTTCATAAAACGGGAGTGGAAGGAATGCTTCGGGCCGGAAAAAGGGCGAATGAACTGGGGCATCCCGTGCTTCTGGATCCGGTGGGTGTGGGCGTCAGCGACTTTCGCAGGGAAACGGCACTGATGCTGCTGCGGGAGATCCGTTTTACCGCCATACGGGGAAATGCTTCCGAGGTCCGCGCGCTGGCCGAAGGCCGGCGAACGGCGGGGGGTGTGGATGCGGACGAGGCGGATGCAGTGACCGGAAACGGGTTGGAAAGGGACGCGGCTTTTTTGAAAGCGTTTTCGGAACAGACGGGCTGCGTGGTCGTCATGACCGGGGCAATGGACCTGATAGCGGATAAAAAGCGCTGTTTCCTGGTTCGAAATGGAAGACCGGAAATGAGCCGGGTGACAGGAACGGGCTGCCAGCTTTCCGGAATGATGTGCGCCTATCTTGCCGCCAATCCGGAGCATCCGCTGGAGGCAGCCGTTTCCGCGGTCTGCGCCATGGGGCTGGCGGGAGAGCTGGCATGGAGCCGGATGCGGGAAGATGAGGGAAATGCGGCCTACCGGAACCGTATCATTGACGCCATTTACCTGATGAACGGAGAGGAACTGGAAAAGGGAGGAAGGATGGAGCTTCTGTGAGGAGGACTATAAAAAATGAGTTTTAACAGAAAACATCTGCTGTTATACGCGGTAACGGATTCCGGAAAAGATGCGGACAGGCCGCTTCCCAAACGGGTGGAAAGCGCGCTGAAGGGCGGCGCCACCTGTATTCAGCTGCGGGAAAAGGAATTGAGGGGAGAGGCGCTGATAAAGGAGGCAGAAGAGATCCGGGCGCTCTGCGCGGCGTACCGGGTTCCGCTCATCATCAACGACGATGTGGATCTTGCCATCCGGCTGGATGCGGACGGCGTCCATGTGGGACAGCAGGACATGGAGGCAAAAGAGGCAAGAAGGAGGCTTGGACCGGAAAAAATCATCGGCGTTTCTGCAAGAACGGTGGAACAGGCAGTACAGGCCTGGAAGGACGGGGCGGACTATCTTGGCGTGGGAGCGGTTTTTCATACCGGTTCCAAGGCAGATGCAAGGCAGATCGAGCATGAAACGCTGCGCCGGATCTGCAGCGCCGTTCCCATTCCGGCCGTAGCAATCGGCGGCATTGCCGAAAAAAATGCGCTGGAACTGGCGGGAAGCGGGATCAGCGGAATCGCAGTGATCAGCGCCATTTTTGCGGAGGAAGACGTAGAGGCAGCTGCGGCACGGATGAAAAAACTTGCAGAAAGGATCGTCGGAGCGCAGGAGCAGCAGGGCAGGAAAGTATAGCGGGGAGGCCGTATGACAACGGCCGCATTCCTCAGCGGCGGATCGGGGGCACCACCTTCTGTCGCTTAACAAAATTAGTGCAGGATTCTGTAAAAGCAAAAGACAAAGGAGAAATTGCAGATGAAAACAGCATTAACAATCGCTGGAAGCGATTCCAGCGGAGGCGCCGGAATTCAGGCAGATATCAAGACCATGACCGTAAATGGCGTTTTCGCCATGAGTGCGGTGACGGCTCTGACTGCGCAGAATACAACCGGCGTAACGGGAATTATGGAGGTATCTCCTGAATTTTTAAAGGAACAGCTTGACTGTGTATTTACGGACATCCGTCCGGATGCGGTGAAGATCGGCATGGTATCCTCGCCGGGGCTGATCGAAGCGATTGCGGATAAGCTTAAGGAATACGGGGCGGAAAATATCGTGGTGGATCCGGTGATGGTTGCGACCAGCGGTGCGCGCCTGATCAGCCAGGATGCGGTGGAGGTTTTGAAAAAAAGACTGCTTCCCATGGCGGACGTGCTGACGCCGAATATTCCGGAGACAGAGGTTCTTTCCGGAATGGAGGTAAAGACACCGGAGGATATGGAGCGTGCGGCGGCCCTGATTGGAGAAGCATGCCGCTGTGCCGTGCTGGTGAAGGGCGGCCATCAGCATAACGATGCCAATGATCTGCTGTACCGGGATGGAAAAATTCGCTGGTTTTATGGTAAAAGGATCGATAATCCCAACACGCATGGAACCGGCTGTACCCTGTCCAGCGCCATTGCGGCCAACCTGGCGAAGGGCTTCTGTCTGGAGGAGGCTGTGGAGCGGGCGAAGAGCTATCTTTCCGGAGCTCTGGCTGCCATGCTGGATCTTGGAAAGGGCAGCGGTCCCATGAATCATGCTTTTGATATCAGAAGCAGTTATGGGGAGGGACCGGAGCGATGAGTGAGAACAGAAAAACATCCGTTTTTGAGAATGGCCTGATCTGGTTTGGCGCGGGTGTTTCCATAGCGGAGATTCTGACGGGAACCTATCTGGCTCCGCTCGGTCTGATCAATGGAATCGCAGCGGTTCTGCTGGGACATCTCATCGGCTGTGCCATGATGTTTGCGGCCGGGTTGATTGGAGCGCGGACCAGGAAAAGCGCCATGGAGACGGTGAAGATGAGTTTCGGACAGAAGGGAGGACTTCTGTTCTCGGCGCTCAATGTGCTGCAGCTGGTGGGATGGACGGGAATCATGATCTATGACGGCGCTCTGGCTGCAAACGGAACGGCGGCCGTGGGCGCCTGGATCTGGTGCATCGTAATCGGAGCGTTGATCCTTCTCTGGATTGCCGTGGGCGTTACCAATCTGGGGAAGCTTAACACGGCGGCAATGGCAGCGCTTTTTCTTCTCACGATAGTCCTGTGTGCTGTGATCTTCGGGCAGGGAGCAGGACAGACGGCTGCGGGTGAAGTCATGACATTCGGCGCGGCTGTGGAACTGTCCGTTGCAATGCCCCTTTCCTGGCTGCCCGTGATCAGCGATTATACCCGGGAGGCCGAAAAGCCGGTGAAGGCCACGGCGGTCAGCGTGATTGTTTACGGTCTGGTGAGCTGCTGGATGTATATCATCGGAATGGGAGCTGCGATTTTTACGGGAGAAACGGACATCGCCGCGATCATGGTGAAGGCAGGCCTGGGAATCGCAGGGCTTCTGATCATCATCTTTTCCACGGTGACGACCACATTCCTGGATGCCTATTCCGCCGGTGTGTCCTTTGAATCCATTTTCCCGAAATGGAAGGGAAAACAGTTGGGAATTGCAGTGACTGTGATCGGAACTTTTGCGGCCATTCTGTTTCCCATGGACGATATTACGGATTTCCTCTATCTGATCGGCTCTGTTTTCGCGCCGATGATCGCGGTGCAGATCGCGGATATTTTCCTCCTGAAAAAGGAGGAGAAAAAGAAGGATTTCGAGGTGAAAAATCTGGTGATCTGGCTCGCCGGTTTTCTGCTTTACCGTTTTCTGATGACCGTGGATATTCCGGTAGGAAATACATTGCCTGATATGGCGGCCGTGATTCTGATCTGTCTGCTGGTCCATGCCGTGGAAAGCAGGAAAGACGTGAAAGGCTGATTATTGCCGTCCGAAGATGCGTAAGCTTGACGGAACCCCGCAGGAATGTTATTCTGGTATTAACTTTAGGTTAATGCCAGAATTTTTTAGCGGGAAACGGAGACAGCTTACGCCGCAGGCGGCGTAACAGGAGGAAAGACATGTATAACAGTCAGCTTGCCATTTTTGTCTGTGTAGCGGATTGCGGAAGCTTTACCAGAGCGGCATTGAAGCTCTATATCTCCCCGACTGCCGTCATGAAGCAGATGAACGCGCTGGAGGCACATCTGGATCTGAAGCTGATCGAGCGGTCTTCCCACGGCATTCGTCTGACACCGGCAGGAGAAGTGATCTACAGGGACGCCAGGTTCCTCTTTGATTTTTCCCAAAAATCCATTGAGAATGCGAAGCAGGCCATGAAAACCTATGATACCACCTTTTGTGTGGGTACCTCTCTGCTGAATCCGGCAAAACCCTTTATGGATCTCTGGTATCGGGTAAACAGGGATTTCCCGGGATATCGGCTGCATCTCGTACCCTTTGAGGATGACCATGAGGGGATCCTTTCGGAGATCGAAGGGCTTGGCGAAAAATTTGATTTTCTGGTGGCGGTCTGCGACTCCAGAAGCTGGCTGGACAAGTGCAGCATGCTTCCACTGGGCAGCTACCGGAAGATGTGCGCCGTTTCCAGGGAGCATCCGCTGGCCGGGAAGAAAAAGCTGAAGATAACGGATCTGTATGGGCAGACGCTGATGATGGTACAGACCGGGGATTCCGAGGTGAACGACAGACTGCGGGCGTATCTGCAGCGGGAGCATCCGCAGATTCGGATTGAGGATACACCCCGCTTCTATGATATTTCTGTTTTCAACCGTTGTGCGGAAACGGGAAATGTGCTGCTTACGCTGGAGTGCTGGAAGGACGTGCATCCGGGGCTGATAACGATTCCTGTGGAGTGGGATTACAGGATTCCCTATGGTCTTCTGTATGCGCAGAATCCGCCGGAGGATGTACGCAGGTTTGTGGAAGCGGTAAGAGCGGCGATGAGATGAGTGGAATTGCCGTGCGTTTTCCGGCCTTTTCTAAAATGGGAAGGAAAAGGAAATATGCACAAAAATCCCTATTCTGTTTTGACGTAAATAGACAAAATTGAACCGGAAAGCTTGACAGGTTTCGTCATATATGGTATGGTTCTCACAGAAATAAACGAATGACTCCTTCAGGTTTGTTACTGTATGGCAGGCAAGACCTGATATTACATGCGGCAGGAAGCGGTATGTCCGGTGGAATGCGTGTAATAGGGGTCTTTTTTTATTGCTGTTTTTGAAGAGGGATTGAGATATGAGCCGGTGGACGGTGAAGAGTGTAATCAACAACAATGTGGTCAGCGCCCGAAACGAGCGCAATCAGGAAAGAATCCTGACCGGACGCGGGATCGGCTTTCGCGCGAAACCGGGAGACGAGGTGGACGCGTCCAGGGTGGAGAAGGAATTTTTCCTGAAATCCAAAAATATTTCCGGAAAGCTGTACGCCCTGCTGGCACAGACGCCCGAGGTCTATATGGAGATCACGGACGCCATCGTGAAGAAGGCGGAGGAAGCGCTCGGAAAGGAACTGAATGAAACCATCTATCTGAATCTCATCGATCATCTTTCTTTTGCCGTATCCCGGATGAAGCAGGGAATGAATTTCAAGAACGTGCTTCTCTGGGAGATTCGGAATTTTTATCCGAAGGAATACGAAACGGCGCTTTACGGCCTGGCCCTGATCGAAGAAAAGACCGGGGAAAAGCTGCCGGAGGACGAAGCCGGTTCCATCGCCATGCACATCGTAAACGCCGAGTTTGATTATGAAAATACAAACGACGCGGTGCGCATGACCGAGCTGGTGCACAAGATCATCAGCGTGGTGCGCTATCAGTACCATATGAATTTCAACGAGGAATCGCTGCATTTTGTCCGGTTTGTGACGCACCTGAAATTTTTTGCCCAGAGGCTGTTTCAGGACAAGATGCTGGACGGGGACGACGGGGAGCTGTCCAGCCTGATCCGGACCCAGTATGCGGACAGCTACGCCTGTGCGGAGAAAATCGCAAAGCTGGTGTGGAACGATTACCAGATTGCGGTTCCGGAGGAAGAGCTGGTCTACCTTGCCGTGTATATCCGGAGGATCACGGCGGCGAACGATGATAAGGAATAAGGCTTAAAAAAATTGTTAAAAGCGGAAATCGGGAGGCCGGCAGCTTACTGCAGAGGCGGCAGGCTTCCTTCAACAGCGGCGCGGAAAGGTGGCTTCTTTCGCAGCGCTGCGAACCGCAATCAGCGGCTGCGCCGGGAGGCGGAGATAGATTTCAAAAATGAAGTGCTAAGAAGAGGTGGAAGTATGGATTATAAGAAAATGGCTGCCGAGATTTTAAAACTCGTCGGCGGTGAAAAGAATGTGTCAGGCGTTACAAACTGTATGACCCGTCTGCGTTTCAGTCTGAATGATCCGAAAAAGGCGGACGTGGAAGGCATTAAAAAGGTAAAGGGCGTTCAGGGCGTTGTGACCAAGAACGGCCAGTTCCAGGTGGTGATCGGAACGGATGTGGGAAACGTCTGCGACGAGATCAAGAAGCTTGGAAATTTTGGAGACAACATGGCTCCGGCGGATAATGACAAGGAAGAGAAAAAGGGAATTGTGTCGATGTTCTTCGGCACGCTGACCGCAATCTTCCAGCCGGTGATCCCTGCTCTGGCAGGCTCCGGTATGATCAAGGCGCTGCTGGCGCTTCTGGTGGCGCTGCATCTGGTGGATTCCGGATCTCAGACCTACCAGATTTTCAATGCGTTCGGCGACGCGCTGTTCTACTTCTTGCCGTTCATTCTGGCGGTTTCCGCAGCGAAGCGGTTCAAGTGCAGCCCTTACATAGCGGCGGTGCTGGCAGGCGTTCTGCTGCATCCCAGCTTCACCGGCCTGAATACCGGAGATCCGGTGCATCTGTTCGGCTTCATCCCGGTGACCATGGTTTCCTACAGCAGCAGCGTGGTTCCGATTCTGCTGATCGTGTGGGTACAGTCCTATATTGAGAAATTTGCCAACAAGTATTCTCCCAAGGCGGTCAAGATTTTCCTGGCGCCCATGATCACCATCATCGTGACGGGCATTCTGGGAATCACCATTGCCGGCCCTCTTGGAAATCTGGTGGGTCAGGTGATCGCCATCGGCTTCAACTGGCTGAATGATTATGCGGGATGGGTAATTCCGTTCCTGATGGGTGCGTTCTGCCCGTTCTTCGTCATGACGGGTATGCACTACTGCTTCGCGCCGATTCAGACGATTCAGTACGCGACTCTGGGCTACGGCACCATTCTTGGGCCCGGTATGCTGGCTTCCAACATCGCGCAGGGAACCGCTGCCCTTGTGGTTGGCTTCCGTACGAAGAATAAGGAGCTGAAGCAGGTTGCCCTTTCCGCTGGCGTGACCGGTCTGATGGGAATTACGGAGCCCGCTCTTTACGGTGTTACGCTTCGTCTGAAGAGACCCCTGTACGCTACGATCATCGGCGGCGGTATCGCGGGTCTGTATGCAGGTATTACCGGAATTCACACCTTCTCCTCCACCACAGCCGGTATTTTCGCCCTTCCGGTATATATCGGCGGCGACGGTTTCGGCAACGTGATCAACGCGGTGATTACGATTCTCATTTCCATCGTGGCGACCGCCATTGCCACCCTGATCCTGGGCTTTGATGATCCCAAGGAGGAGACGGAGGATACGGCGGCGGAGCTTCCCGCAGCCGAGGAAAATGCGGCGCAGAAGGCATCTTCTCCTGCAGCCAATATCGTGATTGACTCTCCCATCGAGGGAAAGGTGATTCCGTTAAGCGAAGTGAAGGATGATGTTTTTTCCAATGAAATCGTAGGAAAGGGAGCGGCGGTTGTTCCGGCAAAGGGAGAGGTGCGCGCCCCTGAGGATGGAACCATCATGTCCGTATTCGACACAGGACATGCGCTGGGCATGCAGACGAAGGACGGCGTGGAGCTTCTGATCCACATCGGTCTGGATACGGTGGAACTGAAAGGAAAATATTTCCAGGTACACGTGAAGCAGGACGACAAAGTGAAGAAGGGAGATCTGCTGATCACCTTCGATCCGGAAGGCATCAAGAGCGCGGGCTATGACATCACGACTCCCGTGCTGGTGAGCAACTCGGCTGATTATCTGGATGTGGTTGCAAAGAAGGACGGACAGGCAGGAGCCGGTCTGATCACAGTTTTGACTCATAAGGCATAAGGAACGCAGGACCGGGCTGTCTGCAGCCCGGTCCCTCCGCTGGAATATATGCCGCCTGAAGGCGGCAGGAAAAGAGGATGTATGAGTTTTCCTGAAAATTTTCTGTGGGGCGGCGCGGTAGCGGCGAACCAGTGTGAAGGCGCATATCTGGAGGACGGCAAGGGCCTGTCCATTCAGGATGTGATGCCGAAAGGCGTGATGGGGCCGGTATCGGACGGCCCCGTCCCGGAAAATCTGAAGCTTGTGGGAATTGATTTTTACCATCGCTATGAGGAGGATATCCGTCTGCTCGCGGAAATGGGCTTCAAGGTGTTCCGCATGTCCATCGCTTGGAGCCGGATTTTTCCCAATGGAGATGAGGAGAAGCCCAATGAAAAGGGGCTGGCCTTCTATGACCGGGTTTTCGATGCCTGCAGGCGTTACGGCATCGAACCGATGGTGACGCTTTCCCATTATGAGACGCCCCTGCATCTGGCGAAGACATACGACGGCTGGCGCGACCGGCGCATGATCACCTTTTTTGAGCGCTACTGCCGCGTGGTGTTTGAACGCTACAAAGATAAGGTCAGATACTGGATGACCTTTAATGAAATCAACGCTCTGTGGCATTTTCCGCTGATGGGCGCGGGCATCTGGACGCCAAAGGACCAGCTGACGGAGGAAGACCGCTATCAGGCGGCCCACCATGAATTCGTGGCGAGCGCCCTGGCAACGAAGCTTCTGCATGAGATGATTCCGGGCGCGAAGATGGGCTGCATGGTGCTGGGCGCGCTGAGCTATCCCATGACGCCGAAGCCGGAAGACATGATCGCCATGATGGAGGCGGACCGGAACGTGATGTTCTTTTCCGACGTACAGGCCAGGGGCTATTATCCCTCCTATATTAAGAAAAAATGGGAGCAGAAGGGCATCCATGTGAAAATGGAGCCGGGCGATGAGGAGCTTCTGAAAAATACGGTGGACTATGTGTCCTTCAGCTATTACATGAGCAAGTGTACGGCGGCGGACTGCTCCCAGTACGCAAAGGGCGCGGGCAACCTGACCAGCGGCGTGAAGAATCCCTATCTGAAGGAGAGCGAGTGGGGCTGGCAGATCGATCCGGCCGGCCTGCGCTATACCCTGAACTATTTCTATGACCGTTACCAGAAACCGCTGTTTATCGCGGAAAACGGCCTTGGCGCTTCCGACACCCTGATTCCGGATGGAGAAGGCGGCATGACCGTGCAGGACGATTATCGTATCGCCTACCTGCGCGATCATCTGCTGGAGGTGGAAAAAGCCCTTGACGAGGGTGTGGACGTGATGGGCTATGCGGCTTGGGGCTGCATCGATGTGGTCAGCGCATCCACTGCCCAGCTGAAAAAGCGTTACGGTTTCATCTATGTGGACCGCAATGAGGACGGCAGCGGCACCCTGGCGCGTTACCGCAAGAAGAGTTTCTGGTGGTACAGGGACGTGATCGCATCCAATGGGCGTACACTGCATGATGAGGCATAAAAAGTGCTGACCGTCCGGCAGGAGGCTTCCGCAATGCGGACCTCTCTGCCGGACGGAAATTTACCTCCATTCTTTTTTAAAAGCCGATATTCCAATCGTGTTTTCATTTTTCCGTCATGTCATTCATTATCAATATGTTCCGCTTCTTCCTCCGTAAATGTTTGCAGATCTTGAAATAATACATTGTCCTGGAATCAGTCCGATGATAGCATATTAACCTTTATCGTCTGTGCTGACGGAAGGAATCAGGAGAACGAAAAAGTTGACGCGTAAAATAAAGTATAATAAAATATAAACAAGAATAAAAACGCATAAACAATTTGAAATGAGAATGGGATGAGAGGGGAAAGCCATGTTTATGGAAGAACGGCAAAAGGATATTGTGAAAAAGCTTAATGAAAACGGCCGGGTTCTGGTAAGTGAACTGCAGGAACATTACGGAATTTCGGCAGACTGTGCAAGAAGGGACCTGCGGATGCTGGAGGGAAAGGGCCTGCTGCAGCGTACGCACGGAGGGGCCATTGCGCTGAGTGAACGGGGATGCTTCCCCATGGAAACCTACAGTCCGGAGGATTTTTCCGAAGAGAGGCCGGATTACCGGTCTGTGGCGGCGGAAGCGGTGAAACAGATTCGGGAAGGGGAGGTGATCTATCTGACCGCTTCACAAGTGGGTTACGATATGGCAAAACTTCTTCCGGACAGTCTTTCCGTGACTGTTCTGACCAACTCCATTTCCGTGGCGGAGGCGCTGCGCAGGAAACCGGCGGTCGGTCTGATTTTCCTGGGAGGAGGCATGAATCACCGAGGGAACTGCCATGACTGGTATACAGTGAATATGGTAAAGAATATCCACATGGATAAGGCTTTTTTCTCCCATACAGCGTTTGATCTTTCATTTGGCGCATCGCTGCATGACAGCTCCGGTGTGGAGTTCGCCAGAGCTGTCATGGAAAACAGTTCTGTGAACATCGGCGTTTATCCTTCGTCCAAGATTGGAAGGCGGGCTGTCCATTCGGTCTGCAGGCCGGAAAGCTATGATCTTCTGATTACAGACAATGGGATTTGCGAGGATTTTACGGCACAGGCGGCAGAGATGGGGATCCGAATAGAGATTGCCAGGCTTCCGGAAGATGAATAAAGATGTGTCGGTTTATGTAGAAGAAAATTTTGCTGCAACGATATCATTAGACAACAATTTTCGGAAAGGAGGGTGGATATGTACTGTATTGTATGATTTCGCAGACCGGATGCTGTAGCGGAGGAAATTGAGAGAATTACTGCAGGCCAGGAGGGCAGAGGATGCAGGAAGATAGTAAAATAACTGTTTTGTATAATATGCAAGATCTGTTGTACATCAATATTGTACTTGCCCTTTCCATCTGCTAAAATTTTCCTATGCGACAGCTACAGAAGCCGAAAACAAAAAAAGGGAGGACTGTAATGGTGGAAAATACTGCAGAAAAAAATTTTGCTCCGCAGGTCCCCAGATGGGGCATTCAGGAGGTGGCCGTGTGCGGGCCGCAGGAGGGAAATCCATTTACGGAGCACCGGGTCCGCGGATGTTTCCGGGGGAAAAACGAAACGGTGGAAGCGGAGGGCTTCTACGACGGAGAAGGGCGTTACGTCGTTCGTTTCATGCCCTCCTTTGAGGGAGAATACCAGTTTGAGATCCAGGCGGATTTTCTGGAGGAGACGGAGCGGGGAAGCTTCCGGGTGCTGCCTGCCGAAGCGGGAAATCACGGGCCTGTCCGTGTGGCGAACACCTGGCATTTTGCCTGTGAGGATGGAACTCCATATTATCCGGTGGGAACCACCTGCTATGTGTGGGAGCTTCAGGACGACGCCCGGATTGAAGAAACACTGAACAGCCTGAAGGAGGCCGGTTTTAACAAGATCCGTTTCTGCGTTTTTCCCAAGCACTATGATTATAACCTGAAGGAGCCCCGTTCCTATCCCTATGAGGGGACGCCCATGGACAGCGGTGTGCTCACGAAGGAGAATTTCTGGGAATATACTGGAAAGACGGAGGGGAATCACTGGGATTTTACCCGGTTCAATCCGGCGCATTTCCAGCATATTGAAAAATGCATTGCCGCTCTCGGAAAGCTTGGAATTGAGGCAGATATCATCGTGATGCATCCCTATGACCGGTGGGGCTTTTCGAATATGACAAAGGAGCAGGACGATCTGTACTGGAACTATGTGACCGCCCGTTTTTCCGCTTTTCATAATGTCTGGTGGTCCCTGGCCAATGAATATGACCTGATGAAGGAAAAGACGCTGGAGGACTGGGAGCGTTACGCGAAAATTCTGTGTGAAAAGGATCCTTACCGTCATCTGCGTTCCATTCACAACTGTGTGGCCTTTTACGATCATAGCAGGCCCTGGGTGACCCACTGCAGCATCCAGCGGCAGGAGCTGTACCGGACGGCAGAGCTTACGGACGAATGGAGGGAGCGCTACCGCAAACCTGTGGTGCTGGATGAAATCGCCTATGAGGGAAATATCCAGTATGGCTGGGGGAATATCACCGGAGAAGAGATGGTCCGCCGTTTCTGGGAGGCAGCCTGCCGGGGCGGTTATCCCCAGCATGGGGAAACGTATCTGTCTCCGGATGAAGTGCTCTGGTGGTCACATGGAGGAAAGCTTCATGGCGAGAGCTGGAAGCGCGTCCGTTTCCTGCGCTCCATTCTGGAGGAAACGCCCGGCTGCGGCCTGGCGCCACGGCGTCGGGAATGGGACGAGGTCTGCTGTGTGCCGCAGACAGAGGTGGGAAATTCTCTGTGCAGCTATTATTTATTCTACTACAGCTTTATGCGGCCTTCCTTCCGGGATTTTCATTTTGATGAGAATACGCCCTTTGAGGCAGAGGTGATTGATACCTGGAATATGACGGTGGAGAAAAGAGGGACATTTTCCGGACATTTCCGGGTGGAACTGTCTGGAAGGCAGTATATGGCGGTGAGAGTCAGGCGGAGCAGGAAAGATTGAAAAATAAGCCCTGATAATTTTTTTTCAATCAGGATTTGCAACGCTTTGGCATGAAGGAAAAAATGAGAATTTTGTGAAATGGCCTGCGTAAGGCAAAAAAGGTATTGACTGAAAGCGGGGGAGAGGTGTTAAAATAATACCCGGTTCCGGCAAAACGGCCGGATGAATTTGGAAAAAATTTCAGAGAGCGGACAAAACCCTTTCAGCGGATTGGGCTCGCCCTGCAATACAGCATTGCCGCCAGGCGGAATATTCCAAGAATATTTCAGATATTTTCCAGAAGGAAAATCGGGCACAGATGAAACGGTCGGGAAAGGAATGTAAGCTTTTTAGAAGAAAAAACGAATAATTTCAATGAAACAGACGCCATGAAGGCATCAGAATCCTCTCAGGGGGGGGAAGGTCTTCATGGCGTTTTTTTGTTTCAAATGGAGGTAAGAGTGAAGAGAAAAAACATAATGGCAGCGCTCTGTGCGTCCCTGTTTCTGGCATCCGCAATTCTCGGCGGATGCCAAAGAACGGACACGGAACAGGCCGCAGGAGAGTATGCCGCCCGGACCGCAGAACAGAACACACAGACAGGTCAGTCGGAACAGACAGCATCAGAAGTGTCGGGGGCATCAGAGACATCCGCACAGCAGATGGCAGAGGAAGCTTCGGTCATTGTGACCATGCCGGTGACCTCGGAGCCGGAGGCGGGCTTTGATCCGGTTTACGGCTGGGGAGCGGGAGAGCATGTGCATGAGCCGCTGATTCAGAGCACGCTGACCACCACCACGGCGGATCTTGAGATCGGTATGGATCTGGCTGTGGATTACGCGGTGTCGGAGGACGGCCTGCTGTGGACAGTGACCATCCGGGATGACGCGTATTTTACGGACGGGGAGAAGCTGACCGCTTCGGATGTGGCTTTTACCTATAATCTCTGTGCCGAAAACAGCAGCGTGAACGATTTTACCATGCTGGAGAGCGCGGTGGCTGTGGATGACGTTACGGTGGAATTTCACATGAACCGGCCTTTTTCCATCTGGCCCTACACCATGGCGATAGTGGGAATCGTGCCGGAGCATGCCTACGATGAAAATTATGGAAGCAATCCCATCGGTTCCGGCCGTTATATTTTACGGCAGTGGGACCGGGGGCAGCAGGTAATTCTGGAGGCCAATCCGGATTATTACGGAGGAGAGGTGAAAATGAAGCGGGTCACCGTCCTTTTCATGGAGGAGGACGCGGCGCTCGCGGCGGCCATGGCCGGGCAGGTGGACGTGGCGCATACCGCCGCCTCCTATGCGGATCAGGCGCTGGATGGCTACAGCCTGATGCGTGTGGAGAGCGTGGACAACCGGGGAATCAATCTGCCGGCTGTGGCCGCCCACGATGAGAATGGCGTGACGGTGGGAAATGATGTGACAAATGATATCGCCATCCGCCGGGCCATCAACATCGGGATCGACCGGGAGGAAATGATAGAGAACGTGCTGAATGGCTACGGAACGCCTGCCTACAGCGTCTGTGATAAACTGCCCTGGTACAATGAGGCTTCTGAAGTGACATACGATCCGGATGAAGCGGCGCGTATTCTGGATGAAGCGGGCTGGAAGAAAGGAGAGGACGGCATCCGGGAAAAGGACGGAGTGCGGGCGGCCTTTACTCTGATGTATCAGCCGGATGACTCGGTGCGGCAGGCGCTCGCGGCGGATCTGGCCAATCAGTGCGCCCGTCTTGGCATTGAGGTGACGCTCCAGGGTGCGGGTTGGGATGTGGCCTATACCAACGCCCTTTCCCAGCCGCTGCTGTGGGGCTGGGGCGCTCATACCCCTATGGAGCTGTACAACATCTACCATACGGCGGAAGGAAGCAGCAGCGCCCGGTATTCCCCCTATTCCAATGAAACGGTGGATACATACATGGACGAAGCGCTTGCTGCGGACAGTCTGGAGGAATCCTACGAGCTGTGGCAGAAGGCGCAGTGGGACGGCACAACGGGGGTGACCCAGGAGGGAGATATCCCCTGGGTATGGCTGTGCAACGTGGATCATCTGTACTATGTGAGGGACGGCCTTCAGATTGCGGAGCAGAAAATTCATCCGCATGGTCATGGCTGGTCTCTGGTCAATAACGTGGATCAATGGTTATATGTCACCCCGTGACCTGTAACGATCAGTTGGAATGGAGGATGAATTGAAAAGGGCTGTGCTTCTGATTTTAAAAAAACTGATAAGAATGTTCCTTCTGCTGCTTGCGGTCAGCGCCGTCACCTTCGCGCTGGTGAGCCTTTCTCCCATCGATCCGCTCCAGGCCAATGTGGGACAGGCGGCGCTGGGGACCATGAGCGAGGAGCAGCGGGAAAAGCTGGAGGAATACTGGGGCGTGAACGAGCCGCCTCTGAAACGATATCTGGGGTGGCTGTCGGATACTTTGCGGGGGGACATGGGAACCTCTCTTTTATACCGAAGGCCGGTATGGGAAGTGATCGGAGAAAAGCTGGAAAATTCTCTTCTTCTGCTCGCCGTCTCCTGGCTCCTTTCAGGCATCCTGGGCTTCGCGCTGGGCGTGGCCGCAGGGGCGAACGCCGGCAGATGGCCGGATAAGCTGATCCGCGGCTACTGTCTGGTAACCGCCGGAACGCCGGTGTTCTGGCTGGCACTGCTGCTTCTTCTGGTATTCGCCGTACAGCTCGGACTTTTTCCGGTGGCGCTGAGCGTTCCCATCGGCATGGATGCGGATCAGGTTACTCTGGCGGACCGGCTGTACCATGCGGTGCTTCCCGCTCTCACCTTAAGCATCACGGGCGTGTCCAACATCGCCATGCATACCCGGGAAAAAATGACGGAGGTCATGGAGAGCGACTACATGCTGTTTGCCCGTGCCAGAGGAGAAAGAAAATGGCGGCGTATCAGGAGGCATGGATTGAGAAACCTCCTGCTCCCCGTCATCACCCTGCAGTTTGCCTCCGTGAGTGAAATCATCGGCGGCTCCGTGATGGTGGAGCAGGTCTTTTCCTGGCCGGGACTGGGGCAGGCAGCGGTGACTGCGGGCCTTGGAAGCGACGTGCCCCTTCTGATGGGGATCACCGTGGTGACCGCGGCCATCGTTTTTGCCGGAAATTTTCTGGCGGATCTTCTGTACGGCGTGGTGGATCCGCGCATGCGCAGGGGAAGGAGGGAGAACGCTTCGGTATGAAGGAGAGGATACGGTTAAACGGCCGGAAAAGAACGCTTCTGATTTTTCTGGCGGCGGCAGTTCTGCTGGCGGGAATCGGAGTGGCCGGAGCCTTCTGCCACGATGCGGCTTTGCTGACCGATTTTTCCCGGAAGGACCGGATGCCCTGCCCGGCGTATCCTTTCGGCACGGACTGGATGGGAAGGGATATGCTGAAAAGGACGCTGGCCGGGCTTTCCCTGAGCCTGCGGATCGGCCTGCTGACGGCGGGGATCAGCGCCTGCCTGGCTCTGGTGCTGGGAACGGCCGCGGCGGTGGCTGGCAGATGGGTGGATGCCTGCATCGGCTTTGTCATCGATATGCTGATGGGAATTCCCCATATTCTGCTGCTCCTTCTGATTTCCTATGCCTGCGGTAAGGGAATGCGCGGTGTGGTGATCGGCGTGGCGCTCACCCACTGGCCCTCCCTGGCCCGCCTGATCCGGGGAGAGGTCCTGCAGCTGAAGGAGAGCGAATACGTCCAGACTGCTGGCAGGCTTGGAACAGGACGGCTGCAGATTGCGGTCAGGCATATGCTGCCTCACCTGTTTCCCCAGTTCGCGGTGGGTCTGGTGCTCATGTTCCCCCACGCCGTTCTGCACGAGGCGAGCATTACCTTTCTGGGCTTCGGCCTGCCCAATGAAGAACCGGCTATCGGCGTGATCCTTTCGGAAAGCATGCGTTATCTGATCACGGGAAACTGGTGGCTTGCCCTGTTCCCCGGCCTGATGCTGGTTCTGACCGTGATGCTTTTTTATGCGGCGGGAGGCGCGCTGAAGAAGCTCCTCGATCCTGCCAGTGCGCAGGAATGAGGCGGATGCCGTTACAGTTCTGCCGAAGGCTGAACTGTAACTCAGGGGCCAACAGGATTCAACAGGAGTGTGGTGTGAAATGGAAAAAACAGCTATAATGAAAAAAGAAGAGCTTCTTTCCATTGAAAATCTTTCGATCCGTTTCCGGCAGTATGAAAGCGGAGGCGGGCGTCTGGCCTTCCGGCAGACCTTCCTTCCGGTGATCACCGGTCTGAACGTGACGGTTCACAGGGGAGAGATCGTGGCGGTGGTAGGGGCCAGCGGATCGGGAAAAAGCCTCCTGGCCCACGCGGTGCTCGGCCTGCTGCCGGCAAACGCTTTTCTGGAAGGAAGCATCCGGTACAGAGGAAAGGAAACAGGGGCGAAGGAACGGCCGGAAAAAAGGAAATCTTTTTCCCGCGATCGGGAATCCGATGGCGTACCGGGCATCGCCCTGGTTCCCCAGAGCGTGGCATGGCTGGATCCGCTGATGAAAATCGGGAAACAGGTGCTGGCCGGAAGAAAGACGGCTGCGGCAAAGGAGCGGATGCGGGCGCTGTTTGCCAGGTACGGGCTTTCGGAGACGGTGGAGGAGCTGTATCCCCATGAGTGTTCCGGCGGCATGATCCGGCGGATTCTTCTTGTGGCGGCTCTCATGGACGAGCCGGAGCTGATCATCGCGGATGAGCCAACGCCGGGCATGGATGAGTCACTTGCCAGACAGGCCATGGATGAACTGCGGGAATTTGCGGATGAGGAGAAAGGCGTACTGCTGATCACCCATGATATCGAACTGGCGCTTCGTGGAGCGGACCGGATCGCCGTTTTTTATGCGGGAACCACGGTGGAGGTGGCGGAAGCGGCAGATTTTTCAAAAGAGGAGCTGCTGCGCCATCCTTACACAAAAGCCCTGTGGCGGGCCATGCCGGCAAACGGCTTTTCTCCGATCGAGGGAAGCCAGCCTTATGTGAAGGATCTCCCGGAGGGCTGCGTGTTTCAGGAACGCTGCCCCTGGTTTGGCATGGAGTGCCGGAAGGAGATTCCTCTCCGTCAGGTACGCGGAGGTCTGGTGCGATGCGCCCGCGCGGGCCGGATAGAGGAAGGAGAGAAAACGGCGTATGCTGGAAGCGAAGAATCTGAATTTTTCTTATGAAAAGAAGACCGGTCTCGGGAAAATTCTGGAGGATGTGACCCTGTCTGTCGGGCCGGGAGAGCGGGTAGGAATTCTTGCGCCGAGCGGAGCGGGAAAAACAACCCTTCTTAAAATTCTGGGCGGGTATCTTTCCCCCGACTCCGGCTGTGTGCTTGTGGACGGGAAGCCGCTTCCGAAGAAGGGGCACTGCCCGGTGCAGCTCATCTGGCAGCATCCGGAAAAGGCGGTGAATCCCAGGCTTCGGCTGAGAAAGACGCTGGCGGAGGGCGGACCGGAGAATTCCAGGCTGGAGAGCCGTCTGGGCATTCTGCCGGAATGGAAAAACCGTTTTCCTCAGGAGCTTTCCGGCGGAGAGCTGCAGCGCTTCTGTATCGCCAGGGCGCTGGGCCCGGAAACGAAATATCTGCTCTGCGACGAGATCAGCACCATGCTGGATCTGATTACCCAGGGTCAGATCTGGCGGTTTTTGATGGAAGAGACGTCAGAAAGAAAAATCGGAATGGTGATCACCAGCCACAGTCAGGAGCTTCTGGATCATGTCTGCACCAGACAGATCCGGCTCGATGAGCTGTAAACGGCGGAATGGGAGGCGTGAATTATACGCTCATGGAATGGAGGTAAAAATGGACGCAAGGGAAGTGCTTGTTAAATACAAAAACGGAGAAATGTCTCTGGACGAGGCGGAGCTGTATTTCCGCAGGGAGCCCTTTGAGGAGCTGGAATATGCCAAGCTGGATACGCACAGGAAGCTGCGCTCCGGCTTCGCGGAGGTGGTGTTCTGCAGCGGGAAGGCGGATGCGCATCTGCTTTCCATTTTTAAAAGGCTCTATGAGGAGGAAGGCGAAGTGTTCGGCACCAGAGCGTCGCAGCAGCAGTACGAGCTGGTAAAGAGCGCGCTGCCACAGGTCAGCTATGATCCGGTCTCCCGGATTCTGAAAATTGAAAAGGAAGGAAAGGAACACATCGGTAAGATCGCCGTCTGTACGGCGGGAACGGCGGATATTCCGGTGGCGGAAGAGGCGGCGCAGACGGCGGAATACTTCGGAAGCCATGTGGAACGCATTTACGACGTCGGAGTGAGCGGCCTGCACCGCCTGATGTCCAGGCTGGAGCAGATCCAGAGCGCCAACTGCGTGGTGGCAGTGGCGGGAATGGAAGGAGCGCTGGCCAGCGTGCTGGGCGGCCTGGTGGCCAATCCCGTGCTGGCGGTTCCCACCTCGGTGGGCTACGGGGCCAGCATGAACGGCCTCTCCGCCCTGCTCACCATGATCAATTCCTGCGCCAACGGCATCGCGGTGCTCAACATCGACAACGGCTACGGCGCGGGCTATATGGCAACCCAGATCAATCGTCTGGCGGAAAGAAACGGAAAGGAAAAAGAATAATGGGAAAATGTTTATATCTGGAATGTATGACCGGCATCAGCGGCGATATGACGGCGGCGGCGCTTCTGGATCTGGGAGCCGGAAGAGAGGCTCTGGAGCGGGCGCTTGGCTCTTTGCCGGTGGACGGATTTTCCGTTGCCATAAGCCGGGTGAAGAAGTCCGGCCTGGATGTGTGTGATTTTGACGTGCGGCTGGACGCCGCTCATGAAAATCATGACCATGACATGGAATATCTGTTTGGCGGCCATCCGGCCGAAAGCGGGCATTCCCACGGAACGGATGTGCAGGCGGAGGCCATTGCCGCTCATGTCCACAGCCACGAGCATGATGGCAGCCACAGCTATGAGCACGGCCACGATCACGAGCATGACCACAATCATGAACATGGTCACGATCATATGCATGACCTTGGACACACGCATGACCATACGCACCCTCATGAACACCGCAGGATGAAGGAGATACTGGAGATTATCGCTCAGGCGGATATGACGGAGCGGGCCAAGGCCACGGCGGTCCGGATTTTTGAAATTCTGGCAGAGGCGGAATCAAAGGCGCATGGAGTCAGCCGGGAAGAGGTGCATTTTCACGAGGTGGGGGCGGTGGACTCCATCGTGGACATTGTGACTGCTGCGGTCTGTCTGGATGAGCTGGATGTGACGGAGGTGATCGTGCCGTACCTGTGCGAAGGAAACGGAATGGTCCGGTGTCAGCACGGTCTGATTCCGATTCCTGTTCCGGCAGTGGCAAACATTGTCCAGACCCATGGTCTGGTGCTGAAGCCTACAGAGATTCAGGGAGAGCTGGTCACGCCCACCGGCGCGGCGATCGTCGCCGCCATCCGGACCTCAGACCGGCTGCCGGAGCGGTTTACCATTCAGAAAATCGGTCTGGGCGCGGGAAAACGGCAGTATGAACGGCCCAGCATCCTGCGGGCCATGCTGATTGAGGAGCCCTCCGAAAAGAGCGATGAAATCTGCAGGCTGGAAACCAACATCGATGACTGTACGGGAGAAATGCTGGGCTATGTGATGGAGCGCCTGTTTGAAGCCGGAGCGAGAGACGTTCATTATACTCCTGTTTTCATGAAGAAAAACAGGCCCGCCTGGCAGCTCAACGTGATCTGTGATCCGAAGGACAGAGAACGCATGGAGGAGATCATTTTTGCGGAAACCACCACCATCGGCATCCGGCGGATCAACATGCAGCGCACGGTGCTGAAACGGGAGAGCAGCAGCGTCAGCACGCCGTTTGGAGAAGCGGCAGTGAAGGTCTGCCGTCTCGCGGACGGAAAACGCTTCTATCCGGAGTACGACAGCGTGAGGGCGCTGGCGCAGAAAAGCGGAAGAAGCTTTCAGGAGATTTATGAACTGGTCCGCCGGGAAGCGGAAAAGGAAGAGGGGAGACGATGAAGGGAACCGAAGGGCAGCCGGAACGCAGGGACGTCCGGGATGAACTGCAGGAAAAAAAGGAGACGCTGGAACGTTATATGAAAAACCTGCCGGGGCCGGTCATGGTGGCCTTTTCAGGAGGCGTGGACAGCAGCCTGCTGCTCGCCGCGGCCTGCCGGGCGGCTGCCAGTCCCCTTCCGGCGGGCGTGGCTTCCGGCGAAGCGGTAACTGCCTCCTGCCGGGCGGAAGCAGTTACCTGCAAAGTGACGGAAGAAAGAAAGGTTTATGCGGCCACGGTTCACACCAGCCTGCATCCTGTTCAGGATGCGGATGTGGCGGCGCGGGTGGCGTCTGAGCTTGGCGCCAGTCATCTGGTAGTGGAAATCGACGAGCTGAAAGATGCGGATATTGCGGACAATCCACCCGACCGCTGCTATCGGTGTAAGAAATTTCTTTTTACCAGACTGCTACAGGAAGCGTCATCACTGGGAGTATCGGTGATTCTGGAAGGAAGCAATGCGGATGATACGAAGGCGTACCGTCCCGGACTGCGCGCGGTGCAGGAGCTTGGCATAAAAAGCCCACTGCTGGAGTTCGGGTTTACCAAGCGGGAAGTCCGTGCGCTGGCGGAAGAGTACGGAATTTCCGTGGCGGACCGGCCGTCCGCTCCCTGCCTTGCCACCCGCTTTCCCTATGGAACGAGACTTTCCCGGGAACGGATGCGGCAGGTGGACGAAGGGGAGCAGTTTCTGAGAGCGCTCGGCTTTTATAATGTGAGAATCCGGGCGCACGGGGACACTGCGCGGATCGAAGTGGACCGGAAGGATATGGGAAAGCTGCTGGAGAGGGCAGAAGAAGTGGCGCAGAAGATTAGGGGACTGGGCTTTTCCTATGTGACCCTGGATCTGGAAGGCTTCCGGTCGGGGAGTATGGATATCAACCTTTCTGTACTCTCGGAATAATCGGGATTTCTTCTCGATAAAAAGAACCATATACGATACATTTATATGTATCATATATGGTTCTTTTGCGTGGAAGGGAAGAAACAGTAAACGAAAAGCCTGCCTGTGAAAGAGAGTTGCATAGCAATGGATGAATTGAAAAACAATAATACGATCCGGTTGTATGAAGATAAGAAAATCCGTACTGCATGGGATGAGGAACAGGAAGAATGGTATTTTGCCATTGTGGATGTGATTGCGGTTTTAACGGATAGTCCTAATCCTCAAACCTATTGGCGTGTAATGAAAAAGAGGTTAAAAGACGAAGGCAATGAAACCGTTACAAACTGTAACGCTTTGAAGATGACCGCTGCGGATGGCAAAAAAAGATTGACCGACGTTGCCAACACGGCAGTATAAAAAGCTGAAAGGCTTGAAGAAAGAAAACCTCAGGGACAATATGAGTGATTTGGAACTGGTCTTGACGATGCTGGCCGAAGCTTCCACCACTGATATATCCAATCCAAAGTATCAAACCCGCAGGGCTTTTCTGAGAATCAGGACGTGGCACGGCGCGGTGGCAAGGTGGCAGGGATTGCGTGGCGGGCTCTTGAAGCTGAAACCGGTAAGCCGGTGATTACATCCCAAAATGTTAATGACTTCCGGCAGCTCATAACAGACATTGTAGAGGATGCTGCTGCCCTGCCAGAATGTCCGAAGGGAAAAGAAGACAATAAGGGCGAATAAAACACACCATATAAGATGCTTTTGCGAAGGGAGGAACCCTGATGAATGATTCGTTATCCGTATATCTAAATCTTGATATGGAAAACAGAAGCAGGAATGAGGAAGTGATCAGAAAGATTGACAGGCTTCTTCTGACAGTGGGAATGAAGTATTCCGGTATCATGAATATATATGTTCCTGTGGACCGGAAGAAACGCGATCAGATCGTTTTTCAGGCGGAGGAATTACTGAGAGCGACGGACTGGCTGAAAGATATTCTGGCATATACCATGGTCGGGACGTTGACGAACGCATGCCCGGTTAAAGAAATTCTGACAGACAGGATGTTGAATCCTTCCCCGGAGAAATTATGGTATTACGAACAGTATTATCAGAAAACAGGTCAGCTTCCCCATGCGATTGTGGTAGACGGGAACAAGCAGCTCAGAGACGGTTATATATCCTGGCTTCTGGCCAAAAAGTATGATGTGCAGGCAGACGTTTATGAAATGGTATCCGATCAGCCGTTGAGAAAGATTGTCAAGGGAATGCATGTGGAGCTTTCCGATGGAAAATGGAGAAAAAAGAGTGAGAGACGGTATACCTGGATCTATACGTTAAAAGAGCCGGTTGTTCCAGGTGATATTTTGCTGGTGAATACAAAGAGAGGAACGGACTTTATATGCGTACACAAAATAGATTATATTTCCGGATGTCAGTTCTGCTCAAAATATAAAAAAGTCAGAAAACATATGAATAAGCACATGGAAGAAGGAGAAGCCGCAGGTTATGAGAGATAGCATGGACTATATTTATCTGTCGGGCGAAGAGAAAATTCTGATAGAGGTGGAGCAGAAAAACACCAGGCAGTCCGTCATAGAGCAGTATGTGCAGTGCCGGAAAATGCAGGGCATAACACAGGCGGAGCTTGCCAGAAGAGCAGGACTTCCCAGAAGCAATATTACGAGATTTGAAAGCGGCAGCTATAATCCGTCTCTGGAACTGTTGGTACGAATAGCGGCAGCATTGGGGATGAAGATACAGCTGCAGCTTACAGCGAAGGAATAATTTTGAATCAAATAATGAATTACGGGAAAAGCGGTCTGTGAAAACAGGCTGCTTTTCGGCATACATTGAAAAAACGGTAATATGATAAAAAGCGATTATACAAAAAAACGTTTATTATAAGATAAAATATGATAAAATAAATATGTTTATGGTTATAAAACAGAAGGAGCAGACCGGGTTTGCGAAAGGAGGCGTCTGCATTGAAACAGGAAGCTGAAAAATACGGAATCAGACAGGTGCTGTCAAATAATCTGTTCCTGCTGAAGCATATCGGAAAAGTTTCCCCATGGCGGATCCCTGCAATTATGGTCGATGCGGTGGCGGACTGGTCAAAGGGGCTGATCTTCCGGGTGCTTGTGGTGGGATATGTACTCAACCAGATACAGTCATCTGCCTCCATACAGAAGATTTTGCCCGTGGTGGGACTTTTGTCTCTCCTTTCTTTTGCGTGTCATCTGGTAAATATTCTGCTGAAGAACTGCTATTTTCCCCGATCCGATCTGAAAATTCAGTCCTATTTTATGAAGCTGACATTCCGCAAGGCACGGGAGGCAGACCTGGAATGCTATGAGAACGCGGAATATTATGAAAGTCATATCAGAGCGTTAAATGCGCTGAAAAGCCGTCCGAGAATGGTCCTGGATTCCCTGGAAATGCTTTTCGGAGCGCTCTTTGGTTTTTTTGCGCTTTCCGGGCTGGCTCTTTCCCTGGACGGATCCATGCTCCTTTTTGTCGGGCTCCAGATCGTGGCCAACTTCGTGTTCGCCAGAAAGGAAAATGAGGAACGGCGTGCCTATGAAGTGGAACTGGCTGAAGCAAACCGCCAGGCCGACTATGTGCGGCGGGTGCATTACATGCCGGAATATGCCAAGGAGCTGAGGACGACCAATATCAGCGATGTGCTTTTCAAACGGTTTACCGCGGCAACGCAGAACGGGATCAGGGTGATTGAGAAGCATGGATTCAGGTGCGCAGTGTACCGGTCATTTGTTGATGCAGTGTGTACGCGGATGGGCTATTACCTGGTGATTCTGTTTGTGGCTTTCCGCATCCTGGTGCTCAGGAACATGATGGTCGGCGACGGCCTTATGGGGTGGTCATGGCGATGTTCAGCGTAACGGAGGCACTGCTGGATCAGGAGAACAGTTTTTTCCAGCTGCATGAGCATGCCATGTATATCGGCGATCTCAGGGCTTTTTGGGAGTATGATCCAAAAATAAAGGAGGATGAAGCCGGTGCCATCCCAACGATGCCGGTAGAGGAGCTGCGGGTAGAGAACCTGTCGTTTTCCTATTCCGGTTCCGGCCGGAAGGTGATAGACGATATCAGCTTTACCATCAAAGGCGGACAGACGGTTGCGATTGTCGGCCATAACGGGGCAGGAAAGAGCACGCTGGTCAAACTGCTGATGCGTCTGTACGAGCCGACCTCCGGCAGCATTTATCTGAATGGCAGGGAGATCGGCGAATATAGATTTTGTCGGAAAGGATGGCCCGTATTCACTTTGCGGCTTCCCTGTTAATCGGGCAACAGAATAGCAATCACATTTTACAGAACATACAGCTCCGCATTTACCACCTTCGTATTTGCCATCTGTTTGAGCATATCGAGCATTCCGCCGCCGCCTTCGGAACCGGCTTTTTCCTTCAGATCTCCGATGAAGCCCGCGTTCTGACTCACCAGCTCCACGGCGCCTTTCTGTTCCGGCGTGCAGAGGATGCAGCCGCAGTTTCCGGTATGGACAAGATCCAGGATACGCTCGGGAGAGACGTCCTTTTTGATGCGCAGAAGGCCGCAGTTGTGAATGGAGACCCCATCGGGGGAGGCGTCGAGCAAAGCGTTGTCCAGGGTCAGCATGGCCTTACCTGCCAGAGTGGTTCCCTTGACGACCTGAAGCTTTCCGTATTCCGCTCCGGTCTGCAGGAAGGCCTCCATCAGACTTTCCGGCAGAAAAACGGTTCCGGTGATCTGCGGCTTTTCCAGGCGGGAAAGCAGGGAAGCGTTTTTGGATTCGATGGTAAGAGAGCCGTCCATGTAGAACTTTCCGCCGTATTTTTCCAGCAGAGCTTCATCCAGCCCGGCGTCTCCGGGAATGAAAGCATATCCGGAGGGGATCACTGTCAGCTTCACCGTTTCATCAAAGAGAGTGACTGCGTCAGCTACCCGCTCCTCCGGCACCAGGACGGAGGGAGTGACAAAACGGATCTGTTTGGCGGCAAGAGCGGTTACGTCAAGCTTCGGTTCAGTCAGCCGAAGCTGCTCCGACACATAGTAATGAGCCCCCTGTCTGGCCCGGAGGGGAAACCAGGTATCCGGCGTGAAAACGGCATCCAGAACCATGCAGTCATCCGGATAGCATTCAGTGGAGCCGTTGACGGAAAAACTGCTCAGAAAGGGCACAAGGGAGGCCGGGCAGAGAACGGAACCGTTGACGGAAACGGCGGTGTAGGAGGAGAGTACTTTTTCGGTACCGGGCTTGATTACCACACTGCCGTTGACGGACAGAAACGTATTTTCCGGCACGGCGGTGGAACCGTTGATCTCATAATTTCCATTATGGGAGATGAGGTTGACATCCCCTTCCAGTTCCATCGTGTGCCCCCCGTTGCAGACGATGGGGAGACGGCTCAGAACACTTTTTGCATGTTCGTTGACAAGAATGGTGTCCGTGTTGATGATGATTTTTTCATAGGAGGAAAGATCCTCCTCATTTACCTTTCTGGCGTCGCAGACATCACAGTTTATCACATACATTTTTTTCCCTGAGAAATTTTCAAACATGGCCGTATCCTTTCTGCCGCTTTCCGGCGGCGCTGAAAATGTAGTTAAAAGTTTGCTTTTAAAGCGTTTTTCAAATGCTTTCTCGCGTCGGACAGCCTGGAACGGACCGTTCCGGGAGGCAGACCGAAAAATTCGCCCAGTTCCGCGGAGGTATAGCCCTCCACGTAGCGCATGAGGAACAGGACGCCCTCATCCCCGGGCAGGCCGTTCAGGAGCTGCTCCCAGTCGATCATGGCATATTCTCCCATATCCTGTCCGGACTGCTGCGGCGTCTGTGCGACCGTTTCATAACGTTCATGGCGCTTCCGGTCCAGAAACAGGTTTTTTACCGTGCGGTAAAACCACGCCCGCTGCTGCTTTTCAGAAAGCGTTTCCAGAAGGGAAAGATGAAAAATGGCACGCAGGAACGCTTCCTGCACCAGATCCTCCGCAAGTTCCGTATCCTCTGCCATACGGCTGCACCAGCGGATCAGCTCCTGATACCAGGCCTGATAAAATTTTTCCAACAAACATTCATCCATCGGGAATTCCTCTTCCTGCCGCCATTAGGCGGCAATGAAATCAGCACAAACATGATTCGTGCCGTCCCCTCTTTTGTTTTGCCGCTTCCATAATACCATGTGCGCACAACCTGTGGGGGAGGAGAAAGCGCCGGCTGCTTTCCTTTTTTGGTGATCACACTAAGAAAACGTATGGAAAAGGAAAAGTGTTGAAAAATTTTTATCTGTACATAAAAAAGAGTTGTCTGCAGATCGCTTTTATTATATAATTTAAAAAAAATAAAATATTTTAATAAAATTAAAAATATAAATTGCCCGCCGGCGGCAGAAAAAGGAGGCTGGCATGAACAGGGTCCGTGCTGATTTCAATGCCGTCCGTCGGCGGCAGGAAAAGAGGTAGAAATGCAGGCATATCTATTCGTACATTTCAGGGAAAAGACCACTCCGGACGGGGAGCAGGTCTATTTCGGGGCGAGCCGGGACGGCTTTCACTGGGAGGCGCTGAACGGGGGACGGCCGGTGCTCTGGGCCTATTATGGGGACAGGGGCGTGCGGGATTTCACCATTACGAGGAGCAGGACGGACGGGAAGTTTTATATCTTTGCGACGGACCTGAGCCTTTCCTACGGGATGCGCGGTAAATACCATCATTCCTGGGATGAGATCGGCAGGAACGGGAGCAAATGCCTTTCCGTCTGGGAATCGGAAAACCTGACAGACTGGAGCGAGCAGAGGCTGGTGAAGATCGGAAATGATGACTTCGGCTGTTTGTGGGCGCCCGACATTCTGTATGACAGCAGGAATGAGGATTATCTGCTTCACTGGTCCTCTTCCCACAAAAGCAACAACTATGGGGACAAGGCGATTTACTGTGCGAGGACGAAGGATTTTCAGACCTTTAGCTCTCCGGAGGTCCTTTACCGCAAGGAGGACTGCGGAGTGATCGATTCCGCCGCCTATGAGGAAGACGGACGTTTCTATATGTTCGTAAAGAGTGAAAAAAATCCGGAGAAGATCATCCTGCTGGAAGCGGAGCGGGCGGAGGGGCCTTACGTTCGCAGGGAGGACTTCGACGAGAGCATGAAGGATGTGGAGAGCGGGCTGTACGAGGCGCCCACCGCCGTGCGGCTGGAGGACGGAAGATGGTGCCTGTTCCTGGATTATTACGGCGTGCCGGGAGCGGGACAGGGCTATGTGCCATTCGTGGCCGACAGCCTGAAAAGCGGCCGCTTTGTGCGCTCCGATGAGGCGTTTTCCTTCCCCTATGGCTTCAAGCACGGAACCATCCTGACCATCACGATGGAGGAATACGAGCGCATGAAGGCCTTTGACTGGACCCATCAGGGGTACTGGTGATTAACGGATGGGAGCGTATGACAGCGGGAAGAATCCGGTCGGGAACATTAAAAAATGCGTCTAGACATGCCCCGTTGCAGCAAAGCAAAGCTTTGCTATGTTCCGAAAAGGAGGTAATATGAGCGATATTGAAAAAACAAATGATTACGGAAATCAGCCCTGGATCCTTCAGCGGGCGGATCCGTATGTGTACCGGCATACGGACGGAACCTATTATTTTACGGCGTCGGTGCCCGCCTATGACCGGATCATCCTGCGCCGGTCGCAGACTCTGAAGGGACTTGCGGACGCGGAAGAGGCGACAATCTGGAAAAAGCATGAGACCGGCCACATGGGGAATCACATCTGGGCGCCGGAGCTTCATTTCCTGGAGGGAAAATGGTATATTTACTTCGCGGCGGGAGACGCGGAGGACAAATGGGCTATCCGTCCTTACGTGCTGGAATGTGCGGACGCGGACCCGGTGACGGGAAGCTGGACGGAGAAGGGGAAAATGGGCTGCGCGGATGAGGACGAGTTTTCCTTCCGCTCCTTTTCACTGGACGCCACGGTGTTTGAAAATCATGGGGAGCATTACTATGTCTGGGCGGAAAAGGTGGGTGTCGGGAAAATGATTTCCAACCTGTACATCGCCAGGATGGAATCTCCCTGTAAGCTCGCCACGGTGCAGGTGCTTCTGACCGCGCCGGACTATGACTGGGAGCGGGTGGATTTCTGGGTGAATGAGGGCCCTGCCGTCATCAAACGGAACGGCAGAATCTTTCTCACCTATTCCGCCAGCGGGACGGGAGCCTGCTACTGCATGGGCATGCTGACGGCGGATAAGAACGCGGATCTTCTGGATCCCGCTTCCTGGAAAAAGGAGCGTTATCCCGTGCTGAAAAGCGACCCTTCCCTCGGAATCTACGGGCCGGGGCACAATTCCTTCACCGTGGATGAGGAAGGAAACGATATCTGCGTCTATCACGCCAGGCAGGAAGCGGTGATTGAGGGAGATCCTCTTTACAATCCCAACCGCCACGCCATGCTGATGAAGCTGGAATGGGATGAGGACGGCAGACCGGTGTTCCGCTATAAATAAAAAAGAGAATAGATGAAATTACATAAAACAACACAGGCCGCAGAAGGCCGGAAAGGGAGAAGACATGGCAAAGCTCTACATCAACGAAAAGAACAGAAAGGGAAAAATCAATCCTGAAATCTACGGGCATTTCAGCGAGCATCTGAGAAGGTGCATCTATGAAGGCCTCTATGTGGGGGAAAATTCCGACATCCCCAATGAAAACGGCATGAGAAAGGACGTAGTGGAGGCATTGAAGGAAATGCAGATCCCTGTCCTTCGCTGGCCGGGCGGCTGCTTTGCGGATGAATACCACTGGATGGACGGCATCGGGCCGAAGGAAAACAGAAAGAAAATGATCAACACTCACTGGGGCGGCGTGGTGGAGGACAACAGCTTCGGCACCCACGAATTTTTTGAGCTGTGCAGACAGCTGGGCTGCAAGGCCTATGTGAACGGCAATGTGGGGAGCGGCACCGTGCAGGAAATGTCCGAATGGGTGGAGTACATCACCTTTGACGGCGTATCTCCCATGGCAGATATGAGAAAGGAAAATGGCCACGAGGCGCCCTGGAGACTGGACTATTTCGGCGTGGGAAATGAGAACTGGGGCTGTGGCGGCAACATGAGACCTCAGTATTATGCCGATCTTTACAGAAGGTATCAGACCTATGTGAGACAGTATCACAGCGACGCGCCGGTTTACAAAATCTGCTGCGGCGCGAATGCAGGCGACTATGACTGGACGGAAGAGGTGTTAAAGACCTGCTCCCCGGATCCCGCCAGATTCATGAACGGCCTTTCCCTGCACTATTACGTGACTCCGGGCGGCTGGGAAAAGAAGGGAAGCGCCACTGTATTTGATGAAAACGACTGGTATATCACGCTTTCCAAGGCGCTTTATATGGAGGAGCTGGTGACCAGACACGGAACGATCATGGATAAATATGATCCGGAGAAGAAGATCGGCATGATCGTGGACGAATGGGGCAACTGGTTCGATGTGGAGCCCGGCACCAATCCCGGCTTCCTCTATCAGCAGAACACCATGCGCGACGCTCTTGTGGCAGGCGTTACCCTGAACATTTTCAACAAACACTGTGACCGGGTGAAAATGGCCTGCATCGCCCAGCTGGTAAATGTGCTCCAGTCCGTGATCCTGACCGAAGGTGCGAAGATGGTGAAGACGCCCACCTACCATGTGTTCCATATGTACAGGTATCATCAGGGCGCACAGCTTCTGGACAGCTTCCTGGATGAAAACAAAGAGGCAGGAGACGGAGAATACCGGGTGCCCGCCCTGCAGGAATCCGTGTCCGTGTCTGAGGACGGTACGGTCAATGTGACGCTGGCAAACCTGTCCGTTTCCGACGCTCAGGAGGTGGAAGTGGAATTCGCTGCCCTTTCCCCGCAGAAGGTGAGCGCCTCCATCGTCACTCAGAGCATGAACGCGTATAACACCTTTGACGAGCCGGAAAAGGTGAAGGAAGAGGCGTTTACCGCCTGTACCATTACGGAAAAGGGCGTGAAGCTCACCGTTCCCGCCTGCAGCGTGGTGCTGGTGCGCATCGCATGATAAAACATGGCATGACGGCGCATGACCGGACCTGCTGCCGCTGTCTTCTGTATGAAATGGCGGAGAGCGCGGAGTATCGGAATCTGTACGCCTACATTGAAGGGCTGGAGGAAGAGATCCGCGCCTCCAAAGATCTTTATGAAAAGCGGCTGGCGCGCTGTAAAGACTGCGACCTGCTGCTCTCCGGCATGTGCCGCGCCTGCGGCTGCTTCGTGGAGCTGCGGGCCGCCATCGCCGCAAACCGCTGTCCCTATGAAAAATGGTAACATGGAAACAGGAGAAGGAAATGATCCATATCAAATCGCCGGAGGAGGGCGCCGCGCTGTTCAAGGCACTGGGCTCGGATATCCGCATCGCAATCGTAAAAATACTCCTGGAAGAGCCGGACATGAGCATGAACGAACTGGCGGGGAGGCTGAACATCACCGCAGGAGCGCTGACCGGCCACGTGAAAAAGCTGGAGGAATGCGGCGTTCTGAAGGTGAGTGCGGAAGGCTCGGGACACGGCAACATGAAAAGATGCTCGGTGGCGCCGGACAGAATCCTCATCGATTTCTGCCCGAAGGACGTGAAAAAGAACACCTGGCAGATTTCCCTGAAGGTGGGACAGTTTTCTGAATGCGAGGTCTGGCCCACCTGCGGCATGGCGTCGAAGGACGGGCTGATCGGAGAGCTGGACGATGTGCGGTATTTTTCCCATCCGGCCCGCTTCGCGGCGGACATTCTCTGGTTTGGAAGAGGCTATGTGGAATATACGGTTCCCTGTTTTATCCCCGCCGCCAGCAGGATCGACTGTCTGACCATATCGACGGAGATTTCCAGTGAAGCGCCGGGAGTGAACGAGGTGTGGCCTTCGGATATCAGCTTTTCCATCAACGGCGTTCTGCTGGGAAAATGGACCTCTCCCGGAGATTTCGGAAACCAGCGGGGACGTCTGAATCCGGAATGGTGGCATGACGGCCTGAACCAGTATGGATTCCTGAAAATGCTGACGGTAAATCATGAAGGAACCTTCATCGACGGAAGAAAGCTTTCCGATGTGAACCTGGATGCCCTCGCCCTGGACGACAGAAGGGGAATCCGTCTCCGCTTCGCGGTGGACGGAGATTCCGACCATGTGGGAGGAATGACCCTGTTCGGCCGTTCCTTCGGCAACTATGAACGGGATATCGAGGTGCGGATGGACTACAGCCAGACGGCCGAAAACAACTGAAAATGTAAGCGGGAAAACACGAATCAAAGAAGCCGGAGGAAACAGCTCAGACCGTATAAAACGGAAGCTTTCCTCCGGCTTCAGACATCTTCTCCATCAGAAGAGGCTCTGGCCGCCCTGCGGCAGGCTGAGGGGGAAATACCGAAGCGCTTCCGGAAGCTTTTGCTGAAGGCGAACTGGTCCGCATAGCCCAGCTCCCAGGCGATTTCCCGGATGGGCTTTTCGCCGGAAATCAGCAGATGCCTTGCCATGTCCGTTTTCAGGTTCTGGATGTACTCCACCGTGCGCATCCCGAGAAGCGCCTGAAAAATGTTGAGCAGTGTGTGCTCGCAGATGCCGAGATGCAGGGCGGTGGACTGGACCGTGGCGGTGGCCAGATTGCGGCGGATGTAACGGTCCGCCTCCTGAAAAAGCCCCACTCCGCCGCGCACGTTCGACAGACCGTAATCCTTCTGCCCCAGAAGGCTGAGCAGGGAGATGAGCAGGGAAGAAGCGGCCGCAGAATTTTTCAGCTTCAGGCTGGCGAGGGCTTCACTGCACAGGCGCAGATGGAATTCCTCCAGGGGCAGGGAAAGAACGGTTGCCAGAGGAAGGGAAGGAAAATCCTGCTCCGTCGGGCGGAATTCAAACCACCAGAAATCCCAGCTGGCGCCCGTACACAGATATTCAAAGGGCTTTTGGGAGGCATCAAAGAGGAGAGCAGTGCCGGAATGCAGAAAAAAGCTTTTATCCTCCAGCATCAGCCGTCCCTCTCCGCCCAGCGTTGCGGCAAAAACCATGCTGTCCGGAATCGCATAATGCCGGATGTGGTAGTCTCCGTCCGCAAAAACATGATAGATGGAATCCGCTACGGCCGGGGAAAAGGAAGCCCGCTCCTGGCTGATGCAGAAATCCAGCTTTTCCATATACACTCCTTTCCGAAAATGACATATCCTGTTCTGGTATGTACATTCCCTCAAAAATGAAAAAATAGTATAATATAAAGAAAACCAGGCTCCGGTGAAAAAGAAATCCTGAGCCTTTATTATAGCAGAGGCCTTTCGGAAAATGAAGTATGGAGGAAATGAATATGACACCCAGAGAAAACCTTTTGCATCTGCTCAGAAAAGAGGGCTATGAAGAAGTGCCGGTGGATTTTTCCCTGTGCCCTTCCCAGGTAGAGAGCTATCAGAAACATGAGCACAGTTCTGCCGACTACATGGACTATTTCAAAATGCCGTGGAAACGGCTTCCGGAGCTTCAGCCGGATGTGGATTTAAGGCCGCAGTATCAGAAGTATCATCAGGCGGCCGGACTTACCGAAGAAGAAATTGACGAGTGGGGCGTGGGACATCGCGCTACGGCGTCTTCTCTCCATATGACTCAGATGTATCATCCTCTGGAGCATGCGGAAACGGAAGAAGAGATTCTGGCCTATCCGCTTCCTGCCTATTCCTCTGCCGGTAATCCCGGACTTCGTGAAAGCGCTGAGGCGCTGCACAGTCGGGGGCTGGCGTCCATAGGAAACATGCAGTGCACCATCTGGGAAACGGCCTGGTATATCCGGGGAATGGAAAATCTGATGATGGATATGATGTCGGACGAGCCGATGGCGGAGATTCTGCTGGACAGGGTTACGGAGATGTCGATTCAGCGGGCAGTGCTGTATGCGCAGGCCGGTCCTGACATCCTGTTTCTGGGAGATGATATCGGCATGCAGAATTCCCTGATGATGAGCACGGAGCTCTATAACAAATGGCTGAAGCCCCGTCTGAAGCGCGTAATCGACGCCGCCAGGGAGGTGAAGCCGGATCTGATTGTCTTTTACCATTCCTGCGGTTATGTGGAGCCCATGATCCCCTATCTGATTGAAGCGGGAATTGATGTGCTGGATCCCGTACAGCCGGAATGTATGGATTTTGGAGAAATCTATCAAAAGTATGGGGACCGCATTTCCTTTCACGGCACGATCGGCACCCAGTCCATCATGCCATTCGGAACGCCGGAAGAGGTGAAGGCACAGGTGAAGAAAAATCTGGATATTGCCGGTAAAGAGGGAGGGCTGTTCGTGGCGCCCACCCATCTCATTGAGCCGGAGGTTCCCTGGGAAAACATTCTGGCCTATGTGGAAGCCTGCCGCGAATACATGAAGCGCTGAGAAGCAGATCCGGATTCCGCTGGCGGTGAGCCGACTGCCGGATGTTTATGCTTTTTTAATCAATTTTTCATAAAGCCTTTCCTTGTATTGAAGCGTGCTCTGGGGTATGATACCGGTAGAAAGGACTGAAGGAGCATACCGATGACGAAAGCGGAATTTCTGGAAAGGCTGCGGCGTGCGCTGAACGGAAATATGTCAGCGGCGGCAGTGGAGGATAATATTCAATTTTATGACAGTTATTTTTCGGGCCAGATGGCGCAGGGAAGAAGCGAAGCAGACGTGCTGAATGAGCTTGGAGATCCCCGGATTCTGGCAAGATCGCTGATCGATGCGGCGGAGCGGGCTGGAGACGCCCGCGCGCATGAGGCAAATGAGACGCAGTACAGGACAAACGGATACCGCTCTGCCGGAAACGGCGCTTCAGGCGCTCAGGGCTGGAACGGTTCGGCAGCGGGCAGAAATGCTTCCTCCTACAGCCGAACCTGGCAGGATCAGACTTTTCAGGGGCAGGCTTCCAGAAACACTTATCAGAATGCTTCGAATCAGTCCTGGATGCAGGATGACGAAATGAAGGAGCACAGTGTATTCCGTATTCCGGGCTGGCTGATCGTGCTGGTGGTTCTTCTGATCCTGTTTGTGGTCATCAGCGTGGTGGGCTCCCTGGTCTGGATGATCCTGCCCTATGTGATTCCCGTGATCCTGGTGGTCTATATCGTGAAGCTGATCGGGCGAAAATAGATTACAGTCCACTCGTCCGACAGAGCCGGGCAGATGTCGTACGAGCACGAACAGATGCCTGGCCCTGATCGGACGAAGGGAGCGCCTGTCTAATGAGCAAGAAATCGCCAGGGGCGATTTCTCGTAGCTGCAAAGCAGCGGAGAGCGCGAAGCGCGGCTTTGCGAATGGCGCGAAGTGAACTGTAATGAAAAGCGTGTATAAAAAAAGAAAAAGCTCACATACTACTCCTGTAACCAAATGACACAGGAGGATTGAATGTATGTCAAAGAATGATTACAGCCAGAACAACAGTCAGAACAGCCAGAATAATGGCCAGAACAGCGAAAAGCAGGGCCAGAAGAACAGATCTGAGAACAGCAGCCAGAACAAGAGCAAAAACAGCTCTTCCGACTGCCACAAGAACAGCTACTAAGCTGCTTTGCAGCTGACAAGGCGGACGCCGCTCCCTATGGGGCGGCGTTCGTTTTGGGCGAAATTTGCGGTAGTTGTTGACGCGGAAGTAAAAACCACGTAAGATATAGGTATGAAAAAATATGAACTGATCGCCCCCTGCCATTTCGGGCTGGAGGCAGTATTAAAAAGAGAAATTACAGACCTGGGCTATGATTGTCTGCAGGTTGAGGACGGGCGGCTTACCTTCTTCGGGGATGAAGAGGCGGTAAGCCGCGCGAATGTGTTTCTGCGCAGCGCCGAGAGGATTTTGATCAAAGTCGGATCTTTTCATGCGGAAACCTTTGAAGAGCTGTTTCAGGGAACCCTTGCGCTTCCCTGGGAGGAATACATACCGAAGGACGGGAAATTCTGGGTGGCGAAGGCTGCCAGCGTGAGAAGTAAGCTGTTCAGCCCCTCCGACATTCAGTCCATCATGAAAAAGGCGATGGTGGAACGCCTGAAGAAAACCTACCACACCGGCTGGTTTGAGGAGAGCGGCGAGAGCTTTCCGCTCCGCGTTTTTCTGAAAAACGACGAAGTGACCGTGGGGCTTGATACCACAGGGGAATCCCTGCATAAAAGAGGCTACCGGAAACTGACGGCCAAAGCGCCCATCGCGGAGAATCTGGCCGCGGCTTTAATCATGCTCACTCCCTGGAAGGGAGACCGGATTCTGGTTGACCCCTTCTGCGGCAGCGGCACGATTCCCATCGAAGCCGCCATGATGGCGGTGAATATGGCTCCGGGAATGAACCGGGATTTTACGGCTTCCTCCTGGGAGCATCTGGTGGCAAAACGAAACTGGTATGACGCGGTGGATGAGGCGGCGGAGCTCATTGACATGAGCGTGGATACCGATATTCAGGGCTATGACATTGATGACAAAATGGTGTCCATTGCCAGAGAGAATGCGCGTCTGGCGGGCGTGGAAGGAAAAATTCATTTTCAGAGACGCCCTGTATCTCAGCTGAGCCATCCGAAGAAATACGGTTTTATCATTACCAATCCGCCTTACGGGGAACGGCTGGAGGAGAAGGCGGCGCTCCCGAAGCTGTATCATGAACTGGGAGAGCGCTTCGCAGCGCTGGACTCCTGGTCCATGTATCTGATCACAGCCTATGAAAACGCTCAGCAGGACATCGGAAGGAAGGCGGATAAGAACCGCAAAATATATAACGGCATGATGAAAACCCGATTTTACCAGTATCAGGGGCCAAAGCCGCCGAGAAGGCCGAGGGAAGGCGGAGCATCTGTCATGAAAGAGGAAAAATGAAATGAGCAGAAGAATTCTGTTTGCGACGGGAAACGAAGGAAAGATGCGGGAAGTCCGTATGATCCTGGAAAATCTGAATATACCGGTGCTTTCCATGAAGGAAGCGGGAATTGAAACCGACATCGAGGAAAACGGAACCAGCTTTGAGGAAAATGCGCTGATTAAGGCGAGAGCGGTTGCCGCCTGCGCCGGTCCGGAGGACATTGTCCTGGCTGACGATTCCGGGCTGGAGATCGATTATCTGAACGGGGAGCCGGGCATTTATTCCGCCCGTTATATGGGAGAGGATACCTCCTACCGGATCAAAAACGCGAACCTGATCGAACGGCTCGACGGCGTTCCGAAGGAGCAGAGGACCGCGCGTTTCGTCTGTGCCATCGCGGCTGTCCTTCCGCCCTGTTCCGAAGACGAAAAGGCGGAAAGAAAAGAATTTGTGGTAAGAGGAACCGTAGAAGGATATATCGGCTGGGAGGAAAGAGGCACCAACGGATTCGGATATGATCCCATTTTTTATGTGGATGAGTACGGCTGCTCCACCGCAGAGCTGGACAGCGAGACGAAAAACCGCATCAGCCACAGGGGAAATGCCCTGCGCCTTTGTGAAGAACGACTGAAGGAGCTTCTGTAGGCTGATGGATATGCGTTCGTTTTTGGCTTTTCCATGGCGGCTTATGAGGCCTGCGCTGGAATCCGGCGAGGAAGGACAGGGGAGACAGATGAGAATTCTGATTATCAGCGATACACACAGAAGAGATGAAAATTTTCTGAAACTGATCGAGCGCGTAAAGCCTCTGGATATGCTGGTCCATTGCGGCGATCTGGAGGAAAATGAGGCTCTGTTTCTGGAAAAAGCGGGATGTCCGGCTCAGATCATCGCCGGAAACAACGATTTTTTCTCCAGCCTGCCAAGAGAGCTGGAATTCAATATCGGAAAATACCGTGTATGGCTCACCCACGGACATAACTATTATGTTTCAATGGGGGATTCGATTCTGAAGGAGGAGGCCAGAAACCGCGGCGTGGACATCGTGATGTTCGGCCACACTCACAGGCCGGTGGTGGAGATTGGTAAAACGCTCACGGCGCTCAATCCGGGAAGCCTTTCTTTCCCCAGACAGGAGGGAAGGAGACCCTCCTACATCCTGATGGAACTGGATAAAAACGGAGAGGCCCATTATCATTTAAATTTTTTGTAAAATATTTTCAGAAAAAAAGTTGACAATCTGGAAATGGTATTATATAATAACTTCTGCGTCACGGCTGAGAGTGAGCAGAGAACGGGGTGTGGCTCAGCTTGGCTAGAGCGCCTGGTTTGGGACCAGGAGGTCGCAGGTTCGAATCCTGTCACCCCGATTTACCTTTTCCTGCGGGTGTAGTTCAATGGTAGAACACCAGCCTTCCAAGCTGGATACGTGGGTTCGATTCCCATCACCCGCTTACGGCAGGCCAGAGCCGGTTCGGCTTCAGGCTTTCCGTACAGACAGGCCATTCCGTAAGGGACGGGCGGTCCGGGCATCAGTCATAAGCCCTGCTGCATTATTGTTTGGTGTTCCCTTTATTGTGTGTCCGTAGCTCAGCTGGATAGAGCAACGGCCTTCTAAGCCGTGGGTCGGGGGTTCGAATCCCTTCGGGCACATTAGCGGCAAGGGAACTGCCGCAGCCGTATGGTGGGTATAGCGCAGTTGGTTAGCGCGCCAGATTGTGGCTCTGGAGGCCCAGGGTTCGAATCCCTGTATCCACCTTTTTGGGCTATCGCCAAGCGGTAAGGCACAGGACTTTGACTCCTGCATTCGCTGGTTCGAATCCAGCTAGCCCAGTTTTTTGCAGGGGATTTGAATGATCTGCTGTGGAAGCTGGTTCTTTTTTTAAACAGGTTCGCGGAGCACTAGCTCAGTCGGTAGAGCACCTGACTTTTAATCAGGTTGTCGGGGGTTCGAATCCCCCGTGCTTCATCTCAAAAGTCTCGTATTTACGGGACTTTTTCTTTTGACATCTGTCAGGATTTTTGCGCAAACAGTAATTATATTCCCATGCAGTTAATTTAAGAAATAACCGGAAAACAGAAAAAATAAGATGTATGGACAGCTTCCGTTCCTGTACGAACCGCCATGATCCCATACCCGCCGGTCAACGGGTCCTGAAAGAGGGGAAGCGCGGGCGGGAAAAAGGTCAGCAGGAAGAAAAGCAGGATGAACAGAGCCAGCGGCAGGAGGGATAAAAAGAAGGCGCCGCGGCCCGGGTGAATTCTTTTTTCCAGAAAATGGCTCAGGGAAAAGGCGAGAACGACGGAAAACAGAAAGATGAGAATATCAATCCAGAGGGCGTGATTTCCCGTGATGCCCGTCCAGGTGTAGAAAAGGGCCGGAATGGCCGCAAGGCCGGCAAGGAGGCCGCAGGTTCTTGCCGTATAGAAGGCAGGGGCGGGATGCCGGATCAGGGCTTCCAGCGCTGAGAAAAGAAGGAAGGGAAAAAACAGAAGCTTCAGATGTTCCCAGACGGATTCGTTGACGGGAGAGATCAGAGCCACGGGAAGAAAGCGGCCTGACCAGTCGAACAGAAAATGAAGAGCCGATCCGGCGAGGGCGGTAAAAAGGATTCCTGAAAGCAGAAAAATGCGTGTCTGATTCCTGGTCTGTGTCATGATTTCCTCCGGAAGGAAGTGTTTTCAGAATTATTATAGTCAGAATGCGGAGATTTCATACCGTCCGGGCGGAGAGAAGGCGAAATTGGGAAAACAGGTAGATTTTAAGGGAAGGAATGTGGTATATTATTGTCATGATTTACACCGTATCATGTGAAGCGTAAGACAGAAGTTCCGGGCCGGAACGGACAGAACCGGTGGCATACCGGCAGTCCGTCCGGCAGATTGGGAGGAAGGATGCGAAAAAGGATCATAAGTATCAAATATTCTCTGGATAAGGATCTGAAGGATCTTGGAGGAATCTGGAGCCGCATTGACTTCAGGAGCTTCATCAGAAACAATCTGGCCATCACTCCCGGAAGGATCAGAATGTTCAACAACTGGTTCAGGACGGGCTGTCTGCTGCAGCGTCCGGCAAAGGGAATAAGAAGATGGAAAAAAGTTCTCAGAGTGTCAGAAAACGGAAGGCTTCCGATCGTCATATATGAGCCGGAAGGCCTGAAGGAAAAAGCCCCCTGTCTGGTATACTATCACGGGGGAGCGTTTGTATTGCGGGACAGGCCTGCAACGCACAGGCTGGCTCAGGTTTACGCGGAAGCGGTGGGCTGCCGTGTCGTGCTGGTGCAGTACCGGGTTGGGCTTCCTTATCCGGAGCCGTTAAAGGACTGCTACCGCGGGCTGTGCTGGGTATGGGATAATGCGGAGCGCCTGGGTGTGGACAGAGATCGGATTGCGGTGCTGGGAGACAGCGCGGGCGGAGCGCTGGCGGCGGGAGTGACTCTTCTTGCGAGGGACCGGAAGGGTCCGAAGATCTGCTTTCAGATGCTCATCAGCCCGGTTACGGACGACCGGATGACATCCTGGTCCATGCATGAGTTTTCGGATTCGCCGGGATGGAACGCCAGGCTGAACCGGCAGATGTGGAAGCTCTACCTGCGTGAAGAAAGCGGGCGTCCCAGGTATGCGGCTCCCCTTTGCGCGAAATCTCTGCGCGGGCTGCCTCCGGCTTACGTGGAGACGCTGGAGATCGACTGCCTGCGTGACGAAGGAAACGCCTACGCGGACCGGCTGGCGAAGGAAGGGGTTCCGGTGGAGCTGAATGAAATCAGGGGAACCTTTAACGGCTATGACGTTTACGATAAGAACAGGCTGGTGAAGCTCTCGCTCAAAAGGCGGTGTCTGGTGCTGGTCAAGGAACTGAGGGAGAAATGAGAAATACACAATATGAGCTGATCGCGCTGGACATGGATGGAACGCTTCTGGATTCCGGACAGAGGATCACGCCGCGCGCAAAGGCTGCCGTGCGGGAGATTCTGGCGCGGGGAAAACAGGTGGTCTTCGCCACGGGGCGGTGCAGGCCGCAGCTGGAAGAATATCTGGAATGCTTTCCGCAGATGCGGTATCTGATCTGCGAGAACGGGGCCTGTGTCTGCGATCTGAAAACGGGAGAGGATCTGTTCCGCCGGGCTCTGCCGCCGCAGGAGGTGCTTTCCATCATGACCGCGGTGGAAAAGGAGGATGTGCTGGCGACCTTTTTTATCGGAAACCGTTCCTTTATGGACAGGCGGACGTTTTCAAGACTGGCGGAATTCGGACTGGAAAGCTACAGCGCCGTTTTTGAAAAAAGTGCGGTCTGGGTGGAGGATCTGTTTTCCTTTTACCGGGACAGGCCGCTGGAGGTGGAAAAGATCGGACTGTTTTTCCCGGCCGGAGAGCGGAAGAAGCCGGATGGATGGAAGGAAAGGGCACGGGCGTGTGCCGGAGTGCTGGAGAGGATCCGTCCCCTTCCGGTTACCCTGGCGGTATCCGCCTCCGGCAATCTGGAGATCACCGGACAGGATGTGAATAAGGGGACGGGACTGAAGCTTCTGTGCGGCCTTCTGGGGCTGCCGCTGGCTGCGGCTGCTGCGGTCGGGGACGGCGAGAACGACAGAGAGCTTCTTCGCATGGCAGGGCTTGCCGTGGCGATGGAGAACGCATCTGCTTCCCTGAAGGCTGTCGCGGCCGTAACGGTGCCTGACTGCGATCACGACGGGGCGGCTGTGGCGATGGAACGATATATGCTGTAAACAGGAAAGGCAGGAACCGGAAATCCGATAACGGATTCCGGTTCCTTTTTTTATGGGCTGATTTTCATATCTTAGAAACTCTCCGGTGCGTATGGTACATCTGCGCACCTTTTTCCTGCGCACTTTTTTTAAGAAATGTTAAAGAAAATTTTCGAATTTGAGGGACGTTATTTTAAGGTTTGGCAGTTAATATGATTCCATCAGGCGGACAGGCCGGGTGTCTGATACGGGCGGGGCTGTCAGATACAGGTAAGTCCCGGACACAGGCCCTGACGCCGGATACAGGTCATGTTGTCTGATACGGACGGCGGGAAAGAAGGGCAATGAAGATGGAGAAGACAATGGACAGAAGAAAGGGAACGCTCATCCTCACGGCGGCAGGGCTTGCGGCCTGTGCGGCGTTTTTTATTTACGGAGTGAAAAACGGACTTTTTGTGTCCGAGGAAGCGATGGCGCAGTTTTTATCAGGACTCGGAATATGGGGGCCCTTTGCTTTTGTGGCGCTTCAGGTGGTGCAGGTGGTGATTCCGATCGTGCCAGGCGGGATTTCCTGTCTGGTCGGGGTGTTGCTGTTCGGGCCCGTCTGGGGTTTCCTGTACAACTATGTGGGGATCTGTGCCGGTTCCGTGCTGGCCTTTCAGATCGCTAGAAAATTCGGCATGCCCGCGGTGGAGCGGGCGGCGGGCAGTCAGAAGATCGGCCGTTATCTGAAATGGATGGAAAATGGTGTGTTTGACCGGCTGTTTGCGGCGGCCATTTTTTTCCCGGCCGCTCCGGACGATCTGCTCTGTTTCCTGGCGGGGGTGACCAAAATGCGGTTTCGGAGATTCCTTGCAATCATTCTTCTCGGAAAGCCGCTTTCGATCGCACTGTATTCGCTGGGACTCACGGTTGTCTTTGATCAGATCCTGAAGCTGGCAGGGTAAAACGTTTCAGAGTGGAGGTGCGCGGACTGCTTTCGTGCTGATTTCACCGCCGCTTATCGGTGGAGGAAGGAGAGAAAATGAAGGTACTTTTATATCAGGGCGGAAAAAGGCTGGTTGGAAGGAGCGGCGTGGGACATGCGCTGGAGCATCAGAGAAGGGCGCTTGCGTCTGCGGGGATCGCTTATACCTTTGATCCGAAAGAGGATTACTCTGTTGTACATCTGAATACGGTGTTTCCCGACTCCCTTCTGATGAGCCTGCGCGCCAGGGCGGCGGGAAAGACGGTGATCTATTACGGACATTCCACCATGGAGGATTTCAGGAATTCCTTTCCGGGCTCCAATGCGGCGGCGGGTCTGTTCAAAAGGTGGATTGAGAAATGCTATTCCAGCGCGGATCTGGTGATCACGCCGACGCCCTATTCCAAAAGGCTGCTGGAAGCCTGCAGGGTTTCACCGCCGATTGTAGCGCTCTCCAACGGAATTGACCTGGAGGTGTTCCGGAAGGATGAGCGGGGCGGGGAAAGATTTCGGAAGCGGTATGGTTTTTCCTCTTCGCAGAAAATTGTGCTTGGCGTCGGGCATTATATGGAACGGAAAGGAATTCTGGATTTCGTGGATATGGCGGAGCGTTTTCCGCAGTATCAGTTCGTATGGTTCGGCTATACGCCGCCTGCACTTGTGACGGGACGGGTGAAACGGGCGCTCAGACAGATGCCGGAGCGGCTTTCCAACCTGCATTTTCCGGGATATGCGGACAGGCAGGCGCTTCTGGATGCCTATAGCGGCAGCGATCTGTTTTTCTTCCCCACCAGAGAGGAAACGGAGGGAATCGTGATGCTGGAGGCGATGGCGATGCACCTTCCGATTCTGGTGCGGGATATTCCGGTGTATGAAGGGTGGCTGGAGCACAAAAGGAGTGTGTATAAGGGAAAAAGCCAGGAGGAATTTGCCGCGCTCCTTACGGGAATTCTGGAAGGGAAGCTTCCGGATCTGACAGAGGAAGCATACCGTGTGGTTCAGAAAAACAGCATTGACCATATCGGCAGTGCATTGACGGAAATCTATAACGGACTGGAGGGGTGCAGCTATGGCAGGTATGAAAATCTTAATTACAACCGACTGGTATGAGCCCGTCATCAACGGCGTCGTGACCAGCGTGGTCACGCTGAAGGAACAGCTGGAAAGGCTGGGGTGTGAGGTGCGGGTGGTGACGCTTTCGGGAAACGGACATGCTTACCGGGATGGCGATGTGTACTACCTCCCCTCTGTAAATGCCTCCCGGATTTATCCTGGCGCCCGCGCGGTTTGTCCGCCCTGCAGGGGAATCGGCGAGCTCTTTGCCTGGAAACCGGATCTGATTCATTCCCAGTGCGAATTCAGCAGCTTTCTGATCGCAAAGTGGATCGGGGAACGGCTTCGGATTCCCATTGTGCATACCTATCATACGGTTTATGAGGACTATACGCATTATTTCAGCGCGGGAAGGCCCTGGGGAAAGCAGGCGGCCGCGATTTTCTCCCGTTTTATTCTGGAGCGGACGGACCGGGTGATCGTGCCGACGAAGAAGGTGGCCGGCCTGCTTGCGGGCTATGGAGTGGACAAGCCCATGGAGGTGATCCCTACGGGAATCCGGACGGAGCGCTTTGCGCCGGCAAAAGGCGGGCCGGAAGCGGAGAAACAGCTGGCGGAGAGAAAACGGATCCGGCAGAGTCTCGGCATCGGGGAGGGACAGGTGATGCTGCTGGCACTGGGCCGTCTGGCCAGGGAGAAGAATCTGGAGGAGCTCATCACCTTTTTCGGGAGGATGAATGAGCCGGGGCTGGAGCTTGTGATCGCCGGAGACGGGCCGGAAAGAGAGGCGCTTGAGGAGCTTGCCGGGCAGCAGGACGGGAAGGAACGGATTCATTTCGCGGGAATGATTCCCTTTGAAGAAACGCCCGCCTGGTACCGGGCGGCGGATCTGTTCGTCTGCGCCTCCCGGAGCGAGACGCAGGGAATCACCTATCTGGAAGCGCTCAGCGCGGGGCTTCCCGTGGTATGCAGGAGAGATGAATGCGTCGAGGGAATCGTCCGGGACGGGGAAAACGGCTATGTTTATGACGGCTGGTCGGAATTCGCCCGGTACTGCCGTCTGCTCATGCGGGATTCGGAAAGGAGGAGGCTGTTCGGCGCGCGGGCCGTCCGGACGGGGATGGAATACAGCGCGCAGCGTTTTGGGGAGCGGGTGCTTCAGACATATGAGAAAACCATCGGATGGAAGGAAAGACGGGAATGGCGGTATACTGCCGTTACCGCATCAGATCTGGACGATGACCGGAGGCGGAAGGCTGTTTAGGCCTTCCGTTTTTTTTGAAAAAATGTTTTATTTTCCCCTTGTCATAATCGAACATATGTACTATAATAAGCGAAAAGAACAAATGTTCGAATGAAGCCGGCGGACAGAGACGGCAGGAGAGAAGAGATCATGGACTACAGGATTGATGACGGCCACAGGAGCCTTATGGATAAGCTGGGGATTCTGACGGACGCGGCAAAATATGACGTGGCCTGTACGAGCAGCGGAAGCGACAGGCGGGGCGACGGAAAGGGCGTCGGGAATGCCATAAGCGCGGGCATCTGCCACAGCTTTTCAGGAGACGGACGCTGTATCAGCCTGTTGAAAATATTGTTTACCAACGAGTGTATCTACGACTGTAAATACTGTGTCAACCGGCGCAGCAACGATGTGCCGCGGGCATCGTTCACGCCGGACGAGGTATGCAGGCTGACCATTGAATTTTACCGGAGAAATTATATCGAAGGGCTGTTTTTAAGCTCCGGCATTCTGTACAGTCCGGATTATACGATGGAGCTTCTGTATGCCACGCTGTACCGGCTGAGAAGGGAGTATCGCTTTCAGGGCTACATCCATGTGAAGGCGATTCCGGGGGCGGATCCGGAGCTTGTGAGAAGGACAGGATTTCTGGCGGACCGGATGAGCGTGAATCTGGAACTGCCGACGGCGGAGGGACTGCGGCGGCTTGCGCCGAATAAGCACCGGAAGAATATCCTGGCTCCCATGCGTCAGATTCAGACCGGAATCACGCAGAATAAGCAGGAACTGGCCGCATATAGGAACGCCCCGTCCTTCGTCCCGGCAGGACAGTCCACCCAGATGATTATCGGGGCGACACCGGAGACGGATTACCAGATCATGTCTGTGGCCCAGTCCCTTTACGATAAATTCAGCCTGAAGCGGGTTTTCTATTCGGCTTTCGTGGCGGTGAACGAGGATAAGGAGCTTCCCGCGCTTCCGGGCGGACCGCCGTTGCTGCGGGAGCACAGGCTGTATCAGGCCGACTGGCTGCTTCGGGTTTACGGCTTTCGGGCGGAGGAGCTTCTGGATGAGAAGAAGCCGAACTTCAATGTGCTTCTGGACCCCAAGGCGGACTGGGCGCTGCGGCACCTGGAGTGCTTTCCCGTGGAGGTGTGCCGGGCGGACTATCAGCTCCTTCTGCGGGTGCCGGGCATCGGCGTGAAGAGCGCCAGACGCATTGTGGGAGCGAGGAAAAACGGGCCGCTCAGGTTTGAGGATCTGAAGAAGATGGGCGTGGTATTGAAGCGCGCCCTGTATTTCATCACCTGCGGCGGCAGGATGCTGTATCCGGTTCGTCTGGATGAGGACAGTATCGCAAGAGGGCTGATCGGCGGACAGGGAAAGAGCAGGAGGGAAAGGGAGCTGGAGGCGGGATATCTGCTGGGAGCGGAGGGCGTCACCTACAGGCAGCTTTCCCTGTTTGACGACGTGAATTTCGGGCCGGAAAGGAGGAGCGGAAATGGAATGGAATCAGGTCCTGGTCTGCGAGGATACGCAGGAAGGAATTTTTACGGGAATCTATGAGGCGTATGAGAGAAAATGCGATCCGGAGCATACGGTGATCCAGGCGGGAGAGGAGGGAGAACTCTGCCTGTTTTCCAATTACAGGAAGGTGGTTCCGGATATGGAAAAGGCGGAAAAGACAGCGCGCACCCTCCGCAGGAGATTTGGAGAGGAGTGCTTTGAACAGCTCTGTCTGGCGCTTTCCTCCTGGCAGGCGGATAAGGGACAGGCCGTGTACCGGACCGTTGTGGAGGGGCTTTCCGGCAGGGTGAAGGGCAGGCTGATGGATCATCTGGGAAATCCCCATGTAGCCCGTACGTTTGAACTTTCCCGGGCCGCGGGGAACGAATCCCATCATCTGCTGGGTTTTCTGCGTTTTTCGGAAACCGCGGACGGCCTTCTGTTTGCACAGATCGGGCCAAAGAACAACGTGGTGCCCCACATGATGCCCCATTTTGCGGACCGCTTTCCGGGAGAGAATTTTGTGATTCTGGATGAGAACAGGAGGCTTTACGGCGTTCATCCGGCGCATAAGGAGTGGTTTCTGGCCCTTCCCGGAGAAGGAGTGAAGACTCCGGAGAAAAAAGATCTGGAATTTACGGATAATGAGCTTCAGATACAGGAACTTTTCCGCTTCTTCTGTCGTAAGATAATGATAAAGGAACGGGAAAACAGGGAGCTTCAGCGTCAGCTGCTTCCGTACAGATTTCAAGAATATATGGTGGAATTTGGCGGAAAATAGAGAAATTTGTTTTTTGCCGGGAAAAGCGGAAAAGAAAGAAATGCGCTTTTTTTCCAAAAATTTTGGCTCCTTTCGGAAGAAGAAAGGACAAAATGCCCGGAAAAACGGGATGTAAAACGTTTCTGTCGAAAAATGCGGGCTTTACATTTTGGAACTTTCAGGTATAATAGGTTGGACCCGGAGAAAGAAGGTTAAAAACCGCATATTGCTCTGCCGTCAGGCAGGACTGGATGGAAAGGATGTGGATATATTGATGACAAAAGGAAATGGATTCTTTCAGTACAGGATCATGTTGAGGCCGGATGAGGTGAAGGATTTCGTTCAGGCGGCTTCAGGCTGTGATTTTGATATTGATATTTCCTATAACAGCTATGTGGTGGACGCAAAATCAATTCTCGGTGTGCTGGGGCTGGATCTGACGCGGGTCCTGACGGTGATCTGCCATGGCTACAGCGATGAGTTTGACGGATACTTAAGACAGTTTTCCCTTGCGGGATAAAGGAAAGGACGGCCTGGGGCCGTCTTTTTTTCTTCTTAATTGTGCTGTATTGACAGAAATGATACTATTATGGTAACAGTTCTGAACAGTTACGCATTATAAATACAGAACTCCGGAACCTGACGCCAAAGGCGGATGGCGGCCGCATAAGGCGTTTGTGCTGAAAGGAGGCAGGCGGGTGGAGATCAGGATATCGGTGCGCGCTCTGGTGGAATTCATTCTGCGCAGCGGGGATATTGATAATAGAAGAAAAACGGCGCCAGATACCGCGATGGCGGAAGGAGGGCGCATTCATCGCATGATTCAGAGGCGGATGGGAGCGGATTATCAGGCGGAGGTGACGCTGCGCCATGTGTATGAGACTCCTTCCTATGATCTGGTGGTGGAAGGGCGTGCCGACGGCGTGATCCATGGAGACAGCGCACCGCAGGAGATTGTAACCATAGACGAGATCAAGGGAACCTACCGTGATCTGGAGAAGATGAAGGAGCCTGTGCCGGTGCATCTGGCCCAGGCAAAGTGTTATGCCTATATGTATGCGGCAGGTCACAACAGGGATAGAATGCAGGTACGGATGACCTACTGCAACATGGAGACGGAGGAGCTTCGCTATTTTACGCAGGAGTATTCCGTAAAGGAACTGGAGGAATGGTTTTTCAGCCTTCTGGAGGAGTATCGGAAGTGGGCGGATTTTGGATGCGAATGGCAGCGGATCCGCACGGATTCGATTAAGGCGCTCACTTTTCCCTATGCCTACAGGGAAGGACAGAAGGAGCTGGCCGGATACGTATACCGGAGCATCGTGAGGGGAAAGAAGCTGTTTATTGAGGCGCCCACAGGGGTGGGAAAGACGCTTTCCACGGTTTTTCCGGCGGTGAAGGCCGTGGGAGAGGGAAAGGCGGAGCGCATTTTCTATCTGACGGCGAAGACCATCACGAGGACAGTGGCGGACAACACTTTTCAGCTTCTGCGGGGGAAGGGCCTGCGCATGAAAACCGTCATTCTTACGGCGAAGGACAAGATATGCTTTCTGGAGGAAGCGGACTGTAATCCGGCCGCCTGCCCGTTTGCGAAGGGCCATTATGACCGGATCAACGAGGCCATGTATGATCTGCTTCTGCATGAGGATCATTATCATCGGGAGACCATCGAGGAATATGCGCGGAAATATCAGGTCTGTCCCTTTGAGCTGAGCCTGGATATGAGCCTGTTTTCCGATGGAATTATCTGCGACTATAATTATGTGTTCGATCCGCATGTTTATCTGAAGCGGTTTTTCGGGGAAGGAACCCAGACTCAGGGAGCGGGAGGACCGTATCTGTTCCTGATTGACGAGGCACATAACCTGGTGGAGCGGGGACGGGAGATGTACAGCGCCGTTCTGGTCAAGGAGGATTTTCTCGCCCTGAAGCGGACAGTGAAGGAATACGACAGGAAGCTGGAGCGTCAGCTGGAAAAATGCAATGCCGCCATGCTGGCATTGAAGAGGGAGTGTGAGGGCTTCCGGGTGATCCCGATAAAGGAGATCGACGATCTTGTGAACGGAGTGGAACGGCTTTCGGAAACCATGGGAAGCTGGCTGGAGGAGCATGATGACAGTCCGGTACGGGAAGAAATTCTGGAGTTCTATTTTCTTCTGACTCATTTTCTGGATATCTATGACAGGCTGGACGATAACTATGTGGTTTACACGGAGCTTTTCGGAGGAGCGGGGGAAAAAGGGGAGTTTCTGCTGAAGCTGTTCTGCGTCAATCCTTCCGTCAATCTGAAGGAATGCATGGACCGGGCGGTGAGCACGATTCTTTTTTCTGCCACCTTTCTTCCCATCCAGTATTACAAGGGACTGCTCGGCGGAGACGGGGAGGATTATGAGGTGTACGCCCAGTCCTCCTTTGATCCGCACCGGAAAGGACTTTTTATCGGCGGGGACGTGACGAGCCGCTATACCAGGCGGGGAAGGCAGGAATATTATAATATCGCCCGCTATCTGCATGAAATTACGGGACAGAGACACGGCAATTACCTGATTTTTTTCCCGTCTCATTCCTTTCTGCAGAATGTTTGTGAGATCTATGAGGAATACTTTCTGGATGAAACGCAGGAAGAATGTCTGATCCAGGAGGATTATATGACCGAAGAGGATCGGGAATCCTTTCTGGGGCGGTTTGAGGGGAACAGGGACTGCGAGCTGGAGGATGTGATCCATATGGAGGTGGAACAGGAGGAGGACAGAAGCCTGCTTGGGTTCTGCGTGATGGGCGGGATCTTCAGCGAAGGGATCGACCTGAAAAAGGACAGTCTGATCGGTGCCGTCATCGTGGGAACCGGACTGCCTCAGGTGTGTACTGAGAGGGAGATCCTGAAGCGGTATTTTGACGGAATGGGAAAAAACGGCTTCGACTACGCCTACCGGTATCCGGGAATGAACAAGGTCCTCCAGGCGGCCGGGCGGGTGATCCGGACGGCGGAAGATGTGGGCATCGTGGTGCTTCTGGATGATCGTTTCCTGACAGGCTCCTACCAGCGTCTGTTTCCCAGAGAATGGGTGGAATATGAAGCCGTTACCGTAGATCGGATCGCGGGAAGGGTGGAACGTTTCTGGGATGAATGGCTTTAAACCGGCTGAGTTGTGGATAACTTTGTGAAAAATGGAGTTTATGAGAAAAAACTGCTGATTTTTGCCGAAAGCAAAGGTGGATAGCCTGTGATTGACTGGAAAGATTGTGGATAAGTATGTGGAAATTGGGGATTTCTTTGACCGGAAGAGCAGATGGACAGCGGAAAGAGGGGGTTTTCCACATTTTCACAAAGAGGGGAAAAAGGAGAGATCAGAACCAGGCCGGTCAATGAAGTTTTAAACATTTTGTGGAAAACTTTTGCCTCTTATCCACAGATTTCAGAGTGTGGATAAGAGGAAGAAAGGGAATGTGGATAGCTTCCTGCGGCTGAAAGAATGTGGCGGAATGCGGGCCGGCGTGGTATAATGATTGCGCGAAGCGCAATCCGGCACGATTACATCGTGCCGCCCCGCTGCCGCGGGGATTATACCCTTAATCCACGTCTTGTGAAGAAAATGGTGCCTCCGGCATCGCTTTCTTCCCTGCGCGCGTGGTATAATGATTGCGCGAAGCGCAATCCGGCACGATTACATCGTGCTGAATGCTGATATTAAAAAGTGCTGCCTGTGCGGGATGCCGCATAAGCGGCAGGAAAGAGGGCTTAAAAATGTGGGCATATGAGAGCGTATTTTATCAGATCTATCCGCTGGGCTTCTGTGGAGCGCCGTTTGAAAATGACGGTGTGGAAAAGCCCCGGATTCTGAAGGTGAAGGAGTGGATTCCGCATATAAAGGGGATCGGCGCGGACGCGATTTACTTTTCTCCGGTGTTTGAATCCGATACTCACGGTTATAATACAAGAGATTTCAGAAAAATTGACTGCAGGCTGGGAAGCAACCGGGATTTTGCAGAGGTGTGCAACAGTCTGCATGAGGCGGGAATCCGCGTGGTTCTGGACGGGGTGTTCAACCATGTGGGAAGAGGCTTCTGGGCCTTCCAGGACGTGCTGAAGAACCGGGAGAATTCTCCTTATCTGAACTGGTTCCATATCAATCTGGGCGGCAATTCCAACTATAATGACGGCCTGTGGTATGAGGGCTGGGAGGGAAATTATGACCTGGTGAAGCTGAATCTGAAAAATGAAGAGGTTGTGAATCACATTCTGGAAAGCGTCCGTTTCTGGGTGGAGAACTTCGATATCGACGGTCTGCGTCTGGATGTTGCCTATCTGCTGGATCATGACTTTGTGCGCAGGCTCCGCAGCTTCTGCGACGGGCTGAAGAAGGACTTTTTCCTGGTGGGAGAGATCCTGCATGGCGACTATAAGACGCTGGTGAACGATCAGATGCTGCATTCCTGCACCAACTATGAATGCTATAAGGGACTGTATTCCAGCTTCAACAGCATGAATCTGTTCGAGATCAATCATTCACTGATGAGGCAGTTCGGGCCGGAAAACTGGACTCTGTACAAGGGGCTGCATCTGATGACCTTTGTGGACAACCATGATGTGACGAGGGTTGCGAGCATCCTGACCAATGAAAAGCATCTTCCGCTGATCTATGCGCTGGCGTTCGGCATGCCCGGCATTCCATGTATCTATTATGGAAGCGAGTGGGGAGCGGAAGGGAAAAAGAGCGACGGAGATCCGGCTTTGAGGCCCTGCTTTGAGGCGCCGGTGGAAAATGAACTGACGGAATTTATCGGAAAGCTTTCCGCAGCGAAAAAGGGTTCCAAAGCGTTGAATTATGGAAGCTTCCGCTCAGTGGTGCTGACGAACAGACAGTGCATTTTCGAACGTAAGACGGAGGGCGAGAGGGTTCTTGTCGCCATCAATGCGGACAGCGAGCCTTATACTGCGCATTTTGACGCCGGCTGCGGCATGGCTGTGGATCTGATTACCGGCAGCAGGCATGACTTTGGAGGAGGAAGCCAGCTGCCGCCTTATAGCGCGTATTTCTGGCGTTGCGAAGCATAAGAAGAAGTTCTAGGGCAGCCAAATACGCTGCCCTAGAACTTCTACGGGCTAGGCCCTTTCTTATGCCGCAGTGTGAGGCAGGCAAATACGCTGTTTGAGGCTTCTGCGGGCTGGATCTTACTGGAGAAGGCGGCGGACGGCGCGGACGGAGTCCGGGGCGGTCCGCCATATTTCGTATTCGCTCAGGCCGGGAAGTCCCATGGAAACGTTTGGATTGCGGAAGCGCATGGCGCTTTCCAGAACCTGTTTGCCGGACATGTGGAAGGCGGTGAGGGAAGTGCGTTCGAGCAGAACGCGGACGGCTTCCTCGTTGATGCCGGCACCGGCAAGGATGGTGATGCCGCCTGCCGCCTGTTCGTAAAGGCGGTTAAGCAGGGGAATGCCGTGGATACAGGTATCCGCCTGGCCTGAGGTGAGGATGGTGTCAACGCCCAGCGCTTTTGCCTGTTCCAGCGTTTCCAGGGGATCACGGCTCATGTCAAAAGCCCGGTGAAGGGTGACGGGCATGCCGTCAGCAGCGTCAATGAGACGTTTCATCGCTTCCAGATTCAGACTGCCATCGGCTGTTAGGCAGCCGATCACCACGCCCTGTGCGCCTGCGCGGCGGAATGAGCGGATATCTCCTTCCATCACGGAAATTTCTTCTCCGGTATACAGAAAGTCCCCGAAACGGGGTCTGATCAGGGCGCGGATGGGAAGATCAGTATGGCGGCGGATCCGGTCATAAAGAGAAAGCGTGGGCGTGATTCCGCCGATGACAAGACCGGAGCACAGCTCCAGACGGTCAGCCCCGCCCTGTGCGGCATTTATCGCGGATTCCACGGAATCCACACAGCATTCCAGAAGATAAGATGACATGGCAACCTCCATTTGGCACGAACGGGGTTCGTGCAACTTACTTCATTTCTTAAGATTTGGGATATAAAAGTTCTGCCGATTATCTGTTTGTCCCGGCATCACTTCGTAAATGTCGGAATGCCTGGAATATCAGGCTTTTCCATAGGCATCCGTGTATTTGTAAGCGTATCTTCCGTCTTTTCCGGCGTTCCGCGGCTCTTACAATCTGACCTTTGCTGTCGTTTCTTTTGAGATGGTGAAAAGCTTTTTCCAACGCTGGATGAAGCCTCGATACGCTATATATAGTATACATCGCCGGGGGCTCATTGTCAGCCGGCTTCGTCAAATACCTTCAGTCCGAGTTCGTCAAATAACCTCCAGCTCTGGACAGAGAGCTTTCTGAAAGACGAATAACGCGGTCAGGTTCAGTGTTTTCGGGCGCGCCTTTTTAAAGATCAGCCCCTGCCCTTTTCGGACTATTGGATGAGCTTACAGATAATCTCTGCCGTTGTGTCTATGCCGTAATAGGAGCTGCGGATACAAAAATCATAGCTTTCAGCCATTCCCCATGTCTTTCCGGTTATACTTTTATAATAGGCGCTTCGATTTCTGTCATTTTTTTCGATCATTTTAACAGCTTCAGCTTCTGTAATGCCGTATTTATTCCGGATTCTCGCAATCCTGCTCTTTTTATCGGCCGTTATAAAAAAGGAAATCCGGTTTTTATTTTCTCTTAAAATGTAATCGGCAGCTCTGCCCACAATAATACATGGCTCTTTTTCCGCCAGGCTTATTATGGTTGAAAAATATGCCTGTTCAACTCTCATCGCTATAGGATGTTCTATCGTACCATTTTCTGCCCCTCTGTAATAATTTCCGATTACCAGAGAATACAGCAGGCTGTTCATGGCCTTTTCATCATACCGCTGAAACTCTGTTACATTGATCCTGCTTTTTTTGGCGGCCGCATCGATAATCTCCTTATCATATAAGGTGTAATTCAACTGCCCGGAAAGCCGTTCTGCAATCTCGTGGCCGCCGCTCCCGAATTCTCTTCCGATTGTAATAATCTTTTTCATGGCTTAACCTCCTTTGCCTTCAGTAATTTCATTTCATAGACAATAATGATTACCGCCAAAATAAAGGCAAGCGCATCTGCTGCCGGACCGGCCCAAAGAATTCCATCTATTCCCAAAAATGTCGGAAGCCACATGGCCAGCGGAATCAGGAAAACAATTTGCCTCGACAAAGACAGGATCAACGCTTTTACAGGTTTTTCAATCGTTGCCCATGTAATACAGAATCTGAATCCCTGCCGTACTCTCTGATAATTGCCCAGCCCATAATTGTAGCTGATTAACGGCTGTGCACCGGATGCGATTCCTACGATAATGAACAGAAGGATCTGATTTACCTTTAAAACAATTCCTGTCACAGCTAAAGGAATTTCTGAACCGTATACTGAATTTTCGCCATATACGACAAGAATATTATTGAGCGCCGCCGTCATAACCACGATGGCCATCTGATTGATAAAACCGGAAATTCCTAACGGTGTAATACTCCTGATGTATTTGAATTTTAATTTGTAATCAGCCTTTGTAATGGTGAGCAGCTTAAATCTTCCCAAATATGCTATTGTCACAAGGAAAGATAAAATCTGTCCGGATACCGTAGCGATGGCGGCTCCTTCAATCCCCCAGCCTAATACAAAAATCGCAATCGGGTCCATAATGGTATTCCAGACTGCGCCTGCCAGCAGAGAGGCCATTGCTGCCTTCGGGCTTCCATCTGCACGTATGATGGAGCATAATGTAGTAGAGATAAGAACAAAGGGAAAGCCGAGCACGATAATTCTGCCATAGGCCATTCCGTAAGGCAGCACAGCCTCTGTGGCACCGAACAAAATTTCTATTGGTTCCAGAAATACTGCTGATAGAATCAGCAGGAGAATTCCGCATATGACGGATAACAAAATTCCATTCGTTACTCCCTTTTTCGCATCTTCTTTTTCGTTTCTGCCCAGTTTGAGGCTTAGATAGGTCGCGGCTCCGTCGCCAAATAATACCCCAAGGGCAGCGGCGAATACCGTTAAAGGAAAAATAACATTCGTAGCACTATTGCCAATGTACCCAATACCCCACCCGATAAAAATCTGGTCAACGATGTTGTATAGACCGTTTACAACAAGCGAGACTACGGATGGGACAGCATAAAATAAGATCGTTTTGCTGACAGGGACGCCGAGCAGCTTCACGTGACGTCACCTGCAGTCACACAGCAGATCCATTCTCTTGAAGCAGAGCTGAAAGTTCGGCTTTTTCGGAGAACTACAAGAAACGTAGAGCTTACCCGGGAAGGGATCTTATTACTTAGTGATGCAAAAGCAATCCTTGAAATTGCTGACAGAGCTAAAAAGCGGGCTGAGTACACTGTAGCGGATACAAGAGAATCTTTTGTAATCGGATGCCATGCCGACAATGATATTCCCCATTTAGCGCAGGCATTACAGCATATGAAGAGCCAGTATCCGAATTTTTACCCTGTTTTCCGTATTGTTCCTTTTCAGCATTTATATCAGCATTTGTCAGAAGAAACGGTGGATATAATTCTTGCTTTTCAGGAACAGGGATTAAAGAAAACGATCCATTACCAGGAACTGATAAAAATTCGAATAGTCGGTATTGTGAAAAACAGTCATTCTTTGTCACAAAAGGGAGAACTGCACATCTGCGACTTGAAACAGGAAGCGATCATTGTCCTGGACCCTCAGAAATGTCCGGAAGAATATAGAAAATCCTTAAACCATATACTGGAGGAACATTCCCTGCCCAATATTTATTTCTGCGACTCAGTTAATGCCGCAGTGACTTTGGCTGCGGCGGGATATGGTCTTGCCATACTCCCGGATTTTTTTCAAAGTCATAACCGAACGCTTACTTACTTGCCCATCGTCGATATTAATCCTATATCCTATGGGGTATATTACAAGACATTAACCGGTTATCCCGGGCGAAAGACTTTTGTAAAGCTGGTCATGGAAGCATTTGCTGATGTCAGGGAAAACAGTGATGATGTGAACAAAATGTGAACACTTTCTTATGAAATTCATAATTTGTTAAAATTTTTTATAAAAAGTATTTACATTCAGAGGGGAACGTGCTATTCTCATTCTCGTAATAAAGCTCCGGGCGATTCAGACCGGACGCTGTATTAAGGAGGATAATTATTATGAAGAAAAAAATTGTAGCAGTTTTAACAGCAGCAGTTCTTACGTCCGCAATGATGGTTGCATGCGGATCCACCGAGACCACCACTACCGAGGAGTCCACCGTAGCAGCTACCGTTGAGTCCAGCGAAGCTGTAGAGAGCAGCGAGGTTGAGTCCACTGTTGAGGAGAGCACCGTTGAGGCTACCACCGAAGCAGCTACCGAGGAGACCACGACTGAGGCTTCTACTGAGGAAGCTACCACTGAGGCAGCTACCGAGGAGACCACGACCGAGGCTTCTACCGAGGAAGCTACTACCGAAGCAGCTACCACTGAGGCAGCTACTGAGACCGTTACGGAGACCACTGCTGAATAAGACAAAGCAGACGAATACGAATATAAGGAAAGTGCCGCACGGGGATATTCCCCGGCGGCACTTTTTTTATATGAAAAATCATGTGATCAGCCCCAGAACACTTCCTTCCGGTTGTTATGAAAGGGAAGAACAACGGAAAATCCATTCTGACGTATCATTTCCTCCAGATCCGTTCTGCTCTGATGATGAGGATAGGCCATGATACAGGCTTTCCCTTCCCGGTACAGCTGTTCCGTAAGGCAGCCTTTTTTGAGCCGTCCGGTGAGCAGGACGAGCGCGCCGCGGTCCGCTTCCCGGCGGACGGTCCGGATGTTTTCCGGCTGTTCCAGATGGGTATCCGCCAGAAGCAGGATGTCCCAGGTGTCCTGCTCAAAAGCTTTTTCCGGCTCTGTATCCAGAAAACGGCGGATTTTCTTTGCGGCTTCCGGCTTCAGCCAGGACTCCCAGACCAGATTATCTTCTGTGGAACGGCGCATGCCGGCGGAGAGGGCGATCCGTGCATCCGGAAGGCTGTCCGGAAGCATACAGATCATTTCCATACCCCGCCCATATTTGGGGAGCGGCAGGATAACCCGGCGGCCTTCCCGGACCGTTTCCCGGATGCGGTCAGTCATCCGTCTGCGCAGCTCATCCGCATTGCCCTGTTCACCGTCATGGGCGCAGTCCAGGATGGCAAGATCCGCCTTCCGCCCTTCGATCGGATCAACCGCATAGGTGAGAGTCCTTTTCTGATAATCCCCGGAATAAATCAGGCTTCCGGACGGGCGGAAGAGATGAAACCAGACGCTGCCCGCGCAGTGGCCTGTTTTTCCATAGGAAAAAGACAGTCCGTCCTCCAGAAAAACGGGCTGCGCCGGCGCTTCGGACGGACAGTCCAGAAGGAGAGTGTCCTCCCAGTCTATTCCGGAAAAGCGCAGCGTAGGTTCCGTGGTGATCAGCCTGCCGTGAAAGCCCAGACTGCGGAAATGGGAAAAAGCGCCGCTGTGATCCTTATGGCAGTGGCTTAAAAACAGGTATTCCGTTTTTTTCAGGATCTCCGGATCCACCTGAGGAAAGGGGTTCGGATCCGTATCCATGATGCCGCAGTCCAGCATGCAGAACCGCTCTCCCTCAAGCGGGAGAAGAAAGCAGCTTCTGCCGTGCTCCCCATATCCGCCTCTGATCTCAAGCTGATTCATAGACATACAGCTTCTCCTTTTCCACATGTACATAGCCGCGGGTCTGTTCCGGAATTGGATCCGGATGTAGGATGCAGAATTCCTCGCCGCTTTCAGTACGCATTTTCACCCGGTAGCAGCTGCCTTCAAAGGTGGAGAGGATGGTCTGGGCGGGGAAGCAGTTTCCCTGTCCCTTTTCGCTTCTCCAGTGCCCGTCCTCCGGGCGGAAGCGGACCTCCACCGCACGGGAGCCGGCAGTGACAGACTGCGCTTCCGGATGACCGGCGGAAGGGAAGAACAGGCCTTCCAGCCTCTGCTCCCCCAGCTGAATGAGGCAGCCGTCCTGCTCCTTTTGTTCCAGAAGAATAGTCTGCTTCAGATCATTGCCTGCCCCAAGAAGTCCGGCAACAAGGGCGGTGCCGGGCCGTTCATAGCAGGTTCTGGGATCAGAGGCCTGATCGATCCTTCCGCCGTCCATGATGATGATCCGGTCCGCCATGGCAAAGGCTTCAGAAGGGTCATGGGTCACGTGGAAAACGGTTGTTTTCAGCTTATGGAAGAGATAGGACATTTCCGTGCGCATTTCAATTCTCAGCTGGACGTCCAGATTGCACAGCGGCTCGTCCAGAAGTACGATGGAGGGCTTGGTCACCAGCGCCCTGGCAATGGCAACCCTCTGCTGCTGGCCGCCGGACAGCTCCGCAGGGTAGCGGCCCAGCAGGCCGTCCAGATGAAGAAGGTTTGCGATCTCATCCACCCGGCGGCGGCTTTCTTCCCGATCCACCTTCTGGATCTTCAGCCCGTAGGTGATGTTGTCCTCCACCTTCATGTGGGGCCAGAGGGCAAAATCCTGGAATACCATATTGATGCCGCGTTTTTCAGCGGGCAGATTATGGTGGGGGCCGGATACCTCCCGGCCGCGGATGCGCACGGATCCGCCGTCCAGAGGCAGAATGCCCGCGATGATGCGAAGTAAAGTGGATTTCCCGCAGCCGGACGGACCGAGCACGCTGATAATTTCGCCTTCTTCAACCTTCAGGCTGATGCCGTTAAGCACCTGGGTTTTTCCGTATTTCTTTTTTACGTTATCGATTTCAAGTATGGTCTGCATACCTTTTCCTCTTTCCCAAATTCAGAATGAGCTGCAGAAGCAGCATGATCGCGATGATAAAGGCTCCGCCTACAATGGTAGCCGCTGCGGCATAGCCGAAATTCAGATCGTTGTAGGAATCGCTGATGTATACCGGCAGGGTGCTGTAATTGGGCGGATACAGGATCGTGGTGATCGCAAGGTTGAATACACTTCCGCCAAAAGCGGACAGAACGGCGGAAACCATGCTGGAATGAAGCAGAGGCAGAAGAATCGTCCTGAGCCTCCGTCCCAGACGGGCTCCTTCCACCTGGGAGGCGGTCAGAAGCTCCTGCGGCACCTTGGACATCCCGCCCACCAGCACCCGGTTGATCAGGGGAACGGCCGAAGCAACGCTCGCCAGGATCAGGATTTCCGGCTTGCCGTACAGGTTGAGGCCCAGCGGCTGCAGCCATTTCTGGTTCCAGACGAAAATATATCCGATGCCCAGGACCACGCCGGGCACGGCCATGGCGACCAGCGTCAGCATATCGATCAGCCGCTTCAGCTTAAACTGGGAATAGGTCAGGATATAGGCCACAGAAAAACCGATCAGCAGGCCGATGACTGCCGCTGCGGATGCCAGGCCAAGGGAATGCTTTACCCCTTCCAGAAGTGCGCCGTCCGGCTGCAGTACGTTCTGGTAGTTGGCCAGCGTGAACTGGAACTTTTCAATGCTGAACGAGTCAGAAAAGGACATGATGAAGTTGGAACCCACCGGAATGCCCAGGGCAACAAGGCAGAAGAGCGCGGCTGCGACCGTCAGAAGCACGGTGGCTGCCGGACCTGTTTTCTGCGGGCTGACCTGTTCCGTTCCGGTATCCAGGAAATCAAACCTTTTCTTTCCCATCACATAAAACTGAAGCGTCATGGCGATGACGATCATGACCACCAGATACAGAGACAATACTCCCGCCATGTCAAAGCGTACCGGGGAGGAGCAGATGGCGCTGTAGATCGTATAGGGGAGGGTGGGGAAGGAGTAAACCGCCGTAATGGTGGAGGACATTCCGTAATCCCCGACCGTGTCCATGAAGATCAGCATGGCCGCAGAAAAATAGGTGGGCATACCGAGCGGCAGCTGGATGCTGATCCAGGCCCTGAGCGGAGAAGCGCCGCTGAGTCTTGCCACGTGGACAAGGCGTGCAGGATACCATTCCAGGGAGGCTTTGATCGCTACGTAGGCCATGGGATATTTACAGAGCACCATGACCGTCACCAGGCCGGGAAAGCTGAACAGGAAATCATTCATTCCCTGGATATGCAGCCAGGAGCGGGCGATGCCGTTTCCGGAGGCGAAGAACACCCAGCCCTGTGCCAGGATAAAGGAGGGCATGATCATCAGAATCCAGCTCACAAGATCCAGAAGCCCTGCCAGGGGAAAACGGTACTTCACCCGGATGTGTGCCAGCACACCCGCAAGAAGAAGTCCTGCCGCTGTAGTACACAGGCTCAGGGAAGCCGAGTTCAGGAAGGCCTTTTTCCAGAGGGGCCGGGTAAAGACGTCCAGAATGAGGCTCAAATTTCCCGGATCAAATTCAGATAAAGTCAGCCCCGGACACACCACCTGAAGAAGCACGGTGATCAGAGGCAGAAGCACTAAAAGGATCAGGATCGCCAAAATCAGCGATCCTGCCACATTTTCTTTCCATTTCATACAGATGAACTCCCTTATTGAGCGGACATATCAGCAAACCATGCCTTGATGTCAGCCTCATTTTCGGCACCCCATGCGGTGTCTGCAACGGCCAGCTTCGCATTGGAATCCCGGTCCGCCTTGGGTTCCACGCCATTTACGGAGGGCTCGAAGAAGCCTTCGTCACCGGTATTTACCAGCGCCTGCTGGGTGTCGGGATCAAGCAGGAAATTCACAAACATCTTTGCAATCTCTTCCTGATCGGTGGAAGCGCTGATGGCTGCTACACGCGGGGACGCGGGAGCGCCGTCTTCCGGCCATACGATGGCGATTGGCTCTCCGCTTTCCACCATTTCATAGGCGTTGCTTTCCTGAAGCAGGGCTACGGAGATTTCACCGCTTGCAAGGGCCTGTACCACCTGAGGGTTCTTGGGATATACCTTTAAGCCCAGGTCAAAAAGCGTGCTGAAATAGGCCTCTCCGTCTTCCAGTCCCTTGGAATACATGATTTCCGCAGCCAGAGGATAAGCGGGAGCGGCAACGCCGGGATCCGCCATGCCGACCTGGCCTTCAAACCTGGGATCCGTCAGGTCGTCGATGGTTTTGGGAGCTGTGGTTTCATCGTATACATCCGTCCGGTATACCAGAACGCCTGCAGCATGAGCGCCGGTGGGATAGAAGCACTTGTTTTCCGGAACAAGGCTTTTGGCAAAATCTGTCAGGTTGGCCGCGTTTTCCGGCTCCCAGTCGGTGAGAAGAGAACCGTCCTGAGACAGATTATACACATCATACATGGAATCGATCCATACCACATCCCACTGAGGATTGCTCTTTTCAGCTTCGATCCTTGACATGGTCTCGGCTCCGTTTCCGACAACAACTTCTACATCATATCCGGTCGCTTCCTTGAACAGATCGCCGATCACCGCGTCAAAATCGTTCAGATATACAAGAAGGGGCTCCGTCTGCTCCGGCTGTCCTGCCGCATCCGTGCTTTCTGCAGCAGCTTCGCTGCTTCCCGTCTCATCTATAGCGGCCTCGCTCTCTGTATCAGCAGCGGTGGAAGCAGCCGTACTTTCCTGTGCCGCCGTGGAAGATGCTTCGGAAGCACTTTCCGTGGAAGCGCTGCTTCCAGAGCAGGCCATCAGGGACGCCGCCATGCAGAGGGAAAGTCCCATTGCAAAAAACTTTTTCATCATGCTTAACCTCCAGTTTGTTTCTTCTTAAGTGTCTTTATTTTTTTATCATTGAACCATGCTCTAAAAAAGCATATTCTGGTAAAGCATTTGTAACGAAAAGGTAAAATCCCTTTTGCATGGATAAAAAAACAGGATTCCGAACAGAGAAAAAACGCAGAAAAAGCAGAACCTTCCTGACGAAAATGCATAGAATACAGAGAAGAATGTCAGATCCTCATGGATTTTGAAATAACGGAGGCAAAGATGTCGTCCTGGAGCCTGTGCATGATCGTAAAAAATGAAGAAGACGTGCTGGAACGTTGTCTGAGCAGCATAAGGGAGCTGATGGATGAAATCATCATTGTGGATACGGGATCAGAGGACGGAACGAAAAAAATCGCGGAACGCTTTACGGATCAGATCTATGATTTCTCCTGGAAGGACGACTTTGCGGCCGCAAGGAATTTTTCCTTTTCCCGGGCATCGGGAGACTATCTGATGTGGCTGGATGCGGATGACATCCTGCCGGAAAGATCCCTGTGCCTTCTTGCGGAGGAAAAAGAGCGTCTGGATCCCAAAACCGATGTGATCATGCTTCCCTATCAGACGGCCTTCGATGAAACGGGAAATCCCGTTTTTACATATGAACGGGAACGGATCGTCAGAAACTGTTCCCGAAGCGTCTGGATCGGCCCCGTGCATGAGGTGATCGTGCCCTTTGGGAATATTCTCAGGCTGGAAGCGCCCGTGCGGCATGAAAAGAAGAGGCCGGGGGATAGCGGCAGAAATCTCCGGATCTATGAAAGGCAGCTTGCAAATGGCTGGAAGCCGGATGCCAGGCAGCAATATTATTATGGAAGAGAGCTGTACTATCACGGGAGGTACAAAGAGGCAGAGGAGGTTCTTTCCCGTTTCCTGAAAAATCCGGACGCATGGATCATAAACCGGGTTGAGGCGTTAAGGCTGATCGCTTACTGCCGCTATCGGCAGGACCGGGAGGAAGAGGCGCTGGAAGCTCTGCTGCGCGCGCTGACACTGGATACGCCGCGTGCCGAAATCTGCTGTGATCTGGGCAGGCATTTTCTGGACAGGGGAAAATATGAAACGGCCGTTTTCTGGTATCAGGCCGCCCTGTCTCTGCCCGCACGGATGGAGGAGGGCGGCTTTGTGGAGAAGGACTGCTGCGGTTTCCTGCCCTGCATTCAGCTCTGCGTCTGTTTTGACAGGCTCGGGGACCGCAGGCGGGCGGAGGAATATAACGAACGGGCCGGCAGATACCGTCCGCAGTCTCCATATTATCTGCAGAACCAACGTTATTTCGGACATGAGGAATGAGAAAGGAACTGGAATGGATCAGATGGAAGAAAAACGGAATCCGGATCGGATGGAAAGCCAGGAATGGCCGGAAAGACAGACGGAGTCAGAAAGACAGACAGAATCAGAAAGACAGACAGAATCGGATAGAAGACAGCGCTGCGGCTGTATACCTGCGAGACATTGCCGGAAGAGACCGAAGCCTGTTCCGCCCTGCTGCTGTACGGGCCCGACAGGGCCCACAGGCCCCGCTGGAGTTACCGGTCCCACGGGAGCGACGGGAAGCACGGGAGCGACAGGTCCCGCCGGGGTTACGGGGCCCACGGGAGCGACGGGAAGCACGGGAGCGACAGGCCCCGCCGGGGTTACCGGTCCTGCGGGAGCGACGGGAAGCACGGGAGCAACTGGCTCTACGGGTCCCACCGGCGCAACAGGCCCGGCCGGATCGGCTCCGGCTGCGGAATTTCTTACCGCGTTTTCAGTGCCGGCAGCTCCGGGAACGTCCGGGACAGCGCTGGTTTTTGACCTGAATGGTCAGACGCAGGGAACGGCAATTACCCATGCGGAGAGAAGCGCGGACTTTGTCCTGAATGAGCCGGGCTTTTATACGGCGGCATTTCACGGCACCGTGGCTCCGGCATCCGGTGTGACCTTTCCGCTGAACATTTTGTTTACGCTGGAACAGGATGGCACGCCGGTCTCCGGGGCAGCGACGCAGCATACCTTCCATACATCCGCGGAAAACGCGAATATTGCGTTTGGCACCATCGTGGAGGTGACGGACGCTCCTTCCACCCTGACGGTGACCGGACAGGGCGGAAGTTTTCTGTACAGTGATGTGGGAATGAGCGTGTATAAGCTCGGATGATTCAGGAACGGGAGGATCGGAATACCCGGTCCGAAAGGATGTTTCCGATCCACCCCGCAAGAATGCCGAGAAGGATGCCGAAGAGAACGTCCGTGGGATAATGGACGTACAGATACAGCCGGGAAAAAGCGATCAGAGAAGCCAGGACCAGGGCGGGAATGCCGATTTTCCGGTTGTTTCTGTAGATTGCCGTGGAAGAAGCAAAGGAAGCGTAGGTATGGCCAGACGGAAAGGAAAAATCCGTTGGCGGAGGGATGAGAAGCTCTACTGCCGTGTTGACGGTAAAGGGGCGCAGCCTGGCTACCAGAGGTTTTAAAATCAGGTTGCCGGTGATCAGCATGAAAATCAGGGCGATACCGGAAGCCAGCCCTGCCTTCCGCGTTTTCGGAAAAAGCAGAAGCAGAACGGACAGCGCGATCCAGATCAGCCCCGCGTCTCCGAGAGAGGAGATGCGGGGAATCAGGATGTCAAAAAAATCGTTTGCAAGATGCTGCTGGATCTGATCCAGAAGATTAAATTCCCAGGCCATAGTTCTCCTTTTTGTCCAGATGGCGTTTGACGACGATGTAACAGATCAGGTGGCAGCAGGCCGTGATGATCCAGGATACCGGGTAGGACAGATAGAGGACAAACAGAGTCCGATCCCACTGGAATACGGTGAAAATCCACAGAATCCTCAGACCGCAGGCCCCGGCGATGGAAACCAGCATGGGAAGGACAGCGTAGTTTAAACCCCGGAGGCTTCCCACCAGAACATCCATCATGCCGCAGAGGAAGTAGGTGGTACAGATGACGCCCATCCGGATCAGACCATACTGGATTACGTCCGCGTCGGTGGAATAGATTAAAAGCAGCTTATCGCCGAACAGGTAGGCGAGATTTCCGAGTGTGAAGCCCACGATAAAAACAAGAATTTCACACTGGATCAGAATGCGGGTGATCCGCTTTTTCTTCCCGGCGCCGTAATTCTGGCTGGTGAAGCTGATGGAGGTCTGATGGAAGGCGTTCATGGAGGTGTAGATGAAGCCCTCAATATTGCTCGCTGCGGTATTTCCCGCCATGGCCACAGACCCGAAGGAGTTGACCGAGGACTGGATCAGCACGTTTGAGATGGAAAAAATCGCGCCCTGCATACCGGCGGGAAGGCCGATCCGGATCATCAGGATCAGGCGGCTTTTATGGATTTTCAGTTTGTTCAGGTGCAGGCGGTACATGCCTTCCTCATGAATCAGGCAGCGCAGGACCAGAAGGGCGGAAATGCACTGGGAGATCACGGTGGCGATGGCGACGCCTGCCACGCCCAGATGGAAAACGATGACGAAAATCAGGTTGAGGATCACGTTGACCACGCCGGATGCAAACAGGAAATAAAGGGGCCGTTTCGTGTCGCCAACCGCCCGCAGGATGGCCGCACCGAAGTTATAGAGCATGGTGGCGGGCATACCGATGAAATAGATGCGCATGTAAACGGCCGCCTGATCCAGCACATCGTCCGGTGTTCCCATGAGGGTCAGAAGCGGTTTCGCCAGAAGGACGCCGATAAAAATAAGGACAATCCCGCACAGCAGACTGAGCAGGATAGCGGTATGTACCGTTTCGCTTACGGCCTTTTCCTGCTTCGCGCCTATGTAATTGGCGACGAGCACATTGGCGCCGACGGAAAGGCCGATGAAAACGTTCACCAGAAGATTGATGAGAGAGCTGGTGCTTCCCACCGCCGCCAGGGCCTGGTGGCCGGCAAAACGGCCGGCTACGATGATGTCAGCAGCGTTGAACAGAAGCTGCAGGATGCCGGAGAACATGAGCGGGATGGCAAACCGGAGCAGCTTTCCGGTCAAACGTCCGTTGCACATGTCGATCTCGTAGGACTTTGCTTTCATAATAAAGTTTTCCTCCCTGACCTGCTTTGCAGGAAACGTTTTCTGTAAGATTTCAAATATCTGCCCGGCAACTGGAACCAGTGTCCGGGCAAAGATTTTACATTAATTTTACAACGTATCAGGAAGTAGTACAATAGAAAGGATTCTTTTTTGAAGGCTTTTTTCGAAAAGAATTGAATATACAGTTCTCTTTTTTTGGAAGTGTCCACGGATAGCAGATGTTATCCTTTGACTGATCCGATCATCACTCCCTTGACAAAGTATTTCTGGATAAACGGATAAATGCACAGGACCGGAACAGTTGAAACGATGATGGAGCTGTATTTTAAGGTCTGGGAAAGCTGCATCTTAGCTTCGGCAGAGGCTGCGTCCAGCCCGGAGGTATTGTTCATTGTCAGCTTATTGGACATCAGCAGATCCCGGAGGAAGGACTGAAGGGGCATCAGATCCGTATCATTGATATAGAGCAGAGCTGAATAATAATCGTTCCAGTGCCCTACTGCGTAATACAGGCCGATGACGGCTAGGATCGGTTTGGACAGGGGAAGGACGATTCTGACCAGATACTGGAATGTGTTGGCTCCATCCAGATCAGCCGCGTCCTTCAGGCTGGGGGGTATGCTGTTGATGAAATAGGTGCGCATGACGATCACGTTATAAATGGAGCATGCCCCCGGTATGATCATGGCCCATGGAGTATTGACCAGGTTGAGCCGGCTGACGACCAGATAGGTGGGAATCATGCCTCCACTGAAATACATGGTCAACATGAATGCGAACATGAAGAAATTTCTGGGGACGAAATCCCTGCGCGACAGCGGATAAGCAGCACAGATGGAGATCAGAAGGTTGATCAGGGTTCCCACAACGGTATAAAAGATAGTATTCCTATAGCCGATCCAGATGCTTTTGTATTCTACGACAGCCTTATACGCAGCCAGCGTCAGGCCCTTCGGGATGAGTAAGATATTGCCGTTCCATACCTCGTTCGGATCACTGATGGAAGCGATCAGGACAAACCAGAGGGGCCACACAAAGATGATCAGAAGCACGATCATGACAAGGATGTTTACGATATCAAAAATCCGGTCGCCATAAGACTTTTTTATGGTATTCTGCGAATTGGTTCTATGGATGACTGACATGATTTTCCCTCCTTAAAACAGGCTTTCCTGTGTGGCCATTTTGGCGATTTGATTGGCCGCTACCAGCAGGATCAGATTAATGACAGAATTAAAAAGGCCGACAGCCGTTGAGTATCCGTAGTCTTGATTGATGAGGCCGACCTGATAAACATAGGTCGAGATGACGGAAGAGGCCGACTGATTTAGGGGGTTCTGTAGCAGATAGACCTTTTCAAAGGCCACGTTCATCATGGAGCCGAGCTGCAGGATGAGAAGCATAATGATAGTTGGTTTGATGGAAGGAAGATCCACGTGGATCATTCGCTGGATCTTGCTCGCTCCGTCCACGATGGCAGCTTCGTGGAGCTGATAATCGACGCCGGACAGCGCGGATATATAAATGATAGAGCTCCATCCCATGGACTGCCAGACGCCGCTCCAGACATAGATAGATTTGAACCATTCCGCCTTTGCAAGGAAATTTACAGATTCCAATCCAAATAGATTGCGGAGCGTGTTGAAGATCCCGGTATCCGGATCCAGAAAAATGGTGAGCATGCCGCAGATGACAACAGTGGAAATGAAGTAGGGAGCATAGGACACCATCTGGACGGTTTTTTTCAGGTATTTGTTTTTCAGATAATTCAGCATCAGCGCGAAAATGATGGGGATGGGAAAACCCACGATCAGGCTGTATATGCTGATGGAGAGCGTATTCCACAGCAGTGTTCCGAAATTATAGGCGCTGAAAAAACGCTCAAAATGTTCCAGCCCGACCCAGGGACTTCCCCAGATCCCTTCCTTTATCCGATAGTTTTTAAAAGCGAGCAGAACGCCATACATGGGGATATAGCTGAAGATCAGATAATAAATGGCCGGCAGAAGGATCATGACATAAAGAATCCAGTTTTTATGGGCATCTTTCCAGAGTCTTTTTATGAGCGGGATCCGGTAATCCTTTGCAGAGATTAAAGTATCCTTGATTTCGTGTTTCATAAGTGAAGGACCTCCTCTTCCTTTGATGTGTGGATGGATGCTGCACAGCATGAGACAGTCCGATATCCGTAAAAAGCCGTGAAGCCACAGCATGGACCGGCTCCACGGCTTTTATAAAATTACATGTTTCAGGAAAAACAGCTTACTGTTTGGTTGCGTTATAAGCGTTCACATACAGGCTTTCCAGTTTGGATGCACCCATCTGTTCCATAGTGGATACATAGCTGTCCCAGGTGCTTTCCAGATCCTGTTCGCCGGTTATCACCTGTGCAGAATATTGATCCACATAGCTGTCCAGATCCGTCTTAAGCGTGGAGATCGTCTGGGAATCCTCTTCCGAATAGAACATAGCCGGGCGGGGCTCCGCACCGTAAGAGGCAAGTTTGTCTCTCTGCTCATTCAGATAGACTTCATCAGGATCGGTCTCATCCGTCATTCCGGTGAACCACAGATCAGGCTGTACGGAAGGATGGTTTGCAGAACCCTGGATGGTGCTGGAAGCGCGTACTGCGGAAACATTGTCACCGTGTCCTTTATCCGTGAGCCAGGACCAGGTTCCATCATCATTCAAAGCATAAGTTTCACCCTCTATACCGAGCCAGGCCAGAGCGCCTCCCTCCTGGGAATAAAGCTGATCCGCCCAGGCGATGATGTTTTCCGGCTCCTCACAGGAATCCGTGATGGCCAGCGTGCCGTTGAACACGCCTGCGTTCATGGGATAGGTCCCCTCGGTAAAGGGAGTAAGGGCGATATAATCGTCATCATTGTCCCGGCCTACCGTCAGGAATGCTCCGGCGTCAAAGAAGGAGCCGTAAATATCGGCTGTCTGTCCGCTTGCACACTGTTGCTCATATGTATTCGTAAATGAGCCCGCATCCAGAAGACCTTCGGAATACAGACGGGTCATATACGCCAGAAATTCCTTGAAGAGATCGGAAGTGGGAATGTAGAACATGTTCCCATCCTGAATACCGGTTTTGGTATTGTTATCGAAATCCACCCCAAAATAGGGCAAAAACTGATAGTAGTTCTTATCGCAGACAGTCATCGGGATCTCATCATCCGGATCTCCGTTTCCGTTGGCATCCTCATCTTTAAAGGCTTTCAGAACATTGTATAATTCATCCAGATTTTTGGGCTCTTCCAGCCCCAGATTATTCAGCCATTTTTGATTGATCCAGTAAACGTTCAGGCTGGGTGCCTGTTTGTCGATCTCAGGAAGGGAATACACATTCCCATCTGCATCTTCAATGTACTGCCAGGCATTTCTCTCATCCAGAAGCTGTGTCAGGTTCGGTGCATATTGGCGGATGAGATCCTGCAGCGGGATCAGGACTCCCTGAGAAGAATATTTGGAAATCTCTTCCGTGGATAATCCGGCTTTAAAGAATACGTCAGGATAGTCGCCCGATGCCAGTACAAGCCCTTTCTTTTCAATCAGATCCGCACCCAGAACGGACTGGATTTCGAACTGGATATTAGTATCTTCGCAGAGCTTCTGGAAGGAAATATTATCCTCCAGCGGATATTCTGCACTGGGGATCAGGGCAAACATGGAATAAGTCTTCGTTTCGCTTAAAGGAAAGGTGATTCCTTCCGTAGACGTCGTTTCTGCTGCGGTTTCGCTGGCGGCGCCAGCTTCCGTACTTCCTGATCCGGAAGAGGAAGAGGTGTTCTCGGCCGTGGCGCTGCTTCCTGAAGCGCTGCCGCATCCGGCAAGGGCGGATATGGCAAGAGCTGTGGTAAGCAGGACTGCTGTCAGTTTTTTCTTGATCATAAAAACCTCCTTCTTTTTTGAACAAATTTGAATAAACGTTTCACATTCAATGTGGGGCCCCCGTGAAGTTTGATTTTATGATACAGACAGCCGGAAGCACATTACAAGATACAATATTTTTAAGCGGCGGAGGATAGAATGAAAGGGGATGGAAGGCCGATAAACAAAGGATTTTCGGAAAGAAAGCATACATTTTTCAAAAAGGAAAGAAAAAATGTTCTTTAAGACAGGGTTGAGAAAAAACAGATTTTTTATTAAAATAGCATAGGAAGATAAAAGAAAAAGAGAAGAAATTTGTACGGTATGACAGGGAGAAGCTTATGAACAGAAAGAAAAATGCTACACTGGTCCGCTATTTTGTATCCTACATGATTGTTCTTATTTTTTTGTGCGCGGGTTCATTTTTCTCCATGAGGATCCAGCTGAAAAACATCTATCTGAACAATCAGGCGGATCAGGTGGCAAAAAGGCTGGACGTCGTTCAAGAAAGCCTGGAGGATGGGATCGCTTCCATTGCCAGGCTCCATTCGCTTCTGAAGAAAAATATTTCCCTGATTTTATGGAAGAATACGGATTCCGCATGGTATCTGTATGAGACCGGACAGCAGATCGCTCAGTTTGGAAAAAGCAATGACTACATTGATTCCGTTGTGATCCTGGATCGGAAAAATGACGCCGTGTTATCATCTTACAGATATGTGGAATATGAAGATGGGCAGGGAAAAATTTATTATACCAATCCAATTGTAATGAATCAATCAGGGTACGTCAGCTTTACGCCCGGAGAACATGAAAAGACGGGAAAGGCTCAGTTGTCCTTTTATCAGGACGGGGAGATGGAATATCTGCTCTTTTTCCCGGAGGATTCCGCAAAAGATGATATTTGTATATTTTATATCCTGGACGAACTGGAACTGGAAAATACTATGAAAAACAGTATGGTGGACGGCATGCTCAGTGTTGCTCTCCTGGACGCGGATAATCGTCTGGTATATGGCGTGAATACGGAAGAGATGGAGCCTTTTCTTGAAGATATCCCAAAGGAAAATACCGTGTATTCCGTTGGACGGGGTACCTTTCTGTGTGTGAATACGGATATGTATGGGGAGTATTCCCTCGTAGCTGTTTATACCAGTGATTCTGCCCTTAGACAGATCAGCGAAGCGGTGCTCCGTTCTTTTCTGTTGCTTCTCCTACTGGGAACAGTTGGTATTCTGATCATTGGAGGCAGCATGCAACTAACCTATGTGCCGCTCAGAAAGCTGGCCGGTAAATTCGTGGATACTGCGGCTCCTGGTGGAAGCTATATCGAGCTGCTGGATCATGCATTGACCTCCGCACTGTCAGAGAAAGAGAAGCTGCAGGAACGGATCGAAAAGTATCGTCTGGTCATGCAAAAGTCCCTGCTGGATTCCGTGATCGAGGGAGAACAGACGGATGGAAAGGCAGTTAATATCGATCCATTTTTTGAAATGGAGCAGGATGACAGTATTTTTGTGCTGAAGTTCCATTCAGAAAAACAGCTTTTTCCGGTCAAAAAGATCGCGGATTATCTGGAAGAGGCGCTTCCCGGGAAGGATATCTGTGTGACCATGGAAAAAGGAGAAGGATATGCGGTATATCTGATACGGTATGTGGGGATGGAAACGGATAAGGAAGGTATTATAGAACAGATGATGGAGGATATTCATAAGGAGTATGGGATCTGCGGAGCTGCGAGCGTAAGTGGTGCTTCTCCAATGGAAATTCCCTCTCTTTATGAGAATGCATGCGCAGCGGCAGAATTCTGGGAAAGCTGTCCGGTTGTTTCCTATAATAAAGTAAAGAAGCAGATAGAAGAAAAGAAAACGGGAGGGAATGGATTTCAATATCCCTATTCCCAGTTAAACGAGCTTGGAAAGAGTCTGAGAAATCTGAATTTCCCGGAAGCGAAGGAGCAGATCCTTCTGACCCTGGACAGGATCAACGGCCTGGCGGGAGAAGCCTCTGTATTCCCGGAATTTTTTATCAGATGCGTGCTGATTGATATTCTGACCACAATAGTCAATGCGATGAACCGGATGAATATCCCTTTTGAGGCCTACAGTGAGCTTTATCTGGAGACCCTCTTTTACTGTAGAAGCTGCTCTTATCAGGAAAAGAGGCAGGAAATTCGCAGAAAAATGCTGGAATTGACTGATCTCTATCAGGCTCAGATGGAAAATACAGCTATTCATAAAATACAGATCGAAAAGATTCTGGATGAAAACTACTGTTCCCCGGATTTTTCCATAGCAGCCTTGGCGGATCATTTTCATGTTAGTATTGCGTATATGAGTTATCTGTTCAAGAAAAAATTTGATGAAAATTTTTCAGACTATCTTTGGAGTATGCGATTTCAGAAGGCAAAGAATCTGCTTCTCCATACTGATATGGCGATCGATCAGATCAGCATGGCGGTCGGTTATCTGAATCCATCCAGCTTCCGCAGAAAATTCAAACAAGAAACCGATGATACACCTTCCCATTTCCGAAAATCAGGGGGGGGGGTACAGACATGAGTATTCTGACTGATTTTCTGCCTGCTTTCGATGCCTTTCGTTGGGGATGACCTGCGGTAAGATCCGGAAGAACAATAATCGCAGACGGTAGAAAAATTGTTCCTTGCCGGAGAAAAACAGCCTGCGCATAATGATATATGCAGCAAATGTTTTTCAATGACAGATGAAAATGCAGGAGGAGGATTGCAAGTGAAGCTGACTAAAAGACAGAAACTGTTTGAAAAGCCTTCCGCACAATTCCGTGGAAAGCCCTTTTGGGCATGGAACGGGAAGCTGGACAAAACAGAGCTGACAAGACAGATCGACATAATGCATGAAATGGGTTTCGGAGGATTCTTCATGCATTCCAGAGCCGGACTGGAAACAGAGTATCTGGGAGAAGAGTGGTTCTCTCTGATAAATTCCTGCGCAGACTATGGAAAGAAAAAGGGGATGGAGTCCTGGCTGTATGACGAGGATCGCTGGCCGTCCGGAAGTGCGGGCGGGATTGTGACGAGGGATCCCCGTTACCGTGCCATGTTTCTGGAAATGAACCTGTATGAAAAGGAAGAATGGGATCCTCTGAAGGAGGTTGAACATACTGCGGCTGTTTTTGCGCTCCGCATGAAGAATGGCATCTTTTCGGAAAAGAGAAAGCTTCTCAAAGGGGAATATCCTCAGGAAGGGGAGACGGTAGTCCTGTTTCGAACGAGATATTCTGTCTGTACGGATAATTACAACGGGTTCTGTTATCTGAATACCATGAGCCGGGAGGCGGTTGGGAAATTCCTGGAAGTGACCCATGAAAAATATAGAGAAAAGTGCGGAGAACGGCTGGGAAAAGAGATCCTGGGAATTTTCACAGATGAGCCGCATAGGGGCGGTGCCTTTACGAATTTTGCGGAAGGGGAAAAAAATGCAGTGCCGTATACGCCGGGACTGTTTGATGAGTTTGAAAAAAGGTTCGGATACCGGTTGGAGGAAAACCTTCCAGAGCTTTTCCTGCGCAGAAAGGAAGAGGATATTTCCAAAGTAAAATGGGACTACTTCGAGCTGTGCCAGGAGCTGTTCCTGGAGTGTTTTGCCATGCCGATCGCGGACTGGTGCCAAAAAAACCATATGATCTTTACGGGTCACGTCCTGCAGGAGGATTCCCTTAGCAGCCAAACGTTGATGCAGGGTTCTCTGATGCGTTTCTATGAATACATGGATTATCCGGGTATTGACATTCTGACGGAAGAAAACCGGTCATATTGGGATGCAAAGCAGGTGGATTCCGTGGCGAGACAGCTGGACAAAAAATGGGTGCTTTCCGAGCTGTATGGGTGTACGGGCTGGCAGATGGATTTCAGATCCTATAAAAACATCGGGGACTGGCAGGCGCTGTTTGGGATCAGTCTGAGATGTCCGCATCTGTCGTGGTATACCATGCGGGGAGAAGCAAAGAGGGATTATCCGGCGAGCATCCTGCATCAGTCCGGCTGGTATCCGGAATATTATTATGTGGAGGATTATTTTTCCCGGATTAACGTTGCTCTGGCGGATGGAAAGGCGGACTGCAGCCTTCTGGTGCTCAATCCGGTAGAAAGTGTGTGGGCGCGCGCATACAGCGGCGCGTTTGAAGGGCTGGAAGCGGTAGATCCGCAGATCAAACACCTGGAAGAGCAGTACCGATGGATATTTACTACGCTTACAGAAAACCGGATTGACTTTGATTATGGGGACGAGGACATCCTGGCACGGCATGGGCGGATAGAAAATGGAAGGCTGATGGTGGGAAGCTGCGGTTATGAGAAGGTACTTGTGGCAGGACTGGATACGATAAGAAGCAGCACACTGAAGCTGCTTGAGGGGTTTGCGCAGGCAGGAGGCGAAGTAATCTTTGCAGGAGAGGCCCCGATATATGTGGATGCGGCCCGTTCCGGGCGGGCAGAAGCGCTTGCTGCCTCCTGCATGCGGATCCCGCTTACGAAGGAAAGCCTGTCAGGGCAGTGTAGAAGCGGGAGAGAGATCCGGGTGGATTCTCCCGGAAAGGATCAGATTTACGCTCGTTCCTTTGAGATGGGGGACAGTCGTATGGTGATGCTCCTGAACATGGACCGGGAAAATGGATTTCCCGGCGTGAAGGTCACGCTGGGATACGGAAAGCATCTGGAGCAGTGGGACCCCAGAACGGGGAAAGTGACAGATGCTGCCTTCCATATGGAAGATGGAAAGATCAGTCTGACGGTCGATCTGGAAGCGGGTGGAGAACGTCTCTACAGGATTCCGAAGCGAGGCAGGAAGCTTCCACAGGCGGAGCTGCACACAGGCAGGAGGAAAAAAGAACTGCCGGACCGGTTTCCCTACCGTCTTTCTGAGTGCAATGTGTGCGTGCTGGACCGGGTGGAGGTGAAGCTGGAAGAACGGGATGTAGTGGTGACGGAGAGGGAGGTGCTGAAGGCGGACCGCGCAGTGCGGGATGTGTTCGGACTTCCCTGGCGGGGCGGCGAGATGTTGCAGCCCTGGTATCAGGTGAAGTATCAGGATGCGGAGAATAGGGTATATGGGAGGCTGACGCTGGATTATTATGTCCGTGTGGAGACCCTTCCGGGCAAGGTATTCTTGGCGCTGGAAGAAATAGAGCATATCATAAGTGTCCAGATCAATGGCAGGGAAATCCCGTTAAAGAGCATGGGAAAATGGCTGGATATCTGTTTTGATGAACTTTTTGTCCCGGAGGAGGTATGGGTGAAGGGAGAGAACCGGATCAGCATCAGGATGGATTATCATTCCATCGGAGGGATTGAGGCAGTATATCTGTTGGGAGACTTCGGAGTTGAATTACGAAAGGAGGCTCCTGTGCTTACGCGTCTTCCGGAAAAGCTTGCTGCAGGGGATATTACGGACCAGGGGCTTCCATTTTATTCCGGAAGCGTATTTTACCGGGTAGAGGGACTGGAAAAGTGCTGGTCGGATGTGACGATACCGGATTTTGGAGGGGCGATGGTAAAGCTGATCGGGAAAAAGGAAGAGACCCTTGCATTCCCTCCTTACCATGCAGGCGTTTCGGGGCTGCGGGAGATTCAAGTAGTGCTGACGCGCAGGAATACTTTTGGGCCGCTTCATCAGAGAACAAAATATGCAGAATCCTATCATCCGGGAAGTTTTGTGACGGAAGGGAACGACTGGAGCGAAGAATACGTTCTGTATGAGCAGGGACTGCTGAAGAAACCGGAGATTCGGTGGTAAAATCGGGACAGTCAAATAACAGGAAGAAATCAGTTTTTGATCTTTCGAAATTATAATGAGGACAATCAATTAGCGAGTTGTCCTCATTATTTTGCAAGAACTACATTCTATTCGATCTTTTCGTTCCTTCTTCCGCCTGTACAGCCAGATACAAAAGAGTGGAATAATGTTGGAAACAGGTATTGACAATCCGGTCACATTCTGTTATAGTCTTAATAGAACAGATAAAACAAGATCTGTTCCGCAAAAAGAATTTTCAGGAGGGATTGTGTATGAACATTTCCAAATTCACACAGAAATCCATGGAAGCCGTGGAACGGTGCCAGAAGCTGGCATATGAATACGGCAACCAGGAGATTGAAGAAGAACATCTGCTCTACGGCCTCCTTACCATAGAAGACAGCCTGATTTTAAAGCTGATTGAGAAAATGGGAATTCAGAAGGAGCATTTTTTAAACAGAGCGGAAGCAGCGGTCGCAAAGCGCGTGAAGGTGCAGGGCGGCCAGGTATATGTGGGCAAGGACCTGAACATGGTTCTGACCTCGGCAGAGGACGAGGCGAAGCAGATGGGGGACGAATACGTTTCCGTGGAGCACCTCTTCCTTGCCATGATCCGTCATCCCAATAAGGAGATCAAGGCCATCTGGAATGAATACGGCATCACCAGAGAACGGTTCCTGCAGGCGCTTTCCACCGTGCGGGGAAACCAGCGGGTGACCAGTGATAATCCGGAGGCTACTTATGATACGCTGGAGAAGTACGGCGAGGATCTGGTGGAGAAGGCGAGAAACCAGAAGCTGGATCCGGTGATCGGCAGGGACGCGGAGATCCGGAACGTGATCCGCATTCTGTCCAGAAAGACGAAGAACAACCCGGTTCTGATCGGTGAACCCGGCGTTGGTAAAACCGCCGTGGTGGAAGGCCTGGCACAGAGGATTGTGCGGGGCGATGTGCCTCAGGGCCTTAAGGATAAGAAAATTTTCTCCCTGGATATGGGCGCGCTTGTGGCGGGTGCCAAGTACCGGGGTGAGTTTGAGGAACGTCTGAAGGCTGTGCTGGAGGATGTGAAGAACAGCGACGGGCAGATCATTCTGTTCATCGATGAGCTGCACACTATTGTCGGCGCAGGCAAGACGGAGGGCAGCATGGACGCCGGAAACATGCTCAAGCCCATGCTGGCGAGAGGCGAGCTTCACTGCATCGGCGCCACCACTCTGGATGAATACCGGCAGTACATTGAGAAGGATGCGGCTCTTGAGAGACGTTTCCAGCCGGTACAGGTGGATGAACCCACGGTAGAAGATACCATTTCCATCCTGCGCGGCCTGAAGGAGCGGTATGAGGTATATCATGGCGTGAAGATCATGGATAATGCTCTGGTGAGCGCAGCAGTGCTTTCCAACCGTTATATTTCCGACCGTTTCCTGCCGGACAAGGCCATCGACCTGGTGGATGAGGCCTGTGCCCTGATCAAGACCGAGATGGATTCCATGCCGACGGAACTGGATGAGCTGCAGAGAAAGATCATGCAGCTGGAAATCGAGGAAGCGGCGCTGAAGAAGGAAGAGGACCGGCTGAGCCAGGAAAGGCTTGCCGACCTGCAGAAGGAGCTGGCGGAGCTGAAGGAGAAGTTCCAGAACCGCAAGGCCCAGTGGGATAATGAGAAGGCGAGCGTGGATAAGCTTTCCAAACTGAGGGAGCAGATCGACGCGGTGAACAGCCAGATTGAAATCGCCCAGCGGGAAGGGGATCTGGAAAAGGCGGCAGAGCTGAGTTATGGACAGCTTCCCGGTCTGAAGAAGCAGCTTGAAGTGGAAGAGGAAAAGGTGAAGAATGAAGACCTTTCTCTGGTGCATGAGAGCGTGACCGAGGATGAGATCGCAAGAATCATCTCCCGCTGGACAGGAATCCCTGTTGCCAAGCTGACTGAAAGCGAACGCAGTAAGACCCTGCATCTGGACGAAGAGCTTCATAAGAGAGTGATCGGACAGGACGAGGGCGTGGAAAAAGTGACGGAGGCCATTATCCGGTCAAAGGCCGGTATCAAGGATCCCACCAAACCCATCGGTTCCTTTATGTTCCTTGGCCCCACCGGTGTGGGTAAAACGGAGCTTGCAAAGGCGCTGGCGGAGGCACTGTTCGACGACGAGAAGAACATGGTCCGTATCGATATGAGCGAGTACATGGAGAAGTATTCCGTTTCCCGGCTGATCGGAGCGCCGCCCGGATATGTGGGCTATGAGGAAGGCGGACAGCTCACTGAAGCGGTGAGAAGAAAGCCCTATTCCGTGGTGCTGTTTGATGAGATTGAGAAAGCCCATCCTGATGTGTTCAATGTGCTCCTTCAGGTGCTGGACGATGGGCGGATCACCGATTCACAGGGCAGGACAGTGGACTTTAAGAACACGATCCTGATCATGACCTCGAATATTGGCGCAAACTACCTGCTGGATGGCATCGGAAGTGACGGTACCATTACGGAAGAGGCGGAAAACGCGGTAATGACCGAGCTGAGAAGCCGGTTCCGTCCGGAATTCCTGAACCGGCTGGATGAGATCATCATGTTCCATCCGCTGACGAAGGACAATATCGGAGGCATCATTCAGCTCATTGTGGACGACCTGAATAAGCGTCTTGCCGACAGAGATCTGCATCTGGAGCTTACGCCGGAAGCCAGACAGTTTGTGGTGGATAACGCCTATGATCCGGCATACGGTGCAAGGCCGCTGAAGCGGTATATTCAGAAAAATGTGGAGACCCTTGCCGCGAAGCTGATCCTGCAGGATGCGGTGGACGAGGGCGATACCATCCTGATCGATGTGAAAAATGGCAGTCTGACCGCTGCAAAGCAGGCATGATCCGCAGAGCACTGCCGCAGGAGCTGCCCGCGATTTTAAGGCTGTATGCCGAAGCCCGTAGCTTCATGGCGGAGCAGGGGAACCCGACCCAGTGGGGAAAGAGTTCCCCTGCGCAGAACGTGCTGGAGGAGGATATCCGGAAGCAGCAGCTGTATATATGTGAGAGAGACGGAAGGCTCTGCGGCGTATTCGCCTTTCCCATCGGAGAGGACCCTGCTTACCGGAGAGTGGAAGGCGGAAGCTGGCTTTCGGATTCTTCCTACGGAACGATCCACAGACTGGCCGGAGAAAGGACGGAGAAGGGAATCTTTGAGGAATGCCTTTCCTGGTGCAGAAGCCGGATCGGCCATATCCGCATCGATACACATGAAGACAACCGGATCATGCGGCATCTTATCGAAAAGAATGGATTTGTGCGCTGCGGCATCATCCATGTGGCGGACGGGAGTCCAAGAATCGCCTATGAGTGGGAAGCCCCGGCTGAATAAAAGGAAGCTCCGGCATGGAGAAAAGAATGAAAAACAAAAAATAGAAAACAAAAAGCCATCGGAAGAAAAATTCGTTCCGCTGGCTTTTTTCATTTTTGGTTTTTAATTTTTCCTGTCCGCAAAGGCAGCCCTTCAGCGGACAGGCTTAAACTCTGAAAAATGGAACTGTACAACAGCTCCGGCAGGCGCCGGAATGCCGCTGCAGTGAAAACGGCGTTTATTTCGTACCCGTTTTCCCATCATCCTTTTTTCCGGTATTCGCTCCGATCCATCCCATCAGAGCCACGATCAGACTGATGATAATAATCACTACAAAAATGCCGACCATTCCCTGGAGCATGATGGAAAGCGCAATCATAAAAACATCCATATTCGGTGTCACTGTCATAGCTTTTCTCCTTTCAAATGCGAGCGATTCTTCAGGTCAAATGCATTTCCGGCGGTTTACAGATAAGAGGTAACCAGGCTGATTACCAGTCCGCCGGCAATAACGGAAGCGATCTGACCGGATACGTTGACGCCCGTCGCCTGCATGATCAGGATGTTTCCGGGATCCTCCTTCAGGGCCAGCTTCTGAACTACGCGCGCTGACATGGGGAAGGCGGAAATGCCGGAGGCGCCGATCATCGGATTAAGCTGAGGCTTGTGCATGATCTTCAGGACCAGGTTTACAATCTTGGCAAACAGAACGCCGCCGATGGTATCGAATACGAAAGCCAGCAGACCGATCACCATGATCAGGATGGTGTCAAGGCGTACGAAGGCATCTGCGCGCATGCTGAAGGAAATGGTGATTCCCAGAAGCAGCGTGATCAGGTTCGCAAGGCTTGTCTGAGCGGTATCGGAAAGATTATCCAGAACGCCGCATTCCCGGAGGAGATTACCGAACATCAGGAAACCAACCAGGGATACGGAAGAGGGAGCGATCAGTCCGACGATAAAGGTTACGATGATGGGGAACAGGATCCTTGTGGTCTTGGAAACCGGCCTTGCGGGCTTCGCGGCCATGCGGATTCTGCGCTCCTTCTTCGTGGTAACAAGCTTGATGGCGAAGGGCTGTACGATGGGCACCAGTGCCATGTAGGAATAAGCGGCAACCGCGATCGGTCCCACGTAATTGGAGCCGAGCACCTGGGAAACCAGAATGGAGGTAGGGCCGTCAGCAGCGCCGATGATACCGATGGAGGCAGCGTCCTTCAGATCAAATCCCAGGAGAGCGGCGGCGCAGATCGCGAAGAAAATGCCGAACTGAGCGGCGGCTCCGAACAGGAACATAACCGGCTGGGAAAGCAGAGGGCCGAAGTCAATCATGGCTCCGATACCGATGAACAGAAGGATCGGCATCGCCTCAGAGGCTTCGATTCCCACGTTGAACAGCCATTCGATAACGCCGTTTACTTCGCCGATACCGGTCATGGTCTGGTTGATCACGCCCGACAGGGGAAGATTGACCAGAATGGCGCCGAAGCCCATCGGCAGAAGCAGAGAAGGCTCATATTCCTTCCTGATGGCGAGATAGATGAGCAGAGCGCCTACCAGGTACATGACGACCTGCTGCGGGGTAATGGATAGTAATCCTTCGTAGATAAAACTGAAATCCATACTTCTCTTTTCCTTTCCTGTGTAGAATTTGTCCGGGCGTACATCTGTACCGTACACATCTCCCCCCGGATATAAGAAGGACTTCTCTGCCCGATTTCAAAGTGTGTCTGACGACGAACTTTCCCTCATAACAAAAAAAGGACCTTCGGCAGATGCCGAAAGTCTCGTTCCTTCCATCCGGAAAGTGTACAACCATGACCGGCTCCATGAGGCTGCCGAATGAATCACAGTAAGCCGGTCAGGGCATGTTGATTGCACATGATACTACTCCCTTTCAACTGATAACAGAATATCATCCGGGAGGAAGAAATGTCAAGTATTTTCACGCTTTCTGAGCACAAACAAAGCGGCATAAGGACGGTGGAAACAGCGCCTGTTTTGCCGGCCGGAAAATGAGAAACCGGATGAACGGAAAGTGAGAAATCAGCCGGCCGGAAAATGAAAAATCCGGCCCCTTGCAGGAGCGGGTAAAAACCTCTATAATAAGGCGGAACCATATTTTGACGGATGGCTCCCCGCGGACAGCGGGGTGCTGTGTTTGTATACAGGGAGGAAAGGCAATGATACCACAGGATCCGGTCATGCTGTTAAGCTTTCTGAATCTGAAGCTGAGGGATTTTTACGGGAGTCTGGATGCGCTCTGTGAGGATCTGGATCTGAACCGGGAGGATATTCTGGAAAAGATGAAGCAGATCAACTATACCTATGATGAGGAGAATAACCGATTTGTCTGAGCATAAGATTACTGTTTTTTCAGAGGACGGAGAGGAAAAAAGGCTTTCCGCACCTGCGGGAGCCCTCTTTCTTCAGCTTTTAAAAGGAAATGGCTATCCTCTTGTCTGCTGCAGCGGAAAAGGCGGCTGCGGACGCTGCAGGATCCGCTTTCCGGATGGAGACGCTCCGCTTCCCGCGCCTGCGGACCGGAACGTTCTCACCGCTCAGGAGCTGCGCGGCGGTGTTCGTCTGGCCTGTGTGCACCGGGTGAAAAGGGACTGCCGCATCCGGGTGGAATTTGTTCATCCGAAGCAGGTGGAGGTAGTGACCGGATATACCGGAGCGCTGCCTGAAGAGGAGCAGACGGATAAAGAACAGGAGAAGGGCACGGAAAAATCCCGGGAAGGAAAGTCGGACGACATGCGGCAGGAGCCCTGCCTGCTCGCTATGGATCTGGGTACCACCACCATAGCCGCAAATCTGGTTTCCATCGCCTCCATCCGCAATTTCTGCAGAGGCTTTTCCGAAACCGGAAAGAACCGGGAGGGAGCGGAAATCCGCGTTCTGGCACAGGCAGGCCGGATGAATCCACAGAGAGAATGGGGAAGCGACGTGATTTCCCGGATTCAGGCGGCCGGACGGGGAGAGGCGGCCTCGCTGCGTGATACGGTGAGAGAGGCAGCGGCTTTGCTGATTCTGGAAATCATGGAAAAGACAGGCCGGATGCCGGAGAAGATCTGTCTGGCGGGAAACACGGTAATGGAACATCTGTTTCTGGGGCTGGATGTGAGCGGGCTGGGAAGCTATCCCTTCCGGCCGGTCAGTCTGGAGGAGCAGCGGTTTGAGCTTCCGCTTCCTGGCAAATCCGCATCAGGATCTGCTGCATCCACTGAGAGCCGTTCCTGTACGGTACAGCTGCTTCCGGGGATCTCCGCCTTTGTGGGAGCGGACATTCTGGCCGGGCTTCTGGCCTGCGGCTTCGGGGAACCGGAAGATACCCGGTGCCGTCTGTTCATCGATCTGGGCACCAACGGGGAAATGGCGATTGGAAACGGAAAGCGCCTGATCTGTACGGCGACGGCGGCGGGACCGGCCTTCGAGGGCGGAGCGAGCGCGAACGTGCCGGGTACGGACATGATCGCAATCCTGGCGCGGCTCCTTCGGGAGGAAAAAATCGACCGTACCGGGCTTCTGTGTGAAGAGCTGTTTGAACAGGGCTGGCAGGAGGGAGAGCTTCGCGTGACGCAGCAGGACATCCGGGCGCTTCAGACAGCCAAGGCCGCTGTCCGCACGGGTGTGGAGCTTCTGATGAAAAGGATGGACGTATCCTGTGAGGACGTAGAGGCGGTATATCTGGCCGGAGGTTTCGGCCGCTTTCTGGATGTGGAAAGCGCTGCCCGTATCGGTCTCTTTCCGCCGGACCTTGCGGGAAAGGTCCGGGCGGTGGGAAATACCTCGCTTCTGGGAGCCGCAGTCTACGGCGCATGCCCGGAAGCGCCGGCGCTGGCACAGGTGCTGAAGGAAAAGGCAGAGGTGATGAATCTGGCGGAGGAGCCGGGTTTTTACGAGAAATATCTGGAAAATCTGGAATTCTGAGAAGGATATGGGGCAGCTTGCATGAATCTGCCGGTTTATGCCAAAGAACAGCAAGTTTATGCCAAAGAACAGCAGGTTCGTTCCAAAGAACAGCAGGTTCATTTCAAAGAGTGGCAGGTTCGTTCTTTGGAACGGCCTGCGCCGTTTGTATTTGATTTTAATGCTTAAGGAGGAAAACAGACAATGAAGCTGGTAATTCTGGAGCCGCTTGGAGTGGAGCAGGAAAAACTCCTTGCTCTTGCGGAGGAAAAACTGACAGACAGAGTGGAAATTGAGGCTTATGATACGCGCGTCACAGACGCGGACGCGCTGGCGGAGCGGGCGAAGGATGCTGACATTGTGGTTCTTTCCAATCTTCCCTTCCGGAAGGAGGTCATGGAGCGCTGTCCGAAGCTGAAGATGATTTCCGTAGCGTTCACAGGCGTGGATCATGTGGATATGAATTATTGCCGGGAAAGGGGAATCCTGGTGAGCAACTGTGCCGGATATTCCAACACGGCGGTTTCGGAGCTGGTGTTCGGCCTGGCGCTGAGCCTGTACCGCCGCATCATCGACTGCGACCAGGCAGTGCGTGAAGGAAAGGATAAAACCGGGCTGACCGGTCTGGAGCTTTCCGGAAAAACGTTCGGCGTCATCGGCATGGGCGCTATCGGAACACGCACGGCGAAGCTTGCGGAGGCCTTTGGCTGCCATGTGCTGGGCTATAACAGGAGTCCCAGACAGATTGAGGGCGTGCGCATGGTGGAGCTTGACGAGCTGTTGAAGGAAAGCGACATCATTTCTCTGCATGTGCCCCTCACGGAACAGACCAGAGGACTGATCGGAGAGCGGGAGATCGGGCTGATGAAACAGAACGCAATTCTCATCAATACGGCGAGGGGTCCCGTGGTGGACAGCGCCGCGCTTGCGGCGGCTCTGAGGGAAGGACGGCTGGCCGGAGCCGCGGTGGATGTGTATGAGACAGAGCCTCCCATCGCGCAGGATCATCCGCTGCTTACCGCTCCCAACGTGGTGGCAACTCCGCATGTGGCTTTTGCCACGAAGGAGGCGCTGTACCAGAGGGCGGTTATCGTATTTGATAACGTGGCCGGATACCTGGATGGGAAGCCGCAGAATGTGATGTGAGGCGGAATAGAGAACCCTGACGCGGCATATAGTATTCAGTAAAGAAGTCTGAGAGGCGGCGCCGATGCGGAAAGAAACTGTGAGAAGGATAAGACTGCTCTTGTTTCCTGTCGCTGCGGCGCTGCTTTTTTGCGCCCTGAGCGCGGTTCGGAAGGGACAGGAGCGGGGGGAACTTCCACTTCTGACCGCATCGGCTGTTCTCCATGCGGGTGCGGAGGGCAGACCGGAGGGAGAAGGGGACGTATACGGGGAGAGCGCCGGGAAAAAGGAAGAGCGCAGGAAGGTTGCTCTGTCCTTTGACGACGGCCCTCATCCGGCCTATACGGAGCAGCTTCTGGACGGACTGAAGAAGCGCGGCGTAAAGGCAACTTTTTTTGTGACGGGCGAGCATGCCGCCCTTCACCCGGATATCATCCGTCGGATGAGTGAGGAAGGGCATCTGATCGGCAACCACACCTACACCCATATCCAGCTGAACGCCTCAAACCGGGAACAGTTTAAAGAGGAGCTGATCCGGACCAATGAGGTCATTTCAGAGATCACCGGAGATGAGGTGCTCTATGTGCGTCCGCCCTATGGCAGCTGGGACAAGACGCTGGAGGAAGAGCTGAACATGTTTCCCGTTCTGTGGACCGTGGACCCTCTGGACTGGTGTTCCTCCAATGCCTCCTGCATTGTGAGGAGCGTGGTTGAAGAGGTGGAGGAAAACGATATCATTCTCATGCACGACTACTATGATACCAGCGTCACCGCGGCTCTTGAAATTGTGGATGAGCTTCTGGCGGAGGGGTATACCTTTGTGACGGTGGAGGAGATTCTGTTTGACTGATTTGGAAGGGGACGACAGGAAGTGAAATAGCGTATTGGAATTCCTTAAAGTGTCATGGAAGGCAACTAGAATGGGAAGGCACTGGAAGGCAGTCAGGATGGGGAGGTACGGCCTTGCGGCCATCTTTTGTCTGTGCTAAACTTGAACCAGCGGGGAGACAGACGGATACGGAAAGGGGCAGACAGATGAACAGACGGATCGGAACATGGTTTTGCATGGCGGCTGCAGCAGTGCTGTTTGCTGCGGCGTTTCCGAAAACGGAGGCTGCAGCAGCCGAAACGGGACAGGCTCCGGGGCTTTTGGCGGAAACGCCGGCGGTTACCATTCTGCCGCAGCTTGCCGCGGCGGCGGCCGGGCCCATGCAGGCGGAAGGAACGGAGTTGAAAGTTTATGTGGCGGTGGCCGTGGAGGAAGGAAATGCGGGCCTTGACCACATCAACATTCAGTTTATCAATATGGAAAATGACAGGAGCATTACCAAAATTCTGCGGCCGGATGATTTTGCGGACGGCGTATATGCGGACTGGATTTCCATGAGCATCTATGAGCCGGCAGGGATTTATATCCTGGATAAGGTGATTCTGCAGGATGAAAACGGGGCGTATGTCCGGTACTGCCGGGCGGAGGAGCTGGACGAGAACGACGGTTATCTGGCGCTGCCGGTTACGGCGGCCTTTCAGATCGACAACGGCGTGACGGTTCTGGATGAGACGGCGCCCGTTCTGGGAGCTGTTGCGGTATCTCCCGTACAGGCTGCAAAAGAGTCGGAGATCACAGTGACTGCTGCGGTGGCGGATGATTTTTCCGGAGTGGACAGCGTGACCGTCCGGTTTGAAAATGAAAACGGAAAGGCCGTCAGCGTGGATCTGGATGCGGCGGGTGGAGAGCTGTATACCGGTGTCATTAAAAAAAGCAGCACGGATGAGGCGGGCACCTACCGGATCAAAAAGGTGACGGTGACGGATCACATGGGAAACAGCAAAACCTACAATGGAGGCGACGGCCCATTTGCCAGCAGCGTGTTGTTTGTGATCTCCTGAAAAGGAAGGTTTATAATCATGGAATTTTTTGACGTCCGCACGCCTGACGGTGAGCCCACCGGACAGGTAAAGGAAAGGAGCGCGGTCCACCGGGACGGGGACTGGCACGGAACAGCCCATATCTGGCTGGTCCGCAGAAAAAATGGAAGGCTGCAGGTACTGCTGCAGAAAAGAAGCCGGAATAAGGAAACCTTTCCGGGATGCTTTGATACCTCCTGCGCGGGCCATCTTTCGGCAGGTGACAGCTTTGAGGAGGGAGCGCTCCGGGAGCTGTCCGAGGAGCTTGGCATCCGGGCACAGGCGTTGGAGCTTTTTTACGTGGGATTATATTCTTATGAGGTGAAGGAGAACTTCGGCGGGAAGGATATCATCGACCGGGAGATCGCTGCGGTGTATCTGTATCAAAAGCCGATTGATCTTTCGGAGCTGCGTCTGCAGGAGGAAGAGGTGGAGGCGGTCTGCTGGATGGATTTTGAGGAGCTGAAGGCCCATTCTGAAGCGGGAGATCCGGATTTCTGCATTTTTGCCTGGGAAATCGGCGCGCTGGAGGATGGTTTCCGGATGGCGGGACTGACAGAAACCTGCCAGAAGGAGGGACAGGCAGAAGCCGGAAAAGAAGCGAAGACCGCGGAAAAAGCGCAGACCGTGGAAACGGAAATGTAAACAGTAGAAAAGAAGCATGAACAGGAAAGGATGATGGAATATGAAAAAGCTGAAAATGGCAATTCTGGGTGCGGGAGGGATCGCCTCCACCATGGCGGGGACCATTTCCCGGATGGAACAGGTGGAATGCTATGCGGTAGGCTCCAGAAGCCTGGAAAAAGCGCAGGCGTTCGCGCAGAAATTTGGTTTTCAGAAGGCGTACGGTTCCTATGAAGAGCTGGTGAGAGATGAGGAGGTAGAGCTGGTCTACATCGCCACACCCCATTCGGAGCATTATGAAAATGCAAGGCTCTGCATCCGCCATAAGAAGCCCGTTCTGTGTGAGAAAGCCTTTACCGCAAATGCGAAGCAGGCGAAGGAGCTTCTGGACTATGCGAAAAAGGAGAAGGTGTTCATTACGGAGGCCATGTGGGTGCGCTACCTCCCCATGCTGCAGACCATCCGCGCTGAGCTTGCGGACGGCGCAATCGGTACGCCCACCATGCTCACGGCGAACCTGGGCTACCTGATCAGTGAGGTGCCGAGGCTGCAGCGTCCGGATCTGGCGGGAGGCGCGCTTCTGGATGTAGGCGTCTATCCCATCAATTTTGCCCGGATGATCTTCGGGGACAGAATTGTGAAAATTTCTTCCGCCTGTACCTATACGGACAGCGGTGTGGACGAGCAGGACAGCATCACCCTCATCTATGAGGACGGAAAGGTGGCGCAGCTTGCCGCTTCCATGCTGGGCCTGAGCGACAGACGGGGAACCATATACGGCACGAAGGGCTTCATGGTGATTGAAAATATTAACAATTTTGAAAGCCTGACGGTGTACGATACCGGTTACCGGCCGGTGAAAACGATTGAGAGGCCGGAACAGATCAGCGGCTACGAATATGAAGTGGAGGCCTGTATCCGTGCCCTTTCTGAAGGAAAGCTGGAATGTGAGGAAATGCCCCATGAGGAAACCCTCCGGGTGATGGAGCTGATGGACGGGCTGAGAGAGGAATGGGGCGTGAGGTTTCCTTTTGAAGAATAATTCAGAGGGGATAAAAGCAGGCAGTCATTTTTAGATGACTGCGGCTTTCTATCATGTTCCGGAAAAAGAAGTTCGGGTATCCTTCCTGCTGCGGAAGGGGCCGGACTTCTTTTTTTGAAAAATAACTTTCCTATTGACTTTAATATTATTTATGGTATATTTAATTTTATTAAATATAAAAAAGAGAAAAAGATTGAAAAATAATCCGATGGCTTATTTGTCGATCCGGATCTGCGATGCTTCGGCATGGAGGTAAAGATTGAAAAATAAACTCGACAGCTTATTTTTCAACTGGCAGTTTTGCGTCGGAGCGCCGCAAAACTGCTGTGATCGCAGCGAAAAAATCACATACGCGATTTTTTCGCGCGGTCGGAGCAAAGAGCGCTCCGACATGGAGGTAAAAATGGAGATCGATAAAATTCCACAGTGGTTTCTGGCTCTGGAACCGGAGGATGCGGCTTTTCTGAAAAATTTTGTCCTGAAATCAGGTTCTCTGAAAGAGATTGCGCGATTATATGAGGTCTCCTATCCTACGGTCCGTCTGAGACTGGATAGACTCATTCAGAAAATCGAATTAAGTGATCGGGGAGAGGAAGAACCATTTACTGCTTTTATCAGGGGACTTGCTGTGGATTCACGGATTGATCTGGAAACCGCCAAAATGATTATTGAGAAGTACAAAAGTGAAAAGGAGGAGAAATAGCATGAAAACAGTCATTGCATTGCTGGTGACGGGGATGATACTGGCTTTACAGCATCATCTGGGAGCTCGGAAAAGAAAATGGGCCGGTCTGATATTACCGGGCGTTATGGCCGTCCTGTTTGTGATAATCAGTATAACGGAGGGCTCCGGGGAATATATACTGAGCGGAATCTGCTGTGTGGCGGCAGTCTGGATCGCATGGCTGATTGGATATCAAAAAGCCTTCAAACAGGAAAAAAAGGAACTGGATCGCATGAAGGCAAAGGATATTTCCTGATAGAAAGGGTGGACAGAGGAATCTTTCAGAGATTTTTCAGAAATTTAAAAAATTTCAGAAACTTCAGAAACAGGCAGCTGTCTGGAAAAACAGCTGCCTGCCTTCATGTCAAAATAAAAGAGAAAAACAGGGCGCCGTTCCGGCTGACACAGGAAGCCGGAGAACCTGTTATTCCTGTGGCTTCCCGGCGCCCTTATAGTGTACATGCAGAAGCTCATGTGCCCGTCCGTCCAGAACGCCTCCGTGATAGAGGTTATAAACCACGGGATTTTCCTCGCTGCGCTTGATGGGAGCCGCATTGTCGGACTTGTACATGCCCTTCAGGCGTTCCTTTTTATCCACCTTGTGGCAGAAGGGCTGACCTGCGCCGGAAATGCAGCCGTAAGGGCAGGCCATGACTTCTACAAAGTCGAAATGCTCCTCGCCGCTCTTGATTTTTTCAATCAGGTTATCCGCGTTGCCCAGTCCGCTCACCACTCCGATCCGGACGGTGCGCCCATCCAGCTCCATTTCGGCGGCTTTGACGCCTTCCATGCCGCGGATGCCGGAAAACTTGATGTCTCGAAGGGTCTGGGTATTCTTTTCCTTTACCAGACGGCGCAGCGCCGCTTCCGTCACACCTCCGGTCACGCCGAAGATGACGCCCGCTCCGGAAGAGATGGAGAAGGGCATGTCGGGAGCCTCGGGATCGATTTCATCGAACCGGATGCCGCTTTCCCGGATCATGCGGATCAGCTCCTTGGTGGTGATGACATAGTCCACATCCGGTACTCCGTTACGGATGAATTCCTCACGGCCGGCTTCCATTTTCTTCGCCACACAGGGCATGACGGCAACGGAAACGGTCTGACGGTCCTCCTTTTCATCCTGTTCCTTATAGTATTCCTTGATCACAGCGCCGAACATTTCCATCGGAGACTTGCAGGTGGAAATATAGGGCAGAACCTCCGGATGAAGGTTTTCCGCATAGCGGACCCAGGCAGGACAGCAGGAAGTGAACAGCGGGAAGGAAATCTTTCTGCCGGAAGCGTTTTCGGCTTCTTCCGGGGCCGCTCCGCCGCAATGATTTTCCACATTGGAACCGTCTGATGCTTCTGCGGCGGCATCGCGCTCCAGCTTTTCCGCCAGCTCCTGCGCTTCCTCCATGATGGTGAGATCCGCGCCGAGGCAGGTGTCAAATACATCGTCAAAGCCCATCATGCGCATGGCGGTAAACACTCTGCCGATGCTGTCCTCGCCGGGCTTCATTCCAAAAGCCTCGCCGATGGCCACACGGACGGCGGGAGCAATCTGAGCGACAACCCGTTTTTTCGGATTGTAGAGCTCACGCCAGACGGTGTTGTGGCAGGTCTGGATACGGATGGCGGCAGTGGGACAGACCGCGGCGCACTGACCGCAGTTGACGCAGTCGGTTTCCGCCAGCTTCTTTCCGAAGGCCGGTGTGACGATGGCTTCGGAGCCGCGTTCCGCGAAATCAATGGCGCCCACATGCTGTACTTCGTTACAGACCCTCACACAGTCGCCGCAAAGGATACATTTGCTGGGATCGCGGACGATGGAAGGCGAGGAGTCGTCAATGGGCTGCGGCTTTCTGGTATTCGGAAAGCGGATATCGGTGAGCTCCAGACGGGCCGCAAGTTCCTGCAGCCGGCAGGTCTGGTTTTTCTCGCAGACAGTACAGTCCCTGCAGTGGGATGCCAGAAGCAGCTCCAGGATCATCCTTCTGTGATGCTGCAGCCTGGGTGTGTTGGTTTTGATGACCATGCCGTGTTTGGGCGGAGTGGAGCAGGAAGCGATCAGGCTGCCCCGTTCGTCCTCCACCATGCACATACGGCAGGCACCATAAATAGAAAGATCGGAATAATAGCACAGGGTGGGAACGTGGATACCCACGCTGTTGATCACCTGGAGAATATTTTTTTCCTGGTCAAAATCCGCCCTGATGCCGTCGATAATCATATATTTAGCCATTCTTTTTTCTCCTTAACAGTTGTCATGCCGGTAAGCGGCAGCAGGTTTTCAGCTGATCGCGTGGAACGGGCAGCCGTCCTTACATGCGCCGCATTTGATACACTTCGTCACATCGATGGTATGAGGCTTCTTCAGCTCGCCGGAAATGGCGGAGACAGGACAGAGCCTCGCGCACTTGGTGCAGCCCTTACACAGGTCAGGATCGATGGAGAAGTTAACAAGCGCCTTACACTGTCCGGCAGGACATTTTTTATCGACCACATGGGCAATGTATTCGTCACGGAAATATTTCATGGTGCTGACCACGGGGAAGGCGGCGGTTTTTCCGAGGCCGCAGAGGGCGGTGTCGGAAATGGTTTCCGCAAGTTCTTCCAGCATGTCAAGATGCTTCATGGTGCCGCGGCCCTCGGTAATATCGGTGAGAAGCTCAAGCATCCGCTTCGTTCCTTCCCGGCAGGGAACGCATTTTCCGCAGGATTCATTCTGGGTGAAGTTCATGAAAAAGCGCGCGACTTCCACCATGCAGCTTTTATCATTCATGACCACCAGGCCGCCGGAGCCGATCATCGCGCCTACCTTTTTCAGAGAGTCAAAATCCAGATGCAGATCCAGATGATCTTCTGTGGCGCTGATGCACAGACAGCCGCCGGAGGGACCTCCGATCTGAACGGCCTTGAAGTTTCCGTCTTTAACGCCGCCGCCGATGTCAAAAATGACCTCGCGCAGGGTGGTTCCCATGGGAACCTCGATCAGGCCGGTGTTGTTCACGTTTCCGGTGAGGGCGAAGGCCTTGGTTCCATGGTTGTTTTCCGGTCCCATGGTCTTGTACCAGTCCGCGCCCTTTAAGATGATGGGAGCCACGTTGCAGAAGGTCTCCACGTTATTTAAGACGGTAGGTTTCTCGAACAGGCCCTTTTCCACCGTGCGGGGAGGCTTCACGCGGGGCATACCCCGGTTTCCTTCGATGGAGGAGGTGAGGGCGCTTCCCTCGCCGCAGACGAACGCACCTGCGCCCTGGCTTATTTTTATGGTGAAATCAAAGCCGGAGCCGAGGATGTTTTCTCCCAGCAGACCTGCCTCCATGGCCTGGTCGATGGCGTTCTGCAGACGGGAGACCGCGAGAGGGTATTCTGCACGCACATAGATATAACCGTAATGAGCCCCGGTTGCGATGCCGGCGATCATCATGCCCTCCAGCACGCGGTGAGGCTCACCCTCCATCATGGAGCGGTCCATGAATGCGCCGGGATCGCCTTCGTCACCGTTGCAGACCACATATTTGACTTCTTCCTTCTGACGAAGCACCTGAGACCATTTTCTGCCGGTGGGGAAGCCTCCGCCTCCTCTGCCGCGCAGGCTGGATTCGGAAATTTCATCCACGATCTGCTGCGGGGTCATTTCAAACAGCGCCTTTTTCACTGCGGAATAGCCGCCAACCGCGATGTACTCCCGGATGGACTCCGCATCGATATGGCCGCAGTATTCCAGGGCCACACGGGTCTGCTTTTTATAAAAAGGGATATCCTCCTGTCTGGGGTAGGATTTCAGCGACTGATCCTGATAGACCAGGCGCTCCACGATTTCATCCTTCAAAATGCTGCGCTCGATGATCTCTTCGCAGTCCTCCACTTTTACTTTAATATAAAGAAGGCCTTCCGGATCGATGCGCAGAAGCGGTCCCATCTCGCAGAAGCCGTGGCAGCCGCTCTTTTTCAGGCCGACCGGTGCGCCGGATGCGCTGTCCTGGCCGGGAGCAGAACCGGAAGCCGGTTCCGTATGTAAATGTCCGTCCGCCTCATCCTGAAGCAGAACCTCACAGGGGATCCCCCGCTCCTCCATCAGTTCCTTCAGCCGGGCATAGATCTGCAGGGAACCGCCAGCCACGCAGCCCGTGCCTGCGCAGACGAGGATCCGCTTCTTCTGGGCGTTCAGTGCCTGACTGTAGAATTCCTGCATGCTTTTTAATTCTTCGGGGCTGTTAATTCTCATTGGCTGCCTCCTGTCTTAATTCCTGAATGAGTTCTCTGGCCTTTTCGGGCGTCATCGCCGCATGGACCTTGTCATTGACGGTACATACCGGGGCGAGCCCGCAGGCGCCCAGGCAGGAAACGGTCTCCAGCGTAAAAAGCATATCGTCGGAGGTGGGTTTATCCTCGGACAGTCCGAGAACATTTCGGAATTCCTCCAGGATGGGAACCGACTTGCGGACATGACATGCCGTTCCGTCGCACACCTTAATGACATACCTGCCCTTGGGATCCAGAGAGAAATTTTCATAGAAGGTAGCAACCCCGTAAACCTTCGCTTCGCTCAGATGGAGCTGATGAGCGATATAGGTGAGCGCTTCCTGCGGAAGGTAGCGGTATTTCTTCTGGATATCCTGCATGACGGCAATGACAGACGAGCTGTCGTAATCGTGCCTCTGCAGGATCTCGTCGAGACTGCTGATTTCTTCGTGCGTTAACATACTTCCTCCTTTTTTTGCCGCCGTCAGGCGGCATTTTAATTTAAGAAAGAATGGCGGAGCCATTCTTTGGCATGAACTTTCGTTCGTGCCGGCCTCCTTTTCATTTCTCACGGAACGGAAGGCTTACAGAATCCTTTCCGGGCAGATCCCTCAGCTGCCCTCTGATCACAACACTGCCTGCGCCTGCCGTTCCGCGGGGAATTTCCCCCTTGGCTGTAATTGAGAATTCGTATCATTGACACGGTTTTATAATTTTACCATAAAAGGGCTGCGGAGGCCATTAAATTTCTGTGAATTTTGATAGAAAAAATCAGTTGATAATTTAGTGATGATGAAAAAGGAAAAATGACTGAAGTTTTTGAAAAATATTTGTAAAATATGTCGAAAAGAATTTAAAGATTGAATTTTGGAATTCCATCCATATGGAAGACCGGTGAGAAATGCTATAAATGATGGCGCATTCGGCGTGAGCCTGCCTCATCATATACTTTATTATCAGCGCGGGCGGATATAATGATGATTTTCATAATACCGCCCTCAAATTCCAGTTTATATACGACACGGATTCCATATTTCAGAAATTTAATTTTAAACAGTCCGGTCAAATTGGTTCCTTTATTTCCCAGAGGTGTGCCGTAGCCTCCGTTTTCCCTGGAAACAGGATTTTTTTGGACCTTTTGAATGCCCTTGATGACAGGCTTTCGGACGGAATTGTCCAGGGAAGCCAGATCATCCAGGGCTTCGGGCAAATATTCAAGTTCCCAGATCATTCGATTTCAGGCTCCTCCACTTCTTCGAGATCGGCATCGGAAATGCCAAAATGTTTCATGACGTCAGAAGCAGGAATGGCAGCTTTATCCTTATTTGCCGCGAGCCGCTGTCTGGCTTCCATGAGCAGGTTATAATCTTCTTCAATTTCTGCCAGTCTGATGTATTCATCAGGGGCAAGAATTACTGCAGAAGGCTGGTTATTCTTTAAAACGATCAGCTCGGGTTCAGAACGCAGACGGTCAAATATTTTGGACGCCTGCCCTTTGTTGAACTGCGAAATCGGAATAAGCCGCGTCAGAAAATTTGCAGTCAGCTCCATGAAAAGCACCTCCTTTTGGTGCTATTATATGCAATCAGAATGAAAAAAACAATAGAAAAATAAATTAAAATTTATTGGAAAATAATAATGAAAAATAATATTATAATTAATTGGAAACAGAAGCTTTACAGCCTCTGTTTCCTCTTCAGCCACGCAAAGCACACCAGGAAAAACAGAATTCCGTATACGGTGGTGATGGGCGTGGAAAGTCCCACCAGGGTCAGATTGGTATTGGAAAGCGACGCCATGAACAGGGAGACCGGAATACGGATCAGGAAGGCGGAGCTGATTCCCTGAACCATGACGGGCAGGCTGTTTCCGCATCCGTTGAAGTAGCCGATGCTGGAGAAAAGAATGCAGGTGAGGATGCATTCTGCGGAAAAGCCCCTCAGATAAGCGGCGCTCTGGGCGATGACCTCCGCGTCGGAGGTGAAGAAGGAGGAGAGGAAGCCGCCGCCGAAAAAGCCGGCGAGAAAGATGAAAATACCGAGTGTACAGCCGGAGAGCATGGCGGTGAAAAATCCCTTCCAGGCCCGGTCCTTTTTGCCGGCGCCGATGTTCTGCGCCACGAAGGCGGACAGACTCTGCATGACGGAGGAAGGGATCAGCATGATGAAGGACACGATCTTCTGTGCAACACCGTATCCGGCGGAGGGCATGAGTCCCATGTTATTGACGATGGAATTGATGACCAGGAAGGAGATCTGTACCATGGTTTCCTGAACGGCAATGGGAATGCCCACATGCAGAATCATCCTCAGCTCTCTGGGATAAAATCTGCACTGTTTCAGGGAGAAGCGGATGGGAAGGGCCTGTTTTCTGAGGACGGCGAGAGAGACGACAACGGAGACAAACTGCGCCAGTACGGTGGCGATGGCCGCGCCCGCCACATCCATGTGGAATACGCCCACCAGCAGCAGATCCCCCACGATGTTTACCACACAGGCGATGCCAACAAAGAGGAAGGGAAGATTGGCGTTTCCCACGCCGCGCAGGATGCCGCTGATCACGTTATAGGCGATGATGACCAGGATGCCGCCGGAGCAGATGCGGATATAGAGCACGGTTTTGTCAAAGGATTCAGCGGGAACCTGCAGGATGTCCGCCAGAGGGCCGGCAAATGCTTCCAGCAGGACGGTGAGCGCGATGCCCACAACCGCAAACAGGAGGATCGTCGTTCCGATGGCATTGCCCGCCTCCTCCGGTTTCTTTTCTCCGATGTGCTGGCCGATGGTAACGGTGGTTCCCATGGCGAGGCTGGTGATGATAAGAGTTACCATCTGCATGAAAGTGCTTCCGGTCCCTACTGCCGAGATGCTCGCTGCATCGCCGAACCAGCCGACAACCAGAAGATCCACCGCGCCATAGGCCGCCTGCAGGATCAGAGAGCCCAGAACGGGGAGAGCAAAACGGATGAGAGAGGAAAAAATGGGACCTTCAGTGAAGGAAAGTGACTTTTGCGTTTTTTCTTCCATAATAAATCGTTCCCTTTCTTATCTTATTTCTTGACAGCATGATTGACCGGATCAGATGTGCGACGGAATGCTTTATACCTGATCCGGCATGGTTTCGAGAAGGCGGTTCAGAATATGAACGGTTTCCTTCACCTGCTCATCGGAAATATCCGAAAGGGCGGCGCTCCAGCTTGCATGCATGTCCCGAACATAACGTCGGAAGCATGTTTCGCCCTCCGGTGTGAGCACGAGCAGGATGACGCGCCCGTCCCGGGAATCCGCACGTTTTTCCAGAAGCCCTCTGCTTTCCAGCTCCTGTACCAGCTTTGTGACGCTGGGCAGGGTGACGTTCAGGCGGACGCTCACGTCGCTGACCCGGCAGGAGCCGTTCTGCTCCTGAAGCGTGTGTACGGCATCCAGTACGTGGATATGCCGGGGTTTCATTCCCGGAGGAAGCTCCGGAAGCGTTTCGATGACCCGCTTCGCCACAAAGCAGGAATCGAGCAGTTGTTTGAGTGCGGTGGTGGTCATGGGATACCTTCCTTTCTGAAGATTCCGGATGGTGATGGAATTTTATTTGTTAAAAAAAAGTTACTATAGATAATTATCTTTAGTAATTATAAGGCTGGTAAAAGAATCCGTCAAGGGATGAGACGTTTTTTGAGGAACTCTTCCGAAAAATTTTTTCGAAAAAATCCCGGCATATGATAGAATGGCGGAAAGAAATCGGCCTTTTCTATGTCCGTGGCCGGATTGCGGGATCACTTTTTTCTTAGCCGGGATCTGGAAGATGTTCAGGAGTTCCTGGACAGCGTAAGAGCCGGAGAATACGACCTGTCGGGACAGGAAGAAATGCTTTCTCATGTGAGATAAATTGTCAGGCATATATGAGAAAGAAAATAAAATAACAGAAAATAAAGATATATATAAAATAAAAGTCAGACAATAATATAAATATAAAATTATTTTCAAATAATCAGACAATTCAATAAAAATTTCCTGTTTACAAATGAGAAAAACTGTACTATAATACCCACAGTCGCAAAGGAGCGCAAAGATGCCTTCTTTGCGACTTTTTTTATCCTTTTTTGGCATAAATGGAGTTATTCTCAGAAACTGCCGGGTGACCCGGGCAGCGTGCATTCACCCGGGAAGCCGCCTGCCGGGACTCCCATAAAAGCAGAGCGGCACGGACATAATTCGTGCCATGATTATAAAGCCGCCCATAGGGCGGCAGAAAGCGAGGAAGATATGTTTGACGCGAAAAGAACGGTTCCAAAGGCGCCCCTGCATGATCAGAGGTTTGAGCATGACAACTGCGGCATCGGCGCGTGTGTGAACATCAAGGGAGTAAAATCCCGTTCCACCGTGGAAAACGCGCTGAAGATCGTGGAAAATCTGGAGCACCGCGCAGGAAAGGATGCGGAAGGAAAGACCGGTGACGGTGTGGGCATCCTGACGCAGATCCCCCATGACTTTTTCAGGAAGGTGACAAAGCCTCTGGGAATCGAGCTGGGCGGAGAGCGGGAATACGGCGTCGGCATGTTCTTCTTTCCCCAGGATGAGCTGAAACGGAACCAGGCAAGGAAGATGTTTGAGATCATCGTGGAAAAGGAAGGACTCACCTTCCTCGGCTGGCGTGAGGTTCCCTGTAGCCCTTCCGTGCTGGGAGAGCGTGCGGTGGAGTGCATGCCCTATATCATGCAGGGCTTTGTGAAAAAGCCGGCCGCCACGCCCAAAGGCATAGACTTTGACAGAAAGCTGTATATCGCGAGGCGGGTGTTCGAACAGTCCAGCGACAACACCTACGTGGTGTCCCTGTCCAGCAGGACCATCGTGTATAAGGGCATGTTCCTGGTGGGGCAGCTGAGAACCTTTTTCACGGATCTGCAGAGCCCGGACTATACCTCCGCCATCGCCATCGTGCATTCCCGTTTCTCCACCAACACCAACCCCAGCTGGGAGCGTGCACATCCGAACCGTTTCATCGTGCATAACGGAGAGATCAATACGATCCGGGGCAATTACGACAAGATGCTCGCCAGAGAGGAAAACATGCAGTCGGAGCATCTGCGGGATCAGCTCTATAAGGTGCTTCCGGCCATCAATCCGGACGGCTCCGATTCCGCCATGCTGGATAACACGCTGGAATTTCTGGTGATGAGCGGTATGGACCTGCCGCTGGCGGTGATGATCACCATTCCTGAGCCCTGGGCCAACAACAAAACCATGTCCCAGACCAAACGGGATTTTTACCAATATTATGCGACCATGATGGAGCCCTGGGACGGCCCGGCTTCCATCCTGTTTTCCGATGGGGATATCATGGGCGCTGTGCTTGACCGGAACGGCCTGCGTCCGTCCCGCTACATGATTCTGGACGACGATACCCTGATCCTTTCCTCTGAGGTTGGCGTTCTGGATATCGATCCCACCAGAATCCGCCTGAAGGAGAGACTGCATCCGGGCAAGATGCTGCTGGTGGATACGGTGAAGGGAGAGGTGATCGACGACGACCATCTGAAGGAATCCTATGCCGCCCGTCAGCCCTACGGAGAATGGCTGGACAGCAACCTGGTGGAGCTGAAGGACCTGAAGATTCCCAACGAACGCGTGCCGGAATATACGGATGAGGAGAGAAGCCGCCTGCAGAAGGCGTTCGGCTATACCTATGACGAGGTGAAAACCAGCATCCTGCCCATGGCGAAAAATGGTTCGGAAGCTACGGCGGCCATGGGTGTGGATACGCCGCTGCCCTTTTTAAGCAAAACCCACCATCCGCTGTTTCATTCCTTTAAGCAGCTGTTCGCCCAGGTGACCAATCCGCCCATTGACGCCATCCGGGAGCACGTTGTGACCTCCACCACCGTCTACATCGGCGCGGAGGGGGATGTGCTGGAGGAAAAGGCGAAGAACTGCAACGTGCTGAAGGTAAACAACCCGATTCTCACCAATACCGACCTTTTAAAAATCAAGAGCATGAAGGTGGAAGGCTTCAAGGTTGCCGTGGTGCCGATCACCTACTATAAAAATACCAAGCTGGAGCGCGCCATCGAGCGGCTGTATGTGGAGGTGGACCGCTGCTACAGAGAAGGGGCGAATATCCTGATCCTTTCGGACAGGGGCGTGGATGAAAACCATGTGGCAATGCCCTCTCTGCTTGCCGTATCCGCCTTGAACCAGCATCTGGTCAAAACCAAAAAGCGTACCAGCGTGGCGCTGATTCTGGAATCCGGAGAACCCAGGGATGTGCATGATTTCGCCACCCTGCTGGGCTATGGCGCCTGCGCCATCAATCCCTATCTGGCTCAGGAAACCATAAGAGAGCTGATCGACAGCAAGATGCTGGATAAGGATTACTATGCTGCGGTCAACGACTACAATAACGCGATTTTAAATGGAATCGTCAAAATCGCTTCCAAGATGGGAATTTCCACCATCCAGTCCTATCAGGGCTCCCAGATTTTTGAGGCCATCGGCCTGGATCAGGAAGTGATCGACCGGTATTTCACCAATACGGTCTGCCGGATCGGAGGAATTTCCCTTGCGGATATTGAAAAAGAGGTGGATGACCTGCACTCCATGGCCTTTGATCCGCTGGGACTGGAGACCGATCTGACTCTGGACAGCCCGGGACATCATAAGATGAGAAGCGGCGGAGACGATCATCTGTACAATCCCGCCACCATCCATACCCTGCAGGAGGCGACCAGGAGGGGCGATTACGAGCTGTTCAAGCAGTATACCGCCATGGTAAACGCGGAGGACGGCGTGAGAAACCTGCGCGGCCTGATGGATTTCAAATATCCGAAAAAGGGCGTTCCGCTTGAGGAAGTGGAGAGCGTGGATTCCATCGTGACCCGCTTTAAGACCGGCGCCATGTCCTACGGCTCCATTTCCCAGGAGGCCCATGAGACCATGGCCATCGCCATGAACATCCTGCACGGAAAGTCCAATTCCGGCGAAGGCGGCGAGGATCCCGCCCGGTTGAAACCCGGCCCGGACGGCTTAAACCGCTGCTCCGCCATCAAGCAGGTGGCCAGCGGACGGTTCGGCGTGACGAGCGAATATCTGGTGAGCGCCCAGGAAATCCAGATTAAAATGGCGCAGGGAGCAAAGCCCGGAGAGGGCGGCCATCTGCCTGGCGGAAAGGTGTACCCGTGGATCGCGAAAACCCGCCATTCCACGCCCGGCGTGAGCCTGATTTCCCCGCCGCCGCACCATGACATTTACTCCATCGAGGATCTGGCCCAGCTCATTTACGACCTGAAAAACGCCAATAACAAAGCGAGGATTTCCGTAAAGTTGGTGAGTGAAAAGGGCGTGGGAACGGTTGCGGCAGGCGTCGCCAAGGCGGGCGCCCAGGTCATCCTGATCTCCGGCTATGACGGAGGAACGGGAGCCGCTCCCAGAAGCTCCATCCACAACGCGGGACTTCCCTGGGAGCTGGGCCTTGCGGAAACCCAGCAGACTCTGATTGAAAACGGACTGCGCCAGCGGGTGCGCATTGAGACGGACGGCAAGCTGATGAGCGGACGGGATGTGGCCATCGCAGCTATCCTGGGCGCGGAGGAATTCGGCTTTGCCACGGCGCCCCTTGTGACCATGGGCTGCGTCATGATGCGTGTCTGCAACCTGGACACCTGTCCGGTCGGCGTCGCTACCCAGAACCCGGAGCTGAGAAAGAGATTCCGCGGAAAACCGGAATACGTGATCAATTTCATGCGTTTCATCGCTCAGGAGCTGAGGGAATACATGGCGAAGCTTGGAGTCAGAAGCGTGGATGAGCTGGTGGGACGTACCGACCTGCTGGGCATGAAGGAGGATCTGCCTCCTGCCTTCCGGAAAATCGATATCAGCTCCATTCTGAACAACCCTTACGAGGGACGGAAGGATGTACGTTTCGATGCGAAAAAGGTTTATGACTTCGGCCTGGAAAAGACTCTGGATGAGCGGGTGCTCTTAAAGCAGTTTGCCAAAGGACTGGAAACGGGACGCGGCGGCAGCGTGGAGGTTGACGTGACCAACACCAACCGTACCTTCGGAACCATTCTGGGAGCGGAGATTACCAGAAAATTCGGTACCGCCCTGGAGGACGATACCTTCCGCGTCCGCTGCAACGGCTCCGGCGGACAGAGCTTCGGCGCGTTCATTCCCAAAGGACTGACCCTAGAGCTGATCGGAGACAGCAACGACTATTTCGGAAAAGGCCTCTCCGGCGGAAAGCTGATCGTCTACCCTCCGAAGGGAAGCCGTTTTGCCGCAGAGGATAACATCATCGTCGGAAACGTGGCCCTTTACGGAGCCACAAGCGGAAAGGTTTTCGTGAACGGCGTGGCGGGAGAACGCTTTGCTGTCCGCAACTCCGGCTGTACGGCAGTAGTGGAAGGCGTGGGCGACCACGGCTGCGAATACATGACCGGTGGCCGCGTGGTGGTTCTCGGCCGCACAGGCAAGAACTTTGCCGCAGGAATGAGCGGAGGCATCGCCTATGTACTGGATGAGGGAAACGATCTCTACATCCGCCTCAACAAGGAGATGGTGTCCTCCCACGAACTGACCAGCAAATACGATGTGCAGGAACTGAAGGAAATGATCCAGGAGCATGTGGCCTGTACCAATTCGGTCAAGGGAAAGAAGATTCTCGACAACTTCGAGGAATATATTCCGAAGTTTAAAAAGATTATCCCTCACGACTATGAACGCATGATGTCAACCATCGTCGCCATGGAAGAAAAAGGCTTAAGCCCGGAGGCGGCGCAGATTGAAGCGTTTTATGCCAATACAAGAAAATAGTTCGGATTTTTAATGCCGCTTCAGCGGCAGAAAGGTGAGTCGGAAAACGGCTGTGCCCGTTTTCTTATTGGTGAAAATGCGGCCGTACGGCCGCTGGAAAAGAGGAAAATATGGGAAAACCCACAGGATTTATGGAATATGAGAGAAAAACGAGCCTTTCCGAAGAACCGAAGGAGAGGATCAGACACTTCAATGAATTTCATGAGCACCTTCCCCTGGAACAGCAGCAGCTTCAGGGGGCGCGCTGCATGGAATGCGGCGTTCCGTTCTGCCAGTACGGTCAGATGATCGCGGGAATGGCCTCCGGCTGCCCGCTGCATAATCTGGTGCCGGAATGGAACGATCTGGTGTATACCGGCAACTGGGAGCAGGCCTATGAACGCCTGAAAAAAACCAACAATTTCCCGGAATTCACTTCCCGCGTCTGTCCTGCGCTCTGCGAGGCAGCCTGTACCTGCGGCCTGAACGGAGACCCGGTTTCCACGAAGGAGAACGAATACGCCATCATTGAAAATGCCTATGAAAAAGGATATGCCGCACCCCGCCCGCCCCGTGTGCGGACCGGGAAAAAGGTGGCCGTCATCGGAAGCGGCCCCTCCGGCCTTGCCGCGGCAGACATGCTCAACAAGCGCGGCCACAGCGTGACCGTCTATGAAAGACACGACCGCATCGGCGGACTGCTCATGTACGGCATTCCCAATATGAAGCTGGAAAAAACGATCGTGGAAAGAAAGATCCGCGTCATGGAGGAGGAAGGCGTCACCTTTGTCACCAACGCGGACGTGGGAAAGGACATCAAGCCCGCGAAGCTTCTGAAGGAATATGACAGAGTGATCCTGGCCTGCGGCGCTTCGAACCCCAGAGACATCAACGCCCCCGGCCGTGACGCAAAAGGAATCTATTTTGCCGTTGATTTCCTTTCCGCCAATACCAAGAGCCTGCTGGACTCCAATTTTGCGGACGGAAAATACGTGGATACCAGGGGCAAAAACGTCGTCATCATCGGCGGCGGAGACACCGGAAACGACTGTGTCGGCACTGCGATCCGCCACGGCTGCAAATCCGTGACCCAGATCGAAATGATGCCCAAGTCCCCTGATACCCGCGCGGAAAACAACCCCTGGCCCGAATGGCCCCGCGTCTGCAAGACCGATTACGGCCAGGAGGAAGCGATCGCGCTCTTCGGCCACGATCCCAGAATTTATGAAACAACCGTAAAAGAATTCTTAAAAGATAAAAACGGAAATCTGAATGCGGTTAAAATTATTAAGTTGAAAGGGGAAAAGAATCCGGAAACCGGACGCATGGAAATGAAGGAAATCCCCGGCAGCGAACAGATCCTGGAAGCGGACATCGTCCTCATCGCCGCAGGCTTCCTCGGCAGCCAGAAGTATGTCACCGATGCCTTTAAGGTGGAGCTGAATCCCCGAACCAATGTAAAAACCGAACCCGGAAAATACCAGACCAGCGTGGACCGCGTCTTCGTCACCGGCGACATGCACCGCGGCCAGTCCCTCGTCGTCTGGGCCATCCGCGAAGGCCGCGAAGCCGCCAGAGAAGTGGATGAGAGCCTGGAGAGATATACAAACATGAACCTCCAGTAGGCAGGGCAAAAAAGGAAGGGAATGTCTCTGACGGAAAGCTTGCTTTTCGGCAGAGACGTTTTCTTTCTTTTTTATGGGGCGTACGCCCCATCAGCCGGGAAATTCCGAAGGGATTTTCCGGCGTGGCCCTGCCGTCCGGAGAGAAAACGTGGCTAACCCCATGCTAATACCGTTCCAGAATCTCTTTCTGCTGTCTCCATTCCGTGGGCGTGCATTTTTCTATCTTCCTGAATGCGTTATAAAAGGTAGTAATATTCTGATACCCTACTTCTTCTGCAATTTCTCTTATTGACAGTTTTTTCTCCATAATCAGCTTTTCCGCCTGCTGAATACGAAGCTTTTCTATATAGGCTGAGAAATTCACGCCGGAATTCGCCTTAAAGTATTTCGAAATACTGCTTTTTGACAGATGGAACTGATCGGCAAGCGATGACAGGGATAATTGATAGTCCGCGTAGTGCTCATCGCAGTATTTCAGAATGGCATTGATTAAATCCGTATCATAATCATGTATGGGTATAAATTCACAGCTTTCAATAATGGCCTCCCGAAGCAGTGAGATCCGCCTCTGAAGTGAGGTCTGCGCGTTCATGGACATGTAGGATTCCACAACGGCATAGATGTCAAACTGCGTGGAAATCCGCACAAGGACACCTAGGATATCGGTCGTGAACTGCTGGCAGTAGAGAGCGCGCTGTCTGCCCGATTTGCTGTTTTCAAAATTTTCCGCCACGAGCTGATCGAAAATTTTCAGCGCCGTGTCCTTATGATTCGTGACGATTGCCTGATACAGGGAATCAAGCTGGTCATAACTGACAAAATAGCTGCTGGAGTATTGGGAAAGGGAAGTATTGAACACTACCGCGGCATTCTGCCAGAAGAATGCGCTCTGCCAGCTTTTTCTGGCTTCCTGATAGGCCTGTGGAATGCTGTCGGCGCTGTTGTATACATCGCTGATTCCAATGGCGAACTGACCGCTGTTTTCTTCATTTAACGCGGACAACAGGTCGTTCAATGATCCGAAGAACACCTGAGAATCCGCATACACGTGGTTATCGGACTGCAGGATCAGGCAGGTAAAGATATCATCGATGACCGTATACGCGGCTGCGGTCAGGGAAACTTTCCTGAGCTGACCGATTATCGATTCTGGATCGAATAGATGAACAGCCTTTTCCTTCAGGCAGCCGATGCAGATGCAGCGGAAATTAACTTCTTCTACAGGAACAAAGTCTGCCAGGGCAGAATGGTCCGCCGGGAATGAGGCCTGTCCGAGATAAATCTTTTTCAGCGCGAGATTCTTCTGATAATGAAGAAGCTGATCCGCGGCTTCCGCGTTTTGGGTGGAAAGCTCAGTCAGGTGATGGCTGATCCTGGCGACCGCGTTTCTCTCTCCAGAGGAAGACGGCAGGGAGAGCGATATTTTCAGAATCGGGATCAGCCAGTAATAAAACAGAAAACACACAAAGAGCAGACCTGTGGCGGCCAGAATAAAAAAGAGGATGCCAAGGAGCCTGGAAAAGGGGGAGATTCCTTGATATATCTTATTGGAATCGAGCGAAAGATAGCAGGTCAGCCCCAGTTCATTGATGAAATTTCTGATATAGTAGGTGCCGCTGTCATCCTGAAAACAGGGATCCGCATCGCTCTCGGGAAGCTCCATGCCGGGATCGGTGGCATAGACGGGTCTGCCATGCGAGTACAGGCCGAAATACTCCCCGCAGTACTGGAATGACGTCAGTTCTTCCCGGATCCGGTCCAGATCGATCTGCATGACTGCAAAAGCCTTCAGAGAAGGCTGATTGAGTGATATGGGATAGACCATAAACAGCATCTGGCCGGAATAGGGGCTGCTGTATCGGGACTGGACGTAACCCACGTAATAGTCCTGCCGGACGATGCGGTTATCCGCGCTGTTCAGCAGCATATCCCTGAAAGAATCATAGGACATCTCATCAAAAGAAAACAGGCCGTTATCATAATCCCTTCTGAAGTCGTCAGAGACGATTCTCGTCGTACACCAGTAATCCTTGTCCCCGTTACGGATAAACAGTCCCACGTCCTGAATGTAGGCGTAGGTGTAGAAATGATTGCGCAGCTCGTCTGACAGAGAAAGCAGGTTCGCGTAGACCAGATTCGGGTTTCCGCTTCCCGTCCCTTCCGTCAGGATGCGGGTGAAGCTGTGGATCAGGGAAGAATTGGTAAAGCTTTCCCATATATAATGAAAGGATGTGCTGACCGTATCGACCGACTGCTGCAGAGCCTGTTCTGATTCTGAAACGGCGATATTCTTCAGACGGTGATGGATCTGCTGATTGGTGACAAGGCAGAAGGAAGAAATTATGGCGACAACGGCGAACAGGATCGCGCTCGTAAGGACGATGGAGTTGTTTGCCGGTCTTATTTTCTGGAATTTCCTGATAAAATCTTTCATATGCCCTTCTATCCATGGATGCTGACAACGGGTTCAGTAATTAACATTATTTTCGAAATTATAGCATATTTGCCAAAAAACCGGAACAAAAACAGTGTAAAGAATAAAAAAATTATACAGCAGGAAATAAAATGCACATGGAAAATGAATGAATTGCCGGAATCTGCACTGTGAAAACTCTGAAAACCTGTCTAAAATAAAATCACCGATTCGGGGAAAACCAAAACAGTGAGGAGGAACATGATGAAAGAGAAAATGAAAAAAAGAAGGGAGGCATCCGGCGGCAACATGAAAAAAAGGCTGAAAACAACATGGCCGCTTTTCGTGCTGCTGCTTCCGGGCCTCATCTATATGATGGTCTTCAAATACAGCCCGATGTACGGAGCCATCATCGCTTTTAAAGATTATAAGATCAAGGATGGAATCTGGTGGAGCGCATGGGTCGGCCTGAAATGGTTCGCCAAATTCTTCAATTATTATGAATGCTGGGATCTGATCAGGAACACCCTGCGGATTTCCATTTACAGCATGATAGTCGGCATGGTGGTCAGCATCATCCTGGCGCTGATGATGAACTGCGTCAGGAGTAAAGCGCTGAAAAATGTGGCCCAGACGGTGACCTACATGCCCCACTTTGTTTCAGTGGTGGTGCTGGTTGGTATCGTCATTCGGTTCTTTAACCCCTCCATAGGCGCGATTTCCAAGCTGATCCAGGCGTTTGGGGGAACGGACCGGGATCTGATGGGGGTTGCCGCGGCAGTTCCGCACATCTATGTGTGGTCCGGTGTCTGGCAGAACGCCGGATGGAATACGGTATTATACCTGGCCGCTCTGACAGCAGTGGATCTGGAACTTCATGAGGCGGCAATCGTGGACGGAGCTTCCCGGTTTCAGCGGGTGCGCTACATCGATATCCCCGCCATCGTCCCGACCATCGTCATTTCCCTGATCTCGAACATGGGATCGATCCTGACGGTCGGCGCGGAGAAAATGCTTTTGATGCAGAATGACCTGAACAGAGGCACGACGGAAGTGATCTCCACCTATGTATATTCGAAGGGCATCGCGTCCGCCAATCCGCAGTACTCCTATGCGTCCGCGATCGGGCTGCTGAACTCGGTCATCTCATTTATCCTGATCGTGGTTACCAACCAGATCTGTAAAAAACTCAGCGATACGTCGTTGTTTTAGAGAAGGGGGATCTGATGAAAAACATAAAAAAAGCTATCCTTTCGGGGAAAAAATCGGACCGCACCTTTTATTTCGTGAATGGTCTCCTTTTGATCCTGTTTACGATCGTCTGTGTCTATCCGATTCTGTGCATCATTTCTCAGGCGATTTCCGACCCGCTTCAGGTGGGACTGGGCCTGGTGACCTTTTATCCACGGGGCTTTTCCCTGCAGGGGTTCCAGTATGTGCTGAAGGATAAGTGGCTGATCCACGGATTCCTGATGTCTGTCCTGTATACGGTGGTGGGGACGGTCATCAACGTGGCGATCACCTATATCACCGCCTTTTCCCTCTCCAGAAGGGAACTGCCCTGCAGAGGGTTCATCCAGCTTTTCTTCGCATTTACCATGTGGTTCAGCGGGGGCATCATTCCGGAATACCTTCTGGTCAGGAATCTGGGGATGATCGATACCTTCTGGTCCCTGATCCTCCCTGGCGCGATGAGCGTCTGGAACATGATCGTCTGCAGGACCTTCCTGCAGAACTCCATTCCAGAGGAACTGTTTGACGCGGCGAAGGTGGACGGGGCGGGATATCTCAGATATATGCTGGAGATCACAGTCCCACTGTCCAAGGCGATCATAGCGGTGCTGGTCCTCTGGTACGCCATCGGGCACTGGAACGCGTACTTTAACGCTCTGATCTATATCACAAAGAAGCCCTTAAAACCATTCTCCCTGTATCTGCGGGATTATCTGGTGATGAACAGCTCCATGGATATCGCGGACCTGTCAGCCGGTGAAGACGTGAGAAAAGACCTGCAGGGCATGACGGAACTGATGAAAAATTCCCTGATTCTGTTAAGCTGCCTGCCACTCTGGATCCTGTATCCGTTTATCCGAAAATATCTGGTGCAGGGTGTGATGATCGGAAGCGTCAAAGGGTGAGAGAATATTTTAATAAGAGTAAAAGCTCCGCGATAGGAAAATAATCCCGGGAATGCGGAACTTTACTGATAGCAGCGCTGCAAACACACATTATATTATGAAAAGGAGATTAGCTATGAGAAAGAAGAATCAGATGATCGGCGTATTGTGCGCGATTGCCATGGCGGCGTCCTCCCTGATGGGGTGCGGAGGATCGTCTGGATCAACAGAGGCGGAATCTTCCGCAGCAGCTTCCGTGGAAGCTGAAACGGAGACGGCGGCGGCTGAGGAAACGGCCGGCGGAGAAACAGGGGAATCCGCCCAGGCTGCGGGGGAACCTGTGGAAGAACTGCCGATCGCAACGGCGGACAACCCGATCACGCTGAAAGTGGCAATGCCGGTCAACAGTAAGGTGGAGGATATCAATACCAATCAGCTTACTCTGTATATTGAAGAACAGACGGGGATCGATCTGGAATTTATCGAACTTTCCGATTCGGAGACAGCGACACAGATCAATACCCTGATGAACGGGGGAGACCTGCCGGATGTCTTTATCGGATATAGCTTCCCTTATGATACGCTCTGTTCCTATGCCGATGCGGGACTGCTTCAGCCCCTGGACGAATATATCGATAAGTGGGGATATAATCTGAAAAATACCATTCTGGCTGATCCAGACTTGGAAAAGGCATTGAATTATGTCAGTTATGATGGACATGTCTACGCAATGCCGAGCGGAGGCGGGCTGATCACAAATGTGTATGGTCATTGGGTGCCCCGTATTCAGACTTACTTCCTGGATGAACTGGGCATGGAACTGCCGGAGACACTGGATGACCTGAAGGCATTCCTTCAGAAGGTTAAAGAGAACTATCCGGATGTCATCCCCATGACGGCTTATGCAAACGAGAATTATATCTTCGGGAACATCAGCCAGGCGTTCCAGTTCACCGATATCACCACCTATTTAAAGCTTTCCGATGGAAAAGTGGAATTTATCGGCAACAATGAGGAATTCCGGAAGGCTCTGGAATACACCAAGGAAATGGTGGATGAGGGGCTGATCGATCCTGCCGCATTCACCCAGGATAAGAGCGTCCTTGCTACCCAGGTCGCCCAGGATGGATACAACGTAGCTGTACTTTGCAGCGGTTATATGATCGCGCAGGTGTATGATACCGGAAGTGAGGAATATAATGATTTCAAGCTTTTGGGTTCCATGGAGGGGCCTGACGGATACCGTTCCACGCAGACGGACCATAAAGCCGCGTCGGTTCAGAGAGCCATGGTGATCACCTCCGCCTGCCAGTATCCGGAGGAAGCGTTCCGCCTGTTTGATTTCTTCCTGTCCGATGATTTCGCCCTGAAGGCAAGAGTCGGTTTTGAAGGGGAACAGTGGGAGAAGGCGGCCGACGGTGTAGTCGGACGTGACGGGGAACAGGCATGGTTCATCACGACGACCATACCGATGGAATGGCAGAAGCCCAGCACAAATGTGATCTGGGATTCGGAGAATTTTACTCACTGCAATATTCTGAATCACTGTGAAGTGGCTGAAGTGGGAAAGAAATATCCTACGGCTGCGGAAATCGTTGGCCAGAATCTGATGGAACTGGACAGCGGAGAAGAGATTCCCACATTTATCATGAGTTCAGAAGACATGACGGAATATAATGAACTGAAAGATCTGATCGTGGATAATGTGAGTTCCAATATCTCCCAGTTCGTGCTGGGAAACAGGGATCTGTCGGAATTTGACGACTACTGCGCAGAACTGGACAGCATGGGAGTGGACAGATACGTGGAACTGGCACAGATGGCATATGACAGTCTCCAGTAAGAAGGACGGAAATGGAAAAGAGGATAGGTCATACTCTTTTATAAGTGCATGAAAAGGAAGGCGTTGATTCTTCTTCATGATCAGCGCCTTCCTTATGCAGTATTTCTGAACTCTTTTTCTGTATATAAGAGGTGATATGATGAATCCGATTTTATCAAAACTGCCTTCTCCTGCATTCGCGGGAGTGGTAAGAGAAAAAAACGTGCCCGGAGCGGTCGCGGAGATCAAAAACTGCCTGTACGCCGGGGCGACGATGATCGATCTGCACATGTCCTGTCTGGAAAATACGGACGTTGATTCCCTGAAGGCGATCTTCAGTTCTTCCAGGCTGCCGGTGCTGGCGCTGAATTATAATCTGACCTATGACTGGAAAGACGCGGGGCTTAGCGAGGAAGAACGCGAAGAAAGCTTCCTGCGCGCTGTTTCCGCGGGCGCCGCCGGTATCGATATGCAGGGCTACACCTTCCATCTTCCCTCCAAACAGAATTTCTGCGGGGAAGATAACTATAGCTTTACCAGAGGAAACCCAAAAGAAATCGTTACGGATGAAGCCATCATTTCCAAACAGTGTGAGCTGATCGAACGTGTTCATTCCATGGGCGCGGAAGTCCTGCTTTCCTGCCATCCGGATATTCCCATGAACCGCACTCAGGTGGTGGAGCTTGCGCTGTTTCTGGAAAAGCGGAAACCCGATATCATCAAGATCGTGACGATCGCTTCAAACGAAGATGAAATGATCGAAAGCCTTCATGCGATGATCGCACTCAAACGGGAAGTGAAAACTCCGGTCAGTTATCATGCGAGCGGGCCGGCAGGGGGCTTATCCCGAGTCATCAATCCGGTCCTCGGCGGACATATGGTCTTTTGTGTCGAACATTATAAAGAAAGCAGCACGATGGTTCAGGTCGATCTGCGCACGGCAAAGACGGTTGTGGAAAACCTGAAGAAATTCATATGAGGGGGATACGGGAATGAAACGATTTGAAGGCCGTACAGCCATGGTCACGGGGGCCGGAAAAAACATAGGGAAGGAGATCGCACTCGCTTTTGCACAGGAGGGCGCAAATCTCATCGTATGTGATTATAACAGGGAAAATGCGGAAGAAACCGCGCATGAGATCGAAGCGTTCGGTGTTTCTGCCATGCCTGCTGTCTGCGATGTGCGTGACAGGGACAATATATTCGCCTTTGCAGAGGAGGCCGTCAGACGGTTCGGCAGGATTGACATTCTGGTAAATAATGCGGGCGGAAGCGCCGGATTGTTGAATAAGCTGACGAGATTTGTGGATGCGCAGCAGGAGACCCTTGATTTTGTCATTGATACCAATTTAAAGGGAGCGATGCACTGCACACAGGCGGTATTGCGCTCCATGATCAGAGAACGTTATGGAAGGATCATCAACATTTCCTCCATTGCCGCGCTCTGCGGCCTGTACGACCGGGTGGATTACGCCGCGGCAAAAGCCGGATTGATCGGGATGACAAGAGCGCTCGCCATGGAGGTGGGAGAATTCGATATCTGTGTAAACTGTGTTTCGCCCGGAGCGATAGAACGTGACGGACAGAAACAGGAACACATGACCTTCCTGGGAGAAAACGGCAGGAGCGGCACGCCGAAGGATGTTGCACAAACGGTGCTTTTTCTCGCGTCCCAGGATTTCATCACCGGGCAGAATTTCGTCGTAGACGGCGGAAGGACGCTGGGACCGGGGCATAGATGAGGCGCCATACGGCGGAGACGATTAAAGCGGAATTGGGAAAGGAAAAAGAAGAATGAAAGCAATACTGGTAGACGCAGAGAAAAACCTGGTCTGGAGCGACGTTGAAACGCCCGCCATCAGACCGGATGAAGTGCTGGTAAAAATACACGCCGCCGCGTTAAACCGGGCGGACCTGCTCCAGCGGGAAGGAAAATATCCGCCCCCGGCAGGATGCCCGGAATGGATGGGACTTGAAATCGCAGGAGAGATCGTTGAGACGGGCGGGGAAGTACCCCGCTGGAAGGTCGGTGACCGCGTCTGTGCCCTCCTGGGCGGCGGAGGTTACGCGGAATACGCGGCGGTGAAGTACGACATGCTCATGCCGGTCCCGAAGGGCCTGACCATGGAAGAAGCTTCTGCCCTCCCGGAAGCGTATGCCACCTCCTATCTGAATCTGTTTCTCGAAGGACATCTGGAAAAAGGGCAGACGGCATTCATTCCCGCTGGCGCGTCAGGGCTCGCATCGGTGGCGATCCCCATGGCGAAAGCATTTGGCGCGAGGGTCATCACTTCTGTCCTGTCGGATGAAATCGCGGAGAAGATCAAGGATCTCGGAGCTGATGTGATTATCAATTCCGGCAAAGAGTGCGTGGAAAAAGTGCTGGAAAACGAAGAAAAAAACGGGATGCCCGTGAATGTGTCCATGGACTGCCTTTCCGGTGAAGCCCTGGGAAAAAGTCTTCCTTTCATGGCACGCGGCGGCTATTGGATCGTCATCTCCACTCTGGCCGGTGTTGAGACGAAGGTCCTGCTGAGGCCGCTTCTGACCAAAGGACTGCATCTGGTCGGGAGCATGCTGAGAAACCGGACTCCGGAATTTAAAGCGTACCTCCTCTTCGAACTCGTGAAAAATGTATGGCCCAAGATTGAAAATGGGGAAATCCGGCCCACGATCTATAAGGTCTTCCCGATCGAACAGGCGCAGGACGCCCATGCGGTCCTGGAAAGAAGCGAAAACGTGGGAAAGGTTGTCCTGAAGGTATGCGGAGATGAGTAAGAAAAAGGCGCTGCTTTCCGCACTATTTGTCATGCTTCTGTGGGGGAGCCTGTTTCCGGTGGTAAAAGTGGGATATGCCGCCTATCACATCCGGACGACTGGAGATATCCTGCTTTTCGCAGGCATCCGTTTTACGGTCTGCGGTGCGGTTATATGTCTTTACAGCCTGTGGAAAGACAGAGCCTCCTATGCGGCTGTCAAAACCTCCCTCTGGCCGGTCCTTCTGTCCGGGTTTATTGCGGTCACCCTGCACTATGGCTTTACCTATCTGGGACTGAATGATACGGACAGTTCCAAAACTGCCATTCTGAAGCAGGTCGGTGTATTGTTTTATGTTTGCTTTTCTTTCCTTTTCTTTAAGGACGATAAACCGACACTGAAAAAATCTGCGGCTGCGGTCCTTGGATTTGCCGGCATTATCACCATTAATGCCGGCAGCGGAGGGATCGTTTTTCACCTGGGAGACCTGTTCATCATCGCCGCGTCCTTCTGCACCGTTTTTTCCAATGTCATCAGCAAGAAGGCGCTGGCGACGGTGAAACCGGTGACGATGACGGGCGTTTCCCAGCTTTTCGGAGGGTTCCTTTTGCTTGCCGTCGGCATCATGATGGGAGGAAGCATGGAGCTTACCTGGCAGAAAGCGTACATTCTGCTCTATATCTTCGCTGCCTCTATCATCAGCTACTGCCTGTGGTTCATCATCGTAAAGCAGGGGGAGCTTTCCAGGCTTTTTATCATCAAATTCGCGGAGCCCATGTTCGCCTGCATCTTCGGGGCGCTGCTGCTGGGAGAGGATATTTTCAAAATACAATACCTGCTGGCATTTCTCCTGATCGCAGGCGGTATCTGTCTTTCCAACAGCCGTGAAAACTGATAAAATGAAAAAATCTTAAATCGGATAGAGACAGGAGACTTGAAAAAGAAAGAGGTGGATTATGAAATTTCCTGATGATTTTGTTTGGGGAGCAGCGAGCTCTGCCTATCAGGTGGAGGGCGCTTATAACGCGGACGGAAAAGGCCTGTCGGTCTGGGACGTCTATACGCATGAACCAGGGCACATCCTGAACCGGGACACAGGGGATGTGGCATGCGACCACTACAGGCGTTTTGAGGAAGACGTGGATATCATGGGGGAACTGAACCTGAAGGCCTATCGCTTTTCCGTCAACTGGCCCAGGGTGATGCCGGAAGGATATGGAAGGGTCAATGAAAAGGGGCTCGATTTTTATGACCGGCTGGTAGACAGGCTTCTGGACAAAAAGATTACGCCCTGTATCACGCTTTTTCACTGGGAACTTCCCTATGAACTGTATTTAAGGGGCGGGTGGCTGAACAGGGATATCGCCGGATATTTCGCAGATTATGCTGCAGCTGTGGTGGAAAGGCTGTCTGACAGGGTGCGCTTCTGGATCACGGAAAACGAACCCCAGTGCTATATCGGGGCAGCATGGCAGGGAGGCACGCATGCGCCGGGGCTGAAGGTGGGGCAGAAGGATATTTTCCTAGCGGCCCATCATTCCCTGCTGGCGCACGGACATGCGGTGGAGGCGATCAGGGATACGGCAAAAAGAACTCCCGTTATCGGATATGCGCCTGCTTCCTGGCATCTGTGGTCACCGGTCAGTGAGGAAGACGCCGATATCGAGGCCTGCCGGAACGAGACATTCCGCGCCGGAGAGAATCCGGTCGGCGCGACTTCCTGGTGGCTGGATCCGGTCATTTTGGGAAAATATCCGGAAACGAAGGGATATTCTTATGAACCGTACCTGCCCGGGATCCGGCAGGAAGATATGAAGATCATTTCCCGTCCTATTGATTTTATCGGGATGAACGTATACCAGACATATCGTGGAAAAGCGGATGAAAAGGGAGGCTGCACCACGGTAGAAGCAAAACCCGGAAATCCGCAGACAAATGCCGGGTGGCCGGTCACCCCGGAAGCGCTGTACTGGGGCCCAAGATTTTATTATGAAAGATATAAAAAAGATATTTACATCACGGAAAATGGCCTTTCCAACCAGGACTGGGTGTCCATGGACGGAAAGGTGCACGATCCGCAGCGGATCGATTTCATGCACCGGTATCTTCTCCAGCTGGGGAGGGCGGTACAGGAAGATATTCCGGTGAAAGGGTATTTCCATTGGGCGCTGACCGATAACTTCGAATGGGCGACGGGTTATTCCAACCGTTTCGGGCTGGTATATGTGGATTTTGAAAGCCAGAAGAGGACCGTGAAGGATTCCGGCCGGTGGTACAGCCAGGTGATAGAAAGCAACGGCGGAATTCTGTAAAAAGATTGATTAAAACATGGGAAAGTTATTTTGGAAAACAAACTTTCATTGGAAAGCTTACGACAGTCCTTGACAGAAAAAAGAATGAGATTATAATAAGCCTTGAAATAATAAGCCTTCTTATTATTTCAAGGCTTATTAACTATGGAAAAGTATTTTGTACAGGAAAGGACGGGACTCCCACATCATGGAATCTCTGCACTATCTTTTGATGAAAGCGCACACCCGCATGCACCGCAGCATCATGAGCCGGGCGGCAGAGCTCGGCCTGACGCCCGGACAGCCGAAGGTGCTGGAATATCTGTTTCAGTATGGGGAAAGCGATCAGAAAACGATTGCATCCTGCTGTGAGATAGAACCGGCCACGGCCGGAAGCATTCTGAACCGGATGGAGGCAGCGGGACTGGTTCGGAGGGAACGGCATGAGGGAAACCGACGTTCCCTTTACGTGACGTTAACCGGTGAAGGCCGGGAAATGGCGGAGAAAATGGAAGCCATTTTTGAGGATGCCGAAAAACAGGTACTCTCATCGCTTACGGAAGAGCAGAGAGAAACGCTGAAGGCGCTTCTGGAAAAGGTACCGGAGGCTTTCCGGGAATAAGGAACGGGAGGAAATGGAAATGAAGAGAAAAGAACGGATGATGAAGCTTCTGAAACAATATCTTCTTTTATGCGCCGGACTGGCGGTGATGGCCTTTGGCGTGGCTTTTTCCGTGAAGGCGGATCTGGGTACCTCTCCAATTTCCAGCGTGCCCTATGTGGTCAGCATGTTCACGCCGTTTACGGTGGGAACGGCGACCATCGTGATGCACTGCGTATTCATCGCCCTTCAGATTCTGATCCTGCGCAGACGCTATGATCCGATTCAGCTTCTTCAGCTTCCTGTGGCAATTCTGTTCGGCTGCCTGACGGATTTGGGAATCTGGGCTGTGGGCGGAATTTCCTGCACCGCGTACTGGCAGCAGGTGCTTCTGTGCATCGTGGGGATCCTGCTGGTGGGCTGCGGAGTCAGCATGGAGGTGACGGCCGGCGTGGTCACCCTGGCAGGAGAGGGCCTGGTTCTGGCGATCTGCCGGGTGGTTCCGGTAAAATTCGGAAATATGAAAATTGCCTTTGACGTAACGCTGGTGCTCACGGCCTGCGTGCTTTCCTTCCTTTTTCTGGGAGGCCTTCACGGCGTCCGGGAGGGAACCGTCGCAGCGGCTCTCTGCGTCGGCCTGGTGGCAAAGCAGATGAACAGGCTGCTTGGAAGATTCTGGGAAAAATGATTGCTTTCCCCGGAAGTATGTGCTATGCTTTTTTCACAGCGGGAGATCCGAAAACGGTTCTGTGCCGTTTTCAGGATGGATCGTCCTGCCTGGCAGTCGGCGGATGGATAGTCCGTCTGACATGCAAGTCTTTATTTTCTTTATTTTTCTATTATTTTTTTCCTGCATCTTTTTTATATTTTAAACGGGAAAAACCATGTCCGGGAGTTTCTTTTCTTCGTCTGTCGGTCCGGTTTGACCCGGCGCGAAGGAGGGATTGGAATTTTGTTTTATGATTATCCGGTTCTGGAAAGGCAGAGCCGCAGGCTGATGGAGGAGACGGCGGAATTCCGGGAAGAAAGGGGAGAATGGGAAAAGGCGCAGAAGGAGGAAGCAGGGAGGCTGGCGGTAAGAAAGCTGCTTTTCCGTCTGGAGAAGGAGCCGGAGGCTTATGGGCAGTTCCTTGATCTGCCGCCGCGTCTGAGAAAGGAATTTCTGGATTTCTGCACGGGACAGAGAGGATTAAAGATCACCTACGATCCTTTTTTCAAGTTTGTTTTTAACCCGGAGCTGCATCCGGAACGCCTGGAACGGATGATTTCCGGGATCCTGAAGGAGAAGGTGAAGATCCGCCAGGTCCTTTCGCCGGAAGCCCCGCGTTTTCATGAAGGAATGTCGCTGGTGGTGATGGATATTCTGGTGGAGCTTTCATCAGGCGCGCTCTGCGATGTGGAGATTCAGAAGGCGCCTTATGGTTTTCCGGGGCAGAGGGCGGCCTGCTATTCCTCAGAGATGGTGGTGCGTCAGTATTCCCGGGCCAGACGCAGGGCCGCGGAGGAAAATATGATCTTTTCCTACCGGCAGCTTTCGAAGGTTTATACCATTGTGATCATGGAAAAGAGCAGCGGTGAGTTCAGCCGTTATTCCGATTATTATATACACCGGGCGTCCCAGGTTTTTGACACGGGGATTTCCCTGAATCTGCTGCAGGAATATATTTTTATCTCTCTCGATATTTTTCACAATATCGTGCATGAGATCAAGGAGGAGCTGGAGGCATGGCTCATGTTTCTGAGCTCCGACGATCCCGTTGACATTGCCCGCATCATCACGGCCTTCCCTGAATTTTCGGAATATTACAGGGACCTTGCGGGCTTTCAGGAAAAACCGGAGGAGTTGATCAGTATGTTCAGCAGAGTGCTTGCACAGATGGACCATGAAGATATTCTCAGTACAATAGCGGATCTGAAGGAGGACAACCGGAAGCTTTCGGAGCAGACCCGGGGCCTGGAGGATCAGAATCAGAGTCTGGAGGATACGAACCGGAGTCTGGCCGGGGAAAAGCGGACTCTGGAGGAGCAGAACAGCCGCCTTCTGGAGCAGAGAAACCGCATGGCGGTTCTGTTTTATCAGAAAAACGGAACGGCGGACGGGCTGGCGGAGCTGCTCGGAATGCCGGAGGAGGAGCTTGGGAGGATTTTAACCGATTCAGGCTGCAACATTTAACCGGTTCGGGCTGCGACAAACCTCTTGTAATAGAGAAATGAATCTGCTATAATTTTAACGATTTCGGAAAAACCCTGTTTTTTCCGGAAAAACGGGGCTTTTCCGAAAAAGACCGTGCTGTCTGAGGGCAGGGCGGAGACATTCAAACTTCAAACAAAGAAAAAGGAGATGTCAAAATGAAAGGAAACATTGTAGTTGGACAGTCCGGCGGACCGACCGCTGTCATCAACTCTTCCGTTGCCGGCGTATATGCGGCGGCCAAGAAGCTTGGCGTAAAGAAGGTCTATGGTATGGTACACGGCATTCAGGGCTTCCTGCAGGACAACCTGATCGATCTCGGTGAGTATCTGGATGACGAGACCGGAATCGAGCTTCTGAAGAGAACCCCTTCCGCATTCCTCGGCTCCTGCCGTTTCAAGATGCCCAAGATTGAAGGTCATGAGGATGTGTACGAGAAGGTTTTCGAGATCATGGAGAAGCATGATATCGAGTGCCTGTTCTATGCGGGCGGAAATGATTCCATGGATACGGTGAAGATGCTGTCCGATTATGCGGCGGCACATAACAAGCCGCAGCGTTTCATGGGCGTTCCCAAGACCATTGATAACGATCTGCCTGTAACCGACCACTGCCCCGGCTATGGTTCCGCGGCAAAATATATCGCTACCAGCATGAAGGAAATCATCCGTGACAACGAGTCCTTCGGCGTGGAGAAGCCCACCGTCTGCATCGTTGAGATCATGGGACGTCATGCAGGATGGCTGACCGCAGCGGCAGCTCTGAGCCGCGGAGATGACTGCTCCGGCCCGGATGCGATCTATCTGCCTGAGGTAACCTTTGATATGGACAAGTTCATGGAGAAGGTAAAATATCTTGCGGCGACCAAGTCCTCCGTTGTAATCGCTGTATCCGAGGGCGTTGCTCTGGCGGACGGCCGTTTCGTATGCGAGCTTGGCAATGCTTCCGATTTCGTGGATGCTTTCGGCCACAAGCAGCTTTCCGGCTGTGCGGCTACCCTTGCCAACAAGGTTGCGGCTGAGACCGGCCTGAAGACCCGTGCGGTAGAGTTCTCCACCCTGCAGCGTGCCGCTACGCATCTGGCTTCCCTGACCGATATCAACGAAGCATTCCAGGTTGGATATGATGCGGTAAAGGCTGCTGAAGAAGGAAAGACCGGCATGATGATCACGCTGAACCGCAACGGAGACGATCCTTATCAGTGCGGCACCAGCGCTTACGATATCCACGCGATTGCGAACGTGGAAAGACCGGTTCCCGCAGAGTGGATCACCGAGGACGGCTGTGATGTGAACGAGGGCTATATCAACTACGCGAGACCGCTCATCATGGGCGAGCTTCAGCCTCTGTTCGTAAACGGCGTTCCGCGTCATCTGGTAAGAAAATAATTTCTGATAAAACAGCGTCCTCTGCGGCGGGAAGGCGCCTCTGATGAGGATATGTGACAATCAGAAAAAATCAATGAGAATCCTGCGGGATGTCCGATTTTCGGACATCCCGCATTTTTTGAGCGATAAGCCCGACGGGTGGCCGTCTATGCAGTTGTTTTTGGACAAAGTGCCGATGGTTTTGAGAAAAATAAGATTTTTTACTCCGGTTTATAGTCTTTTTATCCACAGGACACAGAATGTTCACAAAATGGGTCTACAATTAAAAATATCAACGGAAGAGCACCGGCTACCATGACAGATAATCCCGGGGATGCCAGAGGGGCGGGCGGCTTCCTAATATTATCAGGAGGCAGAATTATGAACGATCAGAAAGAAGAAGCAAAGATTGCAAAATATGCAGAGAAGAAGAAATCAGGTCCCATCATCAAGATCATGGACAAGGCTGACAGCGAGGTGCTGGTTGAAGCTCTGAAGGCTCTCGGCGGAATCGGCGATGAGGATTCAGCGAACAAGATCACCCATTATCTGGATCATCCGGACGCCAGGGTCAGAATCGCAGCCTGCCAGGCAGCGCTTATCATCGATACGGAGTACATGAAGACCAGAGTAAGACATCAGCTTGCCGTAGAGCAGGATGCAGATGCCAAGAAGCAGATTCAGGAAGCTCTCAATCAGGCAAAGGGAACCAGAGTATAAGAGCTCTGTCTATAATCTCTGTTTATATAGGTAATTACCGTCGCAGAATGAGATTGTTTTGCGGCGGTTTTTTTCGTTATGAACGGCACTGTACCGCGGGAATCGGGAAGGGGAAATTCTTCTCTCTGTCCGGCCATTTTTCTTAAGGATTCGTTCATTTTTCTTAAGGATTCGCTCCTTGACAAAAGATGGGTATGATAGTATGCTGACTCTATGGGAAAACGTTTTCCAACGCCTTCCCATATGCTTTCCAGCTGTGACAGTTCCACTGCTTCGGCGGAATCAGGAAATACGGGATACAGGAGGAAAGATTGAAAAATGTCGTCCATAAAGGATGTTGCCCGAAGGGCAGGGGTGGCGATCTCCACGGTGTCCAAGGCGCTCAACGGTTATCCGAACGTCAGTGAGGAGACCAGGGAAAGGGTGAATGAGGCGGTAAAGGAGCTGAACTTTACGCCCAATCCCATTGCGTCCGCACTGTCTTCGAAGAAGGCCGGAAGGGTTGCACTTCTGATCAAGCTGAATACGAAAACGCAGGCGGTGGATGAGATCAACATGCAGTATCTGTCCGGCGCCATTAACAGAGCGGTGGAAAAAAAGCTGGATGTGATCACCATATTTTTTTCCATGATCCGTGACTGGAATGCGGAGGAGATCGAAGACTATTTCCGTTCCCAGAGTATTGAGGGAATTATCATTTACGGTATGGGAATGGAGGATATGGTTCTGCATCAGCTGATCGAGGAGAAGCGGTTTAAGATCGTGGTGGTAGATGTTCCGATTGTAAATGAAACCACCTCCTCCATTCAGGTGGATCACGAACAGGCGCAGTATGATGTGGCCAGAAAAACCGTTCTGGAAAACGGCGGAAGGAGCATATTATATATTTCCGGAAAGCTGGATGGTTATGTGACGCAGGAGCGGCTGGCCGGTATGCAGCGGCTCGCGCGGGAGGAGAAGCTGTCCCTTCTGATTAAGAAGGGGGATTTCAGCGAGAAAAAGGCCCGTGAGCTGACCTTCCGGTATGCGCGGGATGTGGATGTGATCGTGTGCGCATCGGATCTGATGGCGATCGGAGCCATGCGGGCGCTGCAGGAGATGGATATTTTCAGACCGGTATGCGGCTTTGACGGGATTACGCTGATGGGATATGCGGGAATGCAGATGAATACGGTAAAGCAGGATTTTTACCGGATTTCCAGTAAAGCGATGGATGAGATGGGAAGGCTCCTGGAAGGAGGCGCCGGAAGACGCATGGTGCTGGACCATCAGATCATAAGAATGCAGTATCAGGATGTGATATCCTGAAAAATTGTTTTGGAGGCCTGTGCGCGCGGCATCCGCAGGCTTCTGACAGAAATGGACCGCGCAGAAATGAGGTTGAAATGACAGTTATGGACACTCTTCAGAGAGAGATCCTGGAAGTGAAGATGGAGCAGGAGATGGTCAGCCTTGCTGAAAAGGCTTTCGGAAAGAGTCTGGAGGACTGTACGGACGCGGAGCTGTACCACGTGATCCTGAATCTGGTAAAGGGAATGATGGAGGCGACGATCCCCATTGACGGTAAGAAAAAGGTTTATTATATCTCCGCAGAATTTCTGATTGGAAAGCTTCTTTCCAATAATCTGATTAATCTGGGAATCTATGATAAGGTGGATTCCATCCTGAAGGCGCATGGAAAGGATATGGCGAGAATCGAGGATGCGGAGCCGGAGCCGTCTCTGGGAAACGGCGGACTGGGAAGGCTTGCGGCCTGCTTCATGGATTCCATTGCCACGCTGGGGCTGCCCGGAGAGGGAATTGGCCTGAACTATCATTTCGGCCTGTTTCGTCAGAAATTTGTGGATGGCCTTCAGACTGCGGAGAAGGATGCGTGGATTGAGCCGGATTCCTGGCTGACCAGAACGGGCACCACCTTCGACGTTTATTTCGGAGAGAAGAAGGTGACCTCCAGACTGTATGATATCGATGTAATCGGCTACGACAGCGGCGTGAACAAGCTCCGTCTGTTCGATCTGGAATCGGTGGACGAGGGACTGGTAAAGGAAGGCATCACTTTTGACAAGACGGCGGTGGATAAGAACCTGACCCTGTTCCTCTATCCGGATGATTCTGATGAGGCGGGAAATCTGCTTCGCATCTACCAGCAGTATTTCATGGTGAGCAATGCCGCGCAGCTCATCCTGAAGGAAATGAAGGAAAAGCACAATGACCTGCGTCATCTGGATGAATTTGCGGTCATTCAGATCAATGACACCCATCCGTCCATGATCATCCCGGAGCTGATCCGGATTCTGGTGGAGGATAAGGCATTTACCATGGATGAGGCGATCAGCGTGGTGAGCCGTACCTGTGCCTATACCAATCATACGATCCTTGCGGAGGCGCTGGAGAAGTGGCCGCTTTCCTATCTGGAAAAAGCGGTGCCTCAGCTCGTTCCCATCATTGAGGAGCTGGACAGAAGGGTGAAGGAGAAATTCAGCGATCCCGCCGTCTATATCATCGATGAGGACGACCGTGTTCACATGGCGCATATGGATATCCATTACGGCTTTTCCGTAAACGGTGTGGCGGCGATCCACACGCAGATTCTGAAGGAAACGGAGCTGCATCCGTTTTATGAGATATATCCGGAAAAGTTCAACAATAAGACCAACGGCATCACCTTCCGCAGATGGCTGCTTTCCTGCAACCGGCCGCTGGCGGAGCTGATTACGGAGGCGATCGGAGACGGCTTCCACAAGAATGCGCAGGAGCTGGAGAAGCTGCTTGAATATAAGGATGACGGAGAGTTCCTGGAAAAGCTCTGTCAGATCAAGAAGGATAACAAGAAAAAGCTCGCCGCATATATTCAGGAAAAGGAAGGCGTGTCCATCGATCCGGAATCCATTTTTGATATTCAGATCAAGCGTCTGCATGAGTATAAACGCCAGCAGATGAACGCCCTGTACATCATCCACAAGTATCTGGAGATCAGAAGAGGGAAGAAGCCTTCCACACCGATCACCTGTATTTTCGGAGCGAAGGCCGCGCCTGCCTATGTGATCGCCCAGGACATCATTCATCTGATTCTGGTGCTGCAGAAGATCATCAACAACGATCCGCTGGTGAGCCCTTATCTGAAGGTAGTGATGGTGGAAAACTATAACGTGAGCTATGCGGAGAAGCTGATCCCGGCCTGCGATATTTCCGAGCAGATCTCCCTGGCGTCCAAGGAGGCGTCCGGAACGGGCAACATGAAGTTCATGGCAAACGGAGCGGTTACGCTGGGAACGGCGGACGGTGCGAACGTGGAAATTCATGAGCTGGTGGGAGATGACAATATTTATATCTTCGGAAAGGATTCCGAGACGGTCATCAGACATTATGAAAAGGCGGACTATGTGTCCAGAGAATATTATGAGAAGAGTCCTGTGATCAAAGAGGCGGTGGATTTCATCGTCGGAAAGGAAGCTCTTGCCTGCGGCCATAAGGAAAATCTGGAGCGGCTTTATAAGGAGCTTCTGAATAAGGACTGGTTCATGACGCTTCTGGACCTGGAAGAATATATTGCGGTGAAGGACCGCATGCTGGAGGATTACAGGGATCAGGAAAAATGGAAGAGAATGATGCTGGTCAACATTGCGAAGTCCGGATACTTTTCTTCCGACCGGACCATCCGGGAATACAACGAGGATATCTGGAAGCTGTCCTGACGGGCACCGGCCCGGAAACAGCAGGGAAAAGGATTTGGCAAAATGGATTATCATGATTGGAGCGATTTGGGAAACGATATCCGCCGGATGGTGGATGACGCGGTAAATTCCGGAAACTTTCAGCGGCTGGATGAAAACATCCGCCGCACGGTGACGGACGGTCTGGAGAATCTGAGCGACAGCCTGAAAAAGGGCGTGGAAGGCTTCACGGGAGAGAACCGGGGACAGGGGATGCCCGGAAGCCGGAACGCAGGAGATCCTTCGAGGTCTGCCGGCGGCTCTTTCCAGCAGGCAGGCGGCCCTTACGGGGGCGCCTGCGGCTTTCTGAGCCAGAACCCCCTGTTCGCGAAAACCTTCGGAACCAGGGCGGGAGGGGTTGCGCTTCTGGCCATCGGCTGTACCATAGGGGGAGGCTGCATCATAGCGCTCCTCGTCTTTCTCATCATGCATCTTGCGGGGCTGGCAGGGACAATCCTTACAGCCATGAGCGGCATCCTGATCATCATTCTGATTGCCTCCGCGGCAGCCGCATGGGCCGGGAAGGGATTTCTGGGAAAGGCAAAGCGGTTCGACCGGTACGTGGAAGCGCTGCGCGGCCGCACCTACTGCGGCATCGAGGAGCTGGCCGAACAGGTGGGAAAGTCCAGACGTTTCGTGAAGAACGATCTGCAGAAAATGATTTCGTCCCGCTGGTTTAAGCAGGGACATCTGGACAGACAGGAAACCTGTCTGATCATCAGTGAGGACACCTACAGGCAGTATCTGGAAAGCGAGAAGCAGCTGGAGCTCCGCCGGCGGGAGGAACAGGAACGGGCTCAGAGGGCCAGAGAAGAGAACGAAGGGCTTTCTGAGGAAGTGAGAAAGATGATGGAGGCCGGAAGGGCTTACATCGAGAAGATCGAACAAAGCAACGATGCAATTCCCGGAGAGGAAATTTCCAATAAGATTTCTCATATGCAGACCATCGTGGAGCGTATTTTTGAACGGGTGAAGGAGCATCCTGACTGCGCGGACGAGCTGCGCCGGTTTATGGACTATTATCTTCCAACTACGGTGAAGCTGCTGGATGCCTATGAGGAGCTGGACAGACAGCCCGTTCAGGGAGAAAATATACGGAATGGCAAGCAGGAAATCGAGAAAACGCTGGACACGCTGAACCTGGCCTTTGAAAAGCTTCTGGACAGTCTGTTTGAGGACACGGCCTGGGACGTTGCGACGGATATTTCCGTTCTTCAGACCATGCTCGCTCAGGAAGGACTGACGGAGCAGGAGCTGAAGGCGGAGAAATCGAGTGGTCCGCTGTAAGGCGGAATAATGCGGTTCGTTTAAAAAAGAAAAGGAGAGCCGGAGCGGGGAATACTCCGGCATGGAGGGAAACATGAGCGATGCATTCAAAGACTTTGCCGACACTCCTACCCTGACTCTGGAGCCTGACCTGGGGGATGCACCCGCGGCTCCTGCACCGGTGGAAAAGGAGGAGGTACAGGAGCTGGACGACAGCATCCTGAGCGATGAAGAAAGGCGGATGGTGGACGAATTCTCCAGGCAGATCGACCTGAGAAATTCCAACATGATCCTGCAGTACGGCGCAGGCGCGCAGAAAAAGATGGCGGACTTCTCTGAGAAGGCGCTGGAAAACGTTCAGACCCAGGACCTGGGCGAGGTGGGTGAGCTTCTGGGAAACGTGGTGACGGAGCTGAAAAGCTTCGACGCGGAGGAAGAGCGCGGCATTCTCGGCTTTTTCAAAAGGGGCGCCAACAAAATCACTGCGATGAAGGCGAAATATGCAAAGGCGGAGGCGAATGTGAACCGGATCTGCCAGGTGCTGGAAGGCCATCAGGTTCAGCTCATGAAGGATTCTGCCATGCTGGACAAGATGTACGAGCTGAACAGAACCTATTTTAAAGAGCTTTCCATGTACATTCTCGCGGGAAAGAAGAAGCTGCAGGAGGTGCGGGAAGGGGAGCTGAAGCGTATTTCTGAAAAGGCGCAGGCAAGCGGCCTCCCGGAGGATGCGCAGGAGGCGAGAGATCTGGATGCCATGTGCAACCGGTTTGAAAAGAAGCTCCACGATCTGGAGCTGACACGCATGATCTCCATTCAGACGGCTCCTCAGATCCGGCTGGTGCAGAACAACGATACGATCATGGTGGAAAAAATACAGTCCACGCTGGTGAATACGATCCCGCTCTGGAAGAGCCAGATGGTGCTGGCCCTCGGCGTGGAGCATTCCACTCAGGCTGCGGCGGCCCAGCGTCAGGTGACGGATATGACCAATGAGCTTCTGAAGAAGAACGCCGCCACGCTGAAGACCGCTTCGATTGAGACTGCGAAGGAAGCTGAGCGCGGCATCGTGGATATGGAAACGCTCAAGGCTACCAATGAATCCCTGATTTCCACTCTGGACGAAGTGATGCGCATCCAGCAGGAGGGCAGACAGAAGCGTCAGGAGGCGGAGGCGGAGATGAGCCGCATGGAAAATGAGCTGAAGGCGAAGCTTCTGCAGATCAGCGGCTAAGGCCCCTCAGCTGCAGCTAAGAACCCTCAGCTGCGGCTGAGGGTGGAATTATGATAGGCGGGATCCATGGTCACATCATCCTGAAACCAGTCCGGCGGAAGAAAGCTCTGTGCGGCCTCGAGATCCGGAAATTCCACCTCAGCGATGACGAGAGGGGCAAGATCACCGAGAAAAACATCCAGCTCAATGGTGTAGGGATCACAGGGCAGCAGATAACGGCGCTTGGTGATGATGCGTCCGTCGGCCTTCTGAATCAGATGCTGATAGGCCTCTTCGTTCAGGGGAAGGTTGTACTCCTCCCTGGCGAGGAGGCCTTTTCCCTTATAGGTAAGATAGTAGTCGTTCCCATCCCGGCGTACCCGGACAACGGGATCCGTGTTCAGGTAACCCTGTTCGATCAGGCGGCTGGGATACTGCTCCAGGTTTTCCGGGAGCTTTTTTATTGTAAATTTCCGTTCGATTTCCATTTTATTTCCGCTTTCCTTTCTTTTTTGATTCATTATACCACGTGCGAAGGGGAGAAAGCGCCGCCGCAGGCGGCATTTTCTCCACAAGCCGTGGGATGCCGGTATAATCCCTGCGAAGCAGGGCGGCCCGATTGCATCGGGGCGGATTGCGCTTCGCGCAATTATTATACCCCCCGGACGGAACGGTTGTCATTCATATTTTTTTAATAAAAAACTACGCTTTTATTTATTGGATGCACAGGGGGATTCTGCTATAATGAGAAAGGCGGCGCGGGATGTGCAGGCCTGAGCCTGACCGGACGAAGACCGATTCTCCGGAATCGGGGGAAGGCTTCTTTGCGGAAAATCGCCGCCGGAAAAACAGAAATAAAGAAAAGAGGGTTCACAGATGAGCAGAATCGGTGTCTTTTTTGCAGAAGGGTACGAGGAGATCGAGGCCCTGACTGTGGTGGATGTCGCCAGAAGGGCGGGAATAGAGGTAAGTATGATCTCCGTAGAGGAGAAGGAGGAGGTAAAGGGCTCTCACGGAATTTCCGTGAGGATGGATGGAAAGCTTTCGGAAACGGATTTTGCGGGGCTGGATATGCTGGTGCTTCCCGGAGGAAAGAAGGGGACGGAAGGTCTGGAGAACTGTGAAAAGCTGATGGAGCAGCTGGATGCGTTCTATGAAGCCGGAAAGCCGGTTGCGGCAATCTGTGCGGCGCCCAGCATTTTCGGACACAGGGGATATCTGAAGGGAAGGCGTGCAACCTCCTATCCCTCCTTTGAAAGCCATCTGGAAGGCGCTCAGGTAACCCATGCGCCGGCTGAAACGGACGGAAATGTAATCACGGGCCGTGGAATGGGCTGCTCCATCCCCTTTGCGCTGGCGGTGGTGGAATATCTTTCCGGAAAAGAAGAAGCGGACCGCGTTGCGGATTCAATTGTCTTTCCGGGATGAGCGGCTGCGCGGAAATAACAGATAAACAGGGGTATGACGATGAATCTTTTATTTTTTCTGACACCAAAAAGCGAAGTGGCGTATGTGGAGGAAAACGATTCCCTGCGTCAGGTTCTTGAAAAAATGGAGTATCATGGCTACACCGCCGTTCCGCTTCTTTCTGAGGACGGCAGATACCTGGGGACCATAACGGAAGGGGATGTGCTCTGGAAGCTGAAGAAGGAAGGCTTTCCGGATATACATGAGATGGAAAACATTTCCGTCATGCAGATCGTGCGGAAGAGGGACAATAAGGCGGTTCATGCCAATGTGGATATGGAAGGGCTTCTGGAGAGGGTGATGCGCCAGAATTTTGTTCCGGTGGTGGATGACGAGAGGGTTTTTATCGGGATCGTGACCAGGAAGGACGTGATCCAGTATCTGATGAAGGAACTTCAGAAGAGACAGGAAAAAGAATAGGAAAGGCCCGGCTGTTCAGCCGGGCCTTTCTGGCAGAAAGCAGTTATTTCATCTGCTCTTCCTGCTTCTTGATCATTCTGCGTACCATCTCTCCGCCGATGGAGCCGGCTTCTCTGGAAGTCAGATCGCCGTTATAGCCTTCCTTCAGGTTTACACCCAGCTCGGAAGCCACCTCAGTCTTGAAACGGTCCATAGCAGCCTTCGCTTCAGGTACCTCAACTCTATTAGATCTGTTGGAACTTGCCATTTTGCATTCACCTCCGTAAATCGTGTTTCCTTTTCTCTGCGGCGGTATGTCCGCCGGTTTGTCTGTAAGATAAGCGGGCGGCTCCAACCGTTTTGCCGTCCGCTTATCCTGTGGGGGACCAGAAACTGCGTATCGGCTCTTTCGTTTGTTTCCGTCGCTTATCTTGGTGTTATTATTTGCGTTTCTGTCCGCTTTATCCGCTGCTTCCGGTGGAAATTTCTGCCGTATTGTTTTCAATTGTGAACAGGAGACAAAAGTGGTACAATGATTGGGCATGGCGCAATAGTCAGAAATTGTAAATAAAAAAGAATCAACAAGAAGGAGCAGACCGGAGTGGAACAGCTTGTCAGTATTATAGTACCCGTTTATAACGCGGAAAAATATTTAAAGCGCTGTGTGGACAGCATTCTTGTACAGGATTATCCGAATTTTGAACTGATCCTGATGGATGATGGAAGCACGGATGCTTCAGGAAGGATCTGTGACGATTATGCCGGCCAGGACGGCAGGGTGCGCGTTGTCCACAAGGAAAATACCGGTGTATCCGATACGCGCAATCAGGCGCTGGAGATGGCGAAGGGCGTGTATGTTCAGTTCCTGGACAGCGACGACTGGATCGTGCCGGAGGCGACGCGGCTTCTGGTGCAGACGATGGAAAAATATGACTGTGACATGGTGATTTCGGATTTTTACCGGGTGTCGGGAGAACGGCTGGCTCAGAAGGGAGATATCGAAGAGAACCGGGTTCTTACGAGGCAGGAGTTCGCGGCCTGCATGATTGAAAATCCGGCGGATTTTTACTACGGTGTGCTCTGGAACAAGCTTTACAAAAGAGAGATTATAGAGGCCAACCGGATTCGTATGGATATTTCCATCAGCTGGTGCGAGGATTTCCTTTTTAATCTGGAGTATATCCGCCATGCTTCCTCATTTTATGCGCTGCAGGTGCCCATCTATTATTATGTGAAGAGGAAGGGAAGCCTGGTGAGCCAGGGTATGAGCATCAGCAATACCATGCGCATGAAAATTAATATTTTTGATTATTATAATGAATTTTATAAGGATGTATACGATCACGAAGACTATGCGGACATCCGGCTGCAGGTTTACAGTTTTTTCTGGGCTGCGGCGAAGGATGGAGGCGTGCCGCCGGCTCCTCTTCCGGGCGGACGGAAGCTGGGAGAGGAACGTCCCAGAATCCGGAGAGAACAGGTGGAAGGGGAAGGTTCGGTCATGGATCAGTACCGATACCGTCAGCTCCTGGACTATCAGCTGGATCTGGCCGCGAAGAAAACCCGCCTGACCTCAGATGAGGCGAAGGTGCTTTTTGTGCTGTATCAGTGCGGCGAGTTTGAAAGCATGCGCAGGCTGTCAGAGGTGGCGGACCTGCCTCTTACCAGGCTGTTTCTGGCCCTTCAGAAGTTGGAACGCAAAAAGCTTGTAGAACTTTCGGACGAGAAGGAACAGAGCGCTGCCAGCGGGGCGGAATTGACGCCGGAGGGGGAAGAAAACGGGATAAAGGGAAAACGGAAAAAGGAGAAAAAGGAAAAGAAAAAAACGGGAGAGAAAAAACAGAAAAAGACGGTCAGAGGCCGGGAAGAGGAAAAGAAGGAAAGAAACCGGATTCTCCTGCGGCCGGAGGCCGAGACTGTCTGCGAGGAATTCGGCCTGATGCAGGAGGAGCTGAAGAAAATATGCTTCGCCGGTTTTACGGAGGAGGAGCGGAAGGAAGGCGAGAAGCTGCTGAGACGGCTGAATGATAACATGATCCGTTTCATGGTAAAGGAAGAACCTGTCAGAGAGGGCCGGGAAGAGTGAAGACATTTCCGGCCATATAGGAGGCTTCGCTCTCGTCATGGGTGACCAGAAGCGCGGTTCGGCCGGGCTTTTTATGAAAATGCAGAAGGACATAGTCCATGATCTGCTTCCGGGTTTCCGTATCCAGACCCTTGAAAGGCTCATCCAGAAGGAGAAGGTCCCAGGGAGCCAGAAGAGCGCGCAGCAGAGCCACTCTGCGGCGCTGGCCTCCGGACAGCTCTCTGGCGGGCTGGCCTGCACAGTCTGAAAGCCCTGTCTGCTCCAGGGCGGAAAGGATTTCCTGGCGGGACAGGGAGGAGCCGGTCACGAGGCGGATGTTGGAGACCGGGCTTAAATTGGCACAGAGTCTGTCCTCCTGAAACACGGCGGAAAGGCGCAGGCCGTCAAGTCCTTCTATCTTTCCTGAATCTGCGGTTTCCAGTCCCATGAGAATCCGAAGCAGAGTGGTCTTTCCCACGCCGGAGGGTGCCATGACCGCGGTGATCTGCCCGATGGGAATGGAGAGGGAAAGATCCTGAAGGACCGGTCTGTCGTGATAGCTTTTATTTAAGTGTTCGATGCGTATGAATTCTGCCATGTTTCCTCTCTATCCCGCGGCCGCAGGCCGCATTTCAATCGTGGAAGAACGGCGTCAGCCGTTCTTTGGCAGGAACCATGTGGTTCCTGCCGGCCTCTCTTTTTATCCCGCGGCCGCAGGCCGCATTTCATTTCAGCTCTGCTCCAGCCGGAGCACGATCCGGTCCACAGCCCACAGAAAGCATTTTTCAAAGCCGATGCTCAGCGCGACGATGACGAGGGTCCAGGCAAAGAGATCGGCGGTCTGAAGATAGACCTTGGATTCATAAAGCCGTTCTCCGATGGAACCGTCCGGTATGCCGATGACCTCGGCCGCGATTCCGGCCTTCCAGCACAGACCGAGTGAAAGGGAAAAGGCGGTGCGCAGGAAAGGGAGCAGCTGGGAAAGATAGATATAGCGGATGCGTCTGCTTAATGGAACGCGGAAAACGCGGGCCATTTCCAGAAGCTGTCCGTCCATGGAACGGATGCCGTTCAGCACGTTGGTGTAGACGATGGGAAGCACCATCAGAAAGGAGATCACCACCGACAGGTTCCGGGAGGGAACCCAGATCAGAACCAGGATGATGAAGGAAGCCACGGGAACGGCCTTAATCGCGGTCATGGCGGGAGCGAGAAGATCCCGTACCGGGCGGAATACGCCTGCCAGGCACGCGAGAAGAACCCCGGCCGCCGACGCGGCGAGAAAGCCGCCGATGATCCGCACGAAGGAAAAGGCGGCGGCGCTCCAGAACCGGGCCGCCTCCGCCGGCTGGCCGCTTCCCGTGATGAGCTCCAGAAGACGGACGAGTACGGAAACAGGAGATACCAGAAGTATCTCCTGTCCGATGTAAATGCTGAGAAGCTCCCAGGCAAGCAGCCAGACGGCCACCGCCCAGAGGCGGAGGCGGCCGCGGCTGTTTTCAGTTTTTTTATGTCTGCTGCTTTTTTTCATGGCTGCTTTTTCCTGCTGAATGCTTCCGGTTATCTGATGTAGTAGAAATCGTCTGCCGGAAGAGCGCCGCCCACAGAGGCGGGATTCTGCTCATAGAGCACGTTCAGATAGCCGGAAAGCTTTTCCTGCATTTCAGTTCCTTCAATAAAAGTGATGTTGCAGTAGGGAAGCGCCTTTTCTGCCACGGCGGCGGTGACGATGTCATATTTTTCAATAAGAGCCGCCGCGTCGGTTACATTGGCGTTGACATAATCCACAGATTCCTTATAGGAATCCAGGAAGGCGTTAACTGCCTCAGGATGCTCTTCGGCAAAGGCGGTACGTACCACAACCACGCCGGTGAGCAGGGCGCTGGGGGTTTCTGCATCGGCCTGAAGGGCATCCCATTCCTTCGTCAGATCCAGGGCGACGCGCAGATTTTCGTTCTGTGCCTGAGCCGTGGTCACAAAGGGCTGGGGCAGCATGGCGATGCCGTCCTCGTCGGACGCGAGAGCCGCCACACATTCAGAATGCTCGGATTTCCACTCGATGGTCACATCCGTTTCCGGATCGATGCCGTTTCCGGACAGGATATAGTTGAGCGCATATTCCGGCGTGGAGCCCTTGCCGCTGGCATAGATGGTTTTGCCCGCCAGATCGGAAACGGACTGGATGCTGTCGCCGTTCTCCACGATATAGAGGACGCCCAGAGTATTGATGGCCAGCACCTGTACCTGGCCTTCGGTGTTGTTATAGAGCACGGAAGCCAGATTTGCGGGAACTGCTGCGATATCCGCGTCTCCCTGCACAAGCTTCGGCGTGACTTCATCTGCGGAAGCGGCGATGGTGAAGGTATAGGAATTGCCGCCAACGGGTCCGGCCTCTGCGCTGTCCATCAGCTGTACCATACCCATTGCTGTGGGGCCCTTCAGAGCCATGACATTGACTGCGGTTTCTTCTCCGGCAGCGGTTTCCGTCTGGGACTGCGTTTCTTCGGAAGCGGTCTCCGCTGCGGCGGTTTCTGCGGCAGAAGAAACTTCTTCGCTTTCCGCATTTTCTGCGGAAGCGCTTTCCTGCACCGAGGTGCTTTCCGTTACTGTGGTTTCAGCGGCGGTTTCCGTGCCGCCGTTTCCTCCGCAGCCGGCCAGCAGGGATACTGACAGAGCCAGCGCTGCGATCAGGGATAATGCTTTTTTCATGATTTCCTCCATTCCGAAGCGTTTTTCGTGGAAATGATTTCCATGGAAATGTTTCCATGTGCCTGTCTGCGGCGGGCTTTGCGACGCTCCGGCACAAAGCTCTTTTTAAAAGGCCTGTCTTCAGGATACCTGCATGGCCCTGGCGGTAATGCCGTTTATTCGTCCGAGACGTCCGGAAAGAGCGCTGATACGTCCGGGAGAAGCGCATACGATGATGGAAATGATATTGATGGACTTCTCACGGTAAGGAACGCCCATACGGCCGATGATGCAGTCACCGAACTCATGCAGCAGGCTGTTCACTTCTCCGGCAGCGGAGGTGTCCCGCACAAATATACCGATAATGGCGACTCTTTCTTCTTCCATGGCAGTGCTCCTTTCCAGTGCTCCTTCCTTTTTGAATAAAAAAAGCTTTCCGGATTCTTCCGAAAAGCGTAAAGGTACAGGATATTGCCCCTTTCTTTACTTCAGGAATCCTTCGGTCTCAGAAAAAGTGTGTTCCAGGATTGTAACAGGCTGATCAGATGGGAAAAGGAAAACCGGACAGGATTCCCTTCTGCCGTCTGCACAGGCTGTTTTTCATTATAATATAAAAGGGCAAAAAAAGCTAGTATTTTTCTGATAATTATGCTATAATCGCTTAATGACTGTAAAAAACACGAAACTGTCCGGCCTGGACGGCTGAAACAGCCGGCAGACAGGGAGAATCAATACGCGTGCCGGAAGCAAAATACAAGGAGGATGCAGTGCAATGAGTTTACAGGTGGAAAAAAAGGAAAAGAACATGGCGGTTCTTACGATCGAGGTTCCCGCAGAGGAGTTTGAGGCCGCGATTGAGAAGGCATATCAGAAGAATAAGGGAAGAATCCAGATTCATGGTTTCCGTAAGGGCAGGGTGCCCCGTAAGATCATTGAGCAGATGTACGGAAAGGGCTTTTTCTATGAGGATGCAGCGAATTCTCTGATTCCGGACGCTTACGAAAAGGCGCTGGAGGAGTGCGAGGAGACCATCGTATCCTCCCCGAAGATCGACGTGACGCAGATCGAGTCCGGAAAGCCTTTCATCTTTACGGCAGAGGTGGCTCTGAAGCCCGAGGTGACGCTGGGAACCTATAAGGGTGTGGAAGTGCCGAAGGCCGATGTGACGGTAAGCGATGAAGAGGTTGACGCGGATCTGAACCAGCAGAGAGAGAACAATTCCAGAATGGTTACGGTTGACAGAGCCGTGGAAGACGGAGACGTGGCCGTGATCGATTACGAGGGCTTCGTGGACGGCGAGGCGTTTGAAGGCGGCAAGGGTGAGAATTACTCTCTGACCATCGGTTCCCACTCCTTCATTGACAACTTTGAGGAGCAGCTCATCGGAAAGAAGGCGGGAGACGATGTGGAAGTGAACGTGACCTTCCCGGAGCAGTATCATTCTAAGGAGCTTGCCGGAAAGCCCGCTCTGTTCAAGGTCAGCATCAAGGAGGTCAAGGAGAAGCAGCTTCCTGAGCTGGACGACGAGTTCGCATCCGAGGTTTCCGATTTTGAGACTCTGGCTGAGTACAGAGAGGACATTAAAAAGAAGCTGGGCGAGAAGAAGGAAGACGACGCGAAGAGAGCGAAGGAGGATGCTGCTGTTGAGGCTGTCATCGCAGGCGCTCAGATGGATATTCCGGATGCCATGGTGGAAACCCAGCAGAGACAGATGGTGGATGATTTCGCTCAGAGACTGCAGATGCAGGGCATGAATCTGGATCTGTACTGCCAGTACACCGGACAGACCATGGATTCCATGCTGGAGTCCGTGAAGCCTCAGGCGCTGAAGAGAATCCAGTCCAGACTGGTGCTGGAGGCTGTTGCTGCGGCAGAGGGAATCGCCGCCAGCGAGGAGGATTATGAGGCGGAGATCGCCAGAATGGCGGAGTCCTATAAGATGGAAGCGGATAAGGTGAAGGAGATCATGGGCGAGAACGGAAAGAAGCAGATCATGGAGGATCTGGCGGTTTCCAAAGCGGCAGATTTCCTGAGAGATAATGCCGTGGAAGTGGAAAAGGCTGAAGAGAAATAAGTCTCAGTTCTTAAATATTTCTGAAATCAGAAGCGTCCTCCTTGCAAAAGAAACGCCTGTGCGTTACTATTAAAACGATCCGGGTGCCGGGAAAAGCGCCGCAGCCGCCCATCAGGGCGCGGCAGAGGTGCCGAAGGATGGCATCCCGGATCCAGAATGCGTGAAGTGGAGGCAGTTATTTTATGAGTTTAGTACCTTATGTCATTGAACAGAACAGCCGTGGGGAGCGTTCCTACGATATATTTTCAAGACTGTTAAAGGACAGAATTATTTTCCTGGGAGAGGAAGTGAACGACACGACAGCAAGCCTGGTGGTGGCGCAGCTCCTTTTCCTGGAGGCGGAGGATCCGGAGAAGGATATCCATTTCTATATCAACAGCCCGGGAGGTTCCGTAACGGCCGGCATGGCGATTTATGATACCATGCAGTATGTGAAGTGCGATGTATCCACGATCTGCATCGGCATGGCGGCCAGCATGGGAGCGTTCCTGCTGGCGGGCGGCGCAAAGGGAAAACGTCTGGCCCTTCCCAATGCGGAGATCATGATCCATCAGCCCTCGGGCGGTACGCAGGGACAGGCGACGGAGATTGAGATCACCGCAAAGCATATCCTGAAGACCAAGGAGAAGCTTGCAAGAATTCTCGCGGAGAACTGCGGTCAGGATTTCGAAGTGGTGATGGCGGATACGGAGCGGGACAACTGGAAGAGCGCAGAGGAGGCAAAGGCTTACGGCCTGATCGATTCCATCGTTTCATCCAGAAAGGATTCCGTGGAAAAGACAGAGAAATAAGAGAAGAATCAGACAAAGGATGCCCGCAGCGGGCCATCCTTTGTCGTTGCGTATTTTCGTATAGAAGAACAAGAATTTCATGGAATGATTTTAGAGGAAAAGAAAAAATGGCGGGTAGAATTTTGGATGACCAGATCAGATGCTCATTCTGCAACAAGACGCAGGATCAGGTCAGAAAGCTGATTGCAGGTCCCAATGGCGTATATATCTGCGATGAATGCGTGGAAATCTGCGCGGATATCATAGACGAGGAATATGAGGAAGAGCCGGCAGAGGAAACGATGGATATCAATCTGCTCAAGCCTGTACAGATCAGAGAATTTCTGGATGATTATGTGATCGGTCAGGAGGAAGCGAAGAAGGTTCTGTCGGTGGCTGTTTACAATCATTATAAAAGGGTGATGGCGCCGAAGGATGAAGATGACGGCGTGGAGCTACAGAAGAGCAATATCATCATGATCGGCCCCACAGGCTCCGGAAAGACCTATCTGGCCCAGACGCTGGCGAAGATCATCAATGTACCCTTTGCCATTGCGGATGCGACGACGCTGACGGAAGCGGGCTATGTAGGTGAGGATGTGGAGAATATCCTCCTGAAGCTGATCCAGGCGGCGGACTATGATGTGGAGCGGGCGCAGTATGGAATCGTTTATATCGATGAGATCGATAAGATCACGAAGAAGAGCGAAAATGTTTCCATCACAAGAGACGTATCCGGCGAGGGCGTTCAGCAGGCACTTTTGAAAATTATTGAGGGAACAATAGCGAGCGTTCCCCCGCAGGGCGGAAGAAAGCATCCTCATCAGGAGCTGATCCAGATCGATACCTCCAATATTCTGTTCATCTGCGGAGGTGCGTTTGACGGCCTTGAGCATATTGTGGAAAGCCGTCTTGACAGAAAAACCATCGGATTTAATGCGGAGATTGCCGAAAAGAGCACCCGTGAAATGGGTGAGCTTCTGGCTCAGGTCACGCCTACTGATCTTGTGAAGTACGGGCTGATTCCCGAGTTCGTCGGCCGTGTGCCGGTTATGGTTTCGCTTCAGGGCCTGGATAAGGAGGCCATGATCCGCATTCTTACCGAGCCGAAAAACGCGCAGATCAAGCAGTATCAGAAGCTGTTTTCCTTCGATAACGTGAAGCTGGTTTTTGAACCTGATGCCGTGGAAGAAATTGCAGAAAAGGCAATGGAAAGAAAGACGGGAGCCAGAGGACTTCGTTCCATACTGGAAAATGTGCTGATGGATGTGATGTACCGCATCCCTTCCGATGATACAATTGAACAGTGCATCATCACGAAGGAAGCGGTGGACAAGGAGAGCGCTCCGCTGGTTGTACACAGAGATACCGGTGGACGTCTGGAGGATATGAAAGTAGCAAAATGACAAGGAAATGCCGCCCCAACGGGGCGGCTTTTTATCATAAGAACAAATGGCCGGAAGGTGTTTTTTCCGGCTCGTGGGATAAAACATGGAAAATACGATGAATGAAAAAGATTATGGCCGCATGGAAAATACGGAAGAACGCAGAATCATGGTTCCGGCAGTGGCGCTCCGCGGAATGACGGTGCTTCCCGGGCTTGTGATTCATTTTGACCTGAACAGGGGAAAGTCGATTCTTGCGGTGGAAAAGGCGATGATGAGCGACCAGAGGCTGTTTCTGGTGGCTCAGCGGGATGTGGAGGATGAGGAACCGGACTTTGACGGCGTCTATCACATGGGCTGTCTGGCTCAGATCAGGCAGGTTACCAGACTGCCGGAAAATGTGGTGCGGGTTCTGGTGGAAGGTCAGGAGAGAGGACGGCTTACAGGCTTTGCAGAAGAAGGGGCGTTCCTTCTGGGAGAAGTGGAGCCGGTGGATGATCCCTCCCATCTTGCGGATTCCAGGCAGGATGAGGCTTCTGCGGCCGGAGCCGGGATTGAGGAGGAGGCCATGACGCGCAGCCTGAAGGAGCTGTTCCTGGAATTCTCATCCTACTTTCCCAGAATCGGACAGTCGGTGAAAAGACGGATCGACAGCGGAATCAGCCTGGGGCGCCTGATGGACGAAATGATCGAAAGCATGCCCGTGGACTATGAAAAAAAGCAGGCAGTGCTGGAAGCGGTGGATCTGGATACCCGGTATCAGGTCCTGGCGGGAATTCTGTATGAGGAAATCGGGGTGGCAAAGGTCCGGGCGGAACTGGCGGAGCAGGTAAAGTCGCGGATGGATAAGAATCAGCGCGATTACATGCTTCGGGAGCAGATGAATTATATCCGTCAGGAACTGGGAGAGGATACGGTCACATCCGACGCGGAGCAGTTTCAGGCAGAGCTTGAAAAGCTGAAAGCTTCCCGTGAGGTGAAGGAGAAAATCAGCAGGGAGATCAGCCGTTTCAAAAGCCTCGGGCAGCAGAGCGCGGAGGCTTCCGTGGAAAGAGGCTATCTGGAAACCCTGCTGGAGCTTCCCTGGGATAAGGCGTCAAAGGACAATACGGATCTGAAGCGGGCGGAGAATATTCTGGAGCGGGATCATTACGGCCTGGAGCAGGTGAAGGAGAGAATCCTTGAATTCCTCGCGGTAAGGAGCCTGACGAAGCAGGGAGAGAGCCCGATCATCTGTCTGGTGGGACCTCCCGGAACCGGAAAGACTTCCATCGCCCGCAGCGTTGCGGAGGCGCTGAATAAGAAATATGTGCGCATCTGTCTGGGCGGCGTGCGGGATGAGGCGGAGATCCGCGGCCACAGGAGAACCTATGTGGGCGCCATGCCGGGCCGGATTGTGGCCGGACTGAAGCAGGCGGGCGTAAAGAATCCTCTCATGCTGCTGGATGAAATCGACAAGGTGGGAAGCGACCACAGGGGAGATACCGCTTCCGCGCTTCTGGAGGTGCTTGACGGAGAGCAGAACAGCCATTTCCGGGATCATTATGTGGAGATTCCCATCGATCTGTCTGAGGTGCTCTTCATCGCCACGGCCAATTCCGCGGGAGATATTCCGCGTCCCCTTTTGGACCGGATGGAGATCATTGAGGTCAGCAGCTATACGGCGAACGAGAAGTTTCACATCGCGAAGGAGCATCTGCTTCCCAAGCAGCTGGAGAAAAACGGGCTGGCACATGGAGAGCTTTCCATCAGTGACGGAGCGCTGAAGGAGATCATTCTCTCCTATACCGCCGAGGCCGGCGTGCGAGGCCTGGAAAGAAAGATCGGAGAGATCTGCCGTAAGGCGGCAAGGCAGATGCTGGAGGAGAGGGAAAAAGCAGGAAACAGAAGAAAAAAAGAAGGACAGAAGCGGCCGAAGGCTCAGGAAATCCGGGTGACCGGCAGAAATCTGGGAAAATATCTCGGAAAGCCCCAAAATCCCAGGGATCATGCCAATGAAAAGGATGACATCGGAATCGTGCGCGGCCTGGCCTGGACCAGCGTGGGCGGTGTGACCATGCAGGTGGAGGTGAACATGATGCCCGGAAAGGGAGAAATCCGCCTGACCGGACAGCTGGGCGACGTGATGAAGGAATCCGCCATGACCGGTTTCAGTTATGTCCGTTCCGTGGCGGGGCAGTATGACGTCGCGCCGGAAGTGTTCACGGAAAATGATTTTCATTTTCATATCCCGGAGGGAGCGGTTCCCAAGGACGGCCCTTCCGCCGGAATCACCATGGCGACGGCACTGCTTTCCGTTCTGACAAAAACGCCGGTACGGGCGGATGTGGCGATGACCGGAGAGATTACGCTTCGGGGGCGCGTGCTTCCCATCGGCGGCCTGAAGGAAAAGCTTCTCGCGGCGAAAACCGCCGGAATCAAAACGGTGCTGGTGCCGGAGGAGAACCGGAAGGATGTGGATGAAATCTCCAGAGAGATCAAAAACGGGCTGGAGATCATCCTGGTGAAGACCATGGAGGAAGTGATAAAGAGGGCGTTTGCCGAAGCCCGGCAGTGAGGGCGGATGGCGCTCCGGCATGGAGGAAAATATGGTTATCAAAAATGTGAGTCTTGAGACGGTATGCGGCATTACCAGCAGGCTTCCGGAAAACAGCCTGCCGGAAATCGCGTTTGCCGGAAAGAGCAATGTGGGGAAGTCCTCCCTGATCAATGCGGTCATGAACCGCAAATCGCTGGCGAGGACCTCGGCCCAGCCGGGAAAGACCCAGACCATCAATTTTTATAATGTGAACGACGCGTTTTATCTGGTGGACCTGCCCGGATACGGATACGCAAAGGTGAGCGAAGAGGTGAAGGCGAAATGGGGCAGGATGGTGGAGCGTTATCTCCGCCAGTCCAGACAGCTGAAGGCTGTGTTCCTGTTGATCGATATCCGCCATGAGCCATCCGCCAACGACAGGCAGATGTATGACTGGATCATCAGCCAGGGCTATCACCCAATCATCATCGCCACCAAGCTGGACAAGCTGAAAAGAAGCCAGATCCCTGCCGCTGTCAAAACGGTGCGGGAAGGGCTGAAGGCGGGAAAGGAAACGATCATCCTGCCTTTTTCCGCGCTCACAAAGCAGGGAAGGGAAGAAATCTATGAGGTGATCGACGGGCTGATCGGGTCCGGGCAGGAGGAACAGGAGGGGCAGATGTCCTGACAGCGCTGAGATTTCAGCGGGCGTTCGGAAGGAATGCCGAAGGAGTGAGAGTATGCGTCCGGGAATAAGAAAATATCTGAAAGCGGTTTTGAATCTGCTGACGGCAGTGGTGCTTCTGTGTCTGGCGGTTTTTCTGCTGCCAAGGCTCCTGCGCTTCTTTATGCCGTTTGTGGTTGGCTGGATCATTGCCATGATCGCCAACCCTCTGGTGCGTTTCTTTGAACAGAAAATCCGGATCCGGAGAAAGGCCGGTTCCGCCATCGTGATCATAGCGGTTCTTGCAGGTGTGATTCTGGTGGGCTACCTCGTGATCTCCAAGCTGGTAACGGAAAGCGCGGGCTTTCTTTCCTCGCTGCCTGAGCTCTGGCAGAATATAGAACGGGAGCTGGATATGGTGATGAAAAATCTGGCGGATTTTTATGACGGCTTTCCGGATGGAGTGAAGAGCAATCTGACGCAGGTCGGGGAGAATCTGGGAGAATATATCAGCAGTGCCATAAACGGACTGAGCAGGCCGACCGTGAATGCGGTGGGGAATATAGCGAGGAATATTCCCTCCATCATTGTGAGCACCATTATGTGCCTTCTTTCCTCATACTTTTTTGTGGCGGAGAAGGAAAATGTGCACGCCTTTCTCCGCAGGCATGTGCCGGAGGAGATCCATAAGAAATTCCGGATCATGTCCTCGGGGCTGACCGGTGCGGTGGGCGGCTATTTTGTGGCGCAGTTCCGGATTGAGATCGTCATTTACTTCGTCCTGTTTATCGGGCTTCTGATCCTGCGGGTGGAATACTCCTTCCTGATCGCTTTCCTGATTGCCGTTCTGGATTTCCTTCCGGTGTTCGGCGCAGGAGCCGTTCTGTGGCCCTGGGCGCTGATGGAGGTCCTTGCCGGAAATTACCGGATGGCGCTGGGGCTGATGATCATCTGGGGTGTGGCTCAGCTTCTGCGGCAGATCATCCAGCCCAAATTTGTGGGAGATTCCATCGGTGTTCCGCCGATTCCCACTCTTTTCCTTCTGTTCATCGGTTATCGTGTCGGGAGCGTAGCCGGCATGATCCTTGCCGTTCCCATCGGCATCGTGGTACAGAAGATGTTTGAGGCAGGCCTGTTCGATACGACCATTGACAGTGTGCGCATTCTGCTTTACGGCTTCAACCATTTCCGGAAGCTGGAGAAGGAGGATCTTCCGCCGGATGAGGATCATGCGGAGGAGGAGAATGGAAAGGATGAAAAGAAGGAATGAAAAAGATAGCGGTTTTCAATCTGAGACAATTTGATGAGGCGGAATGGTTTGAACGGTTCGGCAGGGAGCTTGGCCTTGCCATATCCGGCTGCCCGGACGCGCCGGATATGGAGAACATTGCGCGGGTGACGGAGGGCTGTGAATGTGCGGACATCATTACCTCACAGATCACCAGAGAGCTGATGGAAGAGTTCGCCAGGTGCGGCATCCGGTATCTTACGACAAGGACAATCGGTTATGATCATATCGACATGCAGGCGGCAAAGGATTTCGGCATCCGGGTGGGAAACGCTCCCTACGGTCCGAACGGAGTGGCCGACTACGCGGTGATGCTGATTCTGATGAGCATCCGGAACATGAAGCGGATTCTGGAGCGGACGAATATCCAGGATTATACCCTGCAGGGCATCCGGGGCAGGGAGCTTTCTGACCTGACTGTGGGAGTGATCGGAACGGGACGCATCGGGAGGACGGTGATCCGGCATCTGTCCGGTTTCGGCTGCCGGATTCTTGCTCATGATCCGTATGAAAATGAGGAGGTAAAAGCATACGCTTCCTATGTGCCGCTTGAGGAGCTGTGGAAGGAGGCGGACGTGATCACCCTGCACGCGCCGCTGACGGAGGACAATTTTCATCTGATCGGGGCGGAGACGCTCTCGCAGATGAAGGACGGCGTGGTGATTGTCAATACCGCGAGGGGCGCACTGATCGATTCCGATGCGCTGATCGATGGCATCGAAAGTGGAAAAGTGGGCGCCGCGGCGCTGGATGTGGTGGAAAACGAGTTCGGCCTGTATTATTACGATCACAAGTCGGATGTGCTGCAGAACCGTCAGCTGGCCGTCCTGCGCGGCTTTCCGAACGTGACCGTTTCCCATCACATGGCTTTTTACACGGATAATTATACCAAGACGGTGATCCGGGATTCGCTGGAAAGCTGTAAGCTGTTTTTGGAAGGAAAGCCCAATCCCTGGGAGGTGAGCTGATTGCGCAATTTCAAAATTGTTCTGCAGTATGAGGGAACCCGGTATCAGGGCTGGCAGCGGCAGGAGAGCACACAGAACACGATCCAGGGGAAGCTGGAACGTCTGCTTTCCCGTCTGGCCGGGACGGAGGTGGAAATCCAGGCCTCCGGCCGCACGGACGCGGGAGTGCACGCCTGCGGACAGGTGGCTAATTTTCACATGGATACACAGCTTTCCGCACAGGAGCTGATGGAAAAAATCAACGAGTATCTTCCGGAGGATATCGCCGTGATCGCCATCGAGGAGGTGCCGGAGCGGTTTCACAGCCGTCTGAACGCGAAGGGGAAAACCTATCGCTACCGGGTGTTAAACAGTGCGGTTCCGCATATATTTGAAAGAAGATATGTTTATGTATTTCCGGAAAAGCTGGATGTTGATGCCATGCGCCGCGCCGCGGCGCTGTTGTGCGGAACCCATGACTTCCGCGCTTTCACATCAGCGAAGAAAAGCAGGAAGTCCACGGTACGTTCGGTGGATTCCATAGACATCGAACGGATGGGGGATGAAATATGGTTCACTTTTTCCGGAAATGGTTTTCTGTTTCATATGGTCCGCATTCTGATGGGAACGCTTCTGGAAGTGGGGAGCGGAAAACGCAGGGCCGAAGAGATGACGGAGCTTCTGGAGAATGGAAAAAGGGAGGACGCGGGGCCGCTGGTGCCCGCCTGCGGACTGGCTCTGATGGAAGTGCGGTATTGAGGCAGGCCGTCTTTCTCTGTTATCTGCTTCTGGCGGTGCGGCTGCTTATTTTTAAATATCCGCTGGATGTGCTGGCGGAGACGGCGGCGCTGTGGCAGTCAGAAACAGTGCTGGAAGGGCTGCGGACGGCCAATTTCACGCTTTTTAAGACGATCCGGATGTATATCCGCTACAGTGACCGCCTGAACAGTTTTGAAAATCTGGCGGGTAATGTGGCGGTTTTTGTCCCGTTCGGGATCCTGCTTCCCTGGATGGACCGGAAATACGGCGGATTTTTCCGGATGCTGTTCAATGCGTTTCTGTTTACATCGGGAATTGAGCTGTTCCAGCTGCTCTCCGGCTTCGGCGCGTTTGATGTGGACGATATTCTGCTGAACTGCGCGGGAGCGGCGATGGGCTGGATAATCTGGCGCCTTGCATCAGGCCGTCCGGCCAGGCGCCCTGCGTCAGGACGGTTTCCGGCGGGCGGACTCCGGGGGCAGCCAGGAGAGATGCGAAGCGGCGGCCAAACAGTGTTTTATGAGGAGAAAAGGGATGGATACAAAAGCAAAAAAACCGGGGAAAACCGGTTTAAGGAAAAAGCTCATCGGGGATAAGAGCTTTTATAAAATGGTGCTGACGGTAACAATTCCGATCATGATTCAGAACGGAATCACCAATTTCGTAAGCCTCCTGGACAATATCATGGTGGGACAGGTGGGAACGGAGCAGATGTCCGGCGTTGCCGTGGCAAACCAGCTTCTGTTCGTGTTCAACATCTGCATTTTCGGCGCCATTTCCGGAGCGGGCATATTCGGCGCGCAGTTTTACGGCAGCCGGAATTATGAAGGAGTCAGAAACGCATTCCGGTTCAAGCTGCTCATCTGCGGCGCGCTGGTTGTCCTCGGCGTTCTGATCTTTGTGACGGGCGGCGAAGGGCTGGTCTCTCTGTATCTGAATGAGGAGGGAAGCGCCCAGGATGCGGCGCGGACGCTCGTTTACGGGAAAAATTATCTGATGTGCATGCTTGCCGGACTGGTCCCCTATGCGCTGGCGCAGGTTTATGCGTCCACCCTCCGGGAGGCAGGAGAAACGGTTCTTCCCATGAAGGCGGGCATTGCGGCGGTACTGGTGAATCTGGTGCTCAACTATATTCTGATCTACGGGAAATTCGGGGCTCCCGCGCTCGGTGTGGTGGGCGCTGCCATCGCCACGGTGATCTCCCGCTATGTGGAATGTCTGATCGTGGCTTTTTTCTCTCACGGGAAAAAAGGAAAGGCGCCCTGGCTGGACGGTGTGTACCGGACGCTCCGCATCCCTTCTCATCTGGCCGGGCAGATTTTTCTGCGGGGTATGCCGCTGATGGTCAACGAGGCGCTCTGGTCGGCGGGCATGGCGGTGCTGATGCAGTGCTATTCCCTGCGTGGCCTCTCAGTGATCGCGGGGCTGAACATTTCCTCCACCATTTCCAATCTGTTTAACGTGGTTTATCTGGCGCTGGGAAACGCTGTGGCGATCATTGTGGGACAGCTCCTGGGAGCCGGGAAGATGGAGGAAGCGAGAGATACGGACACAAAGCTTCTGTTTTTTGCGGTGGCAGGCTGTCTGGGAATCGGTCTGCTCATGATGGGCGTCGCGCCTCTTTTTCCCCGCCTGTACAACACTACGCCTCAGGTGCGGGCGCTGGCGGAGCGCTTCATTCTGATCGTTGCTGCGCTGATGCCCGTGCAGGCATTTACCAACGCCTGCTATTTCACCATGCGCTCCGGCGGAAAAACCTTTGTCACTTTCCTGTTTGACAGCGTATTTCTGTGGGTGGTGAGCATTCCCCTGGCGTTTGTGCTCAGCCGTTTCACCTCCCTGCCTATCGTGCCGCTCTATTTTCTCTGTCAGGCGGTGGACATCCTGAAATGCGTGGTGGGATTCGTGATGGTGAAGCGCGGCGTATGGATACATAATTTTGTGACGGCAGAAAAATGACCGCAGGGAGGAACGTATGAGAATTATTTTTATCCGGCATGGAGACCCTGATTATGAAAAAGACAGCCTGACGGAAAAGGGCTGGAGGGAGGCCGCGCTTCTGGCGGAGCGCGTAGCGCGCTGGAAGGTGACGGATTTCTATGTGTCGCCTCTGGGACGGGCGCAGGATACCGCTTCCCTGAGCCTGAAAAAAGCGGGACGAAAGGCGCAGACACTGTCCTGGCTGCGGGAATTCCACGCGCCCGTAAACGACCCCGTCCGGGGAGAGAGCGTGATTCCCTGGGATTTTTATCCCGGCTTCTGGACAAAGGAGGAGGGGATGTATGACAGAAACTCCTTTGCGGATACGGCGGTGATGCGAAGCGGCCCTGTGAAGGAGGAATTTGCGCGGGTCTGCACAGGCCTGGACGAGCTTCTTGCGCGCTATGGCTATGTGCGGGAGGGCGGAATCTACCGGACGGACCTTTCCGATAAGACGCAGCGGGATGCGGTGATCGTGCTGTTCTGCCACATGGGAATCACACTGTATCTGTGCGGCCATCTGCTGGGCATCTCCCCGGTGGTGCTCACCGCCGGCTTTTTCCTCGCTCCCACCTCCGTGACGGTGCTGGCTTCGGAGGAGCGGGAAGAAGGATCTGCGTATTTCCGCTGTCAGGCGGCGGGGGATACCGCCCACCTGCTCATGGGCGGAGAGCCGGTTTCCCATATGGGATATTTTACGGAGCCGTTTCAGGGGTAGAGGCGGGATTCGGGCCGCTGCGTTACTATTTACAGCCACCCCCCTCATTCGCACCCGTCGCCTCTTCGAGGCTCCAGTCCCGCGCCCTGCGGCGCTAAGGCTGCTCATGGGGTGGGGTGACTGCTTCGCAGTCCTGACTCAGAATGGATAGCACGTGCTTACGTGCAGGCACGACGCGCGTGTCGTCCATTCTGAATCGGCTGTGAATAGTAACGCCGTTACTGATATTCTGTATCAAAGGCGAAACAGCCTATTGCAATCAGCTTCCTGATTGTGTAAAATATTACTCGGTAAAGAAACAGGCAGGGGGAGAGCTTTCTCTGCCTGTTCATTTATAATTGGATGGAAAGAAATATTACAGATGAAAGAGGTGCAGTTATGCTTGAGGTAAAACATCTGTCCTATGAGGTGACTGAGAATCAGGAGACGCTTCCGATCGTTACCGATATCAACTTTACAGTGAACGACGGGGAGATGCTCGTGATCACCGGGCCGAACGGGGGAGGAAAATCCACCATCGCAAGGCTTTTGATGGGAATTATCAAAGAAACATCCGGAACCATTCTGCTGGATGGCGAGGATATCACAGCTCTGAGCATCGATGAGCGTGCCAAGGCCGGAATCGGCTTCGCGTTCCAGCAGCCGGCTTCCTTCAAGGGAATGACGGTGCGCAGGCTGCTGAATCTGGCGGCGGGAAAGGAGCTTCCGGAGCCGGTCAGCTGTAAGCTGTTGAGCAGCGTGGGCCTTTGCGCGAAGGAATATCTGGACCGGGAGGTGGACGCAACCCTTTCCGGCGGAGAGAAAAAAAGAGTTGAGATCGCCACTGTGCTGGCGAAGGACCACAAGGTGAGTGTGTTTGACGAGCCGGAGGCGGGAATCGATCTCTGGAGTTTTTCCATGCTGGTAAAACAGTTTGAAAAAATCCATAAAAGCAAGGAGGAGAGCCTGGTCCTGATTTCCCATCAGGAGCGGATCATCCGGATGGCGGACCGCATCATGGTGGTGCGGGACGGAAGAGTGGAAGAGATCGGAAGCAGGGATGAGATTCTCCCGAAGCTGTTTCTGGAGGAGACGAGCTGTACCTGCATGGACCGGATGGAAGGCAGATGAAATCCTTTGGATTTTATCTTGAAAATTGACCTTACGGTTAATTTCTCGGAAAAAAATGCCGCTGAGAGCGGCAGGAAAAAGAGGTAACGGCAATGAAACTGGATGCGGTAACAGACGGAATTCTGAAAAAAATAGATGACTATGGTTTTAAGCAGGAGGGCGCATACAACCTGCGGTACAACGGGCAGGCCCTCTGCCATGGAGATACGGATCACATCAAGATCCGCAGGAAGACGGACAGACAGGGAATCGACGTATATATCAGCAAGGAGACGCAGGGAGAAGAGGTGCATATCCCTGTGGTGGTGAACGCTACCGGAATCACGGACGTGGTATATAACGATTTTTATATTGAGGGCGGCGCCAACGTGACCATCGTGGCGGGCTGCGGTATTCACAACGCGGGCTGTGATGCGGCACGGCATGATGGAATCCATGCTTTTCACGTGGGAAAGGGCGCGACCGTGACATATGCGGAGAAGCACTATGGAGAAGGAGAGGGAACGGGAGAGAAAATCCTGAATCCCGTCACCCAGATATATCTGGAGGAAGATGCGGTGTTCAACCTGGATACCGCGCAGATCGGTGGCGTGGATTCCACCGTGAGAAAAACGGAGGTCACGCTTGCGGAAAATGCGAAGCTGAATGTGATGGAAAAGCTGATGACCCATGATCGGCAGACTGCTGTATCCGACATGACGGTGGAGTTAAACGGCGCTGGCAGCTCGGCCCGGATCGTTTCCCGTTCGGTCGCAAAGGGTACATCGGTGCAGACCTTCCATCCCATCGCCATCGGAAACGCGCTCTGCCATGCGCATGTGCAGTGTGATTCCATCATTATGGATCAGGCTCAGATTTCTTCCATTCCGGAGATCAATGCTAGAAATGTGGATGCTCAGATCATCCACGAGGCGGCAATCGGAAGAATCAACAATGACCAGATTCTGAAGCTTCGCACCTTCGGCCTGACGGAGGAAGAGGCGGAAGCGGTGATCATTGAGGACTTCCTGGCCTGATTCGGAACTGAAAAAGCATGGAGGGAGAGAAATGCGGGAAAGAGAAACGGATTACGAAATCATCGATTTTCATGTGCACCCTTATCTGTCGGAGGAAGAGAATTTCTGCATGTATCGGGATGGCTTCTCCCTGACGCCCGATGAGGCCGTGGAGGATCTGAAGCGGGCGGGAATCAGCCATATCTGCGGTTCCGTTTTAAGCAGAGAGCCTTTCGATCCGGCGAAGGGATTTGAACAGCTCCGCTTTCTGAACGGGCAGGCGCTTCAGGTGAAGGAAAAATACGGGGATTTTTATACTCCCGGTTTTCACATTCATCCCGCGTTTGTGAAGGAGTCCCTGGAAACGGTGGAATGGATGCATCAGAACGGCTTCCGGCTGATCGGTGAGCTGGTGCCCTACATGCACGGCTGGGCGGAGGCGGGAATGGATTTTGCCAGTCCGGGACTGCAGGAAATTCTTGCGCTGGCAGGAGAATACGGCATGGTGGTGAGCTACCACACGATGACGGAGCAGCAGGAGCAGATGGAGGCCATGATTGCGGGAAATCCCGGCGTTACCTTCGTAGCGGCCCATCCGGGAGAGCGGGAATATTTTCTGAAGCATCTGCAGCGGCTGGAAAAGTATGAAAATGCGTATGTGGATCTGTCAGGCACGGGACTGTTCCGCTATGGACTTGTGCGGGAGGGAATCCGCAGGGCAGGAGCGGAGAGGTTCCTGTTTGGGACGGATTATCCTATCACCAATCCGGGGATGTATGTGCATGCGGTGCTGGGAGAACATATCGGAGAAGAGGACCGGCGGCTGATTTTCGCGGGAAATGCGAAACGGCTGCTGGGATTAAAGTGACAGCTCTGGAAGCGTGAAGACGAAGAAAGAATGGATTTTTCGGAGCCGGGATTTTCCGGCGGAAATTATGGAATATATGGGAAAGGAAAAACGGCGGACGGCGCGTCAGCGCTCTGTCCGCCGTTTTCCCTGCCGGGGGTTGGGAAGGGGATAGCCGTTTCCCTGAAAATCCTCTGCGATTTCTTCGTTTTTCCGGGCCGCATCCTGTGTGAGGGGCGGCTCCGGCAGGCCGCCTTCATATACGCCTTCCGGCATGGTGCGCACCGGCTTCTGGTCTCTTGCTTTTTTCATACGCTTTTTCCTTTCCGGCCGAAAGGGTCTGACGCGCCGGACTGAAAGGGCCGTCGTCCTTCCGGTATCAGTCAGTATTTCCGGCAGCCGGAAGAAGTATGCATTATATATGGACAGAAAGAGGAAATGAGAAAATTTGCCCGGCAATGCCGTTTTTGGGGATTGTCCCGCAAAATGAGAGGTGCTAAAATGGGCGTGTATTGTACGGAAGAAAATGGAAAGGAACAACAGAAATGTTGAAATCATATCTTGCGTTTGATGTGGAAACGACGGGACTGAGCCCGGAATCGGATGAGATCATCGAGATCGGAGCGCTGAAGGTTCATGACGGAAAGGTATGCGACCGGTTTATCAGCTTTGTAAAGCCATCGGAGCCGGTATCGGAGCGGATTACGGAGATCACCGGTATCACCAACGAGATGCTTCGGGACGCGGCGCCGAAGGAAAAGGTGATTCCCGCTTTTCTGGATTTCTGCGGGGACGAGGTGCTCATCGGCCACAATCTCCCCTTTGATTACGGATTTGTCAGAAATCAGGCGAAGCTGTTCGGACTTTCCTTTGAAAAGCAGGGGATCGATACGCTGAAAATCGCCAGAAGTGTGCATAAGGGCAGGCAGTCCAACAGCCTGGAGGCGCTCTGCGCCAGGTATTCCATCGTGAACAGTTCCGCCCACCGGGCCTATCATGACGCGCTGGCGACGGCGAAGCTGTATCAGACGCTGGCTCATTATTATGAAAATTTTCAGCCGCAGCTCTTTCTGCCGGCGGCGCTGTCCGCCGTTTCCGGAACGATGGGTCAGGGGACTGCCGGTGCGGCTGACGCTCCGGCCACGCCGAAGCAGATCGGCTTCATTTCGCGGCTGGCTGTCCAGAAAAATGTGACCGTGACCTGGGATGTGAAGAAGCTCACCAAAAGCCAGGCCTCCGGCCTGATTGAAAAGCTTCTGGCAGGACAGCAGCCCTGAACCGGCGCTGCTGCAGAGAAGCTGTAAAAACGGAGCATCCGCCGGGAACTGTCCGCACATCACAGCAGGCCCAGACTCTTCAGTAAAAACAGCCATCCGGTGATGGTGAAGGCGGAAAACAAAGTGGTCAGCATGACGGCACTGGAGGTGAGCGTGCCTTCATGACCCATGTTTTTGGCCATCACATAGCAGCTCACCGTGGTGGCGGAGCCAAGCATGATGAGGATGGCGACCAGCTCTTCTCCCCGGAAGCCCATCCGGACGGCGAGGGGAAGGAAGAGGATGCAGAAGCCCACAAGCTTGATGACGGACGCGGCGATGGCGGGTCTGGCCTGGCCCACGGCCTTGTCCAGCCGGAAGGTGGCGCCCATGGCGATGAGGCCGAGCGGGGCGGCCAGATCGCTCAGACTGGAAACCGTTTTTTCCAGAATGGGAGGGAAGGGAAGCCCAAGGACGGACCAGAGGAGACCTGCGGCAATGCCCAGTATGATGGGATTGGTGACGATTCCCTTCAGCGTGCTCTTCCAGAGTCCCTTTTTGGGAGCGTCTTTGGCAGGAGAGGTGAGGGAGAGGACCACGACGGCCATGATGTTATACAGCGGCACGCTGCCGATGATCATCAGCGGAACCAGCCCTGCATCTCCATAAATATTCGTGGTCAGCGCGATGCCGAGCAGGGCTGCGCTGCTCCGGTAGGAAGCCTGAATGAATTCTCCCCGCTGCGCCTTTTCCTTCAGAAAACAGGAGAGCACGGCGCAGATGGCGATGCTCGCCGCGGTGGCCAGAAAGCAGAAGGCAACAAAGCGAAAATTCCACACATCCCCGATATCCGCAGCCGCCAGATCGTGGAATACCAGCACGGGCAGCGGCACGAGAAACACAAACTGATTCATTTTTGAGGCGAAGGCCTCGTCTATCCATCCCAGCTTTCGAAACAGCATACCGAGCAGCATCATAAGAAAAACAGGAACTGTTGCGTTAAGACTGAAAATCAGGTTTTCCATGGCAATCTTCCTTTCAGAACATGATAATATCGAAATGTCCGGTTTCTATTCTACCATGGACGTCCCTCTTTTTCCAGACTGTCGTGCATGGCAGAAAACGGGTTGTTATTATATCGCTGAAGCGATATAATAAAATGAAAACGTAAGGGGGTAAACTCTTCGGCATGGAGGAAAAAGTGAAAAAAATTTTATACCATGGTTCAGAAGTTATTGTGGAAAAGCCGGAATATGGAAAAGGCGCAAGAACCAATGACTATGGAAGAGGATTTTATTGTACGGAAGAATTGGAACTTGCCAAAGAATGGGCATGCGCAAAGGGAAGGAACGGTTATGCCAACAGATATGAAATGGAACTGGAGAAAATGAAGATTATTAATCTGAATTCTTCGGATTATCATATTCTGAACTGGCTGGCTTTGCTGGCAGATAACAGGACGTACTGGCAGAGGGGAAGTATTTCCGAAGAAGCCAAAAGGTATATTCATGATAATTTTCTTCCCGATATTTCCGAATATGACGTAATTATCGGCTATCGGGCCGACGATTCCTATTTTGCATTCGCACAGGATTTCGTCGCAGGGACGATTTCCCTGCAGAAGCTTTCTGAAGCCATGCGCCTGGGAAAGCTGGGGGAACAGATCGTGCTGAAGAGCCGGAGGGCCTTTGAAGAAATTCGTTATCTCGGAAGTGAATTTGTCAGCGCGGAAGAATGTTATGGAAAAAAGCTGGAACGGGAGCGTGAGGCCAAAAGAGAATATCGAAAGAAAAGAGAGAACGCGGCACAAATCAATGAGATATTTATTCTGGATATCATGAGAGAAGGAATGAAGAATGAGGATTTACGCTTACGATGCGGACTATCTTGACTCCGCGCAGAGAATCATGGGAGATATGCTGGATTTCGCGGTGAACTCCTATGGCTTCGATGCGGATGATTTTTTCAGTATGTTTCTGGTTTCCGATGTGGCAGAGCAGATCGAGCATGGAAATCCCACTTATGTGGCCGGAAAAACGGGATGTGAGCTGGTAAAGGAGATCATCCGTAAAAGCGGTCTTATAAGGGAGGAAATCCCGGATGAGATGTATCTGGATAAGTCGCCGGAGTATTGGGCGGGGTGGGCGCTGGCTTTTTACCAATGGTATACGTCGAAGAGCTTTCAGCGGATTCACAGGGCTGTGCCGGTCAGGGATGTCCTTTTGATGTATCCGGCATTTCATGAGATGGATATCATGCAGTTCGTGGATGAGATGGAAGCGAGGATGAAAGCCTGCTATACCCAGACGAACCTGAAGCGGATCCGTCTCAGCAGAGGGCTTTCCCAGAGAGAACTGGCGGAATTATCAGGCGTTCCGGTAAGACAGATACAGCTTCTGGAACAGCGGCAAAGGGATATCAATAGAGCGCAGGCCCTCAGTGTGGCAAGGCTCGGCCGGGTGCTGGGCTGCGCCAGCGAAGACCTGCTGGAAATATAGACGGAGTGTGCGGCGGGGGCATCCGGTCTGCACCGGGAATGCGGCCCTCGGCGGCAGGAATGGAGGATGAAATGAAAGTAAGAAGAGCAGAAGAAAAGGATATGGAACGGATCGACGAGCTGCTGATGCAGGTGGAAAAGGTGCATCATGAGGGGAGGCCGGATCTGTTCCGGTACGGTCAGAAGAAATATACAGATGAACAGCTGAAGGGGCTGATTCATGACGATCTGCGGCCGATTTTTGTGGCGGTGGATGAAAAGGATGAGGTACTCGGATACGCCTTCTGTATCTTTCAGCAGTATCAGAATCACAACATCATGACGGATATTAAAACGATCTATATCGACGACCTGTGCGTGGATGAGAACTTGCGCGGACAGCATATCGGAAGGACACTATATGACAGTGTGCTTGCCTTTGCGAGAGACCAGGGCTGTTATAACGTGACGCTGAATGTGTGGTGCTGCAATGAGAAGGCGATGAAATTCTATGAAGCCTGCGGGCTGAAGCCGCAGAAAATAGGGATGGAAGTGATTTTGTGAGGGAGATTCAGAACCGGAAAAAGGCGGCGCCGCCGATTGTGTTGATGAATTTTACTCATGTATATGAGGAGGAAAGCTTCTGGAAAAAGGAGCCCCATCTGTGGATTGACTGCACGGATCTGTCCGGTGTGAACGGCTACTGCGACGAAGCGGCGGCCGCTGAAATCCGAAAACGGATCGAATCGCTGCCGCCGGAGGGGCTTCATTTCATTGATTCGGGAAATTTTCATTATCTGAGCAGATTCTGGACGGACAAGATTCAGCGAGATTTTGTCCTCATTCTGTTTGACCATCATACGGATATGCAGCGTTCCAGGTTTGGAGACATTTTAAGCTGCGGCTCCTGGGTGAGGGACGTGCTGGAAAAGAATCCTCATGCCAGAAGAGCGGTACTGGCCGGCGTGGGGGAGGAATATCTGCGCGGCCTGGAGCCGGCCTGGCGGGAGCGGGTGGCAGGCCTTACCTGCTCCGCGTTTGAACTGGAGAGCACATGGAAATGCTTCGCGGATACCAACCTGGAAGGAGAGTATGGAACGCTGCCGATCTACATTTCCATCGATAAGGATGTTCTGTCGCCCGGAGAAGAGGTGACAGACTGGGATCAGGGAGAGATGTCTCTGGGCACATTGAAGGAGCTCCTTCGGATCATGATCCGGACCCATGAGATTATCGGAGCGGACATCTGCGGGGAATGCCGCGGACTGCTGGGGCAGTCTCTGTCCGCCATACAGAAAAACGATTCGGTAAATGATCAGCTGACCCGTTTCCTGAAGCAGGAGGTTGTAAAAAAGAAGGAAATCCTGCAAAACAGGCGGGAGATTTGCAGAATGGTGCTGTGAAATGAAAGAAAAATGGCAGAATGAGGGAAAAAGAATGAAAACCTGGAAAAAAGCTCTGAAGCTGTTCGGGCAGTTCTTTCAGTTTGGCTGTTTTACCTTTGGCGGCGGCTGGAGTATTGTGGCCCAGATGCAGAAGCTGTATGTGGAAAAGGAAAAGACGATTACCAGTCAGGAGCTGCTGGATATCACCAGCGTAGGCAGGAGTCTTCCCGGAACCATGATCGGGAATGTGGCCATGCTGTATGGATATCGGGTCGGCGGCGTGTTCTGCGGAATTGTCTGCGTGGTCGCAATGATTCTGCCGCCGATGGTGATTCTGTCGCTGATCACTTATTTTTATACTCTTTTTAAGGAGAATCCGTGGGTGATGAGCGCTATGACGGGCGTCCGGGCGGCGATTGTTCCGATTATTGTCTGTGCTGCCGTCAATATGGTCAAAGGCGCTTTCCGTTATCCTCCATGCTTCATTCTCGCCGCTGCAGCTTTTGCACTGTATCTTTTTTTTAACGTGAGCTGCGTGGCTCTTGTGATCATGGGAATGATCGGAGGTATTCTGATCTGCGAATATTACGAAAGAAAAGAGGGGAAGACGCATGATTCTGACGCTGCTTAGACTGTTCTGGAGTTTCGTAAAAATCGGTTTTACCAGCTTCGGCGGGCTGTCCATGATCCCTCTGATCTCTCATGAGGTGATTTCCAACGGCTGGATGAGTCTGAGTGAAGTTTCCGATATCGTGGCGATTGCGGAAATGACTCCTGGGCCGCTCGGATTGAACTGTGCCACCTTCGCCGGAATTCATGCGGCCGGAATCCCAGGCGCCGTGATCGCAAATCTGGGAGTCCTGGCTCCCACGTTCACGCTTACCGCCATTGTCGGGGCTTTTTTTCAGAAGTTTCAGAAAAGCCGCCGGATGGAGCAGCTTCTGACCGGCGTGCGTCCGGTCTGCATCGGCCTGCTGGCAGGAGTGATCGCTTCCTTCTGCCAAACGAATTACGTGGTGGACTCTGTCATCAGCCCTCAGGCAATTCTGATCGGCGTGATCGATCTGGCGCTACTGCTTCACTGGAAGGTCAGCATTCCCAAGGTGATCCTGCTAAGCGCTGTGCTGGGGCTGATACTGTTCCGGTGAGAAGAATGTGAAAAGAACGTTGTGCCGGGCGGCTGGAAAACAGACGGCCGGACAGCTGCGAAAGGGGCGGACCTGCGGCCGCCCCTGCCCGATATTATCCTGATTCCGTTTCGATCAGTCCTGCTCCATTTTCAGGATGTTCCCTGTTGACGCGTCGATTTCGATGTCGTATTCTGCCCGGTTATAGATGATTTCGATTTCATAGACGGTTCTGCCGTCATCGTAATCCTGCGCGAATTTGACGATATTTTCCTCTGTCGCTCCAGGAACCTGCTCCAGAGCCAGGGCTCTTGCATCCGCTTCCGTGATGGAAGCGGTCTGGCCGCCCGTATTCTGTGTTCCGGCCGCATTCTGTCTTGCAGCCCATTCATCCATCTCCTGATCGAAGGAAAGGACGGAACCATCGGAAGCGCCGATTTCATAGTCATATTCCTTACTTCCGGAATAGAATTCCACATCGTATACCTGGCGTCCGTCGTCATAATCCAGGCGGATGCGCAGTCCGGTCACATCTGCCTCGGAAACGCCCGCATGGTCAAAGGCGGCCTGCTTTGCTTCATCTTCGCTGATGGCGGCGCTGCCTGTCTGGGAGGAAGCCTGTGCCTGGCCTCCATGGTAATCCATTTCATTGTCATAGGAAAGGATGGTCCCATCCACGGCGTTGATCTCGTAATCGTACTCCTGATTTCCGGAATAGAACTCCACATCGTACACCTGACGTCCGTCGTCATAATCGAGCTTGATGCGCAGCCCGGTCACATCGGCTTCAGAGACGCCCGCATGGTCGAAGGCGATCTTTTTCGCATCCGTTTCGCTGATAAAGGCGTTTGCCGCGCTGGAGGGCTGGGATGCGATTTCCACGCTGTCACCTGCGGAAGGGGTGGTCTCTTCCGTGGAGGCCTGCGTTACATTGAGTGTGGTGCCCTGGGAACCGGATGCAAGATCCTCCTGGGAGGTGGCGATGGACTGGGTTTCCGGAACGGCGGCCTGCCCGTTGGAGCAGGCGGTTACGGTAAGGGCAGCCAGGAACAGGGCTGCGGTACATGCATAGAATCTCTTTTTCATATCTGAAATCTCTCCTTTTCTTTATTGCAGTTTTCTTTTTTGTAGCTTCATTGTATTTCCTGCAGATTAAAGAAACATTAAAGTCAAATATTTTTTCAGGAGGCCAGCCATGAGAAAAGGTATGGTGAATAATATGGCCAGTATTCGAAAAACAAAACTGCTTCATGGCCAACTGCCCTTGTGCAGGTCAGTTATTCAAAAACTCCGCTGGTGTCATTCTACATTTTGCTCGCAGATCAAGCCGTGATTAGGATAAGAGGCTGCTTTTACATACGCCTGAAAGGGTGTGCCATTTGCACTTAACGCGGCGGAGATAAGGACATTGGTATCAATCAGAACCCTCATACTTTTTCGTCCTCATTTCTCAATTCACTGACGAGGGCCATAACGTCATCTTCCGTGGAGAGGCCGGCACGTTCTGCTTCTCCGGCCATTTCCTGCTGAAGTATCTGCATAGCGTAAACAGCAGAATTGACAATGCGGACAGTATTCCCCTCAACGATAAAAGTAACCCGGTCACCGCTTGACACGCCAAGCACATCCCGGACATCCTTTGGAATTGTGATTTGCCCCTTTGCCATGACTTTGGCATTATCTACAAACGCATTTGCTGACATAATTTTGCACCACCTTTCTTAGATTTGGAAAGTAGGAATTTCCCTACTTTTATTATACGTAAGATATAATGAAAAATCAATGGACCGAAAACTCGTTTCAGGAAAAAACCGGATTTTCATCCATTCTCCGTTCTGTCCGTCTGCCGGGGAAAATGAAAGGTGAAGCAGGTGCCTTCTCCCAAACGGCTGGCAACCTCGATCCGGCCGCCATGCGCCTGCACGATCCATTTGACCATGGGAAGTCCGAGACCGGAGCCGCTGCCGCTTCTGGAGGTCCGGGCGGGGTCCACCTGGTAGAAGCGTTGCCAGATTTTATCCAGTTTATCCGCCGGAATGCCGATCCCATCATCCTGAACCGAGCCGGTGATTTCCGTCTCATCCGCGGAAAGGGTGACGAGGGTATGTCCGCCCGGCTTCCCGTAGGTGATGCTGTTGGAGATCAGATTGATAAACATGCGCATCATCATCGTTTCGTCCGCCCGCAGGAGGATCTCAGGCTGGATGTCCGTCTCCAGGGTGATGCCCTTTTCTTCGGCGGAAATGCCCTGCTCCTCCACGATGATTTCCGCAAGCTCGCTCAGGTTTACCAGCTCATATTGAAGCTTCTGCTTTCCGCTGTCCGCCCGTGCAAGGGTGAGAAGCTGGCTGATCAGGGCGGACATTTTCCGGGCCTGATTTCCGATCACGCCGATGCTTCCCCGAAGCTCCTCCGGCGGCGTGCCTTCCTGTGAGGCGTATTCGCACTGGGAGAGAATGACGGCCACCGGGGTGCGAAGCTCATGGGAAACATCAGAGGTGAACTGCTTTTCTCTCTCGAACGTGCTCTGAAGCCGTTCCATCATCTGGTCAAAGGTGTGGGCGAGGACGTGTACCTCGTCCCTGCCGCCGCCGAGACGGATGCGGCGGGTCAGATCATTTCCTTCCGAGATTGCCTGCGCGGTTTCCGTCATGCCGGACAGGGGCCGCAGAGCCTTCGCAGTGATCAGATAGCCTCCCAGCGCGATCAGCGCCACGAAAAAGGGCAGAAGGATCAGCGCCGCATTCGTGATGATGCGCAGGATGGAATCGGAGCGGGTCTGGGAGGCAACGCCGCGGATCCAGAGATTGCCGTAGCCGTCCACGGGCTGGCAGTAATCGTACACATACCAGAAGTCCTGTCCGCTTCCGATCTGCTGCATCTGATCCATGATCAGTGTGGACGCACCGGAAAAGCCGGCAGGAGTGCGTCCGTAGAGAAGATAGCCCTGTGTATCATACACGGAGATATAGACGCCTTCCTCCAGGTAGTTGATATCATCGTCAAAGGTCAGCAGTCCGTCCTCATACTCAATTTCTGAGAAGGCCTGAAGCACCGTATTTTTCAGCCGGGTTCTGGCATCGGACAGGACGCGGACGCTGCTGATGGAGAAAAGCACGATCAGGGTCAGGATGATGAGCAGCGCCATGAAGGCCGTGTACCAGAGGGTGATCTTCAGCTTGATGGAAAGATTTTTCACTGTGTTGTCCTTTCCGGGACCTTCAGCACATATCCCGCGCCGCGCACGGTGTGGATCAGCTTCGGCTCAAAGCCGTCATCAATCTTTTTGCGCAGATAGCGGATGTACACGTCCACAACGTTGGAGCCCCCTTCGTAGTCATAATTCCAGATGTGCTGTTCGATCCGGTCCCTGGACAGCACGATCCCCTGGTTATTGACGAGGTATTCCAGAATGGAAAACTCTTTGGAGGAGAGGGTGATGGGAACGGAATCCCGCATGACGGTGCGGGTGTCAAAATCCACCGTCAGGTTTGCCACCTGGCAGCGGTTCTGTGCCCTGCCCTCCCGTTTGCGCAGCATGGCGCGGATGCGGGCGAGAAGCTCTTCAAAGGCGAAGGGTTTGATCAGGTAATCGTCCGCTCCCGCATCCAGTCCGGTCACCCGGTCGGAGATGGAATCCCTGGCGGTGAGCAGGAGCACAGGGACGCTGTTCCCGGAAGCGCGGAGGGTTTTGAGCACCTCGAGGCCGTTTTTTTTCGGCATCATGATGTCCAGAATCACGGCATCGTATTCCGTCATGTCCAGATAATCCAGGGCCTCCTCCCCGTCAAAGCAGAAATCCACGGTATAGTGGTTCCGGGTGAGCGTTTTCGTTATGATATCATTCAGATCCTTCTGATCTTCGGCAACTAAAAGGCGCATGGCCGTACCTCCTGAAGAACGGTTTATGTGCTTATTATAGCGCGGCACTGTCCTTACGTCAAAAAAGCTTGCGGTAGAAAGCTCAGAACACGAAATTTGCGAGCCAGAAAAGAAGGAACGTATGGGCCGGGTAAAAGAAATAGAAAAAGTACTTGAGTCCGGGCCCCTTCTGATCGTTGTAGCGAAGCATCAGTGGAAGTGCCGCCGCCATCAGCCACTGAGCGCCGGAGGCGCCTTCCGCGGAAAACTGCCAGATGCAGAAGATCAGGTAGACAACGGTAAAAAGCTCCCTTTTCTCCCACAGGAAGTACATCAGCACGCCCAGCGCGATGAAGGAGAAGCCGTACTCGTTCACGTCCAGGTTGGGGACGATGCCCGTCGCCAGATCGCCGCTTAACTGTCTGGAAAAGGGTAAAATATAATAGAGAAGCTGAACCCCGAAAAGGCCGCCGAGGAGGAAGAATCCCTTCCGGCGGTCTTTTTGAAAACATTCAATGATGCTGATCAGAACGCCGGTCAGAAGCAGGGGAAGGAAAATGTTATGGTTGCCGTAGCCCTCCGGGGTGGGAAAACGGCTGTCGAGAAACCAGCTGAATCCGGTCATGAACAGGCTCATCAGGTACAGCCGCAGCAGATAACGCTTCCTGCTTCGGGTATGGCGGCAGCCCTGAACCATGCAGAACAGAAACAGGGGATAGCTCAATCTTCCGAGCCAGTTCAGCCATACCGGCGCTCCGTCAAAATAGTATCCGATGTGGTCCAGAACCATCAGAATCAAAGCAATCATTTTCAGGGTAAAGGTGTTCATAACATGCAGTCCTCCAGGATAAAAGCTTTTCTAATGCCGGAAAAAGGCATTCCGCTGGGATTGTATCATACGGCGGGAGAGAGAAGAAGGGGCGGGAGAAAGTTTTGGGTTTTCTTTATGAAAATTTCCGGATTCTGTAAGAGATGTGCGAGAAAAGGACTGGATAAAAACGGAATAAGAGAATGCTGACAGAGGAGGCCTCCGGGGGAAAATGATAAAAATATTAAGGTACCTTGACAATACTTGGAAGGAGAAATATAATGATAAGGTACCGAAGTAATCAGAAAGCAGCGGCGGAAAAATGTCACCGGCCGGAGGCGCGAGCTTTACAAACCGGAACGCAGGTTTCTGCCGGAGAAAGGACGCTCCAGGATGAAAGAGAAAAGAGAAAGACAGGACGACTGGCGCAGGGCGCATTATCGGGAAGCCGGAATCAACGATAAGCTTATCATCAATCTGCGCGATCTGAGTCATGTGATGCGTTCCCTGTACGAGGGGAAGGGAAGCCAGAAAAGGGTATTGATCATTCTGCATGAGGAGGGCGGTCATATTACCCAGCGGGAGCTGACCAGACGGCTGGAAATCAAACCCGGCTCGGCCAGCGAGGTGATCGCCAAGCTGGAGGGCGCGGGATATATCCGCCGGACGCCGGATGAAACGGACCGCCGGACGGTGGAAATCGAACTGACGGAGGAGGGAAGGAAGGCTGCGCAGGAGGCCAGGCAGCAGCGGATACGCCGCCATGAGGAGATGTTTTCCTGCCTTTCCGAAGAAGAAAAGAACACGCTCCTGTCCCTGCTGGAGACGGTACGGGCGGACTGGAAGGAACGTTATCAGGACGGCCCGCGGCGTCATGGAGGAGGTATCTGCCAGACCCTGCATTTTATGCTGAAGGAAGACATCGGACATGAGGATGCTGTCAAATTTGTCACCGAGGAAGTAGCGCATTATAAGAAAACCCTTGAAAGGAACCGCACCCAATACAAAATTGTGGAGGAAACCACACAGCCGGACGGCTCCATTATTATCAAGATCAAAAAGCAGTACAATCAGAGCCCGGTTGGGGATTACCTGAACGAGTAACGAAAAACAGTCCAATCCATAGGGATACCGGTTCCGCACAGGGGATGTTGCGCGGAATCCGGAAGGCGATGAATCCCATCATCCGTTCGGACTGAAGTCCGGACTTTGCCATGGTATCTACCTTTGCAGAGGCTGTGGCCAATGTCATTCTGGAGTCCCTGTTCATTTTCGACTTTCACTGGGGCATGATGGGAGCTGCGGTGGCGACGGTGATTGTGCTTACCTGCCGGGAGTTGAACGGGAAGCGGGACGGAAAGCGCACGCTGGAGGATGTGTAGATGGGATAGAAGCGCTGATATTATTTCTGTCCCCCTCGGTGGAACGATTCTGTGGCACAACGGTTAACGGATATCTTGGAAAATAATGGGATAGAGAAAGGTGATGTGAAAAAGCATAGCCTAAAAACAATAAAAGGACCATGGCGAGCCAAAGGTCCTTTTGTTTAAAAATTAACTCATAATGATAATTATATTATCCAACGTTGAAGTATAATTTCTTTCATGGGAAGTCTTTTGTCCTGGCAGGTATAAATGTGGTGATGTTTTTCAGGTTCTTTCCGCCACGAACTTTTTTGGCATGTAACGTTACTTATCCAGCTGATAGCCCAGTTTTAGTACCAGAGGCTGAGCATAATTTCCAAATTTGTCTCCGAATAAATTAATTCCGCCAACGTGAACAGCATTCTCGGAAACGCCGATTTTAACGCTGATATATGGTAAATCAGAAAAAGAAATATCGGAAATACACAGATCGTTAATTCTGATACCATCAAGATATGTGCCGCTTTCGTCCAGACGCCATGTTTTCAGAAAACCATACTGAGTGGAGAGAATACTGTTCCAGGCGGGAGTTAAAGCTCCTCGGACACCGCCGCAGTCACATGGACTTTCAAAGACACCAAGTTCTTTTCCGTTGACATAAACGCTGATATCGCTTTTCCAGGGATCACGATACATCGGCGCTTCGGAACAGGTCTCAAAGGAGATTTCCATCCATTTAAAAATAATATTATTCATGTATACAAATGAAAATCGATATTCCAGAAAACCGGAATGAAACCAGACTCTCTGGGCGGAAAAGCGGTCCGGATGGAAAAAGGAGAGCGGGGCATCCTTTTCCCCTATGACACTGTATTCGCTGCATAAACCACAGGTGGGCGTGATTGATTCCGCATCAGTATAACAGCCAACGGGCATATTCATAGTGAGAGTTTTACTTGCTTCACTTGTTTCGACAGAAGTGTCGCTGCTCAGATGAAAGATAATCTGCGACAGGAAGGGGGAGCAAAGTTTGAGCATGCCTCGTTCCTGAGGCTTATTTTCCGTAATAATCAGTTTGGCATCGGCCAGAATACTGACAGAAGTTGAAATGGTAGACATGGGAATCTGCAGTTCCTCAGACAGCTCGCCTATGCTTTTGCTTCCGGACTGCAGGAGTTTTAGAATGGCGAGTCTGGTTTCAGATGAAAGTGCGCGCGCTGCCATTCTCAGTGCATGAATATCGTCCAGATTAAATTCAGCCGTTTTGTTTCCAATATCAGCCATTTCAAACCCTCCATTTTCATATTTCAGGAGCCCAGATCAGCTCCATGCCAAAACCGGGCGTATCCGGAATCTGCATAATACCATTCTTCAGCTGGTAGCCGCCAAAATCTACTCCCTCTATGGATCCCGGAACAGCTTCCACACAGGGAATATGATGCGGATAAGCCGCGGCAAGATGGGTGCAGTAATGCGTTTTGGTCACGGTTCCCCAGGCATGTGGAGAAGCGAGCCATCCGTTTTCACTTATCTCTTTCATAAGATTTCTCCATTTAGTAAATCCATATCCGCATACATCAGGCTGCCATACGTCAAGGAGCTTTTTCTGTGCCAGGTCCCTCAAAAGAGGAATATCAGTCATGGATTCTCCATCTGCGAGTAACGTCAAGGGGCGTTCTTTCAGAAGATAGTTTTTCAATTCGCGGTTTTTTTCTTCTTCCTCACGGAAAGGTTCTTCGAACCAATAGATTTCCGTATCCCCGATTCCTTCCAGAAAGGCTATGGAATCTTCCAGAGTATACCCATCATTTGCGTCAACCATAATTGCAGTACCTGGCAAAGCTTCATGAATTCCTCTGACAATTTCAATATCTCTTGCCAGACCTTCATCATGGTTCATCCATTTATGGCTTCTTCCAATCTTTACTTTCAGAATCGTGTGTCCCAGCTGCACGTCATCAATGCTCTCCTGAATCACACGTTTGGGGCCAAACGGAGAATCTTCCGGTATAATATCATTCATATAGATGGCTCCATCATAAACAGGAGCCTGAAGCACAGCTGCAGGATTAATCATCTGGCATACCGGTATATTGAGAATTCTGCCTGCCAGATCATGCAGCGGAATATCAAACGCCTGTAACCTTTCATCCATTATACCGGTTTCTGAGTGGAAAAGCTCAGTAACAGGATGATTCTTCAACAATTCGGCGGATTTTTTTGCCTCATTGATATCTGTACTTAACTGTCCCCAACCGGATATTCCGCTTTTGGTTGTCAGCTTTGCCATATCAATTTCTCCGCCAAACCCGTGATAACCACGGATTGCGTTTTTTCCGTGCAGCCGGGGATATCTTGCACGGCAGCGGTAAAACTGTACCTTTTCGATCTGATGTTCCTTCAGGATATCATTCCATGTTTCATGACAGGATGGTTTCATTGTTCATTTCCTCCTCCAGGATTATATTTTATTAAGTCAGATTTCCGCTCTTCAGCCTTTGATGGAGCCAATCATGACCCCTTTGGTAAAATAGCGCTGTACAAACGGATAAATAGCCAGCATTGGAATACAGCCGGCAACGATGACGGCATATTTTATTGTAACTCCGAGCTTGGAATTTTCCGCATAGGAGCCATCTCCTGAATTCACCTGATTTGCCAGAAGGATATCTCTCAGCACCAGCTGCAGATTTGCCTTTTCTGATGAACGCAGATAAACCAGTGCGTTAAAATAGGTGTTCCAGGAATCAACCGCATAATACAAAGCAATAACGGCCAAAATTGGAGCAGACAGTGGAATAACAATTCTGAAAAAATATTTTGTGTAGCTGCATCCGTCCAAAAAGGCGGCTTCCCGCAGATCTTCCGGTATGGTTGAGTTAAAATAGGTCCTCATTATGATCATATTTGTAGTTGAAATGGCAGTAGGAAGAATCAGTCCCCAAAGGGTATCGACCATATCCAGTCTGCTGACAAGCAGATAGGTAGGAATCAGACCGCCGTTAATGTACATTGTAGCGGCAATAAAAATGGTAAGCAGATTCCTCCCGGGCAGTTCCTTTCTTGAAAGAGGAAAGGCCAGAAGCATAGTAAGTGCCATATTAATAGTAACGCCTACAAAAAGGTAAATTAAACTGTTCTTAAAGCCGGTTAAAATCTGGGAATCCTCAAAGAGCATTTTATAACCTTCCAGACTGAATTCTACCGGCCACAGAAAAACCTTTCCCAAAGATATGGCATCCGAGGAACTGAAGGAAGCACTGAGTACATAGATCAGGGGATAGGCTTCCACAACCAGAATCAGAAGACCCATAATTTCAAAAAAGATACGGACAGCTTTATCCTGTGGAAGCTCTTTTTTCTGTTTGCTTTTTTGTTTCATGATCCGCCTCCTACCATAGACTCGTATTGTTTACCCGTTTGGCAATAAAGTTTGCAACCAAAAGAAGTACAATATTGCATACGGAATTAAAAAGGCTGATTGCCGTCGAATAGTCAAAATTGCCCTCCAGAATACCAACACGATATACATACGTGGAAATTACATCGCTTGATGCCTGATTCAGACTGTTCTGCATCAGAAGAACCTTTTCGTAACCGATATTCATAATCTGTCCACAGCGGAGAAGCAGCATGATCGTTATGGTACTGCTGATCCCCGGGAGTGAAATATGCCAGATTTTCTGTAGTCTGCCGGCACCGTCTATGGAGGCCGCTTCATACAGAGTTGGATCAATTCCGGCCAGAGCCGCGATATAAAGTATGGCGTCCCATCCCATATTCTGCCATATTCCGGATATAATGTACATAGGCTTAAAGGCGCTCACAGAAGCAAAATAATTTGTTGTGGAAAGTCCAAAAAACTGACGGATAATATTGTATACGCCGGTATTTGGATTTAAAATCAGCTGCATGACACTGACCACGATAACGGCAGAAAGAAAATGTGGAATGTAAGCTACATTCTGCAGAATCTTCCTAAACCTCGTACTTCGTAATTCTCCAAGCAGCAGGGCAAAAAAGATTGGAAACGGAAAGCCAAACAAAAGCATTAGGATATTAATGACAAGCGTATTTCCGACAATTCTGCTAAAATAAAAACCACTGAAAAATCGCTTAAAATGTTCCAGTCCAACCCATTCGCTTCCCCATATGCCTCTGGCAGCCCGATAATCCTTAAAAGCAATAATAATACCGTACATGGGTGTATAAAGAAAAAGAATATACCATATGACAGGAATCAGGAGCATGATATACAGCTCTTTACATGATGCCATACGTTTCCATAATTTCCCCTTGTTATTCCTGGACGATGACACGTTCAAAAAACCCCCTTTCTGTTTGTAGCCCCCGTTTTTATGGCCGCAAGAATACAGATAATGACCGTATCAATTTCCTGAAAATGCAGCAACGGGATATCAGGAGAAATCCGGTCAAAGCCCGGGAAGGAGACTGTCCTTCCCGGCCTGTGTCTCTGATACGTTTTTGTAAGTAAATAAAAATCTGAGATGCTTTTACAGGATAATACTCCTGAAATAATGACTTATCACTGGAGAGAATCATAATAAGCCTGATAATAGGAAACGAGTTCGTCAACCCCAAGTGTTTCCAGTGTAGAACAGTAATTATCCCATTCATCAAAACTCATTTCTCCGGTAATGAATTTCGCCTGACATTCAGACACATAAACATCGAGGTCTGTTCGAATCTCATCAACTTTGGCCTGTGTGTCAGAATCAAAAAGAGGAGTCCCATAAACGGTATCCTGCTGATAATATGGCTCCCATACAGGAACATTTTCCTGTACCTTGGCAGAATAGATATAGTTTGAATTGTTTTCATTGCGCCAGTAACCGAAACCTCCTCCGGGAAGGGGACAGGCATCTCCGACCGCTACTGCTACGCCACGTTCGTCATTCAGCATTTCATCAGTATAATCCCAGGTGCCATCGTCATACTGCTGGCAGGTTATCCCGATCAGGTCTTCATTGAAGCAGCCGATCGTCATGGAACCTTCTTCAGTAAAGAAATAATCAAGAAAACGGAAGGAAACCCAGGGAGACTCATCTGCTGATGTAATAAATGTGTTGCTGCCCATACTGTTCGATTCCAGCTGAATAACGGGCGTTTTTCCATTGGGACTCTGTACGGGCGCCAGTGCAACATATTGATCGCTTACAGTAGTAAAAAGATCATCTGATGACAGCCCAAACACACCGCATGTACCGGAGGAGATTTTTCCTATGGACATATCGCCGGTCTGCGTATATACTTCATTATCCAGAAGACCTTCTGTATACATGGTATTCATATACTGAAGAACTTCCTTCCAGTCGTCGGTGTTTTTCAGGAAGCTGACTGTACCATCAACGAGCTGTATGTTTTCGTATCCCATGTTGTAATAAAGACCGAACAATCCTGCAATAATGTCCGGACGTGCGGTATGCCCTGCGCCGGAGTCCTCTATTGCATAAGGAATTTCATTATTTGGATCTCCGTCGCCGTCTGCGTCCTCATCACGAAAAGCACGGAGTACATCCAGAAGCTCATCGGTGGTAGTAGGCATTTCCAGTCCGAGATTATCCAGCCATTGCTGATTGATCCAGAGATTTCGATGGCTTGTCAGATTCGGACGCAATGTGTTTACACCGGGCAGCGTATACAGTTTTCCATCAGAAGCCCTGGCAGAAACTGCTACATCAGGGTATTCCTCAAGAAGCGGTTTCAAGCCGGTAGAATAAGCCTCCATGAGATCATCGATTGCAGTCAGCTGACCATCTTCAATTACTGTAGAGAGATTTGGAATTGACCCTTTCATGATGATATCCGGAAGGTCATTGGTCGCGAACATGAGATTGATACGCTCATTCCAGCCATCTGCACCCACCACGATCCATTCAATGTCAATGTTCATTTTATCAGCAATGTAATTCAGTGTTTCCATTTCTTCAACATCACCGATATTTCCAGGCTTTCTGATCATGATTGTCTTTTTCACTGTTTCATTTACGAGCGGATATCCTTCTGCGTTAAAATTTGTATCTGCCTGTGCCTGGGCAATAATTTCAGGCAGGTCAGTTTCAGCCGCTGCTTCGCTGTTGTTTTCACCTGCTTCTGAATCTGCATCAACAACAACACTTTCACTGCTGGTGTCGCTTCCATTGGAACCACACCCCGCAAGTAATGAACATGACATCGTTGCCATAAGAAATATACTCAGCCACTTGTTACGTTTTGCCATGTAGAATTACCTCCCTTTAAATTTCGTCATATTTGTCTGGAATCTGCCCGGCCGGACTTTGAATTGTGAGATCGAAAAATCATACAATTCATTGATGTGTTTCATAAATTAGCGAGCATACATTAATTCGTATTTTGTGAAATTACTTTTGAAAATATGAAACACTAATTTGTGTTATTATCCTATAAAATATGGTAGCGCTCCCTTTTGAATAGGATATTTTCACCAAAAAAATAACTGATATATGATCTGATTACATTAAAACATACAACAAAAGTGTAGTCAAGATTCTTCGGATCATTCAAAAAAGCCGAATGTTATGGATGAGGAATTTCAATTTTTTTGTATCGGTTTTAATGATGCAGATTGTATTATTGTATTACGTGCTTGACACAATAAAAAGAAAGTGATATGTTTATGGCAGTTCAAAGGAAATCGTGACAGAAATAAGGGGCGAAACGCTCCGGAATGGAGGAGATTCCATGGAAGAGAAAAAAACAGACATACCGGTTCTTTCAATCCGGAATTTTTCCAAAACCTACCGGGGAGGGAAACGGGCGGTTGAAGAGCTGAGTCTGGATATCTGCGGAGGAGATATTTTCGGATTTATCGGCCACAATGGGGCCGGGAAAACCACAACGCTGAAGGCGGTTTCCGGAATCCTGGATTTTGAGGCGGGTGAGATCCTCATCTGTGGACATTCCATTCAGGAGGAGCCGTTATGGTGTAAGGAGCGGATGGCCTATCTGCCGGATAATCCTGACCTGTATGAATATCTGACAGGAATCCAGTATCTGAATTTTATCGGGGATGTTTACCGTGTCCCGGGAGCGCTCAGAACAGAGCGGATCGGTGAACTGGCAGGGCGGTTCGGCATCTCCAGGAACCTTGGAGATCTGATTTCTACTTATTCCCATGGAATGAAGCAGAAGCTGGCTCTGATTTCCGCATTTCTCCACAGGCCCAGGCTGCTTCTTCTGGATGAACCGTTTGTAGGGCTGGATCCGGAGGCGTCAGTAGTGCTGAAGGAGAATATGCATGCGCTCTGCCGGGAGGGAAGCGCGATTTTCTTTTCCACCCATGTGCTTGAGGTGGCGCAGAAGCTGTGCAACAGGATTGCCATCATTCGGGAAGGGCGTCTCGTGGTTCAGGGAGAAATGGAAGCGCTGACCGCCGGGAAAAGTCTGGAAGAGGTATTCATGGAGGTGGTCCGGAATGAAAAGGAATGAAAAGGCGGGCAGTCAGGCTTTCGAGGGCCTGTTCAGGCAGACTGCTCTTTTGATCGGACTGAAGCTGCGGAACTGTCTTGGCATAAATGAGGTGATCCACGGAAAAGATGGAAGAAAAAGCATCCGGCTGACCGGAATGCTTCTGGTTTATATGCTCCTGGCAGGATTGATGATCTTCTACCTTGCGGCTGCCGCCGTTCTTTTGTGTATGATCGGGGCGGGAGAGAGCGTTCCGGCGTTTGCGGCTCTTATCTCCGGAGCGGTGATTTTTATTTTTTCCTTTCTGAAGGCGGCGCCGATTCTGTTTGATGCGGCGGATCTGGAACGTCTTTCCCCGCTTCCGCTGTCCCCCGTTTCTGTGATTATCAGCCGTTTTTTCATTTTATATGCGGAGGAGCTGCTGTTTTCGGCGGCCATAGTGCTTCCGGCTACTCTGGTATACCTGATGCTGGAACGGCCCGGCATCGGTTCCCTTTTTATGACCCTGCTCGCACTTCCCTTTCAGCCGCTTCTGCCTCTGACGACGGCGGCTGCTCTGGGGACGATCATCCTTGCGGCAGGAGCGGGCATGAAGCACAGGGGAGTGGTGAGGATGATCCTTACGACTGGCTTTTCTCTGCTTGTGGTGGCGGGATCTTTTGCGTTTTCCTTCGGGATAAGGGAGCCTGATGTGGGAGATCTGGGCGGACTGCTGGAATCGGCTGTGGCTGCCGGAATCCGCTTCTATCCGCCTGCCGGTCTGTATGCGGCAGGGGTGGCAGATCAAAGAATATCAGACCTCCTGCTGTTTGCCGGTCTGTCAGCGGGCATGTTTGCCGTTTTCACTGCGGCAGCCGGGCCGCGTTTTCGGGAAATTTCCGGAATGCTGGGCCAGCACGGCGCGGGAAAACGGTTTCGGATGGGAACCCAGCGTCTGCAGCCGGTCTGGAAGGCGGAATATTTCCGGGAGCTTCGCCGGTATTTTGCTTCTCACATTTATGTCTCCAACACCCTCGTGATCTATCTCCTGATACCGGCTGCAGCAGCAGCTCTTGCGGTGATGGGAAATGCCCGGATTGCGGCAGCAATGCAGCTGTCAGAGGATGAGGCGGGAAGGCTGCTGCGGACAGGGATTCCCTTTCTGATGTCCCTTCTGGCCGCGATGGGAAATACTGCGCCGATCTCTCTTTCCATGGAAGGAAAACAGCTCTGGCTGCTGCAGTCGCTTCCCATCAGACCCCAGTCGGTTTTTCTGGGGAAAATACTGGTTAACCTGACTATGGGCGTTCCTTCTGTGCTTCTTTCCGCCCTGATGGTGACGCTTGGGGGATGGGCGGACGGCATCTGGACGGCAGCGTTTCCGGCGGCATCCCTGTGGCTGCTTTCCGCGCTCGGTGTCTGGATCAATCTGAAGCTGCCTTCCTTTGACTGGGAATCGGAGACTGCCGCGGTAAAACAGAGCATATCTCTTCTTGTGTCCATGCTCGCCGGAAGCATTGCCATCCTTCCGGCTGCTGGAGCGGCCTTTTTCATGGAATATGTTCTGCCACAGACTGTATGGATGGAGACGGCGGAGCTCGTGGTGAAAGTGGTGATTCTGCTTCTGACCATTTCCTGCGGAACGCTTCTGTACCGCAGCTGCTGCCGGGTATCCTGGAAGATGCTGGGGTAGAGGGACGCTGCCGGGAGTGTAAGTATATTCAGTATATTATTTAGATGCTCCCGGCTTCCTTCTCAAGCAGTTCCTTTAAGCTTTGGAGGAAGACGCCTGCTGCCTTGGAAAACATCTGATATTTCTTCCAGACAATATAACCGGAAGCATTCAGCTGCGGAGAAAAGGGCCGGAAGCAGAGATTGCTTCCCTGTGTATTAATGAGTCCGTCATAGCATAACGCATATCCAAGTCCTTCATCCACCAGCAGAGAGGCGTTGAAAATGAGATTATAGGTGGCAACAATATGCAGCTCTGACTCTTCCCGGCCAATCCAGTTTTCCAGATAGAGATTGTCTCCTTTTTGATGAGAAACGATAAGTGGTTTATCCCACAGATCCTCCGGGCAGATTGTTTCCTTTTCGGCCAGTGGAGAGTCTCTGCGCATCAGTACGCCCCAGGTGTCCCTGAAAGGGAGCGTCATCACTTCATATTTCTGCGGATCGATCTCCGTAAAAAGCAGGCCGAAATCAATCAGACCCTTATCCAGATATTCCAGTACATGCTCCGCGTTACCGCTGGAGATGTGATACTGGATATCCGGATATTTTTTTTGCAGCTTTTTTGCGACCATGGCAAACAGGCGCACGGTTTCCGTTTCACCCGCACCGATAAATACATTTCCCGCGATTGTCGCATCAGACTGGGTGATTTCATTTTCCGTCCGCCTGACAAGGGAGATGATTTCTTCCGCGCGTTTGCGCAGGATCATGCCCTCCTCTGTCAGGGTAACCTTGCGCGAGCCTTTTACGCCCCGGATTAAAAGCTGTTTTCCAAGCTCTGTTTCCATAGCCTTCAGCTGGGTGGAAAGGGCGGGCTGAGAAATGTGCAGAGATTCCGCCGCTGCGGTAATGCTCTGTTCCCGTGCCACCGTCAGAAAATATTCCAAAACTCTTAATTCCATATATGATTTCTTCTCCTCGCATTTCACGAATTTTCGCGATTTACACCTTGCGGTTTATGAATATAGTATACTGAAAGATTTCATAAAAATCAATTATGGAAACTGATAAAGAATAAATATTTGAAATGCAATTTAAAAATGAGTACACTGAAATCATATAGAATAATACCAGACAGGAGGCGGCCCTTCTTTTCTTTATTTTCAGTGAGGAAAAAAGATTAATATGAAAAAAGTTTTGTTTATGCATGTTTTTGTTCTTTCCATGCTGCTGATGGCCGGATGTGGAAGCGGCGGACAGGTTGAGCGTCCGTCAGAAAATGAAACAGATCAGGAGGAAAACAGAGAAATGACCATGATTGTACAGGTTAACGACAGCAGATTTACAGCTTCTTTGGAGAAAAACGCGGCGGCGGACGCATTGGTGGAAATGATGGAGAACGGACCGGTAACCATCGAGATGAGCGACTATTCCGGTTTCGAGAAGGTAGGGCCGCTTGGAACAGGCCTGCCTGCCAGCAACAGACAGACGACAACGCATGCCGGGGACATCGTGCTGTATCAGGGAAACCAGATTGTGATGTTTTATGGCTCCAATTCCTGGAGTTATACCAGACTGGGGCATATTGATGACCTGACAGGCTGGGAAGAAGCTCTTGGCAGCGGCGATGTGACCGTTACCTTTTCCCTGGAGGAATAAACGTGATAATACAGAATTTAAACGACAGTCCGTACATCTGTAAAAAAGGATAGATTGTCTGGACCGTCTGTTTTACCAGCTTCAGAAAAAGCAATAAAATTGATGGAGGGCAGCCATACCGACAACCATCACTGGATAGAAAAGGATAGAAAAGAGGTTATAAAATGGAAGCACAGATGCTCAGAGATAAGGTTGCAGTTATTACGGGCGCCAGCTATGGCATGGGCCAGTCGATGGCGGAGCTGTTTGCAGAGGAAGGCGCCGCAGTGGTTTTGACGGCCCGGCACCAGGAGAAGCTGGATGCCGTGGTGGAAGGAATTCGGGCAAAGGGCGGCAGGGCCATCGGCGTGGTCGCAGACGTATGCTCTACCGAAGATACGAAAAAGGTTTTTGAAACGGCATTAAAAGAGTTTGGGGATGTGGACATCCTCATCAATAACGCGGGCATTGGGGAACAGAAGATGATTGATGAAACGGATGACGACTGGATGATGTTCGTGATGAACACCAATCTGGGAGGCCCCATGCGGTATATCAGGGAGGCGCTGAAGATTTTTCTGCCGAAAAATGACGGTGTCATCATCAACGTGTCCTCAGTCAACGGCACCCGCCCATTCTGCGGCGCAACCTATACTTCCACGAAGGGAGCGCTGAATACTCTGACGAAAAATGTGGCCATGCGCCTGATCGATACCAATATCCGCTGCAATGCGGTGGCTCCGGGTGCGACGGTGACGCCGGCACATCTGGTCAACAAGGCGGGAGAGCAGCCCGGCGGAGCGGAAATGCTCAAATACAGCGGCCATTATGTTTATTTCCCCGGTCCGGAATGTGATCCCATGGATCAGGCATATGCCTGCCTGTATCTGGCGAGTAAGATGGGCCGGCATGTGAAGGGACAGGTGCTGCAGGTATGCAATGGAGCTTTCCTGTAATCCTGAAAAATACGGCGGCGGATGCTTTTGCTCCTGGAGTTACCATTATATCATGCCCTATGGCCTGCAGAAGTTACTGTCACACCCGGGGCATTGCTTTCCAGAAGGATTTCTGCTAAGATGGGGCATGTCCGGATATCATTGTTTCCCAAGGTAGATATTCGGATCTTCAAAAAGAGATTTATAAGCAGAAATTTATAGAAAAGGAGAGCAAAGATATGCTGGATACGGAAAAAGTCACGCAGGAGCTGTTTGCCTATATTGATGCCAGTCCCACCGCCTTCCATGCTGTGGCGGAAGCGGCGGTCCGGCTGGAGGCAGCCGGATATAAGAAGCTGGAAAAAGAAGCGGGAGTCGGAATCGTGCCCGGCGGACGTTATTACATGACCCGCAACGATTCCTCCCTGATCGCGTTTCGGATTCCAAAGGGAGAGGTGCGGCGCTTCCGGATCGGAGCGGCTCACAGCGACTCCCCATCCTTTAAGATCAAGGAAACGCCGGAGATGGGAGTGGAAGGACATTACGTCAGGCTGAATACGGAAGGCTACGGCGGAATGATCCAGTCCACGTGGCTGGACCGGCCTCTCTCCGTGGCGGGAAGGGTGATTGTGGATACGGAAAATGGTCCCGAAACCCGGCTCGTCAATCTGGACCGGGATCTGTGCGTGATCCCTAATGTGGCCATTCATTTCAACCGGGAAATCAACAAGGGCTTCGCCTATAATCCTCAGGTGGATCTGCTGCCCCTGTTTGCCGGAGCGGCAGGTGAGGCAAAGGAGAACGGAACGGAGAAGGAGGTCACTCTGGCAGGTCTGTGCGCGCAGGAACTGGAAATCGAAGAAGAGAAGATTCTGGCCTCTGACCTGTTTCTGTATAACCGGGAGAAGGGACGCCGTATGGGAGCAAAGGGCGAATTCATCGGTTCTCCCAGACTGGACGATCTGCAGTGTGCCTTCGGTGTAATGGAGGGATTCCTGCAGGCAGGACAGACGGAGTCTGAAACGGAAACGGGCAGCTGTGCGGTCTATGCCCTTTTTGACAATGAGGAAATCGGGAGCGGAACCAAACAGGGAGCGGATTCCACCTTCCTGTCGGATGTGCTGGACTGCGTCTGCGACGCACTGAATATTTCCAGAGCAAAGCGGCGTGATATTCTTTCTGAGAGCTTCCTGCTTTCCGCTGACAATGCCCATGGCGTACATCCCAACCATCCGGAGAAGTCTGATCCTACAAACCGTCCTTATCTGAACGGCGGAATCGTTCTCAAGTTCCAGGGAAGCCAGAAATATACCACCGACGCCTGGTCGGCTGCCCAGGTGCGCAGCCTCTGCAGGCAGGCGGGGGTTCCCTGCCAGAACTTTGCGAACCGGGCAGATATTGCAGGAGGAAGCACTCTGGGAAATATTTCTTCCGCCCACGTATCCATTCCTGCGGCAGACATCGGCCTGGCCCAGCTCGCCATGCATTCCGCATTTGAAACGGCGGGAACGTTGGACACCGGATATCTGATCGCGTTATGCAGGGAGTATTATGCATAATCTGGCAACCTGATATTCTCCATTCCGGAGCGCAGATATTCCCCGGATACCTTGTCCGATATATAAGTAAGTTGGAAAGCTTTTGAAGGGCGTACCGCATTCAGCCCTTCAAAAGCTTTTTTGCCTGCTCGTATTCCTTCAGCGAGGAGCCAAGCCCCTCGCAGGCTGTCCGCAGATCCAGATGGAAGCTTTTCATGGCCGCTTCCACGTTCTGCACGAGCCTTTCGGCCCGGCCGATTTTCTGGCCTTCTTTTTTGCCGGCACTCTTGCCTTCCCTTCTTCCCAGACTCAGGCCTTCTTTCCGCCCCTGGCTTCTACCTTTCCTCAAAGCGTTTTCTTCAATGGCTTCTCCCAAATTACACATGCTCACCAGCTCCTTCCTGATTTCATCATGTTTTGCTCCCAAGCTGCCTCCTTCCGGCAGGAGAAGCTCCCTGTGCAAAAGGAACAGAGAATATCTGTACTGTCTGCAGGCAGTTCCTGCCAATATGAAATGATGAATGGAATAGAAAAGAAATACGGCAGAAACTGCCGGAATGTGCTGATGCACATATTAAGAAACAACAGATTTACGGAAAATGACCGACACAATGAAAAAGCCTGTTTCAGACTTTTCAAGATGCCATGCATCGGGATTCCCTTCAGATGAGAAAATTGTAACCGATGGAAAAAGGGAAGTCAATAGAAAAAGAAATTTTTGGAAAAAGGAAAGAAATTTTTGAAAAAAAACGGCAAAAGCACCCGCCCGGAAGGAAAGGGGCCTTCCGGGCGGGTGAACTGAAAAAATGTATGAGCTTGCAGCAGCTGCTTCCGTCAGCTGTATGCCGGAGCCACGGCGCGGTCATCCGGGTTATTTGCCGCGTTTTTTTCTTCTTCAGCAAGTTCGTCGGCATCCCTCATAAAGCTGTACTGTGACATGTACAGATGGTAGTAGGCGCCTTTCTTCTTCAGAAGCTCGTCATGGCTTCCGCTTTCCTGGATCCGTCCTTTATCCACATACAGGATGCGGGTACAGTTCTGGATGGTGGAAAGCCTGTGGGCGATGATGAAGGAGGTACGTCCCTTCAGCAGCTCATTCAGGCCCTTCTGAAGAATGATTTCCGTTTCCGTATCAATGCTGGAGGTTGCCTCATCCAGAATCAGAATCTTCGGATCGGCGAGCAGAGCGCGGGCGAAGGAGATGAGCTGCCGCTGACCGGCGGACAGGCGGCTTCCCCGTTCGTTCACTTCCGTATAATAGCCGTTTTCCATCTGCATGATGAAATCATGAGCACAGACGGTCTTGGCCGCACGGACCACATCCTCATCCGTGGCGGTACGGTTTCCATAACGGATGTTATCCATAATGGTTCCGGAAAAGATGAAGCTGTCCTGCATCATGACGCCCATCTGGGTGCGCAGGGAATGCAGGGTTACTTTGGAAATATCCACGCCGTCTATGGTGATCCGGCCGCTTCCCACGTTGTAGAAACGGCTCAGCAGATTGACGATGGTGGATTTGCCGGCGCCGGTCGGGCCGACGATGGCGAAGGATTCGCCCGGCATTGCCGTAAAGCTCACATCATCCAGAGTTTTGACACCTTCCTCATAGGAGAAAGAAACGTGCTCGAAGCAGACCTTTCCGGTAATGGGAGGCATTTCCGTTGCGTCGGGAGCGTCCTTGACAGCCACCGGCGTATCGATTGTTTCAAAAATACGCTCCATATAGGAGATGGCGGTGAGCAGGGAATTGTAGAAATTCGCCAGCGTGGTGATGGGGGACCAGAACCGGCTGATATAGCCGGTGAAGGCCACCAGCACGCCCACGGAAGCCGCGCCTCCGTTCATCGCCATATTTACGATTGCCACATACAGAAAGGCGGTTGTCACAGCGGAAATAATATCCACCGTGGGCCCCATCATGAAGTTAAAACGGACCGCCTTCATCCAGGACTGGCGGTAGCCGTCGCTTAAACGGTTGAAAATACCCCTGTTTTCATTTTCACGGACAAAGGACTGGGTTACCCGGATGCCGTTAATGCTTTCCGCGATATAGGCGTTCAGGTTGGACTGCTTGTTGCTCTGAATCTGCCATGCTCTGTGCTGCCGTTTTTTGATGATGGCGGCAAAAACAGCCAGGACAGGCAGACCGCACATACACATCAGCGTCAGCTTCACATTGATGGAAAGCATGAAGAAGATGATGAAAATCAGGCTGCACAGATCCGTAATGGTATTAAGCAGGCCGTTGGAGAGCAGATCGCTTAAGTTGTTGACATAGTTGACCACGCGTACCTGGATTTTGCCGTGCGGCCGGTCATCATAATAGGAGAAGGGCAGCTCCTGCAGATGCCAGAAAATGTCGTTCCTCAGTTCGTGGATGACTGTCTGCCCTACCCGGTTGGTGATTTTGATCTTGATTTTCAGAGCGATCACGGAATACAGGATAACCAGAAGCGTCAGCAGGCTGATCCGGACAAGCCCCGCAACATCCTTATTGGGGATGGTTTCATTCATGACCGTCATGAAGAAACGGGGAATCAGCATGGTGGCGGCACTGGAGGAGAGCATGAGCACTGCCGCGATGAACATATCCTTTTTATAGGGAATGACATACCGGCCGAGACGTTTTAACTGGCCGAGGTCAAAATGCTCTTCATAGATTTCGTCCACATCGTATTTATTGCGTGCCATTTATCATCCCTCCTTTCCTGCCGCGTTTCCCGCGGTATGCTGTATGCCGGAAGCCGCCGCCGTATGTGAGGCTGCGCGTTCATATGCTTCGGCCGCCTTTCTGGCGTCCGTGTGATACTGATGCTCAAATACGCGGGCATAATAGCCGTCCTTTTTCAGAAGCTCCTCATGGGTGCCGCGCTCGGCAATCCGTCCGTGATCGAGGACCAGAATCTGATCCGCGTCTTTCAGAGAAGAGATGCGGTAGGCAATGATGAAAATCGTATGCGCTCCTTCCAGATTCTTCAGCTGCTTCTGTATGTAGGTTTCCGTTTCCATATCCACGGCCGACGTGGTATCATCCAGAATCAGAATGGCAGGATCCTTTAACAGCGCTCTCGCAAGCGAGATTCTCTGCTTCTGGCCTCCGGAAAGACCGACGCCGCGTTCTCCCACGATTGTGTCATAGCCGTCCGGCATGGCCTGGATGAAATGGTTGGCGTCCGCGGCGATTGCCGCCTTTTTCACCTTCTCAAAGGAACAGTCGGGGCGGCCGTAGGCGATATTTCCCTCGATGGTATCGGAGAAGAGAAAGACATCCTGCATGGCCATTCCGATATTGTCACGCAGATCGTACAGGTCCATGTCCTTTACATTGATGCCGTCCACCAGCACTTCGCCCTCTGTCGCGTCATAGAAGCGGCAGAGCAGGTTCATGATGGTGGATTTTCCGGAGCCCGTCGGCCCCAGAATGCCGATGGTCTGACCGGGATGAACGGAAAAGCTGACATCCCGTATGATGTCCACGTCGCGCGCGTCCTCCGCCTGATAGGAAACATGACGGAACTCCACGCTTCCCTTCAGATGCTTTTTCTCCACCGCATTCTTCGGTTTGAAAATATGCGGATCTTCGGAGAAGGTAGCGTATATTTTTTCCACTGAGGTGATGAAGCGCTGGACATCGTTGATGAACCAGCCTGCCATACGCAGAGGGTTGTTCAGCATCCACAGATAGCCGTTGACGGTTACCAGATTTCCCAGCGAAAGCTCTCCCCGGATCGCCATCAGACCGCCAAGCAGGATGAGGACGACGGTGAGAATATTGGAAAAGAATTCGAAGATAGGAACATATTTGGACCAGATGGCCGCCGCGCCCAGCTCCGCGTCCCGATAGGCGTCATTTTCCCGGTCGAATTTTTCCTTTTCAAAATCTTCCTTTGCAAAGGCCTTGACAACCCGGTTTCCGCTGATATTTTCCTGCACGAAGGCATTCAGGCTGGAGAAACGGTTCCGGATGTTCTGAAAGGCGGGCTTTACGCGGAAGAACTGTGAAATGGTGCACAGTACCGTAAACGGCAGGATGCACAGCATGCACAGCGCCAGCTTTGTATTGATGGTAAATACCATGACCAGGGCGAAGCAGAAGTAAAGCACATTTTCATAAATGGAAGAGATGATGCTCGCAACGAAGTTGCGGATCGCGTCCATATCGCCCGTCTGGCGGCTCATCAGATCACCGGTGCGGTTACGGTTGTAAAAAGCGAAATCCTCCATCAGAAATTTTCGGAATACCGCGTCTCTCATTTGAAAGAGAACACCCTGAGAACAGATTTCAAAATTATAGGGAACGAAGAAACGCAGCACGCTTCTGGCGGCTGTAACAAGGAGCAGTATGGTGATCAGAAGCGGAAGCTTTTCATACTGTCCTCCGCTGATGACATCGTCAACCACATGACCGCTGACAACGGGGTTGATGATGGCGAGAGCAGCCAGAAATGTGACCAGTACCAGTCCGAGAAAAATTCGTGGGCGGTACGGCTTGATGAACGAGTAGAACCATTTCATAGGTGTCATGAGTTATCTTTCCTCCCTGAGCTGTTTTTCCGGGAAAACTTCAGTCCGGAATCCCTTCCTGTCTTTTTATCATAGAAAATCGGGGAGAAAATAAAATGTATTTTCTTGCTTTATTTTTGTATTATTTTGGCGTAGAAAAAGACCGGCCGCAGGAAACGGCGGCCGGCCGGGAAAGAAGAGGGAAGGATGACGATATCCCCTCAGACCAGTCCGTACAGCTTCAGAATGCCGAGAACAATGGAGGATGTAACGAGAAGGAAGGAGACGGCATGATGAGATTTGATCGTTTCCATTTCCGCTTCATCACTTCTTTTCTCAATATTTCTGTACCAGAACAGACCGATTGCGGCGAGCAGCCCGATAGAGAAACTTATGATCCGGGAAGCAATAAAGTTAGACGGAAGGCTTAAGATGCCGCAGGCCGCGATCAGAAGGCCCCATACAGCGAGAAGATGAAACAGGATTTCTCTTTTGGGGCTCTCCTTCCATAAAAACAGGAGCAGAATGCCGATCAGGCTGAGCAGACTTATGATAATGAATAAGAGCATCAGAATTCCGATTGCCATGAGATAGATTTTTCCTTTCTGTGTTATTTTGAGATTATTATAAATGGCATTACTAAAGAGAAGCAGAAGAAAAGATAAAGAAATGTAAAGCTTTTTACAGAAGCGTGATACGGCCGCGGCGGGATTGACGGAAATCCTTTCTTATTATATAGTAAGAAACGGACGGTTCGGACAGGAAGCGGGCAGCTTCCGGCATCTGCACAGGAAAAGGGGGAAGGCGGATGAACAAAAAAGCAGGAATACGGGGCGGAGTGATGGCTCCCATTCTTCACAATGCTCCCGTTGTGCCTGAAAATCCCCTTCAGTGGCTGCTCGACTGCATCGAACAGGAGCGGCAGGCAGAGGAATGTCTGCTGAAGGGAATTGCGGCGGAGGGTGAGAGCTTTTACAGGGGAAGCCTGAAAAGTGTGGAATTATCCGGCTGCAGCTTCCATGACTGCGATTTTGAAAAGGCGTCCTTTGTGGACGTTTTATTTCGTGGCTGCGACTTTTCCGGAAGCAGGCTGACAGACTGTTATTTTCACAGGTGTGCCTTCCTTTCCGTAAAGGGTGTGGGAGCGGATTTTCATGAAAGTCTGCTTAAGGAAGTCCGGATGGAGGACTGCGTGTTTTCCTATGCCAATTTCAGCGGTACATCCTGGGAGTCGGCTCTGCTGAACGGCTGCGATCTGCAGGAGAGCTATCTGGAGGAATGCCGGCTGAAGAAAACGGGGCTGAACCGGGTGAAGCTGAACCGGGCCAATCTGTTCGGAACCGCTCTGCGCGGTCTGGACCTGCGCAGCTGTGAGATCGAGGGCATTCTGATATCCGATGAAAAAAAGGAACTGGCCGGGGCTGTGGTGGATCTGTACCAGGCGGCGGAGCTGGCCAGGCTGATGGGGCTTGTGATCCGGTGAAGCCGGATGGCTTATTGTTTCACAGCCGGACAGGTTCGGTGGCAATTTGTGCCGGAGCGTCACAAATTGCTCTTAGGCATCGCCCCGTCACGGCAAAGCAAAGCTTTGCTACGCTCCGGAATGAGGATTAAAATGAAAATAGACAGAAAGAAAGCTTCGGACGCGTTCCGGGAATATACGTCGCATTATGACGTGCAGGACGATAAGGTACGGCTGAAAATCGAACATACCTGGCGGGTTGCGCAGCTTTGTGAAAAAATCGCGCGGTCTCTTGAGATGACCGGGGAGGAGCAGGATCTGGCCTGGCTTGCAGGACTTCTGCATGATGTGGGACGTTTTGAACAGCTGAGGAGGTATGGAACCTTCATCGACGCGGAGTCCATCGACCATGCCCGGTACGGGGCGGAGATTCTGTTTTCTTCAGACAGAATCCGGGATTATGTCAGCGATTCCGGGGAGGACGAACTGTTGCGTACGGCCGTGGCCTGGCACAGCGCCTACCGGATTCCGGAGGGACTGGACGGGCGGACAGCCCGTTTCTGCAATATACTGAGGGATGCGGACAAGATCGATATCCTGAAGGTAAACGTGGATTTTCCGCTGGAGGAAATCTATAATGTTTCCACGCAGGAGCTGCGAAGCTGTCAGGTATCTCCCGAGGTACTTGCCGCCTTTTATGAGGATAAGGCGGTGCTTCGGAGCCTGAAAAGGACGGCTGCTGATCATGTGATCGGTCATATTTCCCTGGTGTATGAGCTGGTGTTTCCTGTCAGTCTCCGGATCGTGCGGGAACAGGGATACTTGGAAAAGATGCTTTCCTTCTCCTCGGACAATCCCATAACGATGGAGCAGTTCGCGGCAGTCAGGAAGCACATGGAGGAATGGATGAAATGGCAATCGAAAGAGTGAGAGAATATTTAAAGCAGTGGAATGCACAGGACCGGATTCAGGAGTTTGAGGTCTCCAGCGCTACGGTGGAGCTGGCGGCGCAGGCTCTGCACTGTGAAGGAAAGCGGATCGCAAAGACCCTGTCCTTCTATCAGGGAGAGGAATGTGTATTGATCGTCGCGGCAGGGGATGCGAAGGTGGATAACGCCAAGTATAAGGCGCGCTTCGGCATGAAGGCGAAGATGATCCCGGCTGCAGAGGTAGAGGAAAAAATCGGCCATGCGGTGGGCGGAGTGTGCCCCTTTGCGGTGAACGACGGGGTGAAAATCTATCTGGATGAATCCCTGAAGCGGTTTTCCACCGTATTTCCCGCCTGTGGCAGCAGCAACAGCGCTATCGAGCTGACCATGCAGGAGCTGGAGGAATATTCCGGAAGCGCGGAATGGGTGGATGTATGCAAGGGCTGGGAAGAGGAGCAGGCGAAGGCGGGCTGAGACCGTTCCCGGCAGATCTGTTTGCCCCATACGTTACTGTTCAACGGCAAGCCGGCGAACAGTAACCTCCCCACTTCTTAATAATTTTTTAATTCCCGCAGGGAGCCATTGCGCCCTTTGGACAGGCGGTTTTATAATAGAAGCGAAGTCGAAAAAACAAAATTTTCTGTGGAATATGAGCTTTATAAGCTGCGAAAGAAGGGGCGGGAATGACGAAAAGAAGAAGGCATGGACGGCACAGAAGGAGAAGAACGGACTGGATCAGCGTGGCTGTTCCGGCGGGAGCCGCCGTACTGGTGATCGCTGTTGTTACAGCGGTGATTCTGACGCTGCGGGGCTGCGGTGGAACTGCGGGCGCTGTATCAGGGCAGGCCGGTGCACAGGAGACCGATGCTGACGCGCAACAGATTGATGCTGACGCACAACAGGTTGGTGCTGACGCACAACAGGTTGGTGCTGACGCACAACCTGAAGAAAACGGTACGGGCACAGCTTCGGAAGGCCGGGCGGAAGAGACGGGAAGCGGTCTGGAAACGGCGGCTTCCGGTGAGATACAGGAAGAGAGCATGGTAAAGTCTACCGTGGCGGCTGAGGTGGGCAGCGTGGACGATGAGGAGGATCCTCAGGGCGGAGCCAACGCAGCCGGAACGGGCGGCGGTGCTTCTGTGGATCTGAATGCCGCGGCAAAGGCGGAGGGCGAGACCGACGAGGTAACGCTGGGCATCGATGTGTCCAAGTATCAGGGTTCCATCGACTGGGAGCAGGTGGCGCAGTCCGGCGTGGAGTTCGCCATGATCCGTGTGGGCTACCGGACGAAAGTGACGGGAATCATCTATGAGGATCCGGGCGCCCGTTACAATCTGCAGGAGGCCACAAAGAACGGGCTTCTTGTGGGAGCCTATTTTTTCTCTTCCGCGGTGACGGAAGAGGAGGCGCGAGAGGAAGCTGCATGGGTGGCGGATTTTATTTCCAGATATCAGATTACCTATCCGGTGGCTTATAACTGTGAGGATTTTCAGTCGCCGGACAGCAGGCAGTACGGGCTGGGGTCGGAAGAGAGGACAACGATCGCCTGCGCCTTTCTGGATACCATTTCAGCGGCGGGCTATACCCCCATGTTTTATGCTCCCCGAAATGAAATGGAAGGAAACGCTCAGTGGAACATGGATACTCTGGGGAGCAGGTACCGGGTATGGGTGTCCCAGTATCCGGAGCAGCCTTATCCGGAGACGCCCGCTTCCACCTACAGCGGAAGCCATGCGATGTGGCAGTATACCAGCCAGGGAAAGGTGGCAGGCATCCGGGGAAGCGTGGATGTGAATCTGGCTTATTTCGGCTACAGTCAGGCGGCTGAGGCGAAGGATCAGACGCCGGCGGAAGAGGTGGCGGCCAATCCGGAGCTTGGCATAAATTTTACGGAAGTGAACGATACAGTGACGGCGAAGGAACTGACCAACCTGCGCACCCTTCCCAGTACGCTGGACAGCGAGGTGGTCTACCAGCTTCGGAGCGGGGAGACGGTACAGCGGACAGGAATCGGAAGCAACGGCTGGGACCGGGTGATCTACAATGGGCAGAAGCTGTATGCGGTGCATAATTTCCTGACCACGGATTTGAGCGGAAGCGCATCGGGAAGCGGGGAAGGCGGCAATGCGGCAGATAGCGCTTCCCAGAGCGGAACGGCGGAGACCGGCAATGCCGGGGACAGTGCTTCTCAGAGTGAGGCAGCGGAGGATGATTCCTCAGGAGAGACGGCAGTCTCCGGAAGCGCGCAGGCGGACGATGGGACCAGCGAATCCGCGGGCGTGGTTTTCCGGGACGTGAGCGAGGCGGTGACGGCGAGGGATCGGGTGAACCTGAGGGATCAGCCCAGCACCGTCACGGGAAATGTGGTTGGCACCCTGAACTACGGCGAGGCCGTGGTGCGCACCGGTATCAGCGATTCCGGCTGGTCCAGGCTGGAGGTGAACGGTCAGGTGGTCTATGCCTCTTCCCGGCTGCTTGCCACCAGCATGGATTATAAGGAACAGGAAAAAATTACGGATGAAAATCCGGAGGCCGGCATGCACTTTACGGCGGCTTCCGGAATCATGATGGCGAAGAGCGGACAGACCAACCTGCGCACCCTTCCTACAACGAATGCGCCCTCTCAGGTGGTAGCACAGCTTACCGGGGACGCTACGGCAGAGCGGATCGCGGAGGATAAGGACCGGGGCTGGACGAAACTGATCTACAACGGACAGACGGTGTACGCAGTGAGCAGTTATCTGACCCAGGTGGGATAGGCTGTCCGGACTGGAGGCAGCCGTTCTTCGGGCAGAAAGCCCGGAGCACATCCGTCTGCATCAGGAGTATACAGAAATTCATGGATAAATATGAGGTGTTAAAACAGTATTTCGGCTATGACAGCTTTCGGGAAGGACAGGAGACGCTGATCGACGGCATTCTCGCTGGAAGAGATACCTTCGGCGTCATGCCAACCGGGGCGGGAAAATCCATCTGTTATCAGGTGCCCGCCCTGGTGATGGGAAAGATCACTCTTGTGGTTTCTCCGCTGATCTCCCTCATGAAGGATCAGGTATCGGCGCTGAATCAGGCCGGGGTACATGCGGCCTATCTGAACAGCTCTCTCACCTGGGCCCAGTATAAAAAGGCCCTCGCCCTTGCGGCACAGGGCCGCTATACTCTCATTTATGTGGCGCCGGAGCGGCTGCTTACCGATGATTTTCTCCAGTTCGCGCTTCAGGCGCCGATCGTCATGGTGGCGGTGGATGAGGCTCACTGCGTTTCCCAGTGGGGACAGGATTTCCGGCCGGGTTATCTGAAAATTGCGGAATTTATCGACAGGCTGCCCCGGCGGCCTGTCGTCAGCGCGTTTACGGCAACTGCGACGAAGGAGGTCCGGGAGGACATCGTGGACCTTCTCCAGCTGCGCGATCCGGTGATCTCCACCACGGGCTTTGACCGGCCCAATCTCTATTTTGCCGTGCAGTCCCCGAAGGATAAGTATGCGGCAACCAGAAAATATCTGGAGCTTCATGAGGGAGAGAGCGGCATCATCTACTGCCTGACCAGAAAGGTGGTGGAGGAGGTCTGCGCCAGACTCCGTAATGATGGCTTTCCTGCGACCCGGTATCACGCGGGCTTAAGCGACGAGGAGCGCAGACAGAACCAGGACGATTTCATCTATGACCGGTATCCCATCATGGTGGCCACCAACGCTTTCGGCATGGGAATCGATAAGTCCAACGTGCGTTTTGTGGTCCATTACAACATGCCCAAAAACATGGAAAGCTATTACCAGGAGGCGGGGCGCGCCGGGCGGGACGGCCAGCCGGCCCAGTGCATTCTGCTCTACGGCGGACAGGATGTGGTGACGAACCAGTTTTTCATCGACCATAACACGGAAAATGAGGAGCTGGACGAGCTGACCCGCCAGGTGGTGCAGGAGCGGGACCGCCAGAGGCTTCGGAAAATGACCTTTTACTGCTTCACAAACGAATGCCTGCGGGATTACATCCTTCGCTATTTCGGAGAATACGGCTCCAATTACTGCGGGAACTGCTCCAACTGCCTGAGCCAGTTCGAGGAAACGGACGTGACGGAAATCGCGCAGAAGCTGATGGGCTGCGTGCGCCAGTGCCGTCAGAGGTATGGAACCAACGTGATCATCGATACGGTTCATGGCGCGAATACGGCCAAAATCCGGCAGTACCGGATGGATGAAAACGTCTATTATGCCAGCCTTGCCAAAGTTCCCACCCACCGGCTGCGCCAGGTGATGAACTATCTCATGCTGCAGGAGTATCTCGCCGTCACGCCGGACGATTACGCCGTCGTGAAGCTCACGGAAAAATCGGCGCGGATTCTGGAGGAGGGCGAACGGGTCATCATGAAAATGGCCAGGGAACAGGAGCCTTCGGAGAAAAGAAGCGCGGCGGGCAAAACGGCCGGAAAGAAGAAAGCGGCCCGTACGCCGGGCGGGTTTGTGCTGGACGAGGAAGAAGAGCAGCTGTTCGAGGTGCTGCGCCGCCTGCGCGGCAGAATCGCCAACGCGGAGGGCGTGCCGTCCTATATCGTATTTTCGGACAAAACCCTGGCCCATATGTGCATTGTGCGCCCTGTGGACCGGGAGCAGATGCTTACCGTCTCCGGCGTGGGCGTTTTCAAATATGAAAAATACGGCGAGCAGTTTCTGGAAGCTGTGCGGGATTTCACCAGAAACTACAGAAAAAACGAGGGGCCGGACAGCCTTGGCGCGGTGGATTTTTCCAGCCTGGATTATGATGTGGTCCAGGATTATGAGGGAGAGGACGGGATGTGAGAGCCAGAAAAGAAATGGCCGGAAGAAAACGAAACCGGACGATGTGCGTGCTTCTGTCTGTACTGATGCTGCTTCTGCCCGCCTGCCATGGAGCGGAGGAAGGGAGCGGCCAGAGCGGTAAGGCAGAGGTGGAAGCGACGATTTACGCGGATTTTTCAGGAGGAAGCGAAACGGCGCAGGAGGATGGTCTGATCAGGAGCATGACGATGACAGTCACGGAGGTGACCGGCCAGACGCTGGCAGAATGTCTGTCACAGTGGACCGGGCTGGATTTCACGCTGAACAGCGCGGTTGTTGACGGGACGACGGTTCATGCAGACTGGTCCCCGGATTCTACGTTGATTGCCGGTCTGGATGACAGAGAACAGAAGGAGGACTTTTTCTTTTTCGATGAAGAATCTCTGCGCTGGTTTATGCTGGACAGCCTGTGGCGCACCCTTACGGAAAATCTGGATGTGACGGAAGTTTATTATACGATGGACGGAGGCGCGGAACTGAAGATGACCGGTCTGAATCCCGTAGATACCTTTCCGGCGGACGAACCGTACCTGGGAAGCGCATTCTATTTTAATCAGTGACAGGCGTTTCCAGGAGTAAGAACATTGCAAAATTGTAAGCTTCCGTTCATCCATCTGTAAGAAGAACCTGATATGCTTGTGGTATCCGTAAAAAAGAAGGCAAAGAATGACTCACGCCATTCTTTTATGATTGTAGGCCGCTCTGCGGCGGCAAAACAGGAGGATACTGCAATGAAAAACTGGCTGGAACTGATTCCCATTTCCGCACGGGTACACAAAAGGGGCAGCAGGATGACGCGGACCTGCATCGCGCTGGCGGTCTTTCTGATGGCGGCGCTGTTCGGCATGGCGGAGCGGTATCTGCAGGGAGAGCGGGCGTGGCAGATCCGCACCTATGGAAGCTGGCAGTTTACCGGGAACAGCGATGCTTCCCAAATCTATGCTGTGGCGCTGTTTCTCGCGCTGCTTGTGATGGCAGCCGCCGTTCTGATGATTTCCGGGAGCCTGAACGGAAATGTGCTCCAGAGGACGGAATTTTTCGGCATGCTCCGGAGTCTGGGCGCGACCAGAAGGCAGATCCTGCGCTATGTGCGCCTGGAGGCTCTCTGCTGGTGCCGGACGGCGGTTCCGGCGGGGCTTCTTGCCGCGGCCGCGGCGGTCTGTCTGGTGTCGGCGCTGATGAAAACGGCCGGGCCGGAACGGCTTTCCTGTATGCCGGTCTGGGGAGTCAGCCTTCCGGGCACCTGCGCTGGGGCGGCGCTGGGCGTGCTGACCGTGCTCCTTGCGTCACGCGCTCCGGCAAAAAGAGCCATGCGGGTCTCTCCCATGGAGGCGGTGCGAACGGCAGGCCGGACAGCCGGGAGAGGAAGGCACGCTGTCATGGCGCAGCGGGAAAAGAGATATTCGACGCCGTGGAAGGAGAGAGGGCTTTCCCGCCTGTATCGTCTGAATCCGGAAGCTGCGCTGGGCATCCGGCAGGCCTTTCTGGTGAAAAAAGGCTATGTGTTGATGAGCGGCGCGTTTGCCCTCTGCATCGTGCTGTTTCTGGCATTTACCACCGTCGCGGATTTCCTGGCGCACGCCCTCTTTCCTCCTCCGTGGACGCCGGAGCTTTCCGTGGTCAGCTCGGACAATACCTGCTCCATTCCCCATTCGGCGGCGGATGCTGTTCTTCAGATGGACGGTGTGAAGCGGGTATACGGACGCATGTTCGTCTACAATATTTCCATGACAGCGGAGAAGACGGCGGAGGCAGGCCGGACGCCGTCTGGCCGGAAAATGGCGAACCTCATTTCCTATGAAAAAAATCAGTTTGCCTGGGCGGAGGAGAGTCTGGCGGAGGGATCGGTGAAGGACGTTTCTGAAAATCCGGGACAGGTTCTGTATGTGGCCCCGCCGGAGGAAACGGGAGCCGAAGAAGGGGCCGCAGGCGCAGCAGAAACGGGGACTGAAGAAGGGGGCGGAGCCGCAGCAGAAACGAACGGCGGAGAAAAAGCGGAAAAAGCTTCCGCCCCGCAGATTTCAGTGGGAGACAGACTGACGCTTGCAATCGGAGGCAGAGAGCAGACCGTGACCGTGGCTGGGATTCTGTCGGAAAGCCCGCTCGCGAGGCAGGAGGGGACGGCGACTCTGCTTGTTTCCGAACGTACCTTCCTGGAGCTGACGGGAGAGGAAGGCTATAATATTCTGGACATCCAGTTTGAAAACGGTGCGGATCGGGAAAATGTGGAAGCCATAAAGGCATATTTTACGGAAGGCGTGACCTTTGAGGATTCCTTTGACCGGATGCAGGCCCAGAAGCGGCTGTACCGGGCCATGGCCATTCTGGCCTGGGGCTTTCTTGCCGTCATTGTGGGGATCACGGTGCTCCATGTCGCCAATACAATCCGTATGAATGCGGAATCCGGAAAGCGGCAGTATGGAATTCTGCGGGCGATGGGGCTCGACAGCGGACAGCTTTTCGGCATGTTGGCAGCGCAGGCACTCTCCTATGCGGCAGGCGGCTGCCTGATGGGCTGGCTGCTTGGCATCCCCGTCCAGCGCGTCCTCTTTTTGAGCCTGATCACCAGCTTCTGGCAGGATGCCTGGAGCCTTCCGCTTCTGCCTCTTGCCGGAATCACGGGCATTGTGCTGGCATCCTCCCTGCTCGCTGTGGTCCTGCCATTCCGCAGCCTGATGCGGATGTCTGTGGTGGATGTGATCAACAGACGGCAGGGATAGGAAAAATGCCTTCTATAAATAAAAGCAGAGAAAGGCGGAAAATGCAGAATGAAGGAAAACAAATACGACGATCCCATTTTTTTTGAAAAATATAATCAGATGTCCCGCAGCATAAAGGGACTTGCCGGGGCGGGCGAGTGGCCCACCCTGGAGCCTCTGCTGCCGGATTTCGCCGGAAAAAACGTCCTGGACTTAGGCTGCGGGCTGGGGTGGCACGCGGCCTATGCTATAGAACACGGGGCGGCGCATGTGACCGGAATCGATATTTCCGAAAAAATGCTGGAGAAGGCGCGGCAGATCAACGGAAGAGAGGGCATCGAATACAGGCGGGAAGCCTTTGAGGACACGGAATTTCCGGAAAACAGTTTTGATGTGGTGATCTGTTCCCTGATGCTCCATTATCTGGCCTCCTATGACGAATTCCTTGAGAAGATCCACAGATGGCTGAAACCGGACGGCGTTCTTGCCTACACGGTGGAGCACCCCATTTTCACGGCAGAGGGCAGTCAGGACTGGTACTATGGACAGAATGGGGAAATCCTGCATTTTCCGGTGGATCACTATTTTCAGGAAGGAAAACGGGAAGAGGTATTCTTAGGAGAAAAGGTGGTAAAGTATCACCGCACCCTCGCAGCCTATCTGGAAACGCTTATGAAGAAGGGCTTCCAGCTTCTCCATGTGGCGGAGCCTGCGCCCACGGAAGAGATGGTGCGGGAAATTCCCGGCATGGCGGACGAACTGCGGCGGCCCATGATGCTGATCGTGACGGCGCGGAAGGTCTGACCCTTCACCATTAAAAATTTATTGAACCGGGGCGGATGAAATGCTACAATACAGGTAAGCATAAAAATTCTGTAAGCCGTTCGGCAACTGGCGGATTCCCCGCCGCATGTCTATTCTGACATTCCATTCAGAAGCTCTATGCTTGATTCCAGAACAAATGCAACCAAAAGAACAGGCGGGAGCGGACGAAGGGAGTGCCGTACCCGCCGCACAGGCGAAGATTTTCCTTTTTAATAAAAAGGAAAAGAGTGTGAATAAAAAATCGCTGTATCAGTCCGAAATGATAAAGCTCCCTGCCCCCCCATTTTGTGGTATTCTACAACGGGAAGGAGAAAAAACCGGAGGACACAACCATAAAGCTGTCGGATGCCTTTTTGCAGAAGGAAGAGGAACCGGAGCTGGAACTGAAGGTCCGGTATCTGAATATCAATCAGGGATGCAATCAGGAACTGATGAAAAGGTGCAGGACACTGAGAGAATACAGTGAATTCGTGACCCGGATCAGGAGATATGCGGACGGGAAAGCAGCGATTGAGGAAGCGGTGGACAGGGCTGTGACGGAATGCATAGAAGAAGGAATTCTTTCAGATTTTCTGCGCGGCCAGAGAGCGGAGGTGATCGCCATGTCAATTTTTGAGTATAACGAAGAAGAGGAAATGAAAAAGCTGAGAGAAGGAGAACGGGAGATCTGGCAAAGAAGAGGAAAAGCAGAAGGAAAAGCGGAAGGGAAAGCAGAATCGGTGCTGGAAGTCCTTGAAGTGTATGGACAGGTGCCGGAATACGTGGAAAGGCGTATATTAGGGGAAAAGGATATCGAGATACTCTCTGCTTGGCTGAAGGAGGCAGCAAAAGCAGAATCCGTGGAGGATTTTCTGGAAAACACAGGTTTGAAGGAATCCCAAAACGGATAACGTCTTCCGGAAAAGAAAATACCGGAAAATTAAAAAGCAGCGTAACCATGTTTTCAAGGAGGCATGGATACGCTGTTTCTTTATATATATGGAGCAGTCTTCCTGAGGAACTCATGTGTGCTTTTGTTACAACTTACAAGAAAATGAAAATTTACTTACATTTTAAATTCGTTTGATATATAAATTTACATTCTTCCTTTATAATAAAATTGTATCAATAAGGAACGGCTCTGAGCCGCCTGGCGGTAAGGGCCTGAAAGAAAACATGAGAAAACAATGGAGGTTATCATCATGAATCCGGCAAACAGCAAAGCATATGGCATCACCCAGTCACAGAAGCTGATGGTGTTCGTTCTGACCATGTCTCTGTATGGTCTGGCAACTCTGATCACGGAGCTGATCCCATCCTTCCAGGTAGGAATTGTGGAGTTTTCCGTGGAGTATTTCCTGTTCATCCCGCTCACTCTGTCGATCCTTTTTGACCCGCTGTCCGCGGCGCTGGGAGCGGCGACAGGAGAGCTTGTTTTCAGCGAGATCATGCTGGGACAGTTCGGCGGGCTGGGAGAGCTGGAAAAATTCATCACCGTAACCATCGGCGTATATTTGGCTGGCCGCCTGGTGAAGAACCCGAAGAACCGGGGAGCCGTTGCAGCTGCCTCCATCTTCGGCGTGGCAGTGCAGCAGCTGATGGGAACGATTGTGGATATCGTGAAGGTTCAGGCGTCTTTTACAGAATTTGAAGCGGTTCCCGGACTCCCGGAAAGTGTGTTTGCGACCGAGGGCTTTGCCTGCCTGAACGACGTGCTTTTCTCCGGCATCCTGTTCTGCATGCTTCCCACCATGTTTCTGGTTCCCAGGCTCTATGGAAAGATTGAGCCGCTGCTCGGCATGAAGCCCCGAACGGCTGAAAACATGCCGCAGGGCGGTGCGCTGTCCATCCGCAATATCGTGATCTGCGTGGTGTTCTTCGCGGCTGCAATTGGCGCGGAATGTCTTGCGGAAAGCGGCCTGAGCCTGATCGACTGGGAGGCATCCTGGGCGGAGAGCACGGGAGCGCTGTTTACCGGAATCGTCATCGCTGCGGTTGTTGCAGGAATCGTCCTTTTCTGGATGCGCAGAAACGCGAGCCTGAAAGAAGCGGAATAAAGGCGGAATAAAAGCGGCCGTCCGGCCGCAGGAGCGGAAGTATGATACGAATTGAAGATTTGACATTTACCTATCCGGGAGCGGAGAAGGAAACGCTGAAAAATATCAGCCTGCATGTGGAAAAAGGGGATTTTCTTGCAGTCATCGGAAACAATGGCTGCGGGAAATCCACGCTCTGCAAGGCGCTGAACGGACTGATTCCCCATTTCATTGCGGGCGATATGACCGGGCGGGTGTGGATAGACGGGCAGGATACCGCAGAACAGGATGTGGGCAGGCTGGCGGAAAAGGTGGGATATGTATATCAGGATTTTGAAAATCAGATCGTCCGCCCCACGGTGCTGGACGATGCCTCCTTTTCCTGTCTGAATTACAGCTGCGAGGACTATCTGGAAAAAGGAAGAGAAGCCCTGAAAATGTGCGGCCTGGAAGGCAGGGAAGAGGATTTTGTCTGGCAGCTTTCCGGCGGTCAGAAGCATCTGCTCGCTCTTGCAGGGGCGGCGGCCCTGTGCCCGGAGGTGCTGATTCTGGATGAGCCCATCGCCCAGCTGGATCCCCTTCATGCCGGACAGACCTATGAAATATTGAAACGGCTGAACGAGGACTACGGAAAGACCATCATCGTGATCGAGCATCATACGGAGTACATCGCCCGGTATTGCAGGCATGCGGTGCTGATGCGGGATGGCCGGATTCTCTGGAAGCTGGAGGCGAAGGAAGCCCTGCGGCGCATAAAGGATCTGCAGGAGAGCAGCATTTTCCCGCCGCAGACAGCGCTGGCCGCCATGCGGCTGAAGGAACAGGACTGCCTGCCAGACGATGTCCGGCTTCCCGTTACCGTGGAGGAGGGCGGACAGGCTTTTGCTTCCTGCCGCTACCATCGTCCCCTGCCGGGGAGGAGAAGTGCCGTACCGGCGGACGGGCGGGAAACGGTCCTGTCCTTTGAGGATGTGAGTGTGGAATACCGGGCAGTGAAGGGAGAGAACACCAGAAGTCTGAACCATTTTTTCCTGGATGTGAAAAGAGGACAAAAGGTGGCGGTGATCGGCTCCAACGGGGCCGGAAAATCCACCATGATGAAGCTTCTGACCGGAACGCTGAAGGCGGCGGAGGGCCGTGTGACCGTCTGCGGCCGTGACGCGGGGAAAACGAAGCCGGAAAAGCTGGCGGACTGTCTTTCCTATGTGTATCAGAATCCGGAGGAAATGTTCATCAAGGATTCCATCGGCGCGGACATCGCGTACGCCATGAAGGCGCGCGGAGTGAAGGACTGGGAGGAACAGACCCGGCTTCTCCTTTCCCAGTTCGGCCTGACGCAGCTTCAGGAGAGGGACGGGCGCCTGCTCTCAGGCGGGCAGATGCGTAGGGCCTCCCTCGCTATCGGCGTTGCCCTGAACCCTTCTGTGCTTCTGCTGGACGAGCCCACAGCCAATCTGGACATTGCCACGCGGGCGGAGATTCTGGATACGCTGGAAAGGCTGAAGAACGTGACGGAAACGGTGCTGATCGCCACCCATGACATGCAGCTCGTCTGCCAGTGGGCGGAGAGGATTCTGGTGCTGCATCAGGGGAACCTGATCGCGGACGGCACCCGGGATGAGATCTTTGCGGATGAGCGGCTCGCCCGGCTTGTGGGAATCCGTCCGCCGGAGATTTTTGCCATGGGACGCGCGCTGGATGAGCGGGCCAGGTGCTATACGGTGGATGAATTTGTGGAATGCTTCGGAAACGCATCGGTAAACGTCCGGCCGGAGAAGGAAGCGTTCGCTGTATGTGCGGGAGGATGATTATGCTGGAAAAACTTTCGGAAAACATTTTTGACAAGCTTACCATAGATTTTCTGCGCAATCAGGTGCTGAAAAATGCGTATGGAAACAGCGATACCGTGATAGCCAGGCTGGACCCCAGGCTGCTGATCCTGTGGTATCTGTTCTTCGGCGTGGTTCCCTGGTTTCTGCAGGATGTGCGCGTGCTGCTCGGGCTGTTTCTCTTTCTGCTCATTACCGCTTCCCTGGCAAAAATCGCGCCGCTGGTTCTTTTCCTGTTCGGCATCGGCGTGTTTACACAGACCGGATACCTGCTTCTGGTATCGCTCCTGTTCGGCGGAAACGGCGAAACGGTTGTCGCCCTTCTGGTGATGACGCTGAAGGTGGCCGCCGTATCGCTGGCCTCCATCACCGTGTTTTCCGGCCTGGAGCCGGACCGGCTGGCAAGCGGCCTGGAATGGTTCGGCTGCCCGGAACGCCTGTCCTTTTCCATCTCCTTCGCCTATCGGCTCCTTCCTACACTGATGGAAGAGTTTCAGAGCATTCTTCTTTCCTACCGGCTGCGGGGAAATCCGCCCGCCGCAGACTGCCTGAAGGGAAAGGTCCGGTGGCTCATCTACCAGGTGAAGATCATCATGCTCGCCTTTTATCCGCTGATGCTGAACATGGCAAAAAAATCCCGGACCACCGTGGAGGCCCTGGAACTGCGCGGCTATCGCTACGCCTCGCAGAACAAAAAAGTGAAGCGGATGCATCTTTCTTCCCTGCGTCTTGGCAGGGCGGACGGGATATTTCTCGCCGTATCCGTCGTCTGGACGGCGGCCGCCTTTCTTCTGCCCGGCATGTTTGCATAACGGGAAAGAGCGTAAAGCGCGGCTTCGCGGATGGCGCGGAGTGAGCGGTAAGCAGAATCAGTAATGGAGGGGAGGTTGAAAAATGCGCTCGATAGCGCATTTTTCAACCAGGATTTGTGCCGAAGCGTCACAAATCCTGTGCGCCGAATGGGAGATTCGGCGCGCGAGCCTCAGCGTAAAACGCTTCGGCAGGAGGTAACTATGAAAATGGATTTTCACACCCACGGAAAGCTGGCGAAGAAGCTGCCGTTTTCCGAGGTTTACACGAACTGGCTGTTTGCGGAGGCGAAAAGGGCGGGACTGGATGCCATCTGCCTGACCGAGCATTTCAATACGCTGGGATTTGACAGGATTTACGGCCACATCAAAAACAGCTGTGACAGGGAGGGGGATACTTTTGTGGCGGACGGGCTGCGGATTTTTCCGGGCATGGAGACGGATATTGCGGAGGGCGGCCACATCCTTTCCATCGGGCCGGCGGAGGCCATCCTGGAGCTGAACCGGAGACTGGAGCCGCATAAGGAGAAGGGGAGTTTTCTGTCCTTTGCGCAGCTGCTCGCCCTGTTTCGGGAGTATCCGGTGCTGGTGGGCGCGGGCCATCCGTTCCGGGGAATGGAAGAGGGGACGGGAAACATTACGCGCCTTCCCGATTCGCTCCTTACGGGCTTTGATTTCGTTGACCTGAACGGAAAGGATCTGGCGGAGGACGCGGAGAAGACGATAGAACGGACAAAAGAATTCGGAAGGAAGCTGGGAAAGCCGGTGGTCACGGGAAGCGATACCCACCAGGCGTTTCAGTACGGCTGCGTGCATACGGATTTTTCAGCCGATTTCTGTACATTCTCCCGGCTGAAGGAGGAAATGGACGCAGGAGCCTATACGATCCATATCGAAGCCACCCTGCCCTTCCAGGTGCGGACGGCTTCCGTGCTGAAAAAGGCGCTGAAGCAGATTCACAGCCTGGGCGGGGATTATGTGCAGGTGCTGGTATCGGAGTGATAATTGAAATACCAAAAGACAGAGAGGCCAAACCCGGATGGGGATGGCCTTTTCTGCAGCGTCAACCTGGAAGCTCCCGGTAGTATTTCTGTTTCAGGGCATGAAGCCGTTCGAGCGGCTCTACCGCTTCATCTCCCATCGCGGCGGCTACCTGGACGATCAACGCGTCGATGACGGCCATGGGAGCGGTCATGGAATGATATTCTTCGGGTTCGCCCCGGTAGATGAGCAGGCTGATGTCAGCCTGAGAGGTTTCCGCAGCATAGACCCGGCTGCTGAACAGAATGCTTTTACAGCCGATCTGCCTGGCATGGGACAGAAGCACGCTGTCCTCCCGCGGCAGCTTCTGAAAGCCGAAGCAGATGACCAGGTCCCTGTCGGAAAGACGGTTCAGGTCTTCAAACAGCTCCGTTCCGCCGGAGGGCATGAGAAACACATCCTTCCTAAAGCGGTTCAGACGGAAATGAAGGAGCTGGGCCAGACAGCGGGAAGCCCCCTTCCCGTGCAGAAAAATCCGGTGCGCGGAAGCGATCAGCCCGGCGGCCTGATCAAAGGCGGCCCGATCGATCAGCTCCAGCGTTTTCTGCAGACAGACCTGCTGCTGAGAAAGGAAGGCATACAGCCCGCCCTCCTTCCGATTCTGAAGGGAGCCCTGCAGCTTTTGGGCAGGTCCTGCTCCGCTGAGAGCTCCGGTCACGGCGGCCTTCAGCCCTTTATAGTCCGGGTATCCCGCATGTTTCGCCAGACGGGAAAGGGAGGCATCGGAGATGCCAAGCCTTTCCGCAAGCTGGGAAATGGAAGCGGTCAGGAACACACCGGGGTTTTTGCAGATAAAATCAATGATTTCCTGTTCGGTTCTGGTGTAGGTGACGGTCTGATGAAAAAAAATATCGGAAAACATGAAATCTCCTTATTATAAGTCGAGCCGGATTGAGCTGTGCGCAATCATTATACCGTGTACGCAGGGAAGAAAGCGCCGCCGCAGGCGGCATTTTCTTCACAAGTCACGGGTTGCAGGTATAATCCCCGCGGAGCGGGGCGGCACGACGTAGTCGTGCCGGATTGAGCTGTGCGCAATCATTATACCATCGTGACGCCCCAAAAACCATCTCAGGCAGAGTGTGTCGTGTAAATTCTTTGTAAAAGTACCCCAAAGTGCATACAGGCATCAGCGCAAAGGAAAACTATAATTCAGATATCTCATCTTTGACACGTAATTAATTGAAAATCCCGGAAATTATCGAATCAATGTTTTATGAAATCTTACATTTATCATGAGCAGCCTTAACGCCGCAAGGCGACGGGTGTGAATGAGGGGGTGGCTGTGAATAGTAATGTTCAGACAGAATATCTGGAAAGACAGAAGAATGGTATTGAAACCCACGAACCGGGATGATAAAATACAGCTAAGCATAAAATTCTGTAAGCCGTTCGGCTGCCGGCGGATTCTCCGCCGCATGTCTATTCTGACATTCCATTCAGAAACTTCTATGCTTGATTCCAGAACAAATGCAACCAAAAGAACAGGCGGGAGCGGACGAAGGGAGTGCCGTACCCGCCGCACAGGCGAAGACTTTCCTTTTTAATAAAAATCAGAAAAGGAAGCCTTCGCGGAAACGGAGGTACGATGAACGAAGAACTGCATGCCAACAGGAAGCATAAGGACACGGTATTCCGGATGCTCTACAGCGACAAAAAGGTCATTCTGGAACTGTACAACGCCCTGAACGGGACAGACTATCAGAACCCGGACGACCTGACGGTTACCACGCTGGAAAACGCGGTTTACATGGCCATGAAGAACGATGTATCCTTTCTTCTGGATGCAAGGATGACCCTGTACGAGCACCAGTCCACGTGGAATCCGAACATGCCCCTGCGCGATCTGCTTTATATCGCGCGGCTTATGGAAAAGAATGTGGATAAGGATTTACTGTACCTGTCCGAACCGGTAAAGATTCCGGCGCCTCATTTTGTGGTGTTCTATAACGGTGCAAAGGAGGCACCTGAGGACGTCACTCTGAGGCTGTCAGATGCCTTTATTCAGAAGGAGGAGGAACCGGAGCTGGAATTGAAGGTCCGGTATCTGAACATCAATCAGGGATATAATCAGGAACTGATGGAAAGGTGCAGAACTCTGCGGGAATACAGCGAATTCGTGGCCCGGATCAGGAAATACACGGGCGGTAAAACAGCAGTTGGGGAAGCGGTAGACAGGGCCGTGACGGAATGCATTGCGGAAGGGATTCTTGCAGACTTTTTACGAGGTCAGAGAGCGGAGGTGATTGCCATGTCGATTTTCGAGTATAACGAAGAGGAGGTAATGAGAAAGCTCAGAAAGGGAGAGCAGGAGATTGGGGAAAAAAGAGGAGAAGTAAAAGGAGAAATAAAAGGAGAAATAAAAGGCAGGGCTAAAGGTTTTGCCAGATCCTGCTTATTTGTACTGGAAAGTCATGGGGCTGTGCCAGAATGGCTGAAAAAGCGGATTACGGAGGAAACGGCCCCGGAGCTTGTGGAAACATGGATGAAGGCTGCAGTGACGACGGCTTCAATAGAAGACTTCCTGGAAAAAACAGGCCTGAAGGTCCCGGAAAATAAATGATCTCTTTCCCCAAAGAATACTGCCAAATCAAAAACAGCGTATTCATGTCTTTCAAAGCGGCATGAATACGCTGTTCCTTTCTGAAAAAATTCTGAGGAACCATAAGAGATTCCGGCAGCATGCATTTCTCTTTCCACATCTACAGCTGCAGCTCCATGTGCTCCAGGGCGTATTGTAGAGCGATGCAGATCAGCTCGTTTCTGGAACGGTTGGTTCTGGCGGAAAGCTCGTTGTATTTATCCTGAAGCGTTTTATCAATCCGGATCGTCATGGTGACGGCTTTGTCTTCTTTTGGGGTGATGATGAGTTTTTCCATAATGTAACAGGATTTCCTTTCATTGATGTACTTATTATATAATCTATAAATGAAAGAAATCTATAACACAATATGAAACTAAAAGTGAATACAAAGTGAGCTGATTCGCTTATGTCAGATCCTTAATTTCCATATGTTCTAAAGCATACTGAAGCGCCATGGAAATAAGTTCGTTTCTGGAGCGATTGGTTTTGGCTGCCAGATCGTTATATTTATCCTGTAATGATTTATCAATTCTGATTGTCATTGTAATTGTTTTACTTTCTTTAGGTGTAATTACCAGTTTATCCATAATACATTTTGCCTCCGCTTTGAGTTCATTATAGATTCGTATCAGCATCAGCATCAATAACACAAAAAGATATTAAAAGTGATTGAAATTTGTGTTACATTATGGTAACATGACCTTATTGGAGCTAAAAAAGAGGTGGCAACTGTTAACATTTACCATACATAACAAAAAGGGAGGCGCAAAATGGAGGGATTTTGCACAGGAACCAGGGCCGGATGGGAAAAATACGAAGAAAATCCGGTTCTGGGAGGCAGATATGGGGTCTGCTTTGACATCTGCGTTCTGGAAAAGGACGGAGGCTACCGGATGTACTTCAGCTGGAGAACCAGAAAAAGCATCGCGGTTACGGACAGCAGGGACGGATTCTCCTGGTCAGAGTCGGAAATCTGCATTGCTCCGAGGCCCACACCGCAGGGATGGGAGGATGATCTGAACCGCCCGGCGGTTGTTTACCGGGACGGACTTTACCACATGTGGTATACCGGACAGTTTCATCCGGGAAATGCGGACGGAACCTCACACATTTTTTATGCGACGAGCGAAGACGGCGTCCATTTTCAGAGAAAACAGGATGATCCGGTTCTGCTTCCGGAAGAAGACTGGGAGAAGTCCTCTCTCATGTGTCCTGACGTGATGTGGGAGGAAGAGGAAGGACTGTACAAAATGTGGTATTCGGGTGGAGAGCAGTATGAACCGAACGCCATCGGCTATGCGGTGAGCCGGGATGGAATCCACTGGGAAAAGGCGGAGAAAAATCCTGTTTTTCAGGCGGAACCGGCACATCTCTGGGAAAGACATAAGGCAGCCGGCTGCCATGTGGTAAAAGAGAACGGCTCTTATCTGATGTTCTATATTGGCTATCAGAATGAGGATTATGCGCAGATCGGCATGGCAAGATCCAGAGATGGAGTAACGGGCTGGGAGCGCCATCCGGAGAATCCGATCATCGCGCCCGATCCGGGACGCTGGGATGGGGAAGCCTGTTATAAGCCCTTTGTGATTTACGACGGGGAGAAATGGCTCCTCTGGTACAACGGACGGCAGGGGGCCGTGGAACAGATCGGCGTCGCGGTGCACAGAGGACGCGATCTGGGTTTTGAAAAAAGCAGATAGAGGGGGGAACAAAAGTGGGAGGGAGGTTTAACAGAGAAAACTGGCGGGAATACATTCGCAGATTTAACGAAAATGACGAAGAAACGACTGTTCAGGCCGTTCCCAATGAAAAGGCAGAGGAATGGGTCGAACGGGAGGTGCCTTATTTCGATTGCCCGGATCCGGTGCTGGAGGAAACCTGGTATTTTCGCTGGTGGGTGTTCCGAAAGCATATCAAAGATACCGGACGGGGCCGGATTATCACGGAATTTCTTCCCCGGGTGCCCTGGGCGGGGCCGTATAATTCCATCAACGGAGCCAACGGGCATCACATTGCGGAGGCGAGGTGGCTGAAGCAGGATAGAAGCCTTGTCCGGGAGTATCTTGCATTCTGGCTTCGGGGAGAGGGGCAGGAGACCTCTTATTCTTCCTGGCTGGCAGATACCGTTTATCAGTATGCACTGGTTTCCGGGGAAGAAGCGCTGGCCGTGGATTTTCTGCCGGAACTGGTTTCCTTTTACGAATCGGTGGAAGCTTCCAATCTGACAAAATACGGTCTGTTCTGGTCCTATGACGACAGGGACGCGATGGAGCTTTCCATCAGCGGAAGCGGACTGCGCCCTACGCTGAACAGTTATATGTATGGAAACGCGGCGGCCATTGCCGCCATCGCGGAATGGGCAGGAAAAGAAGATATCAGAGAGCTTTACAATCGGAAAGCAAAATGCCTGAGAGACAAAATTTTAAAAGTATTATGGGATGAAAAACAAAAATTTTTTAAGGTAATTCCGCAGAATAAAAGAAATGATGAGATCACGGAATTCTGTTTTGAACGGTTTGCGGAGGGACGGAATGTGATGGAAGAGATCGGTTATATTCCCTGGAGCTTTTCCATTCCGGACGAGAGGCATGATGCAGCGTGGAGCTATCTGAAGCGGGAGGACTGCTTCCGGGCGCCCTGGGGAATTACGACAGCGCAGCGCAGCTCTCCCCTGTACCGAAATACCCGTTCGCCGCATGAATGCCAGTGGAACGGCCCGGTATGTCCCTTTGCAACCACCCAGACGCTGAATGGCATGATCCGGCTCCTGCAGGAAAGGGAACCGGAAACCGTGAATAAAGAGGATTTTTATGAACAGCTGTCTCTGTATGCGCATAGCCACTACCGGATGACAGAGGATGGAAAAAGGCTGAACTGGCTGGATGAAAATATGGACCCGGAAACGGGAGTCTGGCTTGCGAGGGAAATTCTAAAGGGATGGGGATGGCCGGAAGAGAAAGGAGGGTATGAGAGAGGCAAGGATTACAACCATTCCGCGTTCTGTGATCTGGTGATCAGGGGAATCTGCGGGGTGTGTCCGCAGGAAGGGAAAAGCCTGATCATAAATCCGCTCCTCCCTGAAGGGAAATGGGACTTTTTTTCGCTGGAGGATCTGCCATATAAGGGACGCAGGATCACCATCGCATACGACAGGGACGGTTCCCGGTATGGAAGGAGAAAAGGGTTCTGGGTGGAGGCGGACGGCGAAGTTCTGGCCGGACGGCCGGAGCCTGGAAAACTGAAGATTGCATTGTAGAAAAAGAAATCAGAAAAAGAAGAAGCCGGGGCTGTTATGGCTTCGGATGGAGGGAAAAAATGAGGAAGAAAAGCATAGAAAAGATGGGAAGCAGAATCATCGGTCTGGTATTGACAGCAGCGCTTCTTGCGGGCTGTTCCGGAGGCGGCGCATCAGAAGAGACTTCCGCGTCGTCGGAGCAGGCGGCTGCGGCGGAAACGACAGACGGTTCTGTGCAGAGCACAGCGGAAAGTGAAACGGGCGGCGCGGCTTCGGCATCCGGAGACGCTTACACGCTTCCGATCGGGGACGGGGAAACGGATAACCTGACGGTGGCCTGTCTGGAGGGCTGGTACACGGCGGTATCCATCAACGATAACCTGGAAATCTGGCAGGAAATTGAGAACAGGACAGGCGTGAAAATCAACTGGGAGGCAAGCGCGGATTACGATACGGTCATGCAGCCGAGAATTGCGGCGGGAAGCGATCTGCCGGATATTTTTGTAGTGCCGCCGTCCATGACCAATACTGGAGTATATAATCTGGCGCAGGAGGGACTGATCCAGCCTCTGGATGATCTGATCAGTCAGTATGCGCCGGATATCCAGAAGGTTCTGGATGAAGACCCGGAACTGAAAAATCTGTTGACTGCACCGGACGGACATATCTATACCATTGCGGACACGCCAAAGTATGTGAACGACATGGTGGTTGCCAATGCACTTTTTATACGCCAGGATTGGCTGGATACGCTTGGACTGGAGCAGCCTGAGACCATTGAGGACTGGTATGAGGTTCTGACCGCGTTTAAGAATGAGGATCCGAACGGCAATGGAATCCAGGATGAGATTCCGCTGAGCGGCATTGATCTTGCCAGCGGGCTGTTCAGTTATCTTTTGTCCGCCTATGATCTGCCTGCGGGTGTGGGCCCCTGGTGGTATGATGAGAACGGAGAGGTGTTCTGTGTTTATACGACGGAAGAATATAAGAATTTTGTGACGGAGATGAACCGTTGGTACGCAGAAGGGCTGATCGATATGGAACTTACGAGAGATGAAGCGAACTTCCAGGCTCTGTGCGCTACCAATACGGTGGGAGCTTTTTCCCATCTTTCAGAAAGAGAGACACAGTATAATAACCTGCTCGCCACATCCGGCTATCCGGAGGCGGTTCATTCACTGATCCATCATCCTGCCGGAACGAAGGAGGTACAGGTGGTGAAGCGCGACCCTACCTGGAACCATTATGCAATCCCTGCCTCCAGCGATAAGGCGGAACTGGCAGTTAAATGGATGAATTTTGTCTGGGGAAGCGACGAGGGCGTTACCTTGACTGAGTGGGGAATTGAGGGAAAGACCTGGGAGGAAGTGGATGGTAAAAAGCAGTATACGGATTTTGTATTGAATAATCCGGATGGCCTGGATCCCTATAACGCGCTCAGAAGCCTTGGCGCGAGCAATACCATTCTGGTGCGGACACCCGCGGAATCCTATGTGGCGCTGAACGGTCAGGGAAACGCGATTCCCTATGCGGAAAGCACCAATATGATAGAGCCCTTCCCCAACATGATGTCCACGGCGGAGGAGCAGGATATTCTGGACATGTACAGTACGGATTTCGATACCTACTGCTCGGAAAGCATTCTGAGCTTCATTACGGGGGCGACGGATCTGGGAGAATGGCAGTCCTTTGTGGATACCTTAAACAATATCGGGCTGGAAGAACTGAGAACGGTGAAGCAGGCCCAGTATGACCGTTCAAGGGGGGCGTAAGCCATGAAAAGAAAGGCATTCTGGAAAAGTCTGCGCAGAGACCGCCAGCTTGTGTTCATGCTGATACCGGTGGTGATTTTCTTCGCGGTGTTTTCCTACTATCCTCTGTATGGAATCCTGATCGCTTTCAAGGACTATTCCATCAGCAGGGGGATTCTGGGAAGCCCATGGGCCGGGCTGCGGTATTTCAGACAGTTTTTTTCCAGCCCCTATTTCGGCAGACTTCTGCGCAATACGGTTCTGATCAGCGTATACAGCCTGCTGTGGGGCTTCCCGATTCCGATTCTCTTCGCGCTGCTTTTGAACGAGTTTAAGGATGGAAAGTTTAAACGGGTAATCCAGACGGTATCCTACCTGCCGCACTTCATTTCTCTGGTTGTGATCTGCGGAATTCTGATCGATATTTTTTCCCCGCAGGGCGGAGTGGTAAATTCCCTTCTTTACAGCCTGACAGGAAAACGGATCAATTTTTTCGGAGAACCGGAATGGTTCCGCACCATGTACGTGGGAAGCGGCGTCTGGCAGGAATTCGGCTGGAACAGCATCATTTATCTCGCGGCAATCACAGGTATCAATCCGGACCTGTACGAGGCCGCGAGAATCGACGGGGCCGGACGGCTCAGACAGATCTGGCACGTTACGCTGCCGGGCATCAAGCCCACCATCCTGACACTGCTGATCCTGAATCTGGGAAATATCATGAGTGTGGGATATGAAAAAATCATCCTGCTTTACAGTCCGACTACCTATGAGACGGCGGATGTGATTTCCACTTATGTATACCGGACAGGACTGTTAAGCCAGCAGTACAGCTATGCAGGCGCGGTCGGACTGTTCAATTCCGCAATTAACATCGCCATCCTGGTACTGTGCAATTTTGCGGGGAAGAAGCTGTTCGGAGTCGGAATCTGGTAAATGTGAAGCTTGAAAAAATATGGCCGGAGCCGGAACGTTTCCGGCTCCGGCATGGGAGCAGATGTGAATGAGACAGAAAAAAATAAGCGCGCTGGCGGTCAGAGGAATTCTGGCCGCAGTGCTCATCATCGCCGGGATTCTCTGCGTGTATCCTTTTCTATACGTATTTTCCATGTCAATCAGCGCCCCGGAGCATGTGATCCGCAAAGACGTGACGTTTCTTCCGAAAGGTTTTTCCCTGGAAGGATATAAGCTGGTATTTGAAAACCCTACCGTGTGGAGATCCTATCGGAACACCATTCTGTATACGGTGTTTGGAACCGCTTTGAACATGGTGCTGACCGTTTTGGCCGCCTATCCGCTTTCACGGGAAAAATTTGTCCTGAGACGGCCGGTCTCCATTCTGATTACGATCACCATGTATGTCAGCGGAGGAATGATTCCATTTTTCATCGTTGTTACCAATCTGGGGCTGTACAATACGCCGCTGGCGGTGATTCTTCCCTTTGCGGTGAGCGCCTGGAATATCATTATCGCAAGGAGCTTTTATGAAGAAATTCCGGAGGCGCTGGCGGAAGCGGCGCAGATTGACGGGGCGAGCCATCTGACGGTTCTTGTGAAGATCATGCTGCCGCTTTCCAAACCGATCCTGTCCGTCCTGCTTTTGTATTATGCGGTAGGCCACTGGAACAATTATTTCTGGCCCATGGTGCTCGTGCCGAATCCGCAGTATCAGCCGCTCCAGGTCTTTCTGCGGAGTCTTTTGATTCTCAAGCAGGATGTGGGAGGAGCGAGCGCGCAGATCGGCATCAGCAGGACGGCCCAGATGGAACAGCTGAAGTATGCGGCAATCATCGTATCAGTTCTGCCGATTCTGTTTATCTATCCTTTTATTCAGAAATATTTTGTAAAGGGCGTATCTGTGGGAGCGGTAAAAGAATAAGTCAATTCCGACGTCTGCAAGACGTGGTGAAAAGTCCCTTTTAAAAGTAAATAAACGGGAATCTGTATCAATATGCAGAGTTGACGGAAAAAGGAGGCGGACCTGGTCCGCCTCCTTCCTGATATCTCCGTCTATAGCTTTCGGAAGATTGCTTTCAATACAGCTGCCGTCAGGCTGCTGCCTGCGCTTCTGCGGAATTGATGATCTGGATACGGCCCTCTCCGTAAGGGTTCTCATATCCGCTTCCGATGGTGCCGCCGAGATAATCGGTGATGTAATCGATCAGAAGCTGGTTATCCAGCATGGTGCAGTCCTGAATCAGCGTGTTGTCCATAAACATGTTGAAGCCGCTGCCGCCTTCCTTGATCATGTAGTTATGGGAAGCGACGGTATAGGTTCTGTTCAGATCCAGAGGCTCGCCGTTTACCATCACGTCAGTTACACGGTATGCGCCGTTTACTCCCACGAAAGCTCCGGTGTCATCCAGAACCACGGAGGAAGGAATGGAAACGTCGATGGAATAGGTAAGACCGGAAACATGCTGAAAACCGCCGTCCTCAAGAGGATAATTCATTGCGCCAAGCTCAAGAGCGTCCAGAATTTCCTGTCCGGTTGCTTCAGCAACACACATCTCATTGCCGTAGGGGTGTACGTTAATGATATCTTCATAGGTCACGTCTCCGATTTCAATATCAGCGCGGATACCGCCGCCGTTGACCATTCCGATATCAGCATTCATTACAACGCGGTATGCATCGGCAACCAGATCTCCAAGATTGGTTTCCCCATTGCGGATACGTCTTTCGCCGGTGGCGGGATCGCTTGTGGTAAGGGTTACCTCAGAAGTCGCAACAACCTGGTTCAGGATATCGCTGAAGCCTTCCTCCAGTGCCTGAATGAACACCTCTGTTACAGGATCCTTTTTGTCATAATCTGTTACAAGCTCCGTGCTGATTTCGCCGGTGGCGGGATCGATTACGATCTTGCCGATGGCAGCGAGCCTGGTTCCCGTCTGTGCCAGAAGGACGTCTTCTCCGGCGGCATCTGAGACGGTGCGCTCATAGGTTTCATGGGAGTGGCCGTCGATAAACACATCGATTCCGGTGGTATGAGAAATAACAGCTTCAGAGGTATATTCCGGAGTGATTCCGCCATTTCCCAGATGGCCTACCGCCACCACATAATCCGCGCCCTCTGCCTTCGCCGCGTCCACAGCGGTCTGAACGGCCGTGTAGAGAAGCTCGCCGTCCGCACCCTGGCAGAAGCCGTAGATGAAGCTGCCGTTTTCATCCTGGAAATAGGCCGGCGTCGTCTTGGACAGGCTTTCCGGAGTGGAGATTCCCACATAAGCAACTTGTACGCCGTCATAATCCAGAATCAGGTAAGGGGGCAATACGGAAGCGCCCGTTCTGAGATCCAGGAAGTTGCAGCTGAGATAGGGGTAATCGGCCCTCTCCTGTGCGAACTCAAGGAAATTTTCGGTTCCGTAGTCAAATTCATGATTTCCGGGTACGGCGATGTCATATCCGAGCTGGTTCATGATGTCCACCAGGAATGCGCCATCACTCAATGTGCCGATGGCGCCTCCCTGAATGGCATCTCCGGCATCCACCAGCGTGACGCGGTCCGCGCCGTACTGGGCTTCCATTTCCGCCTTATAGGCGGCAAGACCCGCATAGCCGATGGAATCGTCAATACTGCAGTGCACATCGTTGGTGTGCAGAATGACGATCGGCTCCGTATTGGCTGTTTCGTCCGTAACGGCCGGTGCGGCAAAGGCCGTAGCCGACATGGATACGGAAAGGACGAAGCTGAGCACCAGGCCGGTCAGTTTCCTTTTCTTCATGTAAATAAAACCTCCAATCCCCGGGAATCAGTCAAGGCTTGCCGTGTATCTGCGGCTCCCGGATATATGCTTAATTCTATCCTTGAAAAACGGAAAACACAAGGGAGGCATCTGGCGAAACGGGCAAAAGGATAAAAAATGGGGTGACTGGCACCAGGCGGACAAAAGCCTGCCTGAACAGTGAAAAGGATGTTCTGATGCAGATTTTACTGTAAGGCAGGAAAAATATGCATGGTCTTTCCGCATAAGAAGGTTATAATAGAACCATCAGACGGATTTCACCGGAAAGAAAAACGAAATGGAAGTACAGAGAGGAGAAAAACCTTGGAGGAACAGAAAAAAAATCAGTCAAAAGAAAGCATACTCCGCCGTCACGCGGAAACTGTCATTCGGAAAACCCTGGCGGACGTCCTTCCGGACAAAGCGGTACAGGAAGCGCTGGAAAAGCTGAATCTGCGGGGAAGAGTATTCGTCCTCGCCGTCGGAAAGGCTGCCTGGGTGATGGCAGAGGCTGCCGGAAAATGGTTTGGAAGACAGGAGGAGGCGCAGCTGGAAAAGGGACTGGTGGTGACAAAGTACGGCCATGGAAAGGGAGAACTTCCCGGGTTTGCGATAATGGAGTCCGGCCATCCCGTCCCGGATGAAAATTCCGTAAAAGCGGGACAGGTGGCTGTCCGTTTTGTGCAGGAGGCAGGTGAGAAGGATACGGTTCTGTTTCTCTTATCCGGCGGCGGTTCTGCGCTTCTGGAGCTGCCGGAGGAGGGGCTTGCCCTCCCGGATATTCAGGAAGTGACGGGGCAGTTACTTCGCTGCGGGGCGGATATTACTGAGATCAATCTGATCCGCAAGAAGCTGTCGGCAGTCAAGGGAGGAAAGCTGGCCGGATTTCTGAAAACAAAGAAGGCGTACTCCATCATCCTTTCCGATGTGGTGGGTGGCAGCGAGGATATGATCGCTTCCGGCCTCACCTATCCGGACGGCAGCAGCCTGCAGGATGCCCGCTGCATTGTGGAAAAGTATGGGTTGAAGCTTTCGGAGTCAGTGGAAAACGTCCTGGCGCGGGCTGAGGCGTCGGAGAACTCCGGGGACAAATTCCGGAGGGAAAACGGTCGGGTGGAAAATCATGTGGTGGGAAGCGTCCGGGAGCTGTGTCGGGCCGCTGCCAGGCATGCCGGAGAGCTGGGCTATCATCCCTGTATCCTTACAGACTCCATGCAGGGAGAGGCGAAGGAAGAGGGGAAGTGGCTGGCGTCCCTGACGGACAGTCCGGATTATGAACGCCCCTTCGCGTTGATTGCAGGAGGGGAGACGGTGGTGAAGGTGACGGGAAAGGGGCTGGGCGGAAGAAACCAGGAGCTTGCCTTAAGCGCCGCCCGTTTTCTGGAGGGAAAGGAAGATGTTCTGCTGTTTTCCCTGGGCTCGGACGGCACGGACGGGCCGACGGATGCGGCCGGGGGCATGGTGGATGGAAAAACGGCGGAAAGGCTCCGTGCGCTTGGCATCCGGATCGAAGAGGTGCTGCGGAAAAATGACGCATATCATGCGCTGCAGGCCGTGGACGGTCTGATCATCACAGGCGCTACCGGAACCAATGTCAACGACGTGGCGGTGCTGCTGGTGGACTGACATCCCGTATGTCATTTCGGCCGTCCGCCGTCAGGCCCGTGCGGCAGCTTTCTTCTCTGGGGCCTGTTCCAAATACCTTCTTATGCATCCGGTAAAAATGGGCGTAGCTGTTGAAACCCGCGTTGACGCTGGCCTCCAACAGGGTCTGACCGTTCTGATGAAGGGAGCGGGCGAGAAGAAGCCGTTTATAATTGAGATACTGATTGATGGACATGCCGGTGACGGAACGGAAAATCCGGCACAGATGGTACTTGTTGAGAAAAAAAGCGTCAGCGAGGCCGTCCAGCGTGACCCGTTCCGTCAGATGTTCATTCAGCCACAGCAGGACATCCCTGATCCGCTGATCCTCTACAACCGGTTCAGCCAGCGGCTCCCGGACCTGGTTCAGCTGGTAGAGAAATTCCAGAAGCACACATTTGGCAATCCTCAGAGTGCCTTCCTGCAGATATCGGTTGATTTTCAGAAGCAGAGGGACCAGTTCGCGTTCTGTTATGGCTGCCGGAATCTGGCAGTCCGCGCCCAGGGAACGGCGGAGCAGGAAGCCTTCCAGCTCTTCGCAGCGGTTCTGCCGGAAAAATTTTACTGGAACGAATACCACAATCCGCCTGTAGCGCGAGGACGATAAAAAGAAGTTGTGGTGCATTTCATTGGGCCTGGCGATGAAAATGTCATTGGGATGCGCCCGGTAGATACTGCCTTCGATGTGAAATTCCAGCTCTCCCTCCAGAAAGAGATAGATCTCATACAGATCATTGTGGTTATGCAGACAGAATTCCCGGTCATTATGCGGCTCATTATTTATGGAATAAACGAATTCCCAGCCTGCATTTTCATCCTCCATATCCCTTCCATAAAATGCCGTAAGATACTGATCAACCATTTCCGGCGCCTTTCTGCCGTTTCCCGGCCTGTTTTCGTAATCCTTATTTCATTTTATAATTGCAGTTCGAAAAGTCAAGATCCGTAATGTTTCTGCTAACAAAATCAAAGAAAACTCACCGATATGTGCGTAATATGGAATCAGAAAAATTCCATGGAGAGCAGCAGAAATAAGAGAAGGAGACAGCATATGAAATTTTATCTGAAACGGGGACAGGAATGTCCGGTCCGGGTGAGCGATCAGGAAACGGACGCGGTAAAAATCGCGGCCGGGAATCTGCGTACGGACCTGACAAAGGTATTTGGAGCGCCTTCCGGCCGTCAGACGGCGGAAATCCTTGCGGGCACCCTGGGCGTTTCGCCGGATTTTGACGCGCTGGTAGGAACGGAACGGCTTTCACACTGCGGGCTGTATGAGGAAAGCGGAAAGCTTCGCAGGGAAGGGTATGTGATGTATGTGCAGGAGGGACGCCTCGTCATCGCGGGGACGGACCGGCGGGGAACCGTATACGGCATTTACGAGTTCTGCGGCATGCTGGGTGTTTCCCCCTGGTATTTCTGGGCGGATGTGCCGGTGAAGGAGAAGGAGACGTTTATTCTTCCGGAGGATTTTGAAAAGGCGGACTGGCCTTCCGTGGAGTACCGGGGCATTTTCATCAACGACGAGGAAGAGCTGGACCGTTGGGTGCAGAAGCACATGGGAGAGGACACCATCGGGGTAAAAACCTATGAAAAGATATTTGAGCTGCTGCTGCGCCTGAAGGCCAATTATATCTGGCCGGCCATGCACGTCAACTCCTTTAACATGAAAAAGGAAAACGGAGCGCTGGCCGACCGGATGGGTATCGTGGTGGGAACCTCTCACTGTGACATGCTGATGCGCTCCAACAACCGGGAGTGGAAGCCCTGGATTGCGAAAAAGGGATATACCGATGCGGTATATGATTATTCCATCCCCGGAAGAAACCGGGAAATTCTGCAGGAATACTGGAGGGAGAGCGTGGAGCAGAACAGGGATTTTGAGGTCTGCTATACTCTGGGCATGCGGGGCATCCACGATTCCGGCTTTGAGACGGAGGCTATCATGCAGCTTCCGGAGGAAGAGCGGAAGGCTGCCAAGGTGAAGCTGCTGGAAACGGTCATCCGGGATCAGCGGAAAATCCTGAAGGAGACGCTGGGGCACGACACCATGATGACCTTCATCCCCTATAAGGAGGTGCTGGAGCTGTATGACGCGGGGCTCGAGGTACCGGAGGACATGACACTGGTGTGGGCCAACGACAACTATGGCTATGTCCGCCGTTACCCTTCAGAGAAGGAGAAAAAGCGCAGCGGCGGAAACGGCCTTTATTATCACAATTCCTACTGGGCGCCGCCGAGCATGACCTATGTGTTCCTCTGTTCCATTCCGCTGGCTCATACCGCTTACGAGCTGGGAAAAGCCTGGCGTGAGGGCATCCGGAAGCTCTGGGTGATGAATGTGGGGGCCATGAAGCCTCTGGAGCAGGAGATCGAATTTTTCCTGCGCCTGGCCTGGGAAGCAGGAAAGGAGAGCGCGCCCCGCTTCGGCGCCCTTTCCGGAAAGAGAGAGAGGCCTCTCAGTCAGGATGTGGACGCTTATGTGGCGGACTGGATCACACGAAACTTTTCAAGTTTCGGAAACTTTTCAAGTTCCGGAAAAATTTCAGGTTCCGGGGATGTTTCCGGCGGCATCGGTACGCAGGTATCGGAGCTGCTCAACGATTTTTCCCAGCTTACAAATGTCCGGAAAATAGAAAACATGGATGACGATGCCTTCTCCCAGACCGCCTATGGGGACGAGGCCGCTGTGCGTATTCATAAATATGAGGAGCTGTTTGAAAGGGGAAATGCCATCTATGCAGGACTGCCCGAAAAGGAGCGGGACGCCTTTTTCCAGCTGGTGCTGATGCGGATTCATGCGGCTTATTTTACCAATCTGGCTTATTATTACGGGGACAGAAGCACGCTTGCCTGCCGCCAGGGGAAATTTGCCGCTGCCGCGGAGTATGTCCGAAAGACCAGAAAATTTGACGACGCCAGGCGGAAGCTGCTGGTTTATTACAACAAACGGATGGCTCAGGGAAAATGGGACGGCATTCTGGATCCGGAGGGCTTTCCGCCGCCGCGTGCGGCAATGCTGCCAGGCTGTACCCCTCCGCTTCCCGAAAGGCTGCGTATACGGAAATGGCCGGGGACGGAAAAGGTTACGGGAGAGACAGCCGGAGAAGCTGCTGGAGAAGGAGCAGGCGCGGCGGAACGGACCGGACAGCCGGAGGTCTTTGTGAATGGACGGATGATCCTGAGTCTCTGGAATGAAGGAAGGGAGCTCGTCTTTTCCGGCAGGAGCGTGAAATGGCTGGAAATCGGAAACGGAGCAGGGGAAGAGACGGGAGGTTTCGGCTCCACAGGAGGTTTCGATTCCCTGGAAGCATTAGACTTTGAAGTGGAGGCTCCAGACTGGATCGGCCTGTCTCAGAAGCGGGGCTCGGTGCGGACGGAGGTGCGCATTCTGGTAACGGCGGAGGATGCGGCAAGAAACAGGACAGGAGTCATCCGGGTGAAAAATCTGACCGATGGCGGAACGCTGGAGATCCCGGTACGGATGGTGGCTCCGGATCTGAGCGGAGCCGTTCCTTCCGGAACCGCTTCTGTCATGGAGGAAGCTGTTTCTTCCGGGAGCGTTTCCGCCATGGGGGAAGCCGTTTCTTTCGGAGCGGCTTACGGTGCGGGCAGAGCCGTCCCGACAGAGGATGGCGGTCTGGTCTGCGTGGAAGCGGACTCGGCGGAAAAAATGTCTCCCCAGTTCCGTGTTATCAAAAGAGCAGGCCGCTGTCGGGGAAATCTGGTGGAATGCTTCCTTTCCGAAAAGGAAGCGGGGGAATGGAACGAGCCTCTGAATTATCTGGTCTGTCTGGTGAGCGAAGGAGAATTCCTTATGGAAATTCATCGTTTTCCTTCTCTGAATTCCACCGGCCGGATCCGTATCGGAGTATCCGTGGACGGAGGCGGCATACAGATCGTGGAAACGCCCTCGACAGATGAATGGTGCGGAAACTGGAAGAAAAATGTGCTGAATAATGTGGACCGTCTCTATCTGAGGCTCCCTTACCTGGAAGCCGGCGTGCATGAAATCTGCCTCCACGGAATAGACCGGTATTTTGCCTTTTCCCGGTTTGTGATCTATACGCAGGAACGCAGGGAGAACAACCTGGCCGGTGTGACGGGCTGTCAGGCCCTTCCGAAGGAATGGAATGTGGATCAATGGCTTGAAGGCTTTTACGGAAGGATTGAATTGAAACCCAGAGCGGAGCTCTGGGAACCTGTCAGGGTATCTTCGGACAATCTGGAAGCGGGAGATCTGGTGAGACTGCCGGAGCGGTATGCGGATCCTGTGAGCCCGGAGTACTATTTTGAAGCGGGAAAAACGCCCTTTGAAGAAAAGAAGGGCCAGATCCGGATTGATGCCGCAGCAGCCCTTTCGAACAGCGAATCCGCCTGGCTCTCGGATGACAGGTGGCAGTACTGTGCCGGAGAAACCTTTGGAAGAAGCGGGCTTGCCATGTACATCCGCAATGCGGGAACATCATGGGAGGATGAAAAGGAAGCCCCCTGCCTGAACTATCGCATCCGGATGGAGGGCGGAAGTTATTATATCTGGCTGCTGTGCCGTTTCGGGCTGAAGGAGGAATCCCGGGCTCTTGCGGGTATGGACGGAAAAGCGCTTGCGCCTCTGCCCGGACACAGAGACGGTTTTCTTTGGAGATATGAGGCGGAGCAGGTTTACCGGTGGGTTCCGCTGGCAAAAACAGAGGCCGCGCCGGGAGAGCATACGCTGCAGATCTTTTGCATGACCTCAGGAATGCGGTTTGAACGGATATGCCTGGTGAAGGGCGAGGATCTGCCGCCCGCGGATCTGGAATGGAAGTTGTGTGATGCTCCGGAATGAGGAGCAGGAGAATGTGAGCCCGCCGGGCGCATGAAAACGGAGGCCGGAACCCGCAGTGGATTCCGGCCTCCGTAAAGTTTCAGTCTCCGTAAAGCTTCAGCCTGTATCTCAGCCAGTATGTCCCGCAATGCCGCGGGACTTATCTTCGGATTTCTGTGGCGGAGTATTTTACTCCGCGAACAGCTCCGTTTCCAGATCGGCAAGCATCAGGTCCAGAGCGGTGATGCCGCCTTCTGCCGTGTACCATACGGCGGGATGCTCCAGATAGACGATGTTGCCGTTCTTGTAGGCGTCCGTTCCCATGATCAGCTCATTTTCCACGATGTCCTGCGCGAGCTGTGCGCCGTCGGTGCCGATGGCCGCGTCACGGTCCAGAACGAACATGTAATCGGGATTCAGGTCCACGATCAGTTCAAAGGAGGTTTCATTTCCATGGGTAGCGGTTACCTCCCCTGCCCCCAGGTTGTCGAAGCCGATTTCCACACCGATGAGGGAGCAGCGGCCGTCATTGCCGAGCACGTTGAAGCTTCCGCTGGTGCACATGCCGATGACTGCGGTTTTTCCTTCCGCGAATGCGGCGAGAGCCTCGATCCGGGAATCAAAATCAGCCATCAGTTCGTCCACCTGATCTTCCAGGCCGAACAGGGAGGCGATGGTTACGGCGTTTTTGCGGACGCTCTCCACCACGCCGAGCTCCGTGTCGGTGGAAAGATAGATGACGGGAGCGATCTCGCTGAGCGCGTCATAGGAGGAGGAGAGACGGCCGCCGATGAAGATCACATCCGGCTCACAGGCCATGACAGCCTCCAGGTCGGCTTCCTTGATGGTGCCCAGGCTGGATACATTTTCATCGGTCACATAAGCCTGCAGGTAATCCAGGGAGGTGGAAGCGGAGCCAACCACCCGGTCGCCGACGCCGAGACGGTCCAGGATGTCCAGACAGGCCATATCCAGGATGGCGATTCTCTGGGGATCATAGGGAACCGTCAGTTCGGCCTCCTCCTGGTTTGCGTTCAGACTCGTGATCGTAACAGTGTCGGGAGCCTGTGCGGCATCGGATGCGGCTTCCGTTTCAGAAGAAGCGGTTCCGGCGGCTGTCGTTTCAGCTGCTGTGCTTTCGGCATCGGCAGATTCCGTCTGTGTTTCCGCTTCGGATTCGGCGGAAACGGACCCGGCCTGAGCGGAAGAGGATTCCGTCTGTGCGGCAGAAGAGCAGGCCGTAAGAGACAGGGACAGCAGAAGCGCGCCCGCCAGTGCTGTAAAGGCCGGTCTGTGGAAGCGGTTTTTCAGATTTCTTTTTTTCATAATGTTCTCCTTTGGTTTATTCTTGCAGGCAGCCCGGGGATATGTCCGTCGGGCTGCTGCGGCAGGGGACAGACAGTTCCCGTTAATAGTAGATGGACAGGGGCTTTCCGGAGATTTCCAGAATCTCGAAATCCACTCCGTAGATTTCAGAAAGCGTTTCTTTGGTCATCACCTCCTTTACAGTGCCGAAGCTGGCGATCCTTCCGTCCTTGAACGCGCAGATATAGTCCGAGTAAAAGGCGGCATAGTTGATCTCATGCAGCACCAGCAGGACGGTTTTTCCAAGCTCGTCGCACAGCCGGCGGACGATTTTCATCATGTTGGTGGCGTGATAGATATCCAGATTGTTGGTGGGTTCGTCCAGAAGGACATATTCCGTGTCCTGGGCGATGACCATGGCAATATAGGCTCTCTGGCGCTGGCCGCCGGACAGCTCGTCGATGAATCGATCCTGAAATTCCTCCAGCTCCATATACTGAATGGCCTGGTCCACTTTCCGGTGATCCTCCGGCGTCAGCCGCCCGCCGGAATAGGGGAAGCGGCCGAAGGCCACGAGTTCCCGGACGGTGAGCTTCATCTGGATGTTGTTGGTCTGCGTCAGGATGGCCAGACGTTTGGAAAGCTCTTTGCTTTTCCAGCGGGAGATATCCGTCCCGTCAAAATCCACAAGGCCGCTGTCTCTGGCGATCAGCCGGGACAGGATGCCCATGACCGTGGATTTTCCCGCTCCGTTGGGGCCGATCATGGAAATGACCTTTCCCTTCGGAATCTGGAAGCTGACGGAATCCACGACTGCCTTTCCGTCATATTTTTTCGTTAATTCTTTTACCTGCATGGTTACCTCGTTTTTCTTTTCTCAATTTCAGGCTCTCTTCGGATAACGGTTTATGAAAACCGTTATTTTTTCGCGGTCAGCAGCAGATAGAGGAAGTAAATGCCTCCGCCCACTGTGATGAAAACGCTGACCGGGATGGAATAGGTGAATACATGCTCCACGAGGAGCTGGCCGCCCACCAGCACGATCATTCCGAACAGGGCGGAGCCGAAGATGAGCTGGGTGTGACGGTAGGTCTTTAAAAGCTGGCGCGCCAGGTTCGCGATGATGAGCCCGAGAAAGGAGATGGGGCCCACCATGGCGGTGGCGACGGCGATGCACAGGGTTACGCCCAGAAGCAGCCTCCGGATGGAGCGGTCATAATCCACGCCCAGATTGACGGCCTGTTCCTTTCCCAGCGTCAGCACGTCGAGAAGCATCAGGTCCTTTCTGAGAACGAAGACGACGGCAGCCAGGAGCAGAACGGAAAGCAGGATGATTTCCGAATTGATGTTGCTGAAGCTGGCGACCAGCGTGGCGAGCAGGGTATCGTACTCATTGGGATCCATGATCCTGGTCAGCGTGGTCTGGATGCTGGAAAAAAAGGAGCTCAGCACGGTTCCGATCAGGAGCACATACAGGACGTTATGTCTGGTTTTCTGAAAGAGCCAGCTGTAAACCACTGTGGCTGTCAGCCCCATCAGCACCACATCGACGGCGAAGGAAGCGTTGGCGTTCAGCGCCAGAAAGCTTCCGGTGCTCGCGAAGAAGACCACGGCGGTGTGGATCAGGGTATACAGGGAATTCATTCCCAGCAGACAGGGCGTCACGATGGTGTTGTTGATGATGGACTGGAACACGATGGACGCTCCGCCGATGGCAAACGCCGTGATGAGCATGACGATGAGCTTCGGCGTGCGCAGCCGCATCGCATAGCGGAACAGCTTTTGATTTTCAAAGTTCACCTCCACCAGCATGTAAGCCGCTGCCGCAAGCAGTACAAGCAGAGCCAGGATCAGCAGCTTTTTATGGTTTCGGCGCAAAATGGAATGGTTCAATGTTTTTCTCCTTTTCTGACTGCGTTGAGGGTGTTTTCACAGGGGGAGCTTCCGGCTGCGAAGAAACGGACCGCTCGCCTTCCGCTTTTCAGCCGGTATAAAAGCAGGCCGACGAACAGGATGCTTCCCAGAATTCCCACGATCAGCTCGATGGGGAGTTCATAGGGGAAGATAACGACGCGGCCGATCATGTCGCAGACCAGCACGAAAATGGCCCCGAACAGGGCGGTGTCCACCAGCGTGCCCCGGATTTTGTCCCCCTTGAACATGGAAACCAGGTTGGGAACGATCAGGCCGATGTAGGAGATGGAGCCCACGACCACCACCACGGATGCGGTGATCATTGCCGCGATGGTAAGTCCCATGAAAAGCACCAGGTTGTAGGGAACGCCCAGATTTTTGGAAAAATCCCGGCCCATCCCGACGATGTTGAAGTGATTGGCGAAGACGAATGCCAGAATCACCAGAGGGACGACCAGCCAGACGATTTCGTAGCGGCCCCGCAGCACCAGGGAAAAATGTCCCACCAGCCAGGAGGAGAGCGCCTGCGTCATCTCATATTTATAGGCGAGGTAATTGGTGACGCCGCCGATGACGTTGCCGAACATGATTCCCACGAGGGGCACCATCACCACGTCCTTAAAGCGGATGTGCTGGATGAACCAGACGAAGATCCAGGTTCCCAGGACCGCGAAAACGAAGGCGAAAACGGCTCTTCCCATGAGTGTGGAGCCTGGCATGAACAGCAGAGCCAGCAGGATGCCGAACTGCGCCGAGGAGATGGTGGCTCCCGTGGTGGGAGAAACGAATTTGTTCATGCACAGCTGCTGCATGATCAGCCCCGCCACGCTCATTCCCACTCCGGTGCAGAGAATGGCAAGAAGCCTCGGAAGCCGGGAAATCAGAAAGATCTCCAGCTGCTCCAGATCCCCTGCGAGCAGGGCGGATAATTGGATGTCGATCACCCCGACGAACAGGGAAAGAACGGACAGAATCGCCAGAACAACGGCGAGAATTACGGTTAAGGTCCAGTTTTTGATGAAATTTCCTCCTTCCTTCAGGCACGAAGCTTTGGCCCGTGCGGCCGCCTGCGGGCGGCGTATCAGGTGTGAAAGAATGGCAGGGCATTCTTTCTGTAAAATGTTAGATAAGACTAACTGAAATGCATATTCCGCAGTCTAACACATGGAACTGAAAAAATGCAAGCGATTTTATACTGAAATAGTAGGAAATGAGAAAAACAATCAAAAAGGCAACCGGAAAGCAACGTGTTGTTTTCTGTTTACGCGGGCGGCATATGCCCTTATAATGGAGACATGGCAGAAAGACAGAACAGCATGAAATGATATAAGAGGGGAAACCATGAGAATCTACGTACAAATCAAATCAGCGGGTGTCAGGAAGTCATCCCGCACAGCGGACAATCCCTTCCGGCGAAAACACATGCAGGGAACCGAAGGCGCTTCGGGCGAAGAAAAGGAAACGGCCCTGAACCGGGTTCCCTATGACCTTCCCGACGGGATATCCACCCTGCGGGAGCTTCTGACGGAGCTTGTGAAAATCGAGGTTGGCCGGTACAACGAAAAGGGAACTGACAGGCAGCTGATCCCCTTCCTGACGGGAGAGGAGATCAAAGAGCAGGCGGAGACAGGAAAGGTGGGCTTTGGCCGCATCTATTCTGACAGGAAGGCGGATGAGAAGAAGGCAGTGGAGAACGCCTGCCAGTGCTTTTCGGACGGCCTGGTTCGGGTGTTTCGGAATGAAGAGGAGCTGACGGAGCTGGACGGACCGGTCAGGCTTTGGGAGGGAGACTGCCTCACATTGATCCGTCTGACCTTTTTGAGCGGACGGCTGTGGTGAGGCGCGGGTGCCGGAAAGGATATGGGAAAAATATAAAAAAGCGACCGGGGAAAAGCATAAAGGAGGGAACATAAGGAGCGATGGAACGAAAAAACGCGAGTCTGAATAAAGGAAAGCAGGAAGCGATGGAGCGGCGTGCGGCAAAGAACGGAGCGCTGACAAAGGCCCTGTGGGATTATGCCTCTTATCCCTATGGAGGAGACAGATGGAGAAAGCTTGATGCGGAACTGACCGGGCTGTACGGGAAGGCGCTGCAGGATCTGAAAACCGTGGAGGAATTCTGGAATTCCGGACTGAAGCGGGCTGTGGCCGCGCTGACGGACAGGCAGTTTTCGCAGGATATGGAGGAAATCACCCGGATGCGGATGGAGGGACAGTTTTCCTCTTCCATGTGGCGCAGAAGCTATCGCTCTTCGGACTTCGGCTATCATGCCGCCCGGGCTGTGGCGGATCTGGCGGGCTGTCTGCACCTTGAGACATATGATCAGGACGTGAAGGAGCTTCTGACCTGTGCCCACGACTGGGTGAGGGGCTTTGACGTGCGTCTGGCGCTGGAGCTGAGAAGGGGAAATGAGGAAATCTGCGCTCTGGTCTGGGATGCCATGACGGGAGAAAATACGGAGGTGATTCTGTCCACCCCGATCATCCGCGCGGTGATCATCAGCGGCAGAGAAGAGCTTGTGGATCAGCTTCTGAAGCTTCTGCTGGCGGCCCGGCTGCAGGAAGGGCTGAGGCAGCAGATCCTGGAAAATGCTGACGCGGGAAGCGTGCAGACTCTGACCCGGATTTTGAAGCTCTGCATCGACGAGGATCTTTTCCGGTACAGCAGCGTCACCAGGGCCTTCGATACCTGGACCGGCCTGGGCTACGGGGACGCGGACGGCAGAGCGGTGAAAAAATGCGCGGCTCTGGCGTATGACTGTCTGACGGACGCCGAAGCGAGGAAAAGATATCTGAACAGCTCCAATACTCTGGAGGCCTATTTCGCACTCTGGGGCATGGGCTGCATGGAGGTGGCGGATACGGACCGGATGGTGCGCCTTCTGCTGGATGACGGGGAAAAATACCGCCGGATTCTGGGATGGCTGTTCGTCAGCCGGACCGACAGTTCCCGCTATAAGATGCGGCTCGCAGGGGAATATCTGAACGAACGGGATGAGGAGACTCTGGCCTGGATCACGGGCTGTCTGTCGGCTTCCTATTCTGTTTTAAATACCTGGGGTTATCGCAAAGAGCCGTTTACGCCCGAAAAAAATCCGGATTTTCCGGAAGAGAAGGAGCAGCGGCGCAGCCTGTTTTTCACGCTGAAGGAGACTGCGGCGTTCATCGGAAACAAAAACCGCACTTTTACCGGAAATCCCTTCGCCTTTACCTCCGTTACCCTGGAAAATACCCCTGTGATTTCCTGCATGATGAGCCTGGCCGGTTATGACGGGGATGAAGAAATGGCGGAGGAGCTTGCAAAACTGCGGAGCTGGATGAATGTGCAGCAGCGCCAGGCCTTTTATCAGAACCTTCTTCAGCCTCAGAAAAAGGCATCTCACCGCGCCCTCCTGAGGGAAGCGCTGCAGGACCGTTCCGTGCAGGTGAAGGAGCGGGCTGTGCAGAGACTGTCCGACTGCAGGCTGATCGGGGAGGATCTGGAAGCGTTGGCGGACAGCCTGCGCTCCAAAAGCAGCGGACTGAGAAAGGCGGTGCTTTCCGTCCTGGAAAAGCAGGAGCCCCGGACGCTTACGGCGGTCATCGAAAAAATGCTTTCAGGCGGAGAGGAGTATCAGATCCAGGCGGCGGTGGAGCTGCTTCTGGGATTTTCGGAAACCCATCCGGAGCTTGTGCGGGCCCAGACGGAAGCGGTGGAAAGGCTGAAGGGAGCATCCCTTTCCACCCAGACCCGCATCCTGTTCGACCGTCTTACCGCCGGGGAGAAAAAGGAGGAAGAGACCTGGACGCAGGAGAACGGCTTCGGCCTGTATGATCCGAAGGCCCTGGCGGAGGCGGCGGCCCGCCTGGAGGAAGAGGAGAAGCTGGCAGAGGCGGACCGGCTGTTTTCCGCCCGGCAGCTGAACGATATGCTTCCCTCGAAGGAGGAATATCATTCCCTGCTTGAGCGGATGAACGCCGTGTTTACACGCCATGCGGACTATGAGTACGAAACGGAAGCCTATGACGGAAGCCGCAGCAAAATTCTGTTCGGGGATGCATCCCGACAGTTTGTGCCGATTCCCGCATCCTTCGGAAACAGCGCAGTCCTTCGGGCGCAGCAGGCCGTTACGCCGGAAATGATTCCCTTCTGGGAGGAATTTCGGAAAGCCCTTGGAGTGTACGGTACGGACCCTTCCAAAATGCTGGGGCTCTGTTATACGGCATGCCGTTGGAACGGCCCGTATCTGTATGACAAAAAGCCGGCGGACTGGTTTGTGAAGCTGGAGAAGGTTCTTGCGCCGGAATATCATAAGGACGGTTATGATGCCTTTCAGGCCCGCTACTGGCAGATGGCGGATATCATTTCGCTGCTGCCTCAGTTTTTTCAGCCGGAAGAGGTCTTTCCCCTGGCGTTACAATACTATCGGAGCATACTCCGGCTGATCGGGGAAGAAAATCTGTACCGGGAATATCTGGAGCCCCTACGGGAATCCAGCTACATCTATCTGAACGGACGGAGCGATTTTCCCATTAACCACCGGATGGCAGGCTTCTGGAGACGCATCCTGAGAAGGACGGCGCGGACGCCGGAGGCCTTTCGGGAATGGTTCCTTCAGGAATACACGCTGGAACGCCGGGGAAAGGGAGAGGTCACGGAGGGACTGACCCTGGAAGATGATTTCCGGGCCTGCGGGGAAGGGCTTCTGCCGAAGGAGACGCTGTATGAACGGCTTCTGACGGGAAAGAACGCGGACCTGCGGATGCTCACCAACCCGACCCTGTTCCGCAGCAGGGGAAAAAAGATTCTGGACACCTGGCCCTGGGCCGGAGAGCTCGTGCGCACGGCGGTCAGCCGTATTGTGGAGGTGGAGGAAAAGCGGGGAGAGCTGCCCACGCCTCTCACCGCTCCGGCAATGGCCATTGAGCGCTTTGAGGGAGCGGAATATTTCTGCGGCCTTCTGGCCGCGCTGGGAAAGGAGAACTTCTACCGGGGATATTATTATTCGTCGGAGACCACCAAACAGGCGGTGCTGAGCCATCTGCTGAAGCGCTGTTACCCGGCGAAAGGGGATACGCCGGAAAAGCTGAAGGAGCTTCTCGGAGTCACGGACATCAAAGAAAAACGGCTGGCGGAGGCGGTGATGTACGCGCCCCAGTGGGCGGGCTTTGCGGAAGAAATCCTGAAATGGCCCGGTTTAAAGAAGGGGGTCTGGTTCTTCCATGCCCACATCAACGAAACCTTTTCCGCGGAAAAGGAAACGGAAGTCGCCATTTACTCCCCCATCAGCCCGCAGCAGTTCAACGACGGCGCATTTGACCGGGAATGGTTCCTGGCCGCCCATCAGGAGCTGGGAGAGAAACGGTTCCATATCCTCTACCAGTCCGCCAAATACATCACCTCCGGAAACAGCGCCCACCGCCGTTCCCAGCTGTATGCGGACGCGGTTCTGGGAAAGCTTGACGCAAGGGAGCTGGAGAAAGAGATCGAAGAAAAAAGGAATCAGGAAAAGCTGCGCTGTTATCCGCTGGTTCCCATCCGGGAAGGAGACCGGAAGGAGGCGCTGCGGCGGTATGAATTCATTCAGAAATTCCTGAAGGAGAGCAGGCAGTTCGGCAGCCAGCGCCGGGAGAGCGAGAAAAAGGCCGTTGCCACCGCCCTGGAAAATCTGGCAATGACCGCCGGGTTCTCCGATGTGAACCGGCTGACCTGGTATCTGGAAAGCGAGAAGCTTGCGGAGCTTGCGCCCTTCTTTGACGGCGTGGAGCTGGAAGGCATTCTCCTCCGTCTGGAAATCGATGAAGAGGGAACTGCCGCTCTTGCCATGGAAAAGAAAGGGAAGCCTCTGAAAACCCTGCCAAAGGCCCTGAATAAAAATGAGACGGCTCTTGCCATAAAGGAAACGGTGAAGGAGCTGAAGGAACAGAAGCGCCGCGCCAGGGAGAGCCTGGAGCGGGCGATGACGGAAAGCACTCTTTTCCGGGCGGATGAGCTGGAGATAATCCTGAACAATCCCGTCCTTGCGCCCCAGGCCTCCGGACTGGTCTGGACGCTGGAGAACAGAAACGGTTTTTTACAGAAAACAGATAACGGCCTGGCGCTTCAGGACATCCGGGGCGGTCTGAGCCCGCTTCCGGCAGAAGCCGGACTCCGGGTATCCCATCCCCATGATCTGATCACGGCGGGAGAATGGGCGGACTATATGCACGCCCTTTATGAGAAAAAGATAAGGCAGCCCTTCAAGCAGGTGTTCCGGGAATATTATCCGATCACCGAAGAGGAGCGGCAGGAGAGAACCATTTCCAGGCGCTACGCAGGCCATCAGGTGCAGCCGCAGAAGACGGTGGCGCTGTTAAAGGGCCGCGGCTGGACGGTGGACTATGAGGAAGGACTGCAGAAGGTGTTCTACCGGGACAATCTGATCGTCCGCATGTACGCCATGGCGGACTGGTTTTCTCCGGCGGATATTGAGGCGCCCACCCTGGAAGAGATTCAGTTTTTTGATCGGGAGACGGGAAAGCCGGTGGAGCTGGAAGCGGTGCCGCCCGTCCTGTTTTCCGAAACCATGCGGGACATCGATCTGGTTGTGAGCGTGGCCCATGTGGGCGGCGTGGATCCGGAGGCCAGCCACTCCACCGTAGAGATGCGGACGGCCATCGCCAGGGAGCTGGTTTCTCTTCTGAAGCTTTCCAATGTTTCCTTCGTTGGGGCGCATGCGAAGATTCACGGGACGCTGGCAAACTATTCCGTACACCTGGGCTCCGGCGTCGTCCACGGGGAAGGAATCGGCATGATCGCCATTCTGCCCGTCCATTCCCAGGCCAGGGGAAGAATTTTCCTGCCCTTTGCTGACGATGATCCGAAGACGGCGGAGATCATGTCCAAAATCATCCTGCTTTCGGAGGATAAAAAAATAAAGGACCCGGCCATACTGAGCCAGATCCGCTGAATCGGACAGCTCACGGCATAAATGCCGATCGCTGCACTTGCCCGTCGAATATCCGCATGTCAGTGCAGGTAAACCTGCCATCCATGCGGCTGCTCTCCGGGCTTATCACACAAAAAGCCGCCGCGCGGAATATCCCGCGGCGGCGGCCCCTCAGTGTTCAGAACAGACGCTGAATCGTCTGGTTCAGAAGATCAAATTTGTGGTTTTCCTCCAGCCCGGCGTCGGAAAGAAGCTTTGTCACAGCTTCCAGGCGGACGAGAGCGGGATCCGGCTTTACAGTCTCCAGGATGCTCTGGAGAAGGGCGATCAGCTTCTGATTGGTCGTCTCACGCGCTTCCATCATATGGCTGAGAGCCTCGGCCGGCGTATCCTCCAGATTTTCCATCTGGGCGATGGCAGCCCGAAGCTCAGCGCTTCCGGCCAGAATCTCATCGATTTTGCGGACCACATAGGATGTGTCCAGAATCTCTTCCCCACCGTTTTGTCCCTGTTCGGGCGTGGCTGTATCTTCGTTGTTTTTCATTTCAGGATCAATGGAAGTATTCATGCATTTACCCTCCGCATATACGGGCGGGCGCGCAAGGCAGATCGTATTCTGATTTATAAAGCGCGCCCTGCCGCTTTTGACAAGTCCCCTGGCGCGTTTCGGCCAGGTCGCTTCATAAACATTTCCTTCTGCATCGATGACAGCAATGTTTTTTTCCATGGGTGTCCTCCCCTTCTGTCTGATGAGTTTTATTCTGCGCTTCGTTTTTTTGAATGGGTGTCTCCCCCGGCTGCTTCCATTATAAACATTTCCCGGAAATCTGTAAATCTCTTATTTTGTGAAGGCTCTGGAAACGATCACTTCCACCCTGCGGCCGTGGATTCTTACCACCACATCGTCCGCGATATTTGCGAGGATGGATTTCTCCAGCTCATCCCATTCTTCGCCCTCTTTCCGGGCGGAAACCTTCTGCGTATAGTTGTTCAGCGTCCAGATCATGGTGTCGCCCTGCATGTAGCAGGAATCGTACATATATCCCGTATAGGGCATGAAATATTCACGCTGTGTGCTGACAAAGGCGAGATCCTCCTGATCCAGGATGCACTGATCCAGAAAAGAACGGAGCCTTTCGGCGATGCCTCTCGGCGGGTCATTTTTTCCGGTGGAGGCGACGGAAAGAAGCTGTTCTCTGCTTTCCTCGTCCAGACGTACCTGCAGCTGTACATGAAGACGGAAATCCACCTTGTGGATGTCTCTCCAGTAGCCGGTAGCCGGCTCCTCCGGCTCGGCTTCGAGCCAGAAATCCCCTTCATACCTTCCGACGATTTCCTCAAGCATTCCGATGACCTCTTCGGCCAGCAGACGAAGCTGAAGCTCTGATTTTTTATCCAGCTCAAAATACTGTGCGGACTTCTCAACCTCCCTGAAAATGCGGTCCTTTGAGAATCCACTGTCAATTTTACAGATATTACTTTTCATCGGTTTCTCCTTTTCCTGCCGCAGGTTATTCACAGATATTGAGAATGTCGGTGAAGCCTGTTACGTCAAATACCTCCATGATAAGCTCATTCGGATGAAGAACATCCATGCCGCCCTTTCTGGACATGGACTTCTGTGCCATCAGAAGCACACGGAGTCCCGCTGAAGAGATGTATTCCAGATCTGCAAGATCCAGAACGAGCTTCTGAATATCGGGAAGCTCGCCAACGATCACCTTCTCCAGATCAGGAGCGGTGGTCGTGTCCAGCCTGCCGCTCAGGCTCAGCGTCAATGTGTCGCCATCCATCTTCTTTTCTACTGTCATAATCGTTTCTCCTCCATAAAATAATTTTATTATAACTTTATGCAGATGCTGTCTTTGGTAAAATCAGGGTGTGGGTGCGTCCCTCAGCGCCGGAAGGTTTTTGAGACGGTCACCTCAATCCGATGTCTGCGGATGCTCACCACCACATTATCCGCAACATTCGCAATGATGGATTTTTCCAGTTCGTCCCATTCCTCGTTCTCTTTGTTGGAGGACACCTTTTTGACGTAATCATTCAACGTCCATACAACTTCGTCACCCTGTATGCTGCAGGAATCGTACATATCCCCCATGTATGGCATGAATCTTCCCTGCTGGCTGCAGTAAAGGGCCAGATCCTCCTGCTCCCGGGCACACTGTTCGAGGAAGGCCTGAATCTTTCCCATAATGCCCCGCGGCGGCTCGTTTTTGCCGGTGGTTGCGACGGACAGAAGCTGCCTCCTTTCCTGTTCGTTCAGCTGGGCTTCCAGGCGGAGATGAAGCTGGAAATCCACGGTGCGGACCTTTTCCCAGTACTGGACCGCATATTCCACGGGCTCTGCCTCAATCCAGAATTCCCCGCGGTATTTTCCGACAATTTCATGCAGCAGGCCGGTGAGCTCTTCTGTCAGAAGCCGGAGCTGAAGCCGCGCCTTTTTATCCAGATCGAAATACTGTGCGGACTTCTCCACTTCAGTAAAAATCTGTTCTTTTACAAAACCTCTTTTAATGGTATAAACATTGCTTTTCATAGTTAAAAACGTTCTCCCCAGATGAAAATGATTTGCGGATAATCAGAAAACGGCCAGATTTATGATATTATCTCATTTCTTCAGGATGCTGTCCATAAAAGAGAACCGGGCGGCAGAAAAACGGGGCAGGATGCAGATCTTCGGGAAGTCCGGCTCCGGTTTCTTACAGTTTTGTAAGAAAAAAACGGAGAAAATCCGGATTCTTCTCAAGGGATCTGTGTTACAATCAGAAGAGCATAATTGTATGGCTGCATGCGGAAATGAGGAACATGTATGGAGAAAAACAGAATACTGCTTCTGGAGGATGATATCAGTCTGATTGACGGCTTACAATATTCCCTGAAAAAAAACGGCTTTCAGCTTCAGACAGCGCACTCCCTGGAGGAGGGAAGAAGGCTGCTGTTCGGAGAGAACGGAGGCTTCGATCTTCTGCTTCTGGATGTGTCCCTGCCGGACGGGACGGGGTTTTCCCTGTGTGAGGAGGTGCGGCGGAGGGAAAGCTCCATTCCCATTATTTTTCTGACCGCGGCAGACGAGGAAACCAGCATCATCCGGGGGCTGGACGGGGGCGGCGACGATTACATCACAAAACCCTTCCGGCTGGGCGAGCTGTGCTCCCGCATCCGGGCCCAGCTGAGAAGAAGCGTGGGAACGGTTCCCGAAAGGGAGGAGCTGCGAAGCGGTTCCCTGCGGGTAGATCTGGCGGCCGGAAGGGCATACCTTAAGGAACAGCCGCTGGAGCTGACGGCGGCGGAGTACCGGCTTCTGTGTCTGCTCATGAAAAATGAAGGAAGAACTCTGCCGCGGGGGCGGATTCTGGATGTGCTGTGGGATGGAAACGGAAGCTTTGTGGATGATAATACCCTGTCCGTCTATATCCGTCGGCTGCGGGAGAAAATAGAGAGGAATCCCTCCCGGCCGGAGAGACTTCTCACCGTCCGGGGGATCGGCTATCGGTGGCAGGGAGCCGCCGGAGAAGACATGCAGGGGAAGGGAGGCTGACATGGAAGAGATCTGGCAGGACAGGCAGGAGCGGAGCTTTCTGATCTTTCTTTTCCTGTTTTGTGCGCTGCTTCTGAGCTTCGGGATTCTGAGCAGCCTGGTGCAGGCGCGGGAGCTGAAGGAAGCGCTTTTATACAGGGAGGCACAGCTGGTAAGCGGCATGCTCGCATCCGGTCTCTCCGAAGGGAAGACGGCGGAAATTCTGAGCGTATCGGAGGTGTCGGAAGAAGGAAAGGGCCTTCTTCTCAGTACGGGACGGACGGAGGAAAGTCCGGCGCTTCTGTATCCGGCGGTCAGGCGTGCGGCTGGCAGGACTGCGCTCGTTTCGGCCGCAGAAGCCTGCCTGATGGGCACTGTCCTCCTGGCAGGGACTCTGCTGTTTCTGCGGCGTAGGGAAGCTCTGTATGAGCAGGCGGCGGGGGTACTTTCCCGCTTTGCGGAAGGGGATTTTTCACGGCATCTGCCCAGAGGCGGAACAGGGGCGCTGTATCGTCTGTTTTCGGCGGCAGACCAGCTTTCCAGGGCCGCTCAGGTGCGGGGGGAAGCGGAGCGGACCGCAAAAGAAGCCCTGAAGAATGCCGTTTCGGATATTTCCCATCAGATGAAGACTCCGGTTGCGGCGCTGTCCATGTATATGGAAATTCTGCAGGAAGAGCCGGAGCGGGAGGAAACCGTCCGGGAGTTTTCCGCAAAAGCCCTTCAGTCCCTGGAGCGGATGCAGCGCCTGATCGGCCTGCTTTTGAAAATCATGCGTCTGGACGCGGGGAGTGTCCGCTTTGAGCCGGAGGACTGTCCGGTATCGGAGCTGGTCCGGGAAGCGGTGGAGGAGCTGACCACCCGGGCCAAACAGGAGGGAAAGCGGCTGATTGCGGAAGGGGACCCAAAGGAACGGGTGCGCTGCGATCCTGCCTGGACGGCGGAGGCGCTGTCCAACCTGGTAAAAAACGCGCTGGATCATACGGAACGAGGAGGAACGGTGCGCATTTCCTGGGAACGGTCACCTGGACTTTTCCGCCTGTCGGTGGAGGACGACGGCTGTGGAATCCTTCCGGAGGATCTGCCCCATATCTTCAAACGCTTCTATCGAAGCGGCAGGGACAGAGCGGCCCGCAGCATGCAGGGAGTTGGTCTTGGCCTTCCGCTCGCGAAGGCGGTGGTGGAGGGACAGGGCGGTGTGCTGTCTGTAAGCAGCACTCCCGATGAGGAGAATTTTTCCGATGAGAGAAGATCTCCCGGAGAGGGGAATTTTTCCGATGAGAGAAGATCTCCCGGCAAGGGGAATTTTTTCGGTGAAGGAGGTTCTTTCAGCGGAAGAACCGTTTTCTCCATTTCCTTTCTTTCAGAACTGTAAGACAGGATTCACCGGAGTGTAAGGTGAATGTGTTTTTATATGATAGGAAATTTCATTTCCTATCATAAAGAAAGGATAAGGAGACTGCCATGGAAATTTTACGGGTGGAAAAGCTGTGCAAGGTATACGGGACCGGAGAGGCCCGGGTGGACGCGCTGAAATGTGTGTCCTTTTCTCTGGAAAAGGGGGAATTTGCCGCGGTGATCGGAGAATCCGGTTCGGGAAAGAGCACGCTCTTAAACTGTATCGGCGGGCTGGATGAGCCCACATCGGGAAAGGTCTGGCTGGACGGGGAGGATCTTTTTTCCCTGTCGGAGAAAAAGAGGACGATTTTCAGGAGACAGAATATCGGATTCATTTTTCAGTCCTTTCATCTCATCCAGGAGCTGGATGTGGAGCAGAATATTCTGTTTCCGCTGCTTCTGGATCACAGGAAGCCGGAACCGGAACGGGTGGAGGAAATGCTGCATGTGCTGGGCCTTACGGACAGACGCAGGCATCTGCCGGGCCAGCTTTCCGGCGGTCAGCAGCAGCGGGTTGCCATCGGAAGAGCGCTGATCACGCGGCCCATGCTGGTGCTGGCGGACGAGCCGACCGGCAATCTGGACTCCAAAAACAGCCGGGACGTGATGGATCTTCTTCTGAAGGCCTCAAGGCACTACCAGCAGACCGTCCTGATGATTACCCACAACAGGAATCTTTCGTCCTGTGCGGACAGAGTATTCCAGGTGACGGACGGGGTTCTGAAGGAGCTTGGAGGGCGGCAGCATGAGATTTAAAGGAGAAAGAAAAAATCGAAATGAGCCTGCGGGAAAGACCGGGAAACGGAGAGGAATTTCCCCTGCGGGCAGCGCCCCCATGAAAAGCTGGCTGGACCTGATTCCCCTTTCTGAGCACGTCCACAGGAAGCGAAGCAGGATGACCAGAATCTGTATCGTGCTGGCGGTTGCCCTGGTCATGACCATTTTCGGCATGGCGGATATGGAAATCCGAAACCAGATCCGGCAGGCCAGAATGAGCGACGGAGGCTGGCATGCCTCATTTCGGGAAATCACTCCGGAGCAGGCTGCTCTCATCGCGGCAAGGCCCCAGGTGACGGCGGCAGGCTGGTACGGCATCTGTAATTACGGCCTGGATGAGAACTGGCGCATCGACGGGGTGGAAACATCGGTGGTGGGAATGGAGGAGGAGCTGATTGAGATGTTTCCCACGGCAGAAATTCTGGAGGGGGATTTCCCCGGGAAGGAGAATGAAGCGGTCTTTTCAGAAAATGCCAGAGAGAGACTTGGACTTTCCATCGGGGATCAGGTAACGCTTGACATCCCCTGGGGAGGGCGGGTAAGCTTGACGGTGAGCGGCTTCTGCGGACAGTTTTCCTGGCTGAACAGGCAGGATGCCTTCGGCGTCTTTCTGAATATGGACTCCTTCTACAGGATTGCGGAGGCGGCAGGAGAGGGGGAGGAAGCGTACCGGAACAGCATTTATATGGTGGCTTTCAGCCCATTCTGCCGCATTCAGAAAACGCTGGACGACATCAGACAGCAGCTTTCCCTGCGGCAGGAGCAGGTGTCGGAAAACATCAAAATGCTCGGCCTGATCGGACAGAGCAGCGATTCCTATATGATCCGGCTGATGCAGACAGGGATTGCGCTGGCTGTTCTGGTGATGATTTTTGGGGTGCTGATGATCACGGGGAGCCTGAACAGCAACATTGCCCAGAGAACGGAGTTTTTCGGGATGCTGCGCTGCCTCGGAGCGACCCGGCCCCAGATTTCCCGTTTCGTGAGAAGAGAGGCGCTTGGGTGGTGCCGGACGGCGGTCCCTGCCGGACTTCTGATCGGAACGGCGGTGATCTGGGGGCTGTGCGCCGTTTTAAAGCTGCTGAGCAGCCTGTTTGCGGAAATGCCCTTGTTTTCCATCAGCTGGATCGGCATTGCGGCAGGCGCTGTGGTGGGCGTCCTCACTGTGCTTCTGGCATCACGGACGCCGGCGAAAAGGGCTGCAGCCGTCTCTCCCCTGACCGCCGTATCCGGAAACGCAGGGACCCCTTTCCCGGCGGACACGCCTGGAAGGAGGAAGGCTGCGGATACCAGGCATTTCAGCGTGGAAATCGCTTTGGGAATTCATCATGCCCTGGGGGGAGGGAAAGGCTTCCCGAAAAGCTTTCAGAAGGGATTTTTCCTGCTGGCAGGCTCCTACGCGCTGAGCGTCATTCTGTTTCTCGCCTTCAGCGTGCTGCCGGATATGGGAAAGCATGCGGTCAACCCGCTGGATCCGGCAGCGCCGGATCTTTCCGTCATAAGCGTGGACAATACCTGTTCCCTGTCCCGCCGGCTGTCTGAGCGCCTTGCAGAAGAGGAGGCGGTAAAGCGTGTTTATGGAAGAAGCTTTGCATATGAGATTCCTGCCTCATGGGAAGGAATACAGGGAAGCGTCTGCCTGTTTTCCTATGAGGAGAACCAGCTTCAGTGGGCGCAGGACGATCTCCTTGTGCCGTCGAAGAAAACAGGGGAATCCATGAAGGCTTCGTGCTTCACGAAAGCTGCGCATTTCACGAAGGCTTCGCGCTTCACGAAAACTGCGCGTTTCACGAAGGCTTCGCAGGTGATGGACGCGGTACGGCGGGGAGAGGGCGTGCTTGTGGTTTACGGCTATGAGGGACAGTTTGACCTTGCGGAGGGGGATGTGATCTCCCTGCAGTTTTCCGGAGAAACAAGGGATGTGACCGTCCTGGGCGTGCTGTCAGACACCCCCTGTACCACGGAAGGCGAAACCCAGGTGATCTGTTCGGAGAAGCTGTTTTCGGAGCTGACCGGCATGGGGAACTATACCGTCATCGATATGCAGCTGAAAAGAAATGCTTCGGATGAGAATGTGCAGCGCATCCGCGCGATTGCGGAGGAGGCGGAAGGGGCCGATGCGGTCACCTTTTCCGACCGGAGAATGAGCAACAGCGAGGCGGTCGGCGCCTGGTATTCCCTGATGCTGATCGTGTACGGCTTCCTTGCCGTGATCGCCCTGATCAGCCTGGTTCACATCATCAACAGCACGGACATGGGCGTGTCCGCCCGCATCCGGGAATACGGCAGAATGCGGGCCGTGGGAATGACGGTGGATCAGCTTGTGAAAATGGTGGCGGCAGAGACGCTGACCTGCTGCCTTTCGGGAGTCCTCACCGGCTGCGCGGCGGGGCTTCCCCTGAACTGGCTGCTCTATGAAAGTCTGGTGACCGCGCAATGGGGATCTGCCTGGCATTTCCCCATCATTCCGCTTCTGGTTATCCTGACCGTTACCGCCATTTCCGTCCTGCTCGCCATATACGGCCCGACACGGCGCATCCGCGCCATGTCCGTGACGGAAACCATCGGAGCGCAGTGAACGGGGGCAGGAAAGTCTGGCGTTCCAACGCCAGACTGCTGTGCTCACAGCAGGAAAATCGCATCCACGATTTCCCTGCGCGGTCGGAGCAGAAACGTTCCGACAGGGAGGAAACAATGCATCTTACAAAAGGAAGGCCCAAAGAGCTTTCCGGCAGGGCAGCCCGGGAAATCCGGGTGTATGACCTGCTGGATGAGCTGAATATCTCATATGAATATGTGGATCATGAGCCCATGCGTTCCATGCAGGACTGCCTGGAGGTGGACCGCATCCTGAACGCGGCGATCTGCAAGAACCTGTTTCTGTGCAATCATCAGAAAACGGCATACTATCTTCTGATGCTTCCGGGAGAGAAAAAATTCCGTTCCGGGGAGGTTTCCCGGCTGGCCGGAAGCTCCCGCCTGTCCTTCGCGCCGCCGGAGGACATGGAGCGCCTGCTGGATTTAAGCCCGGGTTCTGTCAGCGTGATGGGACTGATGAACGATCACGAGGGACGGGTGCAGCTTCTGATGGATGAAGAGATTTTTACGCAGGAATACTTCGGCTGCCATCCCTGCGTCAACACCACCAGCCTCAGGCTGTCCGTCAGGGATCTGACGGAAAAAATCCTGAAAAAGATCGGGCATGAGCCGCTGCGCCTTCATCTGTCCTGATTGACAGGGTGCATCTGTCCTGACATTTTCGCGGTTTTGTCCAGACAGGCGGAAAAGATTAACAGTGTCAAATCGGAAAAAAATCTGCTATCCTTATTTCTGTAAAAAGAGAAAAGGAGCTGACCGAATATGAGAACTAATAAAGTGAAATGGACAGAACTGATTACAGGCATTCTGCTGATTCTTCTGGGAATATACAGCCTGATCCGTCCGGTGGGCATGCTGACCGGCGTGACCGTCATTTACGGGCTGTTTGCGGTGATTACGGGTATCGCGGATATTGTTTTTTATATCCGGATGGAACGCAGGACGGGCTTTGGGCCGGCGGTATCCCTCGTGACAGGCATTTTAAGCGTCCTGGCCGGTATCCTGATTTTGTGCAACATCAGCGCGGGCCGGTGGGCGATTGCGATTCTGTTCCCGATCTGGTTTATCGCGCACTGCATATCGAGGCTGTCCCACCTTTCCCTGATCCGTCTGACGGTGGGAGACGCATATTACTACTTTACGCTGGTCATCAACATTCTGGGGCTGGTGCTCGGAATTCTGATGCTGTTTAATCCTTTTGCGGCCATGCTTTCCGTCAGCTGGATTATCGGCATTTATCTCATCCTGCTTGGAATGGACAGCCTGGTGCTGGCGATTGCGCTGTTTGGGATTCGGTAACGATGTTCCTGAGCCTGTATACCGATAAGGACGGAGCCATCCCGATCGGACAGTGTTTTATGAAGCTGACGAAGGCACTGACCGGGATCGTTTATAACTTTGTCCGGAAAATCCCGGTGCAAAAATATGCAGGAAACATACAACACATGATTGTTCTTTTTCTTTAATCGAAGAGGCCTTTCCTCTCCCCAAAAGGAGAATGAAGGCCTCTTCGATTATCAGATTTTGATTTTATCGGCATCGATCAGGACACCGTTGATGGTGGCGCTCTCATGGAAGGCGGGTTTCATCCCCATAAACCTGCTCCACATCGCAGATATACAGATAGTGGCCGCCCACTTCGGGATATTCTTTCAGGCTGCAGACAATGGCAACACGGCTGTGGACAGGGAATTGCAGGAGAGATAAGTCCACCAGCATACCGTAGCAAGATTGGCAGAGCCATCCGGCTTTTGGGTGCAAACCACCGTTACCGGATTGGGGAAAGTCAATTTGGATGCCTGGGCAAAGTAATTTTGTTTATAATGATCAATTCCTTTCTATCGGCTTATTGTATGGATTTCCCGAGCTCATAGGCCTGCCTGATTTCGGCTTTCCCTTTGATATCGCCAACGTTCATATTTCCGCCCGCCAACACATGACCCAGTTTTTTCCACCTCAGATGCTCCATCAGATGGTCATAGTAAAGGACAGCGTCATCAAAGCCATATCCTTCCGCTGCCATCAAAAGAGCGGAGGATTTTCCATTTCCTCTGAGGAGATTACCATCTCCTTCTTCGAGAGCAAACAGACGGTCAAGAGCCGTCCTGAGCTGTCCGCTCATCGTCCAATAGTACAACGGACTGGCCAATACGACCACATCGCATTCTTTGACAGCGGGATAAATCTGAGCCATATCATCCTTCTGGACACAGGGACATTCTTTGTTGCTGTGGCCGCCAAAACAGCCTTTACATCCGTGAATGTCCATTCCGTCCAGAAAAAATTCGGTCACTGTACTGCCGGCGCTCTGCGCCCCTTCAGTAAACGCTTTGACAAGGGCGGAGGTATTTCCCGATTTACGGGGACTGCCGTTTAGGATCACAATTTTTTTGCTCATTCTTATGCCTCCTGTATTTTGATATGTATGGTGATGACAGCCTGCTCCTGCATCTGCTTCCGGCAGAAGAGAGCTGTACGCAGCATGGATTTCCGTCAGAAAATATTCCTTTAAGGAAGGAGGCAGACGGTTTAGCGATGGAGATGGACCGGCAGAAGCCTTTACCGGAGCCCTTTTCTTACAGTCTGGATGAACCAAACGTGTATCTTCTGGACAGCTTTGAGTATGCGCTGGATCAGGAAACGGAATATGAAAATGCATGCGAGCTTTTAAAAATGGACAACAGGCTGAGAAAGATGCTTGGCTGGAGGCTTCGGTATGAATCGGTGGAACAGCCGTATGTGAAATGTGGAAGGAAGCAGAAAGTGAATAATACCCAGACCGGAAAGATTGTTCTGGGGAGATTATACCAGACAGGGATTCCCTTTTTATACGGGAAATATGACATATTATGTATCTTTGCCTCAGGATGAAGGAATCGTACAGGTCCCCTATTATTCAGGAGCGGCTGTGAAGGCTTCAGTAAATGGAGGAGATGAAAGGATGATGGCTTTCCTTCTTTTTTCGGGCCGCTTTCATGGAGAGAAAGAGGATAATACTCTTGCGCTTACCTGTCTGGGAAATCGATATAACGGTTTTGGACAGCTGCATTTGATAGGGGACGATGTTGTCTGGCTGGGACCTGATTCATGGAGAACGGAAGGGAATTCCTGGACAGATGTTTATCAGCTTAGACCAATGGGGATTTTAAGCGCACCGCTTTGGAGTTCGAAATGTAAATGATATAAGGGCTGAAAAAGGAATGTCCGGATGCCTTTTGTGAAAGGGAGAAGAAATTATGTTCATTCAGGAAGTTAAAATTCCATGTCAAAACAGAATGATAGACGGTGTTTTTTACAAGCCGGAAAACAGGAAGAGGTTTCCGATATGGGAGGATATTCCTGATACACAGGAACTGTGGGGAATGCTGTTGGGACGAAAATTTTTTGAATCTATTCATGACTTTGATATCCATGAGCGGATTGGGAAATTTTCAAAAAATGTTCTGATTCTTCATGGCGCTGAAGATACGGTAGTGCCTTTTTCTTATGGAGAATGGGCAGCATCCAGATATCCGAATGCCAGAATTGAGATTTTTCAGGGAGAAGGACATGGTTTTTCAGAATATGGCGTCAGACGGATGGAAGGAATGACATTATATTTCATACACGGCTGCATGAGACAGAACCGGAGCTGATATGCCAGATCGGCAGAGACAGCTCCGGTAACAAGGTTCGGGTAAACGGTTTTATAAAATCCACTTCACCCGGGAAGGATCATAAAAGCCTCTCGCGTCAGGGGCTTCATCCGCCTTACCCACTGCAACCACAGCAAGCGGGATGCTGGTGACGTCGAGAACCTTCTGCAGCCCTTCCGCCCGCTTCATGGCGGGATAGCAGCCGCACCAGCAGGTGCCGTAGCCGAGTTCCCCGGCCTGAAGGAGCAGGTTTTCGATGGCCGCCCCGCAGTCCTGCGGCCAGAAGCCGTCGCAGATGCCCTCCTGCAGGTCCGGTCTGCCGCAGACAACGACGGCGAGAGAGGCGGTCTTCAGCATCTGGGTGTAAGGATGGATTTCCATGATCTGTTCCAGCACCTCCGGCTTCTGGACGACCACAAACTCCCATGGCCTGCGGTTGCAGGCGCTGGGCGCCATCATGGCGGCCTCCAGCATCTGTTCGATGTGCTCTTTTGGAATCATGGCGCCTTTCTGATATTTCCGGATACTTCTTCTCGCTCTGATTGCTTCCGATGTGTTCATGGGACTCCTCCTTTACATGAAAAATTTTACAGGCCATGATGCAGATACGCGGGCAATGAGCATTTTTACCCGGCCATTTGACTGTCTGCCCGCATTTTTACTGAAAATCAAAAAGATTCAGTCCGATCTCTTCGCTGAATTTCCGTTCTACCCTGCCGGGGATCAGGTTCAGGATGATCTCAGCCGTGGCGCTGATGATCGCCTGATTCAGATGGCCGCCCACCACATGTCCCTTCTCATCCCCTGCGGCGAAATGAGCATGCAGATAGGGCTTTCCGTCCTGAGTGGTCAGAGTTCCGGTCAGGGAAACGATTTCATAGGGGCCTTCAAACGCGTTGGCGTGATACTCCTTTGTTTTCGTGTCAAAAACGCCCACCGTAAAGGATTTCACCGCGCCCAGGCCGCTGATCTGTGCAAGAGCAATGCCTTCCTTTTCGGCAAGGGCCAGAAGCTGCCCGCAGATTTCTTCATCCGGATCGAGCCGGATCACATAAGTGCTGTCAAATTTTCGATATTCCATATGTTGTTTCCTTTCTCCGCCGCAGGCGGCCTGATGCTATAATCTGTTTTTATCTCCCCATTCGCACATGCCGTCCAGAATGGGAATCAGCGATTTCCCCCGCTCCGTCAGGCTGTATTCCACCTTCGGCGGGATCTGGGGATATTCCTTTCTGTGAACCAGCTGGTCGGCCTCCAGCTCCTTCAGGGTGGAGCTGAGCGTCTTGTAGGAGATCGCTCCGATGTACTTTTTCATCTCATTGAAGCGCACCACGCCGAACTCCATCAGCGTATAGAGGATCGTCATTTTGTATTTGCCATTAATCAGCGACAGCGTGTAGCTGAAGCCGGTGGTGCTTAAATTTTCATCGGAAATGCATCGTTTTCCCATTTTTGTTCTCCGTTTTAGAACAGATACTTTCCTGCAGGTTAGTATCTGTTAAAGCTGAGAGTATCACCCTTTGATATGTGTACTCGTTTTCTGCTGCATTCTTGCCATGATTGTAATAGGAATGAGAGGAAAAGTCAAATTCCGGCATAGTACCGTGAAAAGAAGCCTGATACGAGGCTGTGAGTCTGAGGATTCATAGCCTGAAGGAGAAGAAGGAGTTCATGAAAAGTCAGACAGCCAGCCGGTTCCGGCTGGCTGCAGTTTTGTGAATATCTGTTTTTCAGCTTCCTGCTGTCCTTATTTTTTCATCAGGTCAGCACCGCTTTGCCAGGCCTGACCGACCTTTTCACCGATGGCATAATAGCCGTTCTGCATCTGGTCAAAGGCGAAGGCCTGGAGCTTTCCGGCATCAATCTTTCCGGCTCCATCCAGAACCTTTTCGTCCGCGATCACATTGACGATCCGGCCGAGAACGCGCAGTCCATAGGGCTGGGACTGCATTTCAACCACCTCGCACTCCAGCGTGAGCGGATATTCCGTAATGACGGGCGCGTCCACCCGGCTGTTTTTGACAGCGTGAAGTCCGGTACGCTCAAATTTGTCCGCCATTTTGTTGGAGGTGGCAATTCCGAGAAAATCTGATTCACGCAGGGTATCGGTTCCCGGAACCGCGAGGGTAAACGCCTTCCGGGTTTCCAGGTTGGCTACGGTCTTGTGCTCAGCCTCCAGGTTCAGCGCCACCATATCCTCGGCACAGATTCCGCCCCAGGCCATCATCATCACGTCCACGGAATCGTCCTCATTGTAGGTGCCGATCATATACGTGGGCATGGGAAACAGATAGGGCTTTACTCCAAAATCCTTTGTCATAAGATTCACTCCTTCCATGATGTCAGAACCGTTCGGTTCCCTTCTGTTTTTATCATAGCGGGAGTGGGAGAAAAAACAAGTACGCACATGAAAGTGCGGTACTTACCCGGAGAAAAGGTACTTACCTGAAGGAGAGCGATGCCTGACCTTTTTCCGGCTTTCTGTGTTCGGCTGATAAAGCACTCTTTAAGAAAACGGGAACCATTCCGGAAGCGGCCGGGTCAACGCCAGACCTTCCAGATCTCCGTCATCAGACGGGAAACATCTGCGGAGTAGTCCAGATGCATTTCATCAGCACCGCCGGATACGGCTGCTTCCATATCCCGGATCTCATAGCGAAGGGCGTCCGCAGAGGAACCCAGCTCAAGCGTTTCACGGCGTCCATCCTCCGTCCAGGTGATTACGGCCCTGTCGGCCCGGGGATATTCCGAAATCTCAAGGAAGCCCTTTTCAAATGCCGCCATACCGCGTTTGGGCTGTTTGGCGTGAAGGGTCAGTCCGGCTGTGGCCATCTCACCGGCTTCGTTCATCAGAAGGATTCCCACCTGCTCGTCCACGCCGCTTGGCGCATATCTGACCTGCGATGCGGTCCGGTCCGGACAGCAGCTCATAAACCACCGGATGAAGGAGAGGGCGTATACGCCGATGTCCCAGAGCGCTCCGCCTGCCAGCCCGGGATTGAAGAAGCGGTTCGTCATGTCATATTCCTTGAAGCTGCCGAAATTCATCTGAATCATGCAGAGCTTTCCCAGGCTCCCGTCTTCCACAAGCTCACGGAGCCTTTTGTACAGAGGCATGTGATAGATGGTCATGGCCTCCGCCAGAACCAGTCCCCTTTCTCCTGCCAGAGCCTGTGCCGTCGTCAGATCACTGACATCCAGCGTGATGGCTTTTTCGCACAAAACGTGCTTTCCATGGCGGAGCGCCTCGTTAATGTAGCTGCTGTGAGTGTTGTGGGGCGTGGCGATGTAGACGATATCCACATTTTCATCGGTGAAAACGTCTGAAATTTTTTCATATACTGTGGAAATGCCGTACTCATCTGCAAAGGCCGCGGCTTTTTCATACGTCCGGTTTGCGACACCGTACAGCGTCCGGCCTTCCTGACGCATGGCCTGTGCGAACTGATGGGCGATATCGCCGCATCCGATGGTAACCCAGCGGTAATTTTTCATGGGAAAATCCCTTCCTTATCATAAATTCTGAAGCTGCAGGATACATTCATCCTAAAGCGGATTGCCGGGTTTGTCAATGCGGGCGGAGGGACAACGATAGCGGCAGGCGGTGAAAAAACACTGGCCATGGTGAGGGTGTTCGGCCTCTCTTGTGGATAGCGGCTCCAGTGGACAAATGTATGAAAATACTTGCTTCCTCTCTGCGGTGACAGTAGAATAAAGAAAATGCTCGTTAGAATATCGGAAATCTGAGTCTGTCTTACAGCGGCGGAACAGGAGGAGTGCTGTGAAAATAGAAATTCAACCAAATGGTGTCTGGTATCATGGCTCCGATAAAATATTTTCCATGCTGGGGGAGGGAAGCTCGATCACGCAGTGGAGGGAGCTGGCGGAAGCTTTTTCACATAAACCCTCCAGCCTCAGCTATGAAGATGATGGGAGAATTGCCCATAATGGAGAGAAGAAGGGATATTTGTACGTGATTGACGAACCGATTGAGATGGGAAAAGATGTTTATCCGCATCCCGGAAGTACGATGGATGAAAATGCGGAATTTCTGACCAAAAGGCCCCTGAAGGTGAAGCGGGTTTCAGAACTGCCGCTGCAGTCCGACTGCGCGCCTGCGGACAGGAACGAAAAAATCCTCAGCTGGATCATAAAAAGAGTAACAGAGGAATATGCCGACGATGTGGACATGGTTCTTGCCTATGGCTCCGCCATCAACGGTACGGCGCATGAAAAATCGGACGTGGACTGCTATTTTATTCCCGGAACGGAACGGGGATACGGATTTGGCGCTGATTTCATTCTGGAGGGCGTGGGATATGACATTTTTCCGATGAGCTGGGAACGGGTGGAAAACATCGCGGACATGAATGAGGTGCTTCTGCCCTGTGTGGGAGATGTACGGATTCTGTATGCCCGGACAGAGGAAGAAGAAAAACGGTTTGCCGGTCTGCAGGAGAGGCTGGCCTCCCATCTGATGGATGCCGCCTATACGGAAAGAAAAGCGGAAGAACGGTTTGCCTTCGCCTGCAGCCTGTACGGGCAGATGCTTTCCGTCGATGGTCTGGCGGATGTGCGCACCTGCGCGGGTTATCTCATCATGGCGCTGGCGGATGCAGCAGCATTCTACAATCAGGACTATTACCATTTCGGGCTGAAAAGGCAGTATGAGGATCTGAAAAGATTTCCGAAAAAACCGGATGATTTCATGGAAAATTATCTTTCCGTCATCCGCGCACAGGACGGGGAGCAGGCCCGGCGCTGCTGTCTCAGGATGTTGAAATCAGTAAGCGAATATATGGGGTGGAAACTTTCCATAGAAGAAACGCCGGAGGAAGTGATGTCGGAGACGTCCGTGAAAGAGCCGGACTATGCGGGGCTGGCCGTCCTGTATGAAGAGATCAGCTCCACCTTCCAGAAGATTTATGTCAGCTGTGAAAAGAAAGACCAGGTGCTGGCTTTTCTCTCGGCGGTCTGCCTGCAGTACGAGCTGCAGGAAGCGTCTCAGGAAAACGGCCTCCCGGATTATGATATTCTGAGTTCCTATACGTATGACAATCTGCCCCGTCTGGCGGAGAGGACGAAGCAGGTGGAAGAGCAGTTTGTCCGGATGATTGAAGAAGGCGGCGGAAGGATCAGAAGATTTGCGGATTTTGAGGAGCTGGAACGGGCGGAGGTGTGAGATAAGGTATGAAAATATACTGGAATATATGATTCGTGAAATTCAATTTATCGACTTATACCTCTTTTTGTGTTATGATAGGCAGTATGACGTTCAGGGGCAGAATACCTTCTGACCCTGGCACCATGATCGTATTATTTTAGCACAGAAAGAGGTATTTTCGTGGAAAATACGGCTGAAAACAGTAAAGAAAATAAAACGCAGGAGCCTTCCCGAAAGAGCTGTATCGGCATAGTCGCCCATGTTGACGCAGGAAAGACCACCCTGTCGGAAGCGCTCCTCTATCTGAGCGGGAGCATCCGGAAAGCGGGGCGGGTGGACAACCGGGATGCCTTTCTGGATAACTATGAGCTGGAACGGGAACGGGGAATCACCATTTTTTCCAAGCAGGCGAGATTTCGCTGGAAGGATCTGGCGGTTACCCTTGTGGACACGCCGGGGCATGTGGATTTCTCGGCGGAGATGGAACGCACCCTGCAGGTGCTGGATGCGGCTGTGCTGGTCATCAGCGGTGCGGACGGGATTCAGGGGCATACCAGAACTCTCTGGTATCTGCTGAAGCGTTACGGGATTCCCACCTTCCTTTTTGTCAATAAGATGGATCAGCCGGGCTGTGACCGGGCTTCTCTTCTGGCGGAACTGAAGGCGGGGCTGGACGAGGGCTGCGTGGACTTTTCTGCCGGTGAGGATTCCGTATTTTACGAGGAAATCGCCACTTGTGCGATAGATTCGGAGGAAGCGCTGGAAAGCTTTCTGGAAATGGGGCGGGTGGAGGAAGAAACGATCCGTGAGCTGATTGAGAAAAGAAGCCTGTTCCCCTGCTATTTTGGCTCCGCCCTGAAGCTGGAGGGCGTTTCGGAGCTGCTGGACGGGCTGGAGAGGTGGCTTCCGGCGCGTGTCTGGCCGGAGGAATTCGGCGCGAGGATCTATAAGATCACCAGGGACGTTCAGGGAAACCGGCTGACCTGGATGAAAATCACGGGAGGAAGCCTGAAGGTGAAAACCATGCTGACGGGCGGACAGGCGGAAGAGGCATGGGAAGAAAAGGTCAACCAGATCCGCATCTATTCCGGAGAAAAATATGAGCTGGCCGGGGAAGCGGAGGCGGGAGAGGTCTGTGCAGTTACCGGTCTGACCCGGACGCATCCGGGAGAGGGCCTTGGACGGGAGCGGGAAGGGAGCATGCCGCTTCTGCAGCCGGTTCTGACTTATCAGATCGAGCTTCCCCCCGGCTGTGAGGCAGCCGTGCTGCTGCCGAAGCTGCGGCAGCTGGAGGAGGAAGAGCCGCAGCTTCATATCGTATGGAATGAAGCGCTGCAGGAAATCCATGCGCAGGTCATGGGAGAGGTACAGACAGAGATTTTAAAGCACCTGATCCGGGAACGCTTCGGCGTAGAGGTGTCCTTCGGAACAGGAAATATTGTTTACAAAGAAACGATTGCTAATACGGTAGAGGGAGTGGGGCATTTTGAGCCGCTGAGGCACTATGCGGAGGTGCATCTGCTGCTGGAGCCGGGAGAGCCGGGAAGCGGGCTGACGGTGGCTTCCGCCTGCAGTGAGGATGTGTTGGACCGGAACTGGCAGAGGCTGGTGCTGACCCATCTGAAGGAAAGGGAACATCCCGGCGTTCTGACGGGAGCGGCAGTCACGGATCTGAAAATCACTCTGCTTTCGGGCCGCGCCCATCTGAAGCACACGGAGGGAGGAGACTTCCGGCAGGCCACCTACCGGGCGGTGCGCCAGGGACTGATGCAGGCGGACTGCGTGTTGCTGGAGCCCTGGTATGATTTCCGGCTGGAGATCCCGTCCAGCCTGATCGGCCGGGCAATGACGGACATCGAGCGGATGCACGGCACGTTCGGAACGCCGGAAAACAATGGGGAGACGGCCGTTCTGACGGGAAGCGTCCCCGCTTCTGAAATGCAGGACTATCAGAAAGAGGTAGCCGCCTACAGCCGGGGAAACGGCAGACTTTTTGTCACCCTGAAGGGCTATGAGCCCTGCCACAACACGGCGGAGGTGATGGAGCGCATCGGCTATGATCCGGTCAGAGATGTGGACAATCCGGCGGATTCCGTGTTCTGCTCCCATGGTTCCGGTTTTGTGGTGCCCTGGGACCGGGTGCCGGACTATATGCATCTTCCTTTTTCCTGGACGGGAGATGAGACGGAGGAAGGGCTTTGTGATGAGAACGATCCGTATTTCTCTGCCGGTTTGCCGGGAACGTCGGGAAACGGAAATCCGGCGGACGGCGCGGGAGGACAGAACGGCCGCTCCCGCCAGATCGTTTCCAGGAAGAACGACGGGAAGAGGGAAGAGGTCTGGGTGGGAACGGAGGAAATCGATGAGATTCTTGCCCGCACCTATGGAGCCAACAAACGGGACAAATCGGTTCCAAGGAAGGACGGCTGGAACCGTTATCATTCCGGCCGCAGGGTGTACGGGAGCGACGCACAGACTGTTTCCGGGCCTTCCCGGCGCCGGGACCGGTACCTTCTGGTGGATGGCTACAACATCATTTTTGCCTGGGAGGAGCTTCGGGAGCTGGCAGAGAGGAACGTGGACGGTGCCCGCGGCCTGCTGCAGGATATTCTGTGCAACTATCAGGGCGCGGCGGGCTGTCAGGTGATCGTGGTGTTCGATGCCTACCGGGTACAGGGCCATGAGACGGAGGTTCTGAATTACCATAACATCCATGTGGTCTATACGAAGGAGGCGGAAACGGCGGATCAGTACATCGAGAAGTTCACCCATGAAAACGGGGCGAAGTATGATATCACCGTGGCCACCTCGGACGGACTGGAGCAGATCATCATCCGCGGACAGGGCTGCCGTCTGCTTTCGGCCAGAGATCTGAAGGAAGAAATCCGCCTGGCCTCGGAGCGGCTCCGGGGAGATTATCTGGAGAACCAGAAGACGCAGAAAAATTATCTTCTGGATTCCCTGTCAGAGGAGCAGAAGAAACAGCTTGCGGAAATGGCCGACCGGACGGAAGCCGGAGGGCAGACGGACGGTGCGAAGAGATAGTGCCGAAAGAGCGGCAGAATGAGAGGACAGAACTTTTGCAGTTTTATTATGAAATCCCGGCTTCTTTCTGGAGCCTGTTCCGGTCCGTAAACCGGGATGTTTACATAGAAGCGCTGCTCGCCGTGAACGACGAGTATCAGTATAATAATTACTTCCTGAGCCGGGAGGCCTGCCTGCAGGTGCTCTCCGATCTGTGCGCCCAGACGGGACACGGGCTGAAGCGGGAGGAAGAGGAAACGGATGAGGAGGCTCAGGAGACGGCGCCCAGGCGGATACTGAACCGCCTTCTGCGGTTTGGCTGGCTGCGCCGGGTGGAGGATTATGCCGCCATGACGGCAAACATTGTCATTCCGGATTATGCCTCCGTGATGATAGAGGCCTTTGAGCGTCTCGCCAGCGAACCGGAGGAGGACACCCAGATTTATATTCAGAACGTATACGCCACACTTTTTTCTTTTAAAAATGATGCGCGCATGAACCTGTCCATGCTGCGGACCGCCCTGGTCAACACCAGAAAGCTGAACCGGGCGCTGCAGGACATGCTCCACAACATGGACCGCTTTTTTGCCAGGCTTCTGGAAAAGCAGAATTACGGAGAGCTTCTGCGGGAGCATCTGAAAGGCTACGTGGAAGAGGTGGTGGAGCGAAAATATCACATCCTGAAAACCAGCGACAATTTCTACATTTATAAGACGGACATCCGCAGATGGCTGCAGGAAATGCGGGAGGATACTGCCTGGGTGGAGCGGGTCCGCAAGGAGCAGAAGGCCCGTGAAGATCAACGGGAGGATGTGCGCCGCTCTGACGCGGAAGAGGGCGGAACGGAAAATGCTCCGTTCTGGACAAGGCGCACAGCCCGCGGGGACGAGGATGTGCTGGATCTGATTGATCAGATCGAACGGGGGTTTGAGATGATCGAGCGGCGCATTGCCAGCCTGGACCGGGAGCACAGCAAATATATCCGGGCCACTCTGAGCCGTCTGAACTATCTGCTGAGCGGGGAGAGCGACCGGCACGGCCTGCTGATCCAGCTTTTAAACCGGCTGGGAGAGCCGGAGGAAGAGGCGGAGGTGGAGCGCAGGCTTCGCCTGACCGCCGGCAAAATGAACCTGGCCTCCTGGGACGTGCTGGGAGAAAACGCCATTTACCGGGGACGGCGCAGAAGAAATTTCATGAAGGAACTGGAACCGGAGGAAAAGGATCCGGAGCTTTCCAGGGAGGAAATCCTGAAGCTTAACCGGATCCACCACCGTTTTACCCGCGCGCAGGTGGAGGAATATATCGAGGAACACATGGAGAACGGCTGTCTGGATACCGGACTGCTTTCGGTGGAATCGGACGAGGACTTTGAAAAGCTGATTCTGGCCTATGATTTGAGCATCCGCAGAGATGGAAGGTTCGAGGTTCTGGAGGCGGGGTATCAGGTGAAACGCGGCCCCTATACCTGGCCGGCCATGATGTTTGTGGAAAGAGAACGGAGGTAAAAATGCTTGAATATATCAGCCAGCTTTCCAGCGCGGATCAGGAGCGGATGCAGGACGTGCTCAGCCAGCTCTACCGCCAGACCTTTCTGCTGGAAAGAAAATATGATAAAAGGGCGGGGCGGCTCGTCCTCAATCAGGACTACTATTTCTGTGAGCAGCACATGGAATTTCTGAAGGATTATCTGGATGTGGCGGGGATTCTTATTGAGAGAAATACGGAACTCGGCGCCATCTATATCCAGGGACAGACCCTGCTGGGAGAACGGCTTCCCAAGCTGGCAACCATCTATCTGCTTCTGCTGAAGCTGATCTATGACGAACAGATGGCGGCGGTCTCCTCCAGCGTGAACATCATCACCACCTTTGGCGCGCTTTCTGCGAGAGCCGGGGAATTCCGGCTCACCAGAAGTCTGTCCTCGATTTCGGAGATCAGGCGGGCGTTTGCCATTCTGAAAAAATATCAGATGATCGAACCGCTGGACGCGCTGGAGGAGCTGAACGAAGGCACCCGGATCCTCATCTATCCCTGCATCAATCTGCTGCTGATGCGCGAGGATATTAAAAAGCTTCTCGCCGTGTTCGGCGAAGAGGCGGGACAGGATGATGCCGCGGCGGAGGGAACAGCCGCGGCAGAAGAAACAGCCGCGGCAGAAGAAACAGTTGCGGCAGACGACGATCCGGCGGAGGACGCCGCCGGCATATATCCGGAGAGCCCAAAAGCACAGGAAGAAGGAGAAACCAGAAATGCAGAATGAGAATCAGGCCTTCAAGGCGGTCACCCGGATCGTCCTGAATAACTGGCATTATATCGACGCGAAGGTGCTGGAGCTGAATCAGAGCATCAACTTTTTCACCGGACATTCCGGAAGCGGCAAGTCCACGGTGATCGACGCACTGCAGATTCTGCTCTATGCAAACACGGATGGAAGAGGCTTTTTCAACAAAGCGGCCGCCGATGATTCCGACCGCAGCCTGATCGAATACCTGCGGGGCATGATCAACATTGGAGAAAATAATCAGGCCAGGTACAAGCGGAACCGGAATTTTTCCACCACCATCGCCATGGAGCTCACTCAGACCGCCTCCGGGGAAAAGGAATGCATCGGCGTGGTCTTTGATGTGGAAACGGCGACCAATGAGATCACCCGCTTATTTTTCTGGCATAAGGGCGGCCTGCCGGAGCATTTTTACCGGGTGGGTGGACAGATGAGCCTGGATCTGGCTGAGCCGGAATCGGAAGCATACGAAGCCGCGGCAAACGCGGCAGGCCGGAACGGGCTTTCGTCCGCTACGTCGGAAGGCCGCGCGCTTTCGGTGAAAAAAAATACCGGAGAGGTACGCGCCATGTCTACCACAGAACTGAAGACGTGGATGAACCGGAATTTTGCGAAGGACGAATGGTTTTCCACCTCAAATAACGAACGGTTCCGCAGGAACCTGTACGACGTGTATCTGGGCGGCCTGGACATGGAAAAATTCCCCAGACTGTTCAAACGCGCCATACCCTTCCGCATGAACATCCATCTGGAGGATTTCGTAAAGGAATATATCTGTACGGAGCAGGACATCCACATCGAGGATATGCAGGAGAGCGTGATCCTCTACGGACGCATGCGCCAGCGGATCGAGGACACGGCGGAGGAGATCGGACAGCTGCAGGCAATTCAGGACGGCTACGAAGCCGTACGCGCCCAGGAGGATCTGCTGGGAAGCCTCCGCTACCGGACGGACCGGCTGACCCTGATGCAGATGCAGGAGCAGATTTCCCTGCTGGAAGCGCGGATGGAGACTGGAAAGCAGGATCTTCAGACCATGGAGAACACGCTGGAAGCCCTGAACCGGCAGAAGGAAGCTCTTTCGCAGGAGCATGAGGAGATCAACCGGGAGATCCTGCAGAGTGGATACGGTGAGCTGGAGGCCAAACGCAGGGATCTGGCGGAAAACCTGGAGCTTCTGCAGCGCAGCGAACGCAGAAAAAACGCTCTCTGCGAAAGCCTTGCCGCCTGGGAAGAGGAAGAGAGCATATCCAATCAGGCCCTGTGGGATATCGACGCTTTCCGGAAGGGGGAGATCACCGGAGAAGGTCTGCTTCGCCTGAAAAAGGAGCTGGGAGGGCTTCGGGACGAGGCGGAGCACCAGCGCCAGGAGGCGGCATCGGAAAAACGGAGTCTGCAGAAGGAGGCTGCGCTTCTGGAGCGTGATTTAAAAGAGCTGCAGATGGGAAAGAAGGCCTATCCTAAAGCGCTGGAGGAGGCCAGGATCCAGATTCAGAAGAGTCTGTACGAACGCACGGGAAAAAATGTGCCGGTGCGTGTTCTTGCCGACCTTCTGGATATCCGGAATGAAAAATGGAGAAACGCCCTGGAAGGCTACCTCGGCTGGAACAAGCTGACCCTGATGGTGGAGCCCGCTTTCGCGGCCCAGGCGATGGAGGCTTACGAAGGTCTGGATGCCGCCCGTTTTTCCCATGTTGCCCTTGCGGATACGGGAAAGCTCTCGGAACAGGACTTTTCTGCCCGTTCCGGCTCCCTCGCCGAAGAGGTGGAGTGCCGGGAAAAATATGTGAAAAACTATGTGAATTTTCTGCTGGGAAATGTGATCAAATGTGAATCCATCGAGCAGCTCCGCCAGTGCCGGGTGGGCGTGACCGCGGACTGCCTGCTCTATCAGAACTTTCAGCTGCGCCGTCTGAATCCGGAGCAGTATACGAAACGGGCCTTCATCGGAGAAAAGAGCATGAAAAGAAGGCAGAAGGAGCTGTCGGAACAGCTTGCCGGCCTGCAGAAAGCGTTGGAAGAGAGGGGGAAAGAGGCACAGCAGGCCGCCCGTCTGCTTGGGCTGGAGGCCCTTTCGGACCCGGCGGAAACCTATCTGGAGCTCTTTGCCGATGTGCAGGAAAAACGCAGAAAGGAAGAACAGCTCGCCCGCCTGGACCAAAAGCTTTCCGAGGTGGGAGAAGGCACGGTGGAGGCGCTGAAGGAACAGCTCTCCACGGTGGACGGGAAACAGAGGGCGCTTGAGCGGGAAATCGACGCTGTCAAGCTTAAGATCCATGACCAGAACCGGAAAATGGAGAAGGACCGCCAGGATTATCTGGAGAAAAGCGAAGCCCTCCTTTCCGGTCAGAAGGGGCTGGTTTCCAGCAAAAACTGGGAGGAAGCCTTTGACGGCTGGTTTTCCGGCCTGAAAAATCCCTCCTTCGATGCCCTTCTTCGCCGGACCGGAGAGGAGCGGGAGAATGCCGGACAGCTTCTGGAAGAAAAGAAAAACAGGCTGGTGGACTTAAGAAGCGATTATCTGAGAAAGCATCCGGGAAGGGACTTTTCTGCCAGCGCGGCGGACAATACGGACTATCAGGAGCTTCTGACCCGCCTTTCCTGCGAGCAGATCCAGGAATATGAGAAAATTGCGGAAAAACAGGCGAAGATCGCCGTGGAGCATTTCCGGGAGGACTTCATTTACAAAATCCGCAGCGCCATCAAGGAGGCCTTCCTGCGCCGCGATGAGCTGAACCGGATCCTGCGCAGCCTGAACTTCGGAAAGGACCGCTACCAGTTCCGCATTTCCAGAAACCGCGGGCCGGACGGCGCATACTACGACATGTTCATGGACGAATCCCTGGAAATCGACCCGTCCGCCCTTTCCGGCTCCATGGACCGGCAAATGGATCTGTTTTCCATGGATCATGAAAAGAAATACGGCGCGCTGATGAACGATCTGATCCGCATGTTCCTTCCGCCTCAGACCGCGGACGCGAAGCAGCAGGAGGAAGCGAAGCGGAACATGGAAAAGTATTCCGACTACCGCACATACCTTTCCTTTGAAATGGAACAGATCGTGGAAGGGGACGACCGTCTGGTGATCGACTTAAGCAAGATGATCCGCAAAAACTCCGGCGGCGAGGGGCAGAACCCCCTGTATGTGGCCCTTCTTGCCAGCTTTGCCCAGGCCTACCACATCAGCACCTCCCCCGGCGCCGCACGCCGGCCCACCATCCGTCTGGTGGTGCTGGACGAGGCCTTTTCCAAGATGGACGCGGAAAAGGTGGCAAGCTGTATCGAGCTGATCCGGGGCCTGGGCTTCCAGGCCATCATCAGCGCCACCAACGACAAGATCCAGAACTACCTGGAGAACGTGGACAAGACCTTCGTGTTCGCCAACCCCAACAAGAAGAGCATCTCCATCCAGGAATTTGAAAAGAAGGATTACGGGCAGCTGGAAGCATGACTAAGTTTCATGCCGAAGAATGTCCCTTTGGGACATTCTTCCGGATTTTGGAGGTGGTAAATGTGAAACATCTGATTCACCTTTCGGATTTGGGAGAAAAAGGAATTGATGAGGTGTTCCGCCTGGCGGATGAGCTCCGGGCCGGAAAACACAGGGAGGCGCTGCAGGGAAAAACGGCGGTGCTCTGCTTTCCCTCAGCAAGCCTGCGCACCCGCGTGACCTTTGAAAAGGGCGTCGCCGCGCTGGGCGGCCAGCCCATCCTTTTTCCACCGGAAACGCTGGACAAAAAAGAGGATCTGAAAGATGTGGCGGGCTATCTGGCGAACTGGGCCGATCTGCTGGTGATAAGACACAGAGACATCCGGCTTCTCGAGCGGCTGGCGGCAAATTCCGCCTGCCCGGTGGTCAACGCCATGACGGATGAAAACCATCCCTGTGAGATTCTCTCCGATTTGTATGCCCTTTCCCGCATCCGGCAGGATTTTCGGCGCGATCATTACCTGTTTTTTGGCGAGGCGGGGAATATCGGCCAGTCCTGGAAGGAAGCGGCGGATGTTCTTGGCCTGTCCTTCGTCCAGTGCTGCCCGCAGGGTTTTGAGATGGACGGAGTAAAAGTCTGCCATGATCTGGATGAGGCCATGGCGGACGCGGACATCGTCTGCACGGATGCCTGGCCGAAAGAACACAAAGAGGCTTTCCGAAAATTTCAGATTACGAAGCAAAGAATGGAACTGGCCCGCCCCGGCGCCCTGCTCAATCCCTGCCCGCCCTTTACCCGTGGGGAAGAGGTGTCGGAGGATGTGATCGACAGCGCCTTTTTTGCAGGTTATTCTTTCAAGAGCTGTCTGCTTGAGGTACAGCAGGCGATAATGCTTTCCTGCCGTGGGTGATGGACAGGCCTGGTTACTGCTCAGCCAGGTCTGCGCATTCACTGCGCAGACCGTACGAAAATGTAACGGCAGGAAGCATCCGGTTACGAAAAAACAATTGACATTTGAGCTCCATTTGTTTATGATGATTTCATCAATGACATATCTGACGATCTGCGTTATTCTTCTGGCGAATCTGCCGTATTTACACAGAGGTTGGAACACAACGAAAAAAGGGACAACGGCAGGGACGCTTTCCGCATGCCTGCCGGGAAAAGGAGGCTGTAGAAAATGGGAGAAAAGAACGATGCCATTCTGCGCTATCTGGAGGACAACGCCAGGTTTGCCGATCTGATGAACGGCGCCGTATTCGGCGGCGTTCAGGCGGTAGATCCGGAACAGCTCGAGAATGTGTCGGAGCACTATACCGAAATGGAAGGAAGGGGGCGGAAGCTGAAATACCGTGGCCGCACCCGGGATATGATCCGGCGGGTCAGAAAAGGAGGAAGCATCCTGCGGCTGGTGGCGCTGGAAGCCCAGGAAACGGTAGATTACGGGATGCCGCTCCGCTGCATGAATTATGACGTGCAGGAATATCTGCGCCAGGCAAGGGCCATTCAGAGGAAGAATGAGAATACGGAAGAGTACCGGAACGCTTCAGAGAGGATGGGACGGCTCCGGAGTACGGACCGGCTGTTCCCCGTTTATACCGTATGTCTGTACCATGGGATCGAACCCTGGGACGGACCGCAGTATCTGAGTGATATGATGCGCTTTGAAAAAGAAGATGCTTTCCGCGGATTGTTCCGCGATTATCCGATGATCCTGATTCGCGCGGATGAGCCGATGGATTACGGAACGTTCCGGACTTCGCTGAGAGAACTGCTTGCGGTGCTGCCTTTCCGAAAGGATCGAAGGGAAATGAGGAGGTTTATCGGAGAGCAGGAGGCGTACCGGAAACTGGACAGAGACACGCTGGAGGCGATAGCGGTGATGACGGACAACAGAAAGCTGCTGGAGAAGGCGGAGGACTATCGGAACGGGAAAGGGGAATATAACATGTATGAGGAAATGGGCAGCTTTTTCATGGATGGAGTAGAAGAAGGCCGTGAAGAAGGAATGGAAAAGGGGATCCGGGCAATGATTCTGGACAATCTGGAAAACGGAAGCAGCCGGGAGCAGATTGGGAAAAAACTGGAAAAATATTTTGGAATGTCGGAAGAAGGGGCGTCAGAATATCTGGAGCATTTTTTACAGGAAGAGGGATGCCTGTCCACAATTTAGGATTCTCCGTTAGTTGCTGACCGGCGAACAGAAACCTTTGGCAGGAAGAAAAGAATGAAATGCCGTTCCCGCGGTTGACCGCCGCCGTGCTTTGCGGTAGGATAAAGAAAATGGAAAATGCCTGAGAAGATATGAGGAATCACAAATGAAGCATGACAGAAGAAAAGCAGCAGCGGTCCTGGCGGCCCTCGCCCTGGCGGTCCTTCCCGGCTGCGGCTCCGGGAAAACAGAAAATCTGGATCAGGGCATGGCTCTGGTGGAACAGCTGGAATACGAGGAAGCTCTGAAGTCCTTTGACGCTGCGGTGCTGAACGGGGAGGACGCCCAGCTTGCCTACCGGGGGATGGGGCTCGCCTACATGGGCCTGTCCCAGTACGATTCAGCGGTGAGCAGCCTGCAGCGCGCGCTTTCCTTCAGCGACGAGCGGCCGGACCAGTTGGATTATGATATCAACTACTATCTTGCGACAGCCTATTACAAGCAGGGAAATCTGGACGGCGCAAAGGGCGTGTATGAGTCGATCATCGCTCTTCGTCCGAAGGAAAAAACGGCTTATTATCTGAAGGGCGTGATCGAACTGGCACAGGGAGATACGGAGGCGGCCTCTGCGGATTTTGATACGGCGGTGTCCATCGATTCCAGGGATTATGATCTCAGGATCGACATTTTCTGCAGCTGCGCGGAAAACGGCCAGCAGGAGCTGGGACAGGGGTACCTGCAGGCGGTTCTGGACGATGGGGACAGTAAGCTCAGCGACTATAACAGGGGCCGTATGAACTATTATCTGGGAAATTATGATACGGCGAGGAACGCGCTGGAAAGCGCCATGGATACGGACAGCTCCTCCGAGGTGGTGAGCCTTCTGGGGCAGACCTACGAGCAGCTCGGCGATTATAATTATGCAGCCAGCGTTTACAACAACTATCTGAGCCAGACGCTGGACGCCCAGATCTATAACCAGCTCGGCCTGTGCGATCTGCGCATTGAGGAGTACGAAGCGGCCCTGACCGCATTTCAGTCGGGAATCGCCATGGAAGGAAACCAGATCATGCAGACGCTGCGGTTCAATGAAATCGTCGCCTGCGAATATCTGGGACAGTTCGACCAGGCAAAGCTGAAAATGGAGGAATACCTTGCCCTGTATCCGGATGACGCAAAGGCGCAGAGGGAATATGAATTCCTGCAGACCAGATAATCTAATACCCGAGGCAGAAGAGCCGTCGGATATCCGTACAGATGCGGCGGCCGGATCCGCTGAGCGCGGGAAATGAGCGGGCGGGATGAACTTCTTCCTGCATAAATCTACAATATTTGGAACATGATTCGGACGAAAATACAATATGTAGTGTCTTCCGTTGACTTGAAGGGGGAATGGTGCTACAATAGGTTCATCGCCCGCTTTATGGATGAATGTCCATCCGCCAGGATGGACATTTCTGTTTCAGAAGCTTAACAGGCGGTGCAGAATCCATTCAGGAAATCAAATACAAGGGGGAAAGCTCATGTTCCAGGTCATTAAGAGAAACGGAGACAAGGCGGATTTCACGCTGACCAAAATCGGAGATGCCATCAGGAAGGCCTTTGACGCCACGGATACGCAGTACAACAACGATATCATCGATCTGCTGTCCCTGCGCGTGACGGCGGATTTTCAGGATAAGGTGGAAGAGGGAGCCGTTCACGTGGAGGACATTCAGGACAGCGTGGAAAAGGTCCTTGAGCAGGCGGGCTACGCGGAAGTGGCCAAGGCCTATATCCTGTACCGCAAGCAGCGGGAAAAAATGCGGAACATGAAATCCACGATTCTGGACTATAAAGAAGTGGTCAACGGCTATGTAAAGGTAGAAGACTGGCGCGTGAAGGAGAACTCCACTGTCACCTATTCTGTGGGAGGTCTGATTCTGAGCAATTCCGGAGCTGTAACGGCCAATTACTGGCTGAGCGAGGTCTATGACGAGGAGATCGCCCAGGCGCACAGGAACGCGGACATCCATATTCATGATCTGTCCATGCTTACCGGCTACTGTGCGGGCTGGTCTTTGAAGCAGCTCATTCAGGAGGGCCTTGGAGGCATTCCCGGAAAGATCACCTCGGCTCCCGCAAAGCACCTCTCCGTGCTGTGCAACCAGATGGTGAACTTCCTCGGCATCATGCAGAACGAGTGGGCAGGCGCACAGGCTTTTTCCTCCTTTGATACTTACCTCGCTCCCTTTGTGAAGGCGGATAATCTGACCTATCCGGAAGTGAAAAAGTGCATTGAATCCTTTATTTACGGCGTGAACACCCCAAGCCGCTGGGGCACGCAGGCGCCGTTTTCCAACATCACGCTGGACTGGACCGTCCCGGACGACCTGGCGGAGCTTCCGGCCATCGTGGGCGGAAAGGAAATGGATTTCTGCTATAAGGACTGTAAGAAGGAAATGGACATGGTCAACAAGGCGTTTATCGAGATCATGATCGAGGGCGACGCCAATGGCCGGGGTTTCCAGTATCCGATCCCCACCTACTCCATCACCAGAGATTTTGACTGGTCCGATACGGAAAATAACCGCCTGCTCTTTGAAATGACGGCGAAATACGGCACGCCCTATTTCAGCAATTATATCAACTCCGACATGAAGCCGAGCGACGTGCGTTCCATGTGCTGCCGCCTGCGTCTTGACCTGAGAGAGCTGAGAAAGAAAACCGGCGGATATTTCGGTTCCGGCGAGAGCACCGGAAGCGTGGGTGTGGTGACCATTAATATGCCCAGAATCGCCTATCTGTCCGCGGATGAAGAGGAGTTTTACAAGCGGCTCGACCACATGATGGACATCGCGGCCCGTTCACTGAAGATCAAGAGGGATGTGATCACCCGCCTTCTGAACGAAGGGCTGTATCCTTATACAAAGCGCTATCTGGGAAGCTTCGACAATCATTTTTCCACCATCGGCCTGATTGGCATGAACGAGGTGGGACTGAACGCCAATTGGCTGAGAGCTGATATGTCCAGTGAAAAGACGCAGAAATTTACCATCGATGTGCTCAACCATATGAGAGAGCGTCTGTCCGATTATCAGGAGCAGTATGGCGATCTTTACAATCTGGAAGCCACCCCTGCGGAGAGCACAACCTATCGTCTGGCGAAGCACGACAGGAAGAGATGGCCCGGCATCAAAACCGCAGGCAAGGAGGGAGATACCCCTTACTATACCAACTCCTCCCACCTGCCGGTGGACTATACCGTAGACATTTTTGACGCCCTGGACATTCAGGACGAGATGCAGACTCTGTATACCTCGGGAACCGTATTCCATGCCTTCCTTGGAGAAAAGCTGCCCGACTGGAAGGCGGCTGCCAATCTGGTACGTACCATCGCGGAAAACTATAAGCTTCCCTACTACACCATGTCTCCCACCTACTCCATCTGCCCGGAGCACGGCTATCTGACCGGAGAGCAGAAGGTCTGCCCGAAGTGCGGCAGGGTAACGGAGGTATGGAGCCGTATCACCGGTTACTATCGTCCTGTCCAGAACTGGAATGATGGAAAGGTTCAGGAATTCCAGAACCGGACCGAATACGATGTTTCAAAATCGGTGCTGAAGCATAAGGGGCCCCGCGTGGTGGACATCTCTGACTTTGAGAAAAAGGAACCTGCCGCGCAGACACAGCATCCCGATGTGGTGAAGTACCTGTTCACCACGAAGACCTGTCCCAACTGCCGTCTGGCAAAGGAGTATCTGAAGGATATGGACTATATTCCGGTAGATGCTCAGGAGAACGCGGAACTGGCGCAGAAATATGGCGTGATGCAGGCACCTACGCTGGTGGTTGCGGACGGTGATTCCTTCACCCGGTACGCGAACGCGTCCAATATCAGGAAGTATGCGCAGGAGAATGGCGGCATAAGGCCGGATGTGGTGAATGCGTGAGCGGTGAGAGGATGAGATCTGCTGAAGCTGCGGAATACGGAAAGAAATGAAAATGAGAAAGCAAGAACCATAAAGAAGCCCGGCGGCCATGGGAAAATGGCCGCCGGGCTGTTTTGTACCGGTTCAACTGCCAGAATGTTATTGAAAACAAAACACCGGTTCAGTATAATTCATACCGTGAGGATATTTTTACGGCTGTGATACATTTGGCTGCAGTGAATTTGAAGGAGGAATCTCAAAATGAACGGGATTACGGAAGATAATCTGCTCAAAGTGGCCTTGTCCGGGCACATTGACTCCACCAACGCTCCGGTTTTGGAAACAGAGGTTATGGCGCAGAGGGAAAGCTGCCCTCATGATGGAATGATCCTTGATCTGAAGGATCTGACCTATATTTCAAGCGCCGGTCTGCGGATGGTGCTGCATCTGGGAAAGCTGGAGCCTCAGCTTAAGCTGGTCAATGCTTCTCCGGAGGTCTATGAGATTCTGGATATAACGGGATTTACGGAAATGTTTTCTGTGGAAAAGGCCTATCGGGTTCTTTCTGTGGAAGGCTGCGAGATCATCGGCCAGGGAGCCAACGGCACAGTGTACCGCATCGACCGGGAAACTGTGGTTAAGGTTTATCGCAATCCAGACTGCCTGCCCGATGTGAAGAGGGAACGGGAGCTGGCCCGCAGGGCTTTTGTTCTGGGGATTCCTACAGCGATTCCCTATGATGTGGTACGCGTGGGAGACAGCTACGGCTCGGTGTTTGAACTGGTCAACTCACGTTCCTTCTCCAGACTGATCGCCGCCTGCCCGGAGGAGATTGACCACTACGTCGATCTGTATGTGGAACTGATGCAGAAGCTGCACAGCACCCATGCAAAGCCCGGTGATGTGCCGGATATCAGGGAATTTGCCATGGATTGTGTCAGGTATGCGCAGCAGCTGCTGCCGGAAGAGGCCGGAAAAAAGCTGCAGACCATGATGGAGGCTATCCCTGACCGGGATACCCTGCTTCACGGAGATTATCATACCAATAATATTGTGATGCAGAATGACGAGGTACTGATTCTGGACATGGATACCCTCTACTGCGGTCATCCGGTTTTTGAACTGGCCTCCATGTACATGGCGTTTGTGGGATTCGGCGAACTGGATCCTGCCGTGGTCCGGAATTTCCTGAAGATGCCGTATGAGACCGCAAAGGAATTCTGGAAAAAATCCCTGAAACGATATCTGAATACAGAGAACCAGGAATATGTGGATGAAGTGGAGAAAAAGGCCATGGTAATCGGCTATGCCCGGCTGATGCGCCGCACCATGCGCAGGGATGGCTTCAGTACGGAGGAGGGCCGGAAGGTCATTGAGCTGTGCAGAAGCCGTCTCATCCAGCTTCTGGGAGAACTGGACAATCTTTATTTCTGACAGGGGAGGGTCTGTAAGATGATGCTGTATATGCCTACAAAAGTGTATCAGGAGAAAAAATGTGTGGAAAACCACAGCAGGGAACTGGCGGCTCTGGGTACAAGCGCGCTGATCGTGACAGGAAAGCATTCTTCCAGGATCAACGGATCTCTGGAGGATGTGAAAAATGCGCTGGAGAGGGAGCAGATTCCATATACCGTCTTTGATGAGGTGGAGGAAAATCCATCCGTGGAAACGGTGAAAAAAGCGGCCTCTCTGGGCCTTTCCGCAGGCGCGGATTTCGTCGTCGGAATCGGCGGAGGTTCTCCGATGGACGCGGCCAAGGCCGTCGCCCTTCTCATTGCCAATCCGGAGCGGGATACGGATTTTCTGTATCAGAAAGTCAGGCCGGGAAGCGGTGTGCACTCATCGGGCAGTGTCCGCCCGGCGGTTCCGGTGGCGGAGGTGCCTACCACGGCGGGCACCGGCTCCGAGGTTACGCCCTATGCCATCCTGACAAAGAACGTTCTCCCGGAAATCGTTCTTACCACTGCGCCCGGGGCGGATGCGCGCCATGATTTCCCTCATCTGGAAAGGAAGACCAAGCAGAGCATCAGCCACCATATTTTCCCGGCGCTGGCGCTGGTGGACATCTCCTATCTGCAGACCACATCCCGCAATAACTGTGTCAACACGGCGGTGGACACCCTGGCCCATCTGATCGAGAGCCATCTGAACGCCAATACTACCGATTACAGCCGTTTTTACAGCGAAATGGGCCTGCGCACCTGGGCGAAGGTGAAGGACCGGCTTCTTCGCTATGAGATCGGAGAAGAGGAGCGCCGTCTTCTGATGAACGCCTGCACGCTGGGAGGCATGGCGATCGCCCATACCGGCACCAGCCTGCCCCACGGCCTGAGCTATCCGGTCACCTGCGAGATGGGCCTGCCCCATGGAAAGGCGGTGGGAATCTTCCTGCCGGGCTTCCTGCGCGGCTACGGAGACAGGGAGGAGGCCATGCGTGTGCTCTCTTTGCTGGAGTTTGGAAGCGAACAGAGCTTCTCGGAATACATCCGCGCGCTTCTGGGCGAGGTTTCCATTCCCGATGAGCTGTGGGAGCGGGATGTGAACGAGCTTCTGGAAAATCCCCGGAAGCTGAAGAATTATCCATTCCAGCTGGATCACGACCGGCTGTGGGCGATGCGGTAGCGGGAGGAGCTTTATCTGCTCCTGATCCGTCTTGTCTTGCCCCTGTAAATATGTTACAATTCTGCACAGATAACAGGAGAGAGGAAGGCCGGAGAGTGCTCAGACGCTGTTGCAGGAAAAGCCGGCCGAATCTGCCATCAGAAAGGAACCGGAATTATGATTAATACGCTTGTGGAAAAGATTCAAAAAACAAATGCCCCCATCGTCGTGGGGCTGGATCCGATGTTGAAGTATATCCCGGAGCAGATCCTGAAAAAGGCGTTTTCGGAATATGGAGAGACTCTGAAGGGAGCGGCCGAAGCCATCTGGCAGTTCAATAAGGGAATCGTGGATGCGGTATCGGATCTGATTCCGGCGGTGAAGCCGCAGATCGCCATGTACGAGCAGTTCGGCGTGGAGGGTGTGACCGCCTATCAGAAGACCGTGGATTACTGTAAGGAGAAGGGCCTGGTGGTGATCGGCGATGTGAAGAGAGGTGACATCGGCTCCACTTCGGAGGCCTATGCGGTGGGCCATCTGGGAAGAGTTCAGGTGGGAGCAAACAGAATCCCTGCCTTCAACGAGGACTTTGCCACGGTAAATCCCTACCTTGGCTCCGATGGCATCAAGCCCTTCCTGAAGGTCTGCAAGGAGGAGCATAAGGGAATTTTCGTTCTGGTGAAGACCTCCAATCCCAGCAGCGGAGAATTTCAGGACAGGCTGATCGATGGAAGGCCGCTGTATGAACTGGTCGGCGAAAAGGTGGCAGAATGGGGCGACGAGGTGATGGGCTGCTCCTACAGCTATGTGGGAGCCGTTTTCGGAGCAACCTATCCGGAGATGGTGCCTGTCATGAGAAAGCTGATGCCGAAAACCTATTTCCTGGTTCCCGGTTACGGCGCGCAGGGCGCAAAGGGGACGGACCTGGTGAACTTCTTCAATCCGGACGGCCTTGGAGCCATCGTCAATTCCTCCCGGGGAATCATTGCGGCCTGGCAGCAGGAAAAATATGCGCAGTTCGGAGCACAGTGCTATGCGGACGCATCCAGGCAGGCGGTGAAGGACATGATTGAGGATATTTCCAGCGCTTTGAATGCGAAGCGGTGAACGCGGCGATGGCCGGAAAGCACGCATGATACAGCCCCTGTCAGAAAAGAATGAGCCGGAGCGGTGCTTCGGCATGAAGCATGGAGGAAAATATGGAACAGTACAAACAGGAATTCATTGATTTTATGATTGCATCCGACGTTCTGAAGTTCGGAGATTTTACCTTAAAAAGCGGAAGAAAATCTCCCTTTTTCATGAATGCTGGCGCCTATGTGACGGGAACCCAGTTGAGAAAGCTGGGGGAATACTATGCAAAGGCGATTCATGATAATTACGGTCTGGACTTCGACGTCCTTTTCGGGCCCGCCTATAAGGGAATCCCTCTTTCCGTTGCAACCACCATGGCAATCAGCGAGCTGTACGGCAAGGATGTCCGTTACTGCTCCAACCGCAAGGAGGTCAAGGATCATGGAGATACGGGAATCCTCCTGGGAAGTAAGCTGAAGGACGGAGACCGGGTTGTGATCATCGAGGATGTGACCACCTCCGGAAAGTCCATCGAAGAAACCTTCCCCATCATCCGGGCGCAGGCTGACGTGGAGATTAAGGGCCTGATCGTTTCCCTGAACCGCTGCGAGAGAGGAAAGGGAGAAAAGAGCGCCCTTGAGGAGATCCGGGAGCTGTACGGCTTCCCCACCGCCGCTATCGTGAGCATGGAGGAAGTGGTAGAATACCTGTATAACAGGTCTCACAACGGGAAGATTATCATTGACGATGCGATGAAGGCGTCCATCGATGCCTACTATGCGCAGTACGGCGTCGTGAAATAGTTCTGAGGCTTAGAGGCGGCCAAAAGCCTGAAGGCTTTCGGCCTGGAAATATGTGCTGACGCACATATTTCTTCTGAATCTGATGCTGCCTGCCGGCAGCAGGAAAGAAGAGGCGGCCGAAAGCCTGTGGCTTTTGGCCTGGAAATATGTGCTGACGCACATATTTCTTCTGAATCTGATGCTGCCTGCCGGCACCAGGAAAGAGGTAGAATGGAAGAAAAGATTTATAAGACGATAAGCGGTTCCGGAGCCCTCAATATTGCGGTAGGCGTGGTGGTTCTGGTGACGGGAATCGTGAGCGGCACGCTGTTGATCATCGGCGGGGCGAAGCTGCTCGCGGGAAAATCAAAGATTCTGTTCTGAAATATTCTGTCCGGAAAATTCGGAACGCCGGAGGCAATGAAAATGCCGGCGTTCCGTCCTGGCGGAAACGGAGGGCGGAATGATTTTTTGCCTGTCGGTTCGTAACTCAGGAGAATGTATCGGAGAAAGGAGCCGTTTCATGGGCCGCAAATATATTTTTACAGATAAGCATGAGACGAAGAAGGGGATTATGTCCTCCGTGCTGGGAGTTCTGTCCCTTGCCTCCATCGTGCTGGCAGTTTACGGGACCTTTCAGAATCAGGGAGAGGCCCTGGTGAAGTATGGGGCGGCTGTTCTGTTCGCCCTGTTGTTTTCGCTGGCCGGTCTTGTGCTGGGGATCCTGTCCAGGATGGTACAGGATCGTTTTTATTTTTTCTCCTATCTGGGGATGACGCTGAACGGGCTGGCGCTCGCCGGCATCGTTTTTATTATTTATGCAGGAGTATATGGACTATGAAAGAGAAACATGAGATGACGGAGGAAATTCAGGAACGGCTTGCCCTGGGACGTGAGCGGCTTGCCCAGATTCCGGAGGAGGCGAAGGATATCCTGAAAGGGGAAGCCCTGCCGGACGGGCGGAAGCTGTCTTCCCTTGCGGATTATTTTGTGAAAACGGCGGAGATTATCCGGCTGTTTCTGGAGGAATATGATTTTGCCGCGGGCGGCGGTCAGGAAGACGCTTCCCTGGAAGAGCTTGCAGAAAGAAACGAACGGCTTTATGCGGATGTGCTTCCGGAACATTACGGGAAAAGCTACGCCAATCCCCGGTTTGCCGTGGCGGCGCTGGGAAAGGAGTTCGGACAGATGCTTTCCTTCCTCGCAGCGGAGGAGAGAAGCCTGATCGCCTTTGCGTATGAGCGGGATGTGGAGTCGATGACAATCCGTCTGGAGCTGTTTCTGGAAATTTATCAGATGTTCGTATGCGCAAAAGAAGAGGAAGACGGCCTTCCGGATCCCGCACAGGTGAAGGAGACTCTGTACTGGTTTGCCAGCGATTACTCTGAAACCATGCTGGAAAAGAACATGCGCGCCACCTTCGACTGGAAGGAGGATTTTGCCCTGCGGATCATTATGGAAAGCGATCTTTCCGACCTTCGCTATCTGTACCGCTTCGGAGAGTACATTTCGGAAAATGAGCTCCGCATGGCGCGCTATCTGAACAGCCTTCCGGAAGAAAAAATTGCCCTGATGGCGGACACCTATACGGAAGGATACCGGATCGGTTTTGCGGTGACGGGAAAGGATATTACAAAGAAAAAATCCGTCAATATCCGTTATTTTCTCGGCTTTGAGCGCGTGGTGCGCCGGGCGGTGGAAAATTTCAGGAAGATCGGGCTGGAGTCCGTTATCTACCGGGCTCCCCAGAGCATTCTGGAGGGCCGGAAGCTGGGAAAGAACGGCTATTATGGTGCCATTGCCAACAAGCAGTTTGAATATGACCACGAATATGACCAGGCGCTGTTTTACGATAAACGATATGTGAACCACCGGCTGGAGAACTATCGGGGCGCTCTGGAGAGCGTGAAGGAGCTTGCTGCTGTGCATGGAGGCCCTGCGGTCATCGAAGGCTTTGGTGAGACTCCCTTTGAGCCCGAAAATAAGGAAGAAAACCTGCGCCTGAGCGAAGAGCAGCAGAAGCTGGCGGTGACATTCCAGTCGAAGGCGGGAGCGCTGATGAACGAGTATGTGAAGGGCGAGGAAAGAAGCTTTACCATCATCGCCTTCCCCGTGCCGGAAATCGGAGAGAATTTTGAAGAGATTTTTGACGGTGTGCTGAAGCTGAACACTCTGGATTACAGGCTCTATCAGGGTATCCAGCAGAAGCTGATCGATGCTCTGGATCAGGCGCAGTATGTGCGGATCAGGGGAATGGGGAAGAACCGGACTGATCTGCGAGTCGCGCTTCACCAGCTGAAGGATCCCGAAAAGGAGACCAATTTTGAAAACTGTGTGGCGGATGTGAACATTCCGGTGGGAGAGGTGTTTACATCTCCCGTTCTGAAGGGGACCAACGGAAAGCTCCATGTGACTGAGGTGTATCTGAACGGTCTGAAATATCTGGATCTGGAGATCGATTTTAAAGACGGCATGATTTCGGATTATACCTGCACGAACTTTGATGATCCGGCGGAAAGCCGGAAGTTCGTCCGGGAAAACGTGCTTTTCCATCATGATACCCTTCCCATGGGAGAATTTGCCATCGGCACGAACACCACGGCCTATGTATTCGCGGCCAGGTACGGAATCGGAGATAAGCTTCCGGTCCTGATAGCAGAAAAGATGGGGCCGCATTTCGCGGTGGGGGATACCTGCTATTCTCATGAGGAGGAGCTGGTAACCTGCAATCCGGACGGAAAGCGGCTGATCGCCAAGGAAAACGAGGTATCCGCCCTGCGCAGGGAGGATCCCGGAAAGGCATATTTTAACTGCCATACGGACATCACCATTCCCTATGACGAGCTGGGTGAACTTGCCGCGGTATGCCCGGACGGAACGGAAATTCCGATCATTGAGAAGGGAAGGTTCGTCCTGCCCGGATGTGAAGAGCTGAACCGGGCGTTTGAGGAATAAGAAAGCGGTTTTTGGACAATTTCAGGTTGTGAAGCCCGCCCGACAGTGCCCTTCCTTAATGGTAAAATGGTAAAAAAAGAAAAAGTTATGTTAAAAGGGAAATGCAGACTTTGCATTTCCTTTTTTGTATCAAGAAAACCACGCGATAGTCGCGTGGTTCCATTTATGGGAAAAATATTATACAGAAGATTATTACATAAAAAATGTATGCAAAATTCTGAAATAGAACAAAATGCACAACATAAAAGAGAAATATTGAAAAGATGGAAGCAGATTATATAATAAAATCAGGCGGCTATATAATATAAAGGAGGAAGTATATGAGCAACAGGCCAAATATCATTATTATTATGACAGATCAGCAGAGAGCTGATCTGAGAAAAAGCTGCGGATATGAACTGGATACCATGCCGTTCCTGGATGAATGGGCAAAGGAAGGCATGGATTTTGGAAGGGCCTATACGTCAAATCCGACCTGTATGCCAGCAAGGGTAAGCATGTTCACTGGAAGATACAGCCAGAGCCACCGGGTCAGGACCAATCATAATGCCGGTGATGCTTTGTATACAGAAGATCTTCTGGATGTCCTGAAAAAGGAGGGATACGTTACCGCGCTGTTCGGGAAAAATCATAGTCACCGAAAGCCGGAAGAATTTGATGTTTTCAGGATCTGCGGGCATCTCGGGTATGAGGGAGAAGAAAACAGGACACCGGAGGAGAAGGCATTCGCAGATTTTTTAAGAGAAACTGACCACATGGAGGTACACAGCCCTTCGCCTGGCGGTCTGACAGTTCAGCATCCATACAGAAATGTATCGGACGCTCTGGAGTTCATGGACAGAATGGAGGGGAAAGGTCCGTTTTTTACCTGGATATCCTTCGCAGAGCCGCATAATCCTTATCAGGTTCCGGAACCGTATTTTAACATGTTCCCTCCGGAAAGCCTTCCTCCTGTGCGGGGAAGAAAGGAGAATCTGGAAGACAAGGGGGAGCGCTTTGTCTGGCTGAGACAGACATGGGAAAAAATTCTGGGGGAGAATATTGAGGACAGAATTCTTCGTGCGAGATCCAATTATCTTGGAATGCTCCGTCTGATTGACGATCAGGTGAAGCGTCTGGTGGAAGGTGTCAGAGAAAGAGGGCTGGAAGATAATACGATTATTATCTATCTTTCGGATCACGGGGATTTTGCGGGAGAATACGATTTGATCAGAAAAGGGGTCGATCTTCCTGATGTGCTTTGCCGTATTCCGATGATCTGGAGAGGACCCGGAATACGGAAGGGAGGACGGCTGGACGAAGGGTATGTGAGCATTGTGGATATTCTGCCGACATTGTGTGATTTCCTGGATATTCCGGTTCCGTTCGGCTGTCAGGGAAAGAGCATCCGTCCGCTGCTGCGCGGGGAGGAAGGGCATTCCCGAGAATATGAATGCGCATTTGCGGAGAGCGGCTATGGCGGCCTTTACTGGAAAGAAACGGATCATCTGGATCTTCTGACCGAAGGGGCTTCCGGAAATATGAAAAACTTTGACTGTCTGAATACATGGACACAGTGCGGACAGGTACGAGCGTTGTGGAAGGATGGATATCATATACAGCTCGATATGATGGGGAACGGCTATCTGTATCGGATAGAGGAAGACCCGGCAGAGCTTCATAATCTTTGGGAGGATCCGGCCTGTACCGGAAAACGTTCCGAACTGCTCGCTGCTCTGGCTTCTGAGATGATGAAACAGACGGATCTTCTTCCGGTACCGCATTACAGATATCGAGTGAAAATCCATCCAAAAGGATTCTGGCATGAAGATTTTTCTGCCGATGATCCGGGAGTCAGAAAAATGAAGGTGATTGGCGCAGACCATATGGAAGAGGAAGCGAATGCAGAGAAAAATCCGTTTCGGAAGAAATGATGGGGAAGAAACAGGAGGGAAAAGAACGAATGAACATATTGTGGATCTGTACGGATCAGCAGAGGTTCGATACTCTGGGATGTTATGGAAATCCATGGGTAAAAACGCCGAATCTGGACAGACTTGCTTCAGAAGGCGTTCTGTTTGAAAGGGCATATTCCCAGAGTCCGGTCTGCGCGCCGAGCAGAGGCTGCTTTCTTACGGGGCGCTATCCAAGAACCTGTGGACCAAGGCAGAACGGGCAGGATATAGATGAAAGAGAGAGGCTGTTTCCGGCCATGCTGGCGGATCATGGATATTATTGCGGCCTGTCCGGCAAACTGCATCTGTCGGCATGCCATGATTCTACGGGAAGGCTGACGGAGCCGAGAATCCGGGACGGCTATCATTTTTTCAGCTGGTCTCATCATCCTCAGCCTCATGCAGGGACAAACTGGCCGACAAATGCGTATAATCAGTTCCTGATTGATCACGGCCTGGATTATGTGACGCCGGACCGGAAGGATTGCCGCTATGTCCAGACGGGAATGCCGGAAGAGTTTCATCAGACCACATGGTGCGTCGATGAAGCAATTCGTTTTATGGAAGGAGCGAGGGTATTCGGGAAAAGCTGGATGTTTTCTCTGAACTGCTTTGATCCCCATCATCCGTTTGATCCTCCTGCAGAATATCTGGAACGGTATCTGGACAGGCTGGATCAGATACCGCTTCCTGATTATGAAGAAGGGGAGCTGGAGACAAAGCCGGTCTTTCAGAGAAAGGATCATGAAGGGGCTTATGATACGCCGGGATATCTCGCTTATGATGAAATGACAGACAGAGATCACAGAATGATCACAGCTGCGTACTGGGCAATGATCGATCTGATCGATCATCAGGTGGGACGTCTGCTGGATTATCTGGAAGAAACGGGGCAGAGGGAAAATACATTGATCCTTTTTCATTCCGATCACGGGGAAAATCTGGGAGATCATGGCATGTATCTGAAGGGGCCGTATTTTTATGAAAATAATATTCATGTGCCGTTAATCATCAGCATGCCTGGAACCATACCTGAAGGGGAGAGAAGACGGGCTCTTGTGGAGCTTGCGGACCTGGCGCCCACGCTCTGCGAAGCTGCCGGACTGCCAGCTTATGAGGGATTTCAGGGGAAATCCTTCTGGAAGCTTTTGACGGGAGAAAAACAGGAGGATTTCCATCGGGACAGCATTTACAGCGAATACTATAACAGCAATATCAATCACAGAAATCCCCTTGCTTTTGCTACCTGTGTCTGCGATGGAAGATACAAGCTGGTAAAGGTACATAAGCGGCCCGGAGAAGAAGGGTGTGAAGGGGAGCTGTATGACCTGGAGGAAAAACCGCTGGAGAGAGTGAATCACTATGAGGACAGAAACTTCACGGAGGTAAAGATGCGTCTTCTGGAACTGATGTGCGACCGCATGGCGCAGACCTGTGACCCGCTGCCGGTCAGAAAGGCATCCTGGTAGGAAAGCATCCCGATGCCGGAAGAATAAGCATACAGCCGCGGAACGAGGAGAAAGGATGGGAAAATTATGGGACTGACAAAAGTAAAGGAACATTCTGAAGATGGCGGATGAGAACCGTTTGGCGGCAGCGGCAATCGATATGTTCGATTTCCAGTCCGCAGAATGGATTGTGAAGGATTCGGAGAGGGAGCATATGCCTGCTCATGTTTTATCCGGATATGTCCAATGATTACAGGAAACAGGAACGCCTGTGAAAGGAGAGAATCAGATGAACAGTTTACTGGACGGGCTCTTATGCCTGAGGGAGGAAAAAAGCCGTTCCATCAGTCCTGAGAATTTTACCGGTGAAAAGGGAAAAGGAGGAATGGCTGAAGAAGGAACGGGGAAAAATGCGGCGAGAGAGCTGGGGCGTGGATGGAAAATTTCTCCGTCTGTGGAAATAGAACCGAAGGGAAAGCTGGTTCTGGCAGATATTTCAGGAAGTGGTATGATACGGCATATCTGGCTGACCTGTCCTCATGAGGACTGGAGATGTCTGATCCTCCGATTTTACTGGGATGAAGAGAAAGAGCCTTCCATCGAAGTCCCGCTTGGAGATTTTTTCTGCATGGGCTGGTGTGAGCCCGGGTTGATGCAGTCTCTGGCGGTGTGTGTGAATCCGAGCGGAGGAATGAACTGCTACTGGACCATGCCCTTTCGGAAGCATGCAAGAATAGAGCTGGAAAATCTGGAAGAAAGAAAAAGTGTCATTTATTATTCAATTGATTATGCAGAAACAGAGGTGGGCGAGGATGTGCCCTATCTGCATGCTCAATTTATCAGGGATAATCCGCTGGAATACGGGAAGAATCACTGTATTGTCCAAAGCGCAGAGGGAAAGGGGCAATATGTTGGAACCTATCTTGCCTGGGGAGTGAACAGCCGGCGCTGGTGGGGAGAAGGAGAAATCAAGTTCTTTATGGATGGAGACGATGAATACCCGACGATATGCGGCACCGGAACGGAGGATTATATCGGCGGAGCATGGAATTTTGAGTATCCAAAGGGAGAATACTGCAGGTTTTCCACCCCATATTCCGGACTGCATCAGATTATCCGTCCGGATGGGCTGTATGAATCCCAGCAGAGATTTGGCATGTACCGCTTCCATCTGACGGATCCGATCCGGTTCGATGAGAAACTGCATGTGGAGATACAGGCGGTTGGATGGAGAAGTGAGGGGAGATATCTGCCTCTTCAGGATGATATTGCATCCGTCGGCTTCTGGTATCAGTTGGAGCCTCACAGACCGTATTCCCCTCTTCCGGGGCTTACCGGGCTGGAAGTGAACTGACAGAAATTTTTTACAGATGTTTGAAAAGGGCCGCAGCCCCGTTTCAGAAGAAACAGGGCTGCGGTTCTGCTGTCGGACCGTCCACAACCAGAATATCGGGTCCTTCCGGCTGTTTTTCAAAATGAATGCGGTCTACGCATACACAGCGTGGACTCATCCGGGTCCCATCGAAATGCCGGTGGTAAACGATGAACATTTCCTGCCCATCCGGAGACCGGGTGATGCAATGGTGGCCGACACCGGGCATTTCTTTTGTTGAACGGAGGATAGGATTACCCTCATATTTGCGATATGTACCGAGCGGGGAATCCGATACGGCATAGCCGGAACCATAGTCCGATTCACAGTGGCTGCCGGAATAGGTCAGATAATACAGACCGTTATGCAGGATCATGTAAGGAGCCTCGTTCACCGGCCATTGATGACATTCCCACGGTGTATCCGGAATCAGAAGACGGGTCAGGGTATCCTCCTTAATCCCCATCAGATCGTCCGTCATTTCCGCTCCCCATATCTGATTGGAGTCAAAAAAACGGACGAAGTAGAGATACCATTTTCCATCGGCATCCTGAAAAAAATGGCTGTCGATTTCCTTCGTATCCGGGTGGAGCGGCTCTTTTTTCTCCTGAACAAAGGGACCGAGGGGAGAGCGGCTGGTGGCGATGCAGAGATGCTCTTCTACTGAATAGGAAAGATAAAAGATTCCGTCCCGGTATATGATATCGGGCGCCCAGAAATTTTTTTCTCCCCAGGAATCTTCAGCCTTCAGTGCCATGCCGCGGCAGGTCCAGGTGACAAGATCCGGAGAGGAATAGACCTTGAAGCCCATCTCCGACTCGTCTTTCATATCCGTATTCGTCGCATACAGATAATAGCTGCCTTCGTAAAAAATGACGTCCGGGTCGGCACACCCGGGCAGAACGGGGTTGGTAAATTGTTTGATGCTCATGATATTCTCCCTTTCTTTATTTTTGAGATGTATTCAGTCTGAATAATTAATGTGTTTATGAAACATGGGCTCCTGAAGAAAAGAGGACAGCAGAGAAAACGCGGCCGGAACAATGAACAGGAGCGGGGGATAATAAATGCCGGCTTCAATTGCAAAGGCAAGAAGAAATACCAGCATGATATTTTTCAGGAGATGCCCGAATACCAGTCTGGTCGTAACGGTGATCAACTCTCTCCGGCTCAGGCGGAAACGCCCGATCAGAGGAAAAAGATGCAGCTGCGTGATCAGAAGGAAAAACAGGCAGAGAACGCAGAAGACGATGAGGATGTTAGCGGACATGCTGTCCGTCCGGGGCCAGCATACATAGATGCTTGCGGCGAAGGAAGCGTAGAAGACAAGAAACAGAAGAGTATAGGGAATGGTCTGTTTCAGATTCTGGCGGAAGGAGGTAAAGAAAGTGGAAATGGCATATCCGCGTCCGAGCCGTATCACCTTCATAGTGGAATGATAAAGTGCGCTGCTGGATGCTCCTATTGTGAGAATAGGCAGACTGCAGATGCACCACAATACACTGAGGATCACCATATCTGCAGCTTTATTTAGGAATGTCATAAGTGCGCTGTCCTGATTAAACATGATTTTTCTTTTCCTTTCCTGCTGACCGGTATTCGGTTCAGCTGTTTTCGTATTCTACCTTCATGATAATGTCCTGAGCATAGTCTCCAAAACGGCTGCCGAACAGATTCATGCCTCCTACATGCTCGCTGTCAGGGTCTACCTTCAGGGTAAAGGTGAAATAGTATCCGTCCAGAAGTCCCAGACTTTCAATTGTTTCATCGGAAATTCGGGCATTATCCATGAAGCAGCCCTCATGAGTAACACAGATTTTCTTATATTCGCCGAACTGAGTGATGGATTCACTCCACCAGGAAGGATTATATATTCCCTTCCGGCCGCCGTAATCCCCTTTGGTCAAAAAGGTAACAATATGCCTGTGATTCAGTTCAAAGGTGATGTCCGATGGCCAGTTGTTATTATAACCGGGAGCCTCAGAACAGATTTCAAAGGAAAATTCAATCCGGGAGACTTTGTCCTGGAGAAGATAGTAATTGGAAAACTGATATTCCAGAAATCCCCAGGTAAACCAGAGCAGAGCGGCGTCCGTATGATTCGGAGCGTAGAAACCGTGCGGGCTGTCTTCCTGTGAAAGATATTCATTCACGGAAACAATACCGCAGGGAGGATGAATCTCGCAGCTGCTGTAATGTCCGACCGGCATGTTGATGAAGAGGGGCGGTTTTTGGTTTGCTTGGCTGGTATGGGCGAAAATATCCAGATCAATATTAGATGCCCTGATGCCGCACAGCTTCTGGGAGCCTCTGATACCGGGCCGTGGAACTACGGTGATCAGTCCTGCTTCCTTCAGTGTTTTGACATGGAGACACATGGATGACATTGGGAGATAAAAGGCTTCTGCCAGCTCGCTTATGGTCATGGCCTTATTTACAAGACATTTTAATATTTCCAGCCGTGTCTCTGATGAAAGAGCTTTTCCCATCCGTGCGGCGGATTTGATATCTGTCAGGTTCAGGTGGATGGCTTCTTTATTTTTTATCTCTTCCATAAAAAGCACCTCTTTTCTGTAAAGGATGACGATAATTAAATTATAGTAAATGATTTCGGTAAAGGCAAGCAATAAATACAAAATTTATGTAGTTAATGTGAAAATGGGAATAAATTGTGAAATGTAAATATAAAATATTGAAAAATTGAGCAAATAAGTATATAATTGCCACATAAGAACAAAGGGAAATGGAAAAAAGACAAAACTGTAGGGACATATTGCTTATTAATACATGGAATTTATTCCCTGAGCAGGACGAAATGAGGCGGAAGGGAAAAGCCGATATTTATCGGGCAATGACTTGTATCAGGCTTTGTTTTACATAATTAATGTATTGATGGACTCGTAAGATGTCTGAAAAGAAATTTCCCTGAGTGATTTTATGAAACGGCAGATCCTGATAGGTCTGCAGATTCAAAGTTAAGGAGGTACAAGCTATGAGAAGAAAACTGTTAAGTCTGGCTATGGCTGCAATTCTTGCGGCTTCCCTCACTGCATGCTCCGGAGGGGGGGGCTGAATCATCAGCACCGGCAGAGAGTGCGGCGGCGGAAGCACCGGCATCAGAGGATGCGGCAGGACAGGACAGCGCGGCGGACACCGGCGAGGCGGCTGCAACGGATATCAGCGGTTCTACAATTGAGGTGGCGGTTACCTATACAGGCGACCAGGCGACTACATTCCAGGGACTGGTGGATGCCTTTGAAGAAGAAACCGGAGTAACCGTGAATATTGCTGAATATGGTCAGGATTACGAAAATACGATGAAGACCCGTATGGCTTCCAATGAGCTTCCTGATGTATTCCAGACACATGGCTGGTCTCTCCTTCGTTACAAAGAGTATCTGATGGATGTGTCTGATCAGCCCTGGGTTTCCGATTATGATGACTCCGCTCTTGGAGTAATTCAGGATGATGACGGATCCATTTATGTTCTGATGATCAGTGAGCTGGTTAACGGCACGCTGGTGAACACGGATCTTTGTGAAGCAGCAGGTGTAGATCCTTATTCCATCCATACCTGGGATGATTTCACAGAAGCCTGCGCAAAAATTAAGGAATCTGGTGTGACTCCGATCGGCTCCACTTCCAATCCGGGCCTGTTTGCAAATTATGCAGGAACCTTCGTGACGTATGAAGGCGAAATGTATGAGGATGGAGCAGCACAGCTGGATGGCTCCTGGGACTGGCAGGACTATAAGGATTCCCTGATTAAGTATACGGTTAACTGGATTGATTCCGGATATTTCTATGAGGATATTCTGACTCTGGTTGATTCTGACCTGACTGAAAGATATGCGACCGGCCAGAGTGCATTTATTCTGGGCAATGATCCTTCTGTTCTGGTGACCTGCCTGAGCCTGAACCCTGATGCAAACTATATTTTCCTTCCTTCCTTCGCTTCTACTGACAGCGGTGTGGAGCATGTGGGAATCGGTGAAGGCGATACCTTCGGTATCTGGAAAGATACGAAGAATGAAGCGGCTGCGAAGGCATTCCTTGAGTATATGGCTCGTCCGGAAGTGGCGGTTGCCATCAATAACGTCACCGGTAAGCTCAGCTGCCTGAAGTCTTCTATGGAACTCGATGAGAGCTATGGTCTGTCAGTATTTACGGAAATGCAGGAGAAATGCGCAGACTGCAATATCTTTTATGATAACCTTTGGGACAGACAGTATATGCCTTCCGGAATGTGGAATATCTTCGGAGATGCAAGCAACATGCTCTTTGATGATACCAGTGAAAAGGGGCAGGATGAGGTAATTGAATATCTGCTTGAAAATTATCAGGATCTGTATGCAGTGGCTCAGGAAGGCTGATGCCTGAAAGAAAAAACTGGAAACTGGTAATTAAGATGAAGGAGAGGTGGCGGGGCCATCTCTCCTCATTTGTTAAGGAGGTATTCGGAGTGAAAAAAAGAAAGAAAATCTATGTCCTGCTGGCATTGCCGGCTATGGCACTGATGCTCCTGTTTATTGCGGCTCCTCTTGCAAATGCGGTCAGGATCTCCTTCTTCCGCTGGAATGGATATTCTCAGACCATGCGCTGGAATGGAATTGAAAACTATACTGACATGTTTTCAGATGATCGCTTCTGGAGATCGGTTCTTAATACTTTGATCTATGGCTTTGGATCCACTCTGCTGCAGAATGTCAGCGGACTTGCCGCAGCCTTGTTCCTGAATAAAAAGTTTAAAGGCAGGAATGCGGTAAGAGTTATTCTTTATATGCCTATTATGATTTCCGGCTTTATAATGGGCCAGATTTTGTATTTCTTTATTCAGGCTGACGGAGGCGTGTTCAATGAGATTCTTACAGCGCTGGGGCTTCCTTCTGTCTACTGGATGGAAACCGGACTTTCCTCTACGTTGGTAATTACTCTAGCAAACTCCTGGCAGTACATGGGACTTTGTATGTTGATTTATCTGGCGGGCCTTCAGAATATCCCCTCCATGTATAAAGAGGCGGCAAGACTGGATGGCGCAACCAAATGGAAGGAATTCCGTTACGTAACCCTGCCGCTGCTTATCCCGTCAATCACAACAGCAGTAGTGACCAACCTGATTGGCGGTTTCAAACTGTTTGATCAGATTGTGGCGATGTCAAATGGAGGACCAAACAGGAAATCCATGTCTCTGGCATTTTACATTTCTCTGCTGTATTTCAATGATGAGAAGGCAGGATACGCTTCTGCAGTTGGTATTGTTACATTTTTCCTTATTCTGATTATTACGGTTCCGATTAATGCATGGCTTCGCAAGAAGGAGGTGGAGTATTGATGAAGGCAAGAGTAAAAAGCACCGGCCCGAACAGCAAGCCTGTGTGGTGGTGTTATATCGTATCCGTTCTGTTGATTCTGATATACCTTCTGCCCATTTATATCATGCTGAACCTGTCCTTCCGGACAATACAGGATATCGGATCCAAACTGGCTCTTCCGGAAACGTGGAATTTCCAGAATTATATTGAAGTATTTACCAGTGGAGATCTGTGGCTGGGCTTTAAAAATTCCATTATTCTGATGGTGGAAACGGTAGTGCTGGAAATTGGTCTGTCCGCTCTTGGTGCCTATGGGCTTGCGCGCAGCAGAAACAGACTTTCCAATTCCATTCAGGGAATCAGCATGGCAGTTATGATGATCCCTGGAACAGCGCTCCTGGTAGGTACTTATGGGTTAATGGTGAATTTCCATATGACCAATACTCTGTATGGACTTGCGCTGCTTTCTGCCGCAGGTGGAATTCCTGCTACCATGTTCATGTATATGAACTTTGTAGTGTCCATTCCCACCGCTCTGGATGAAGCGGCAGCCATTGATGGAGCCGGAGTGCTTCGTACCTTTGTTCAGATCATTATGCCACAGCTGAAGGCTGTTACCATAACCCGAATTATCATGTCGGCAACCGGAAGCTGGAACAACTATATGATGCCGATGTATTTGCTGCAGAATAAGTCGAAGTTTACCATTATTCTGGTAATCAAGTCAGCCTTTAACCGTACGAACGGCGTCGGCAATATGCCGAAGGCCTGCGCAACCTGTGCAATTGGTCTTCTGCCGGTAATCGTTTTATACCTGTTCCTTCAGAAATATATTATTGAAGGACAGATTGACAGTTCTGTAAAATAAAAACAAAGGGGAGCAAGAAGAGATGAAGCTTTATAAGAGAAAACCGGGCGATACGGCTCCGCTGGGGCAGCCGGATCCTTATATGATTAAGGCGAAGGACGGAAGATACTATATGTATGCCACCGGTCCTTCCGGCCCGCAGCTTTACAGCAGTGACAGTCTGATGGATGGATGGGAGTATGAGGGAGTCTGTCTGGATATGACGGGGCAGAAGAACTGCTGGGCTCCCTGCGTGCTGGAAATTGACGGAACTTACTATATGTATTATTCCAGCATGGATGAGGACAGCAACGATGAGCATGGACAGACCATGCGTGTCGCAGTTTCCGATTCTCCGCATGGACCGTTTAAGAAGGTAAAGGATCTGCTGCCCCCGTTTTCGATTGATCCGCATACAGTGCTCACTCCCTCTGGACTTTATTTTTTCTATTGCCAGAATGTTTATGATGCAGAAAGAGTAGGAACGGTGATTGTCTGTGATAAGATGAAGGATCCGCTGACTCTGGAAGGGAAACCTGTCTGCCTGATCCGTCCTACAATGGATGAAGAGATATATCAGCGTGACCGTTTTAAGAAAGGTGAGCACTGGCATACCATCGAAGGAGCATTTTATTTCTGTGTGGGAAATACGCATTATCTGATGTATTCAGGCGCATGTCACCAGAACCCGACCTATTTTATCGGATACAGTGTGGCGCACGGAGCGCCGGATGCGGATCTGAGGACACTGGACTGGAAGAAATATCCGGATGATCACACCTATGCACCTCTGATTTCCAAAAATGAATTTATTGAGGGAATGGGGCATAACAGTGTTCTATATGATAATGGAAAATATTATATTATCTATCATGGAAGGGATATTACGAAGGATACTCCGGATGAGGATGCCCGCTGTGCCAGAATTGATGAACTGAAGGTGGATGGGGATAGGCTTTCGGTTCAGGTCACAGTATAAAAGAAATTCTACAGGATATTTGGAAACTGTCCTGCATGACTAAAAAAAGAACAGCCATACATGAAAAATTTTCATGCAGGACTGTTCTTTTTTATTATTTTTGAAAGGTTTGCCATCGGACGAACTTCGGAATGCCGTATCCTGATTTTGAAAGGAATCAGGAAAAATTACCCGATCACCTTCCAGTGCTTGTCCACATGATTGAGCACCTCGCAGCCGTCCTTTGTTACAAGAACCAGATCCTCCACCCGCACACCGAATCTGCCGGGAAGGTAAACGCCGGGCTCGATGGAAAAAGTCATGCCTTCTTCCACACAGGCGGTATTTGCCGAACTCACATCACCGGGCTCATGATCCTGCAGGCCGATGGAATGGCCCAGCCTGTGGTTGAAATAAGGGCCGTATCCCGCTTCCGTGATCAGATCCCTTGCGGCTTTGTCGATGTCGCAGAAACGCACGCCGGGCCTGATGATGCTCTCCGCCTTCTCGTTGGCCTGACGGACCAGATCGTGGATGGCCGCGTATTCCGCAGGCGCTTCCTTACAGAAGAAGGTGCGCGTCATGTCAGAGCAGTAGTCGTCCTTTACGCAGCCCATGTCGATCACAATGCAGTCCCCGGCTTTCAGACGGGTATCGTCCGGCTCGTGGTGTGGATCGGCCGCGTTGGCGCCGAAGGAAAGGATGGTATCGAAGCCTTCCGGACAACCGGCTTCTTTGTAGAGAGCGCGAACCTGATCCGCACATTCCTTTTCCGTCATTCCTTCCTTCACAAAGGCTGCGATCTTTTCCATGCAGGCGTCATTGACCTGGGAGGATTCCCGCATTTTTTCCTGCTCATAAGCATCCTTGATGGAACGTACCCGGTCCACGCAGCAGGAAGCGTTCACATATTTCGCCTTCGGATTTCGCTCCATCAGGCCGAGCAGAAAGCCGGCGGACCAGCTTTTGTCAATGCCAAGAGGAGCGTCTGCGCCATATTTTGCGATATGCTCCGCCACCATGCCGATGCAGTCGTCCGTGTCGGACATCCAGACCTGTTCCAGATCTACCTCTGGAATCACAAACAGATTGTTCAGGAAAAAGCAGTGCTTTCCGTCCGTGCGCACATACAGGGCATACAGACGCTCATAGGGCTGCACCCACACTCCGGTCAGGTACCGGATGCTTAAGGGATCACTGACCAGCATCTGATCCAGGCCTTTTTTATTCAGCTCTTCACATACCCGGTTCAGCCGGGCGGTATAAATTTCGTCCATCATTTCCTCTCTTTCTGCCGCCGACAGGCGGCATAAAAATCATGGAAGAATGGCCTATGCCATTCTTCGGCACGAACTGTGTTCGTGCCCCTCTCTTTCTGCCGCCGACAGGCGGCATAAAAATTATGGAAGAATGGCTGCGCCATTCTTCGGCACGAACCGTGTTCGTGCCCCTCTCTTTCTGCCGCCGACAGGCGGCATTAAAATCAGCACGAACCGTGTTCTGCCTTCCCCATTATAGCTCATCGGTGAAAAAATGGAATAGGGATTGTCGGAAATGGAGAGAGATTCTCAACAAAATGCATTCTCATCATTTGTGCATAATCAACATAAAAAAATCTCTTATAAAGATAAAGTTGTAAAAACTGCGCGAAACATATATAATGAACCTTATGAAAGAACACTGCAGCTTTGCCGAAAGGCGGAAAGGGAGAGGGAAAAGGGTATGGAAAACAAGGTGATGAAGTTCTACTCAAAGGCCGGAAACAACATCATTCTGAGAGCGATTCCCGGGCATTTTGCAACCAGCCATTCGCACATTAACTATTATGTGGATATGACGGGGCTGAAGACCAGGCGTTCGGAAGCGGCGGCGGTGGGAAAGGCCTTTGTTCAGCGGCTCCCGGTTGAAACGGTGGTGGATACGGTCTGCTGTCTGGACGGCTGCGAGGTGATCGGCGCCTATGTGGCGGAGGAGCTGGAGAAGGGAAATTTCCCTTCCATGAATATGCATAATACCGTCTACGTGGTGACGCCGGAATTCAATATGAACAACCAGATGATTTTCCGGGACAATCTGGTGGGCGCGATCCGGAATAAGAACATCATCCTGCTGCTTGCGACCACGACGACGGGCATGACGCTGCGCAGAAGCCTGGAATGTATTGATTACTATGGCGGGAAAATTCAGGCGATCTTCTCCGTGTTCAGCGCGGTGAAGGCCATTAACGGAATTCCCGTACAGTCCATGTTCGATACCAGCGACATTCCGGGGTATCAGGCGTATGAAGCGCACAACTGCCCGTTCTGCCGGAATAAGCAGAAGCTGGATGCGATGGTGAACGGCTACGGCTATTCCAAACTGTAAAAGGTTCCGGACTGTAAAAAGCCGGCGGAAGACGTAGAGAAAACTGAGACAATGCAAAAACGGACGGCAGACAGAACCGGATGGCCTGTCTGCTGTCCGTTTTGCGCCGTCAAATGCTTCAGGCGGCCTTTTCCGGGGCGGATGCCTTGATGAACAGCAATAAACCGATGGTAAAGGTCACGATGAGCACACCGATTCCTCTGTTAACGCTTCCGGTCAGCTGGCTGACAATGCCGATCAGAGTGGTCCCGAGGAAGGACGCGCCCTTGCCGCAGATATCCATGATTCCATAATATTCTCCGGATTTTTCAGCGGGGATGATCTTGGCAAAGTAGGAGCGGGAGAGCGCCTGGATGCCGCCCTGGAACATGCCGACGCAGACCGCCAGAATCCAGAAATGCAGCTGGGTAGACATGAACAGCGCGAAGATGGCGATGCCGAGGTACGCCGCGATGCAGACCATGATCAGCTTTTCCGGCCGGTACTTTCCGGAAAGCCGGCCGAACAGGATGGAAAACGGGAACGCTACGATCTGGGTGACCAGAAGGGCGATCAGAAGCCCGGTGGTATCCAGCCCCAGAGCGGTGCCGTAGGCGGTTGCCATATCGATGATGGCATATACACCGTCAATGTAGAAGAAGAAGGAAAGAAGAAACAGGAAGGTTCTCTTTTCTTTTTTTATGCTCCGAAAGGTTTCGGCAAGACGGGAAAAGCTTCCTGCAATGGCGGATTTTCCGCTGGCCGTGGAAAAATGGGTCTGCCTGTATCGTTTCAGAAGAGGGACGGAAACGGCGAACCACCAGACTGCCACGATCAGAAAGGAAATCATCATGGAAGAGGAAAGGGTGAGGACGAAGGCATCCGCGCCCAGCACCAGAACGAGACAGACAGCGAAGGGAATACAGCTTCCGATATAGCCCAGGCCATAACCGTAGGAGGAAACCCTGTCTACCCTTTCCGGAGTGGAAATATCCGGAAGCATGGAGTCATAGAAAATCAGGCTGACGGAATAGCCTACCCTGGCAATGACGAAAAGAATCAGGAAGGCCAGCCAGTTGGTCACAAAGCCGAGAAGGACGCAACAGATCACGCCCATCAGGAGGGACAGGAGAAACAGCCTTTTCTTATAATTCTTATGGTCCGCCAGCGTGCCGAGTACCGGGCCGGAGACAGCAACAAGCAGGGTGGCCGCGCTGGCGGCGTATCCCCAGCTCGCCAGATAGTCTACAGAGGATATGCCTGCGTTTTCCGCCAGATAATTGAAGTAGATGGGGATGATGGTGGAAACCATCAGAATGAAGGCGGAATTTCCGATGTCATAGAGAATCCAGCCTTTTTCCAGTTTGGTGAGTTGGAATTTCATGATTGGTTCAGACTCCTTTTTTAATTTGTTTTTCCCGAATGCATATGGCCTTATCCGAAGGTAAGATGGAGAGAATCGCTCAGCTCTTCCCTTCCTTCCACAAACAGGCGGTAGTTCCGGATCAGATCCGCGGCAAGGGGAAGGGCCCTGTGATAAAGCTCTCCCAGCCGTCCGTTGCTCTTCCGGCAGGCGGGGTCTGCGTGCATGGGAATCATGACGCCCCGCATGGAGGACGCGTTTCCGCTGATGGCGAATACGGCGTGGATGAGCAGCCGTTTCGGAAGATGCGGAGCCAGAAGAAGCCGGTTGCAGGTGAGCATGGACTGAAGCGTATTCTGAATCTCATCCGGCGTGACGGAAGGGAAAAAGGGAGCGATTGCCGCCGCGTTTTTTCGGGAAGGGATGATGTGTCCTGCGGGAAAATGGGACAGGGGATTCAGACCGTCATGGATCATCAGCATCCGGTCGAATTCGGCCTCCAGCTCCATATGCGCGATTCCCGTGCGTTCCACCTGCGACTCCACGTAAGGGTGGCATGTGGCATCCAGCGTGAAGTGGCAGAGAAAACCGTATAAATAGGAAAGTCCTGCCTGATGGTCCGGGTGCAGGGCAAGCCTTTCTGCCGCAGGCCTGAAAAAGGTTTCCGCAGGCTCTGCGTGCATACGGTGTCCCATCTGTTTGATGGAGGAGGAACCGAGCGGATGGTGATAGAAGAAAATGTCCGGCCCGTGCAGGCCTATGAGAAAGGGCTCCGGCCGGGAGAGAATCGTCTGCTTTTCAGTGGAATCAAGCAGAGGACAGACCTGACGGCCGAAGCGGTAGTGTGCGTAAGCGGAAGGCATGTCGTATTACTCCTTTATCATTTTATGATCTTCATTATTATGGCACATTTCCTACGGGAAAAAAAGAGGCGGATGGTAAAGGGACGGTAAAAAGTGGAAAGGTATGAAACGGGTTTCTAATTTGTAAATTTTAAAACGGCATAAACAAAACGTTATACAGTAAAAATATATTAAAAATGCATAAATCAAGGGGCAATGTGATGGGAATAAGAAAGCTAAAATATACAGTTTAAACAAAAAATACAATTACTTTTTTTTCTTTTGTGCAAAACGTTGACTTTTACAGGAGCGGCGATTATAATCAACTTATGAAACGGGATTCAGAAAAGGAATTCGACAAACAAATAACCAGGTTAATTGGACAATCTGCCTGCAATGTGCCTGGGGAAACAGGAGGGAAAACGTGTGAGTAAAACAAAAAAGAGTACCGTAGCTGCTCCGGCAGGAAAAAAGAGATCATTCCTTCAGAATGTAGTACGGTACAGAGTGCTGCTTTTGATGTGTCTGCCGGCAATCATATTTTTCTTCGCATTTAACTATATGCCGCTGCCGGGAATCTATGTGGCATTCGTCAGGTACAACATGAGAAAGGGAATTTTCGGAAGTCCGTTTGTGGGGCTTGAGAATTTCCGGTTCCTGATTCAGTCCGGACAGCTTCTGGAGCTGACCAAGAATACGATCCTTTACAACTTGGCGTTCATCCTTCTGGGAAATCTTCTGGCCGTATTTGTCGCCATCCTTCTGAACGAGATGCAGTGCAAATGGTTCAAGAAGGTGTCACAGACAATGATGTTTCTGCCCTATTTCATTTCCCAGGTTCTGATCGGCATTCTGGTTTTCAACATGCTGAACTATGATACGGGATTTGTGAACAACGTTCTTTCGGCTCTGGGCCTGCCCAAGTGGGAGCCCTATGCGGATCCGAACGTTTGGCCCGTCCTGCTGGTCATCGTTTACCTGTGGCAGCAGACCGGATACAATTCGGTGGTTTATTTCGCTTCTATTATGGGAATTGATGCGGAGATCATCGAGGCAGCCAGGGTGGACGGAGCGAACGGCTTCCAGAAGATTCGCTACATCATTCTTCCCTCCCTGCGGCCTACCATCGTTATCCTGCTTCTGTTTGCTCTGGGCGGAATTGTAAAGGGTAATTTCGGACTGTTCTACAACATCGTCGGCACGAATCCCCTGCTGTATGGAACGACGGATATTATTGAGACGTTCGTATACCGCGCAACCATGACGGACTTCAACTTCTCAACGGCTTCAGCAGTGGGTCTGTATCAGTCAATCATCGGTTTTGTGATCGTAATGGTTGTCAACTATATCGTGAAGAAAATCGAACCCGATTATTCATTATTCTAAACAGGGCAGGAGGTTCATCATGGCAAAAAACAACGGTTATGTAGCGGGCACGAAAGTAAAGATCGGAATGTCTGACCGGATCATCAGAGGCGTTGGATATGTCCTCGTTACGATCTACGCGCTTGCCTGTGTCATTCCTTTTATCATTATTATCAGCACGTCATTTACCAGCGAGGCAACGATCCGGGCAGAGGGCGTTCAGCTGATCCCGAAGGACATCTCCCTGCAGGCATATGAAATGGTGGCAAAGGGAGGCGGAATCTGGTGGTCCTATCTTCTGACGATCGTAATGACCCTGGTGGGAACGTTTCTGGGCCTGTCCATCATCGCGATGACCGGCTATGCCTTACAGAGAAAGGATTTTCCGTTCCGCAACGCGATTTCGTTTTATGTATATTTTACCAGCCTGTTCTCAGCAGGACTTGCACCCTATTACCTGCTGATGACCAATACCTATCATCTGATGGACAGTTATTTCGCGGTGCTTCTGCCCCTGCTGATGTCGCCCTGGCTGATCATCCTGATGAAAAACTTCGTAAAGGCGATTCCGCATGAGATTACAGAATCCGGAAAGATCGACGGAGCGGGTGACATGAAGATTTTCACCGCGCTGATCCTTCCGATGCTGAAGCCGGCGCTTGCGACCATCGGCCTGTTCCTGGCGCTGGGCTACTGGAACGAATGGTATCAGTCCTCTCTGTTCCTGAGCTCCAGAGTGGCGGTAAAGCCTTTGCAGTATACGCTGTATGAGATCGTGAATAAGACGGATGCTCTGAGAAATTCCGTAGCGGGACAGTTCATAACGCTGGCGGATATTCCTACGGAAAGTGTAAAAATGGCGAACGCCGTTCTTGCAACAGGTCCGATCATTTTCCT
>DXHY01000058.1 GCA_019113175.1 Candidatus Eisenbergiella stercoravium | reverse complement strand
AAAGAAGGAAAACGTTCTCAGAGAGTTGCAGGATTTTGGGCGATAAGCCCGGCAAACGGCCGATAGCTGTGCGCATCGCATGATCGGATAGGGGAAGGAACTTCCCCTATCTGGCCTACAGGCCGAATTCCTGATACAGCGCTTCCTGATACTGCCTGTCTGTTACCGCTCTGCTGATTTCATCAGAACGGGAATTTTGAATCAGAAGCTGAATCAGACGTCCGAGCTTCTCCTCGCCCTGTCTGATTCCCTGTCGGATGCCCTGCTGCAAACCCTCCCGAATGCCCTGATCGAGCCCGTCTTTCACCAGCATCTCGCCAAGAATCGTCATGGAAATCACCTCTTTGTTGAAGCATTTTACGCTGAAGCACGCGCGCCGAATCTCCAATTCGGCGCTGCGATCACAGAATTTGTGACGCTTCGGCACAAATCCAGGTTGAAAAATGCGCTATCGAGCGCGTTTTTCAACCTTCCTCCTTTACTTTCTGCAAGTCATCTTTGTTTAAAAACTTCCCCGCAAAAACATACAGCAGCGCCTGCATCCGTGTCAGACACTCATGTCCGATGTCCTTTTCAGACGGATCAGTTTTACCCGATACGTATTGATGCCCTCGTGAAATGAATTTTTCACGCTGTTCTGTCCGGCGCTGCAAAGGACGCAGGTGGTAACGGCTACCTCATGGGTACGGCTGGTGGTCGCTTCATACTCCCGGAACCGTTTCAGATCCGCCAGAGAAAGGGTTTCGCTCTCAAATTCAAAATGCAGCCATGCGCCGTCGGCAGTCTGGAAATTAAAGTCCTCATACATGTGCCGGACCTCCAGGCGGATCATTTCTGTGGGCATGACAGCCGAGGCACTCTGAGAAATCCCCGGATATTTCAGAAGTGCGTTGCCGAAGAAGGCGGCCGCATTTTTCAGGGCTAGGTCCTCTGCCTGCTGAACGCGGTCTGGTGCGGTTTTCGTGGTGGTGGGGCCGGGAACAGAGGCCTTTTTTCTTTTCCGGTCTTCCAAGATACTCCTTTCCGGAAAACCATATGAATCTTCTGCCGTTATAATGGGGGGCCGATACAGCGCAACAGGCGGAAAAAGCGACAAAGACGGATATATGAAAAAGCATTCGTCTGAAAAATGTACCTGAAACGGGTGAAAATGATAGAAAAAAGATGAATCATAAAGATGGGAACAGAAGAATTCAGCTTCCATTATGCTGACAGGGGAAACATATCGATTTTCCTGCAAAAACGAAACATGAACTCCGGCTGTTGTCTGTGTATCTACATTAATACGAACCGGCGGCTGAGGCAAGAAAAAACACAGATAATGGGAAAAAATCTTGAAGACAGTGCCGGAAATAGAACGATGTGCCGCACAATACAGAATACCGCTGCACGACACAGGATACCGTATGCTCTTGACAGCGTCATGAGAAAAACTTATAATATGCAAAAGCATAAAATATAGACATAGGAAGGCCGCCCATCGGTGGCAGAAAATGAGGGAGATATGATAAAATTACCGGAATCAGAACTGGAAGTGATGCTCATTCTGTGGGAGAAAAACGGGGAAGAGATGAGCGTTAATGAGGTATGGGAAGCGCTGAACGGACAGAAGAAGATCACCATGGGAGCGCTTCACAGCTATCTGAACCGCCTTGAGGAAAAGGGATTCCTGGCGTTTCGGAAGGAGGGAAAATACAAAATGCTCCGTCCGCTCGTGGAAAAGGAGGATTATATGGAGCAGGAGGGAGAAACGTTGCTCGGCAGATTTTTTGGAGGCTCCGTGGGGAAATTTGTGAACTGTCTGTATGACAAAAACAGGCTGAGCGCGGAGGACATCAGAGAACTGAAGCGGTTTGTGGAAGAATTTGAGGAGAAGTCACAGTAGCAGGGAGGGGAAAATGAAAATTCTATTTCTGAATATGCTGTCGGTATCTTTTTTTACAACGGTTTTTATCGGAGTGTTCTGTCTGGTCTGCCGTGTGGTGAACCGGAGGTGGATCAGCGCGCTTACCTGGACGGTGGGAATTTTCGTGGGGCTGAGGCTGCTGTTTTTTTTGCCGGTTCCGCTTCCATATACGATCACATTTCCGGAAGGGATGCAGATGGAGCTGCCGAAAACCCTTCTGGAACAGCGGCGGGAGGAATATCTGGAAGAAAAGGAGAGGGAGAAGCTGGAAGCGCAGGAAGACGGGCAGAGACAGGGGGAATCAGCCGGTGCATGGCTGACGCGGCAGGCGAAAGCGCTGACAGAAGAAAGCACGGGATTTTCTGCGGATATCCTTTCTGCGGCGGCATGGATCTGGTTTGCGGTCTGCTTCTTTCTGATCGTTTATCGCTTCGCCGGGTACTTCAGGCTGCGGTTTCTCATTTCCCGGAGAGGAAAGCCGTTGACGGAGGCGGAAAACGGGATTTACCGGCGCTGCGTAAATGAGCTGCGCTATGGAATAAATATCCGGGTAAAACGGCTTGAGGGAATATCCTCTCCGTTTGGAATCGGATATTTTTCCCAGATGATCATTGTGCCGGAGGGCCTGACAGATGCGGCGGCGCTGGAGGATGTGTTCCGTCATGAAATTGTTCATGCGCGCCGTTTCGATAACTGGTACAGACTTCTTCTGCTTCTGGCGCAGAGCGTTCACTGGTTTAACCCGGTGGTGGCCCTGTTTTTTGGTAAAATCGAAAGGGCCCGGGAATATCTGTGTGACAGGGCGGCGACGGAGCAGAGAAGTCCGGAAGACCGGAAGGCATACTGTGAAAGTATTCTGGCGGTTATGGAAATGACAGGGGCGAATAAGGCGCGGAAGCGGCAGAACCCATTCATCAACTCCTGGTCAGGGGACAGAGAGGGTGTGAAGCGCAGGCTCACTGAGATTCTCCGGGCGGACAGCCGGGTCCGGATCAGTAAGATCGCAGCCGCGCCTTTTCTCCTTCTGCTTTTGGGGCTGACCTGCATCCTGGCATTTTTCGGTCCGGGAATCAGCCTGATCCGTCTGTTCTTTGAGGGGGAGGGCACCTATACCGAGGATATCGGGGACTATGGGGAGTTTGAAGGCTTTCGGGGATACAGCAGGCTGTACATTTTCCCTGAGACCATTCCTGAGGGCGCGCAGGCGGAGGAGTATTTTTATTTTTATCAGGATACGCTTTTTGACCCCTCCGCTCAGATATATCTGGAATGCAGCTATGATAATGATGCCTATGAACAGGAACTTGCGCGTCTTTCCTGGATACAGGAGGTTTATTTGGATACAGGACCAGATCTGCAGCTGGATGAAGAAAAATTTAGGTGGCCGGCTCTGGTGACAATTTATGCGGATAATCACTGCTGGGAATATGCGCTGCTTCTGGACGACAACCGGATTGCCTATGTGTTTCTCCAGTTTCAGAATCGGTGGGAGATTGCATTCCCTACAGAATATCTGCCGCTTAACTATGGTTGGGAACAGGAAGAGGAAAGTTTTTCCATTTATACGTATTGGTGACAGGCTAAAGAAGCGCCGGAAAAGGTGGTGCGTAGACCGGCTGTTTTACCTGACGCCACTTCAGATTCAGCGCCTTAATCCAGGTGCACTGGCCGGAAGGATTTTCCTCTGTGAGTTCGTCATCCGCCCGGAAAACAGATTCCTCCGGAAAAGAAGCGTGGCGGAGAATATTTCTCTGGAGCAGTTTTCCAGAGGAGGGCGCAGATTCAGGGCAAGAAGCCCTTCAAAGCGCAGTTCGATAATGCCGAACCAGCCTGAGTTATCAAAGCGGGCTGTCAGCTTCGCTTTTCCGCATTCCTCTTCATAGGTCAGCCGGTCCAGCCTGGGATCGTGAAAGCCCACGAACAGCTCCGTCAGCGCATCGACATCCTGCTGCGTCCGGATATAATGCCATTGTTCCGCATCCTCATTGGTACGAAGTGTGACAGCTGTTAAGCAGGCCATAAACCATGGATTTATAAGGGGGCAGTTCTGACTGCTATATGAGGAAGCTTTTTTTAAAACATCTGCTGGCGTCACTAGAGCAGACGGGAAAAAGCTTTACAAGTGTTACAGGAACTCGTTATTAGAGAATGGAACCAAATATGACAGATTATCCCGTTTCCCTAACAGCAGATAAGTAGATTCTGTAAAAAGCTGATATAATAGAACAGATTACATGAAGGAGTTCATGGATTCTTCTATGGAAGAAGAAAATGAAACCGGGACCGCATTTTCTGAAGCGCCGGAGCAGACTATGCCGGAACAGGCTGTTCTGAAAACCGGGCAGTCTGCCGGGACAGAAATGTCCGACGCTTCGGAAACAGAACCGGCCTGAGAGAGCGCGGAGGGAAAAGCTTTTGGAGAAAAAAGGGAGAAAACGGGAATGGAGGAAGCGGGAACTGCCCGGCGGATCATTTCAGCTGTGATTCTGACGGCCGGTGCGGCTGCCCTGCTGCCTTTTCTGGCAGTGGCCGTGGGATTTTTCTTCCATAGGCAGAACCCCATACCGGATGAATATTTTCGAAAATATGTGGATGAGATCCACTCTTTTCTGCCCTGCGGCATCCCTGCGTCCGCTTCGGATGTGACCTGGCGGTATTTCAGGTATGAACCCTTTTCACCTGAATTTGCAATCAGCCTCTCGATGCTTCTGCCGGAGAGCGAATACAGAACCATGAAGAGAAAGATTCTTGAGGAAGCTGATATGCCGGAAGGCAGAAATGGGAAAAGAATGAAAGTGACGGTATTCCCTGCGGGCAGAGGCGGTCGGGAAATGACGATCTACTTTGATGATGACAGATACCGGATAGAATTCGTCCGGCATTTTGGAGGAAATGATGCTTCAGATTGGAATATGCGACGATGAAACGGTCATTGCGGCCCGGATGGAGGAGTTCATCCTTGAAACCTGTCGGACGGAAGGAATTCCGGCAGGCGTAGAGGTGTTTTACAGCGGAAATACGCTGTTGGAGGAAGTGCGTCGGGGGACCTGCTATGATCTACTTTATCTGGATATCCATATGCAGAATGGGAACGGGATTTCGGCAGCAGAGCAGATCAGGAAGCTGGGCGACAATGTACTTCTGATTTTTGTATCCGGTTATGACCAGTACCTGATGGAGCTGTTCCGTCTGGATGTATTTGAGTTTGTAAAAAAGCCTTTTGAGAAGGAAGAATTCGTACAGACCTTTTTCAGGGCTGTCCGTAAGGTGGGAGAAAAGAGCCATTATTTTGTATATACTTATCGGGGAGAGGAATTTAAGCTTCCCTGCAAGGAAATTCTGTATTTTGAGAGCCGCGGCAGGAAAATATGGATTCATATGAAGAACGGGGAAACCGCCTTCTTTAATGGAAAGCTGTCAGATGTGGCTGAAAAGCTGCAGGGAGGAAAGGTGCCTTTCCTGAGAATCCACCAGTCCTATCTGGTCAACTATCATTTCATCCGGTCCAGGAGTAAATCAGAGGTCAGACTGGTTAACCACACGGTTCTTCCGATCGCTGAAGACAGGCGGAAGGATTTTGGCAGAGAGTACGGGAGGCTGCTGGGAGGGGAAATCGATGTATGAAGTCGGAAAAAGCATTCTGAACCTGATGCTTTTGATCTCGACCGTCTGGATCATATACAGGGTTCTTGGGACATTTTTTGAAAAAAGGAAGTGGACGGTGCTTTCCTGGATTTCCTGGGGAATTCTGATCGCTTTTCAGGCTGTTGTGGAATTTCGGGATCAGTACGGAAACGGAAGGCTTCTTCTGGGAGTTATCATTACTTTGACAATGGTTTCAGCAATATGTTATCAAAAAGCAGGCATCAAGAAACTGCTGATTGTTGCTTTTTTGTATGTGATCTGGGCCGGAGCGGAAATGATAGTCATAAGCTTTATGAGCGGATTAAGTATGGATGAAAGAAGCCGGTACGACATAGGGGAAACACTATCTAAAATGATAGTTGTTTTCCTTGTCTTTCTGCTTCGGATAATTATAAAAAAGAACGGCAAAAGTGACATTGCCCTGCGCTACAATATCCTTCTGCTTTTTATCCCGGCCGGCAGCATTTTTGTTATGTATAATCAATTCCAAATGATCAGCCAGGAAGTCAACTTTGTTTTTTCTTTTATTTCCTTTGGCATTCTCCTTCTCATCAACATCCTCGTTTTCGAAATTTATCTGAAGCTCATCCAGCTTTTCCGGCAGGAGAATGAACAGACTGCCTACATACGCCAGCTGGATTTCATCGCCAATCAGATCAACGAGCAGAGCCGTTTCACGGAGGAATTTCACAGGGAAAGGCATGACCTGGCGAATCAGCTTGTGGTAATCCGGGAGTGTGTGGAATCGGGCGAGAGGGAAAATGCGGTTGAGAGTCTGAACCGGATCATAAAATCTGACGACAACGGCTATTCCATATCCCGGAGCGGGAATGCGGTTGTGGATGCGGTGATCAATTTCAAGTATGCCGCCGCCAGAGAATGCGGAATCCGCTTTGTCCTGCGGATTTTTATTCCGGAAAAGCTCCCCGTTGATCAGTGTGATCTGGGCATTGTGCTGGGAAACGCTCTGGATAACGCCATCGAGGCTGCCGGAGCCTGCCCGGAAGAGGACAGGAGGATTGAGATTCGTATGGGAGTGAAAAAGGATGCCCTGATTCTGGTCGTAAAAAATCCCTACGCGCACGATCTGAAGCATTCCGAAGCCGGGGAGCTTTTGTCCACGAAAAAGGATTCCCAAAGGCATGGATATGGGTTAAAATCGATACAAAGGACGGCGGAACGTTATTCCGGAGAGGTGCTGATTGATGAGAAGAACAGGGTATTTTGTCTGACTGTAATCATGAATCTGCAGCAGACGGAAATGAAAGAGGCGCTGGGAACTCCCGGCGGGACGAATCGGAGGAGAAAGAGTGAAAAAATGGCTGATACTGATGGCGGTAATAACAGGGCTCCTTCTGACAGCCTGTGAAAACAGCGGGAGTGCGCAGGATGGCACGCTGCAGGAAGAGAACGCATCTGAAGCAGCCTCTGGGGAAAATACTGTAGCTGCAGAAACCGAAGAGGTGCCCGAAACAGAAACCGCTTCTGAAGCATTTTCTGTTTCCATCGATGTCCGGGATCATTATACAACCAATATCGGAGATCCCTCGAATTTGTACCGGATCGATGAGAACGGCGTTCTCTGGGGCTGCGGCAATAATAATTACGGCCAGCTCGGACAGGGAACGCAGGATGTGGAGTTCCATTCGAAAATGGTGAAAATTGCAGAAAATGTGGTGCATGTGGATGATTCCCAGAGCGGATTCGTGATCTGGCTGACGGAAGACGGGGAGCTGTACGGCTGCGGAATGGCCGCCACCGGAGCGCTGCTGGGAAGAGAAGCCTTTTCAGAAATGATGCTTGCGAACAGTAAGGAATTTGTTTTCACGGAGCCGGTGCTCCTGTTCACGGATGTGATATACGCCTGCTGCGGAAGGTATGATGTGGCCTGCCTGACTTCGGACGGTTCTGTGTGGATATGGGGGCTGGTGTGGTATGAAAGCGGTGGATACGATTTCCGAAAGGAACCGGAAAAAGTCCTGGAGAATGCGGTCTGGATCACGGGAGGCTTTTTCAATCATGCCGCACTTCTGAAGGATGGAACCGTCTGGACCAGGGGCTACAATTATTCCGGAAACTGCGGCGTGGAAGGGCCGGCGCTGATTTCTGAGCCGCTGAAGGCTGCCGATGGCGTGGAAATGGTCTGGACGGGCAGAATGGAAGAAAATGTGGATTGTGACAGTATAGAGGAATTTAATGGAGAATACCCGCGGGCCATGGAGAATACGGTGATCCGAAGAAGTGACAGCTCTTACTGGATCTGCGGAGCCAACGTGGGAGATGAGGAAAAAGTTCTGCCCGTTTATTATGAAGCGACGGATTTCCCACTGGTATGCACATCCGAGTTTCTGCCCTTTGACTATGACGGCAGAGAGGAATAACGTTCCGGACTGTGCGGGAGATGGCGGAAAAGGAAACTGGAGGAATTATGCCGAACAGAACGAAATATGACCTGGAAGCGTCCCTGAAAAAGCTGCTTCTTCAGAAACCGCTGGATAAGATCACCATCAGTGACCTGACTGCGGACTGCGGCATCAGCCGGATGGCCTTTTATTATCATTTTAAGGACATCTATGATCTGGTGGAGTGGGTCTGTCTGGAGGACGCACAAAGAGCGCTCCAGGGGAAAAAGACCTACGACACCTGGCAGGAGGGACTGGAACAGATTTTTGAAGCGGTGCTGGAAAACAAGCCCTTTATTCTGAACGTCTATCGTTCAGTCAGCAGGGAACAGATTGAAAATTATCTGTTTCAGCTCACGCGTGCGCTGATCCGTGGCGTGGTGGAGGAAAAGGCGGTCGGAACCGGTCTTTCTGAGGAAGAAAAGGAGTTCATTGCCGATTTTTATAAATACAGCTTCGTGGGCGTCATGCTGGACTGGGTCAGAACGGGCATGAAGGAGGATTATCAGGAGATCACGGACAGGATCAGTATAGTGATGAAGGGGAATATCACAAATTCCATACGGAATTTTTTATCAGATGAGGGCGGATGATAAGTTTTTTATCACCGCCCCCTTTTTGTAAATGGAAAAGAGTTCAGAGCCGTCCTATGATACGGATAGAAACAAAACAACCGCTTATGATATCTGGAAAGGATGGTTTGATATGTCAAAAAAGGGAACGAAGCTTGGCACGGCATCGGTGCTTTTTGCGGGTGCAGGAGCAGCGGCGCTTGCGGTAAAAAAGTCAAGGGAAAATGCACAGAAGAAAGCACAGCAGGCTGCCTCTGTCCAAAGCGCCTGGCGAAACACAGAACTGGGAAAGAATGCCAGAAACAGCAAGGGCATCTATTACAGCAGCGGTAACTATGAAGCTTTTGCCCGGCCGGAAAAGCCGGAGGGCGTGGAGGAGAAAAACGCGTATATTGTGGGGAGCGGACTGGCATCCCTTGCGGCGGCCTGTTTTCTGGTGCGTGACGGACAGATGCCTGGAGAGCGCATTCATGTTCTGGAAGCCATGGATATTGCGGGCGGAGCCTGTGATGGAATCAACGACCCGACCCGCGGATATGTGATGCGGGGAGGAAGGGAGATGGAGGATCATTTCGAGTGTCTGTGGGATCTGTTTCGAAGCATTCCCTCTCTGGAGATTCCGGGCGCATCGGTGCTGGATGAGTTTTACTGGCTGAATAAGCATGACCCCAATTATTCTCTCTGCCGGGCCACGCAAAAGCGGGGACAGGACGCGCATACGGATGGAAAATTCAGTCTGAGCCGGAAGGGCTGTATGGAAATCATGAAGCTTTTCATGACCAGAGACGAGGAGCTGTATGACAAGACCATAGAGGACGTGTTTGACGATGAAGTGTTTGACTCCACTTTCTGGCTGTACTGGAGAACCATGTTTGCCTTTGAAAACTGGCACAGCGCACTGGAAATGAAGCTGTATTTTCAGAGATTCCTTCATCACATCGGCGGCCTGCCGGACTTCAGCGCGCTGAAATTCACCCGGTACAACCAGTACGAATCCCTGATTCTTCCCATGCAGAGATATCTGGAAAATGCGGGAGTGGATTTCCGGTTCAACACAGAGGTGACAAACGTACTTTTTGAGCACAGAGGCGGCAGAAAAATTGCAACAGCCATCGAGTGCCGGGAAAACGGCGTGGAAAAGGGGATTCTTCTGACGGAGAAGGACCTGGTATTCGTGACCAACGGAAGCTGTACGGAAGGGACCATTTACGGAGATCAGCATCATGCCCCGAACGGAGATGCGGAGGTGAAAACCAGCGGCTGCTGGAATCTCTGGAAGAATATCGCGAAGCAGGACCCGGCCTTTGGACGACCGGAGAAATTCTGCTCCGATATTGCGAAAACCAACTGGGAATCCGCCACTGTAACCACGCTGGACGACAAAATTATTCCCTATATCACCAATATCTGCAAACGGGATCCCCGGAGCGGAAAAGTAGTGACGGGAGGGATTGTAAGCTGTCAGGATTCTTCCTGGCTCTTAAGCTGGACCATCAATCGCCAGGGACAGTTTAAGGAACAGAATCCGGAACAGGTCTGCGTCTGGGTCTATGGACTGTTTACGGATGTTCCCGGAGATTTCGTGAAAAAGCCGATGAAGGACTGCACCGGAATGGAGATTACGCAGGAATGGCTGTATCATATCGGCGTTCCGGTGGAGCAGATTCCGGAGCTTGCCGAAAACAGCGCGGTCTGCGTACCCACCATGATGCCATATATCACCGCGTTTTTCATGCCGCGTAGGGAAGGAGACCGTCCGGATGTGATTCCTGACGGCTGTGTGAACTTCGCTTTTCTCGGCCAGTTTGCCCAGACACCCAGAGATACGGTCTTTACCACCGAGTATTCGGTACGGACAGCCATGGAGGCGGTATACGGACTGCTGGGCGTGGATCGGGGCGTGCCGGAGGTGTGGGGAAGTGTGTATGATATCCGTGATCTGCTGGATGCCTCCGTGAAGCTGATGGATGGAAAATCTCCGCTGGATATCGAACTTCCGGGGCCGCTTACTGCCCTGAAAAAGCCTCTGCTCCATTTTCTGCATGGAACGGTAGTGGAAAAACTGCTGGAGGATCACGGGATCCTGCGCAGAGAATAGGAGAGGAAAGGCGGCCTGTCCAGGCCGCCTTCGGTCAACGCCTTACAGCGTCATATGTCCTTCTATTCCATCAAAATTCACCTTGCGGACCGTCCCGTCCTTCAGCTCGATGGTGACGGTTCCGTATGCGCCGGTCTTCTTCATATCCTCGTAGGAAATGGAACGAATGGGGAAAAGCTCCTCATCGGTGAAGTCCTCCGCGTTTTCCTTTGTGATGACCTGGGAGATCATCACATAGGGTTCATAGCCTCCATACTGCTTTTTAAAGGTGGAAGAGGCGTAAAGAACGATGGACCGGTCGGAATCCGGATTGGTGCCCTGGCTGGTGACCAGATCCAGTGCCTCCCAGCCGTCATAGACCGTCATGGCCATCTGCCTGTCCTTGCCCTGAGAGTCCTTTCCCTTCAGGATGATGGCCCTGGCAGTTTTGGGTGTGCCGCCTGAAAGGTAGAAGACCTGGGAAGCGTAAACCTCATTTTCTGCATCGCAGCGGATGATCTGCGTGCCGTTGTCCGGGAAGCCGTAGGAGCCCAGCGTCAGGGTCACGGGCCTGCGGTGCAGCTTGTGACGGTCCACCCGCATGATGCCGCAGGAAACCGGGAAGTCTGCAAGGTTCATGGCCTGGATCCAGTGCTCTTCGGTTTGCAGATGAAAGTTAAAATATTCCCGGCGGTACAGAATGCTGTCTTTTTCTCCGCTCCAGAAAATGACGTTGGGATTCTGAAGCGTACCGGTGGTCACATCCTTCAGCACGTACTGCTGAGCCTCCACTTCGCCCTTTTGGACAGGACTTTCATCCTGAGGAACGGGAGTGGATTCCCAGGGATATTTGGTGTTGAAGGAAAGCTTTCCATAATTCCACATGCCATGGATATCATCCGGCGCCTTTACCACCTTTCCGGTACGAAGGATGGTCTCCCCGTTCGCTTCGTGGTTGGTAAAGCACAGAGCGGGACCGTTCAGGGCGGTATCCTTTACCTCGCCGGGCTTCAGGCTTTCCCAGGTTCCGTTGTTCTCTTTCGCGGTCCAGAAGGGATGGTCTGCGGGAAGATGCAGACACAGGAAGGCCTTTCCCATCCAGAAGGGGGATTCCGCGCAGGAATAGCCCTGCACTAGCGGGGAGAACTGTCCGTAGAAGCCAAGGGTGAAGGCTCCCTTATACAGCACGTCGTCCCTGGATAAAAACTGCATCAGCGAACCGGAAGAGATTCTTCTGGCAAGTCCGGGGTCCACCGCCGGATTTTTCAAAAACAGGTTTCCGTCAAAGGCGCTGGTGGCAGCGTTCCGGTAGATATTGCTTCTGCCCCACATGTTGGTGAAGCCGTCTCTGTCAAAGAAATCCGCATAGGTTTCCATCAGTTTGTTGGAATGCTCCTCAAAACGGGCGGCGATATCGGGCGCGTTCTCATAGCCGTACCACTGATTCCAGATGGGAGCGTATACGTTGAAGGCCCAGCAGGAATAGTAGTCGAAGGAGTGGCCGTCCCGGTACCAGCCGTCCCCCACATAAAAATTCAGCACCGCCTGAGCGTGGTCCAGCATGATGTCCTCTTCGATCGGATAGCCCTCCATATGCAGAAACGCCATATCCAGCATATTGAAAAGACGCCAGTTCTGCGGTACGGTGCTGGCATGGGCAAAGCCCGTCAGAAACGCGGCGATGGTGTCCTTTTCCTCCTTCGTATAGGAGGCCCAGATTTCCTCGCGGCAGATCCAGAGGCAGATGACCAGAGCACAGGTTTCCACCGTCTGCTGATAGGCCCGGAAGGGCTGATGTCCGTTTATTTCCTGAAGCTGCTCGTAGGTTCCTGCGGATACCGGATCCCCGGGCGTACAGGTGCGGAGCACCTGGCTTTTATAGTATTCCTTCATGGAATAGCCGCGGATGGTCAGTTCCGGATCGTCGTGGATCAGAGGGGCCGCGATAAAAAAGCTTCTGGCGAGCCCTTCGAACATTTCCGCTTTTTTCTCTGTTTCCAACGCATCCCCGGACGCGTTTTTATGAGGATAGGTGATCTCAGTTTCCTTTCTGGGAAGCACCACGGGATCTTCGAAACGGGCGATATTCTGAAAAATTCCGTCCAGCAGGTATTTCCCCGCTTCAATCCAGCTTTCCCGCACCAGTCCGGTAAAGGGACTTTTTTCAAAATCAAGTGTCTGAGGCTTAAATGCCATATGATTCTCCTTCCTGCCCTGTTGAAAAGGGCTTACACGCCAACAGGGATGCACCGAAGGAACGGGGCATCCACTGGCGTATATATTATAGATGTATCTTTCCGGCATGAAAAGTTGTTTACCAGATAAAAATCTCGTGTCCGGTCAGCTTCCAGATGGCTTCGATGAAGTAATAGTCTCCATAAATGATGGGGAACTCATGCTTTTCATCATGGAAGGCAGCAGTACATTTCTGAACGATGGAATCCCGGCTCACATCCCAGTCACAGCGGCTGGCATCCAGCGTGTAAAGAAGAGATACGGCGGCGTCATGATAGATTTTCTGCTCTCTTCCATCGACGTATTTTGCAATTTCCAGAAGGCCGCAGGCAGCAATCGCGGCGGCAGTGGAATCCTCAAGCGCACAGTCGGCCGGCTGACGGAAGTCCACGGGAACCAGATTGGAATCCGGTGTATTCACCAGGAAATAGTTTGCAACCCTCTTGGCGCAGGCCAGATATTCCGGATTTTTCGTGTGGATATAGCTCAGCGTAAAGCCATAGAGAGCCCAGCTCTGTCCTCTGGTCCATGAGGAACCGTGGCCATAGCCCTGTCCTCCATAGGAGCAGACATATTCTCCGGTCTCCGGATTAAATTCAACAATATGCTTCGCGGAACCGTCCGGACGAATGAAATATTTCATTGCCGTATTCGCATGATCTGTGGCGATCCTCAGATAACGGGGATCCTTGATCTGGTCATAGGCCCAGTACAGGAGCGGCAGATTCATCATGCAGTCTATAATCGCCCAGCCGGTTTTCTGGCCATCTCCCCAGTCATTCCATGCGCGGATAAACTGTCCCGCCGGATTATAACGGCCGGCCATGTTGTCTGCAGCCAGTCGTGCCCGGTTATAGGACTTCTCATTTCCGGTCAGCCGGTAGTTGACAACGGAGGTGGGAAGCCATCGGAACCCGCTGTCGTGATCCATTCCCCTGTGGTCCATCAGACAGAGATCCAGAGTGTCCTCCACTTCCCCGGCCATTTTCCGATACAGCTCCTCGTTAGTAGCGTGATACATCTGCCACAGAATGCCGCCCCAGAATCCGTTGGTCCACCAGCAGGGATTCGTCTTTGCCTGATCATCAAAAACACCGTCCTCCGCAGTGTAGGGGATTTTGTGCTGATTCCGCTCCGCCGTAGCCAGCATCTTCGCGCAGATTTTCTCATAAACCCCTTCCAGCCATTCCTTTTCATTGATGTTGACAGTAACCATTTCTACCCCTTTCCGCCGCCGTGAGGCGGCATTCAAATCGTAAAGAAATTGGCCGTAAGGCCAATTTCCAGGGAAAAGCTCTGCTTTTCCCGCCTTTCCGCCGCTGTGAGGCGGCACTCAAATCGTAAAGAAATTGGCCGCAAGGCCAATTTCCAGGGAAAAGCTCTGCTTTTCCCGCCTTTCCGCCGCCGTGAGGCGGCATTCAAATCGTATTCTAACATTTCATGCCGCATATGAAAGCGCTGTATATTTGGACGAATAAACAGAGCGGCATCTCTTTTCACGCGTTCATTGTATAATATTGACTAAAAAAAAATAATAGCCTATAATATGGAAAAACTAACGGATCCTGTTATCAGAATGGAAAACGGCACAGGAATCAGGCCTTTGGCCTCTTTTGATTTAATAGTTCGTCTGACAACGAAGCTTTCTTAAGAAAAACAGGCGTCAGTATTTCCGGACTGAGAAGGGGTGTATTCGGCGGAGGAAGAGGATGTACAGAGCAATACAGGGAGGATGCGGCGCCGCACATCCCGGCACCTTTCATATGTCCCGGCCGAAGGGGTTACCAAACTATGTACTCCTTCAGATCAGGTCCTGCGGTGAATTTGAAATCGACGGAAAAAGCTATACGGTTCTTCCGGGCCATGTTGTAATATTTGCACCCGGTACGCCCTATTCTTATGGAAATCCGGAAGGAGAGTATCAGGATGACTGGCTCCATTTTGAAGCCCAGGAGGATTCCAGACTGTGGGAGCTGAGACGTATCGCGAACCGGCCTTTTCCAGTGCGGGACCCGGGCAGCTGTACCGCTCTTATCCGTCAGATTCTGTGGGAAACCTCCTTTGCGCCGGACAGATATGCGCAGCAGAATGTGGATGCTCTGTTTACTGTGCTGTTTAATCATCTGTTCGCGTCCTTTGAGGATGGTATGCCGGAAAAAACGCCGAATCCTTATCGGGAGAAGCTGCAGGCACTCAGGATGGAGCTGAAGAACTCCATCATTCAAAAGCACGATATCAGAGAGTGCGCAGGAAGAATTGGCGTGAGTCCCTCCTATTTTCAGCACCTGTATACGGACTGCTTCGGCGTGCCCTTTCAGCAGGATCTGATCCGGATGAGGGTGGACTATGCCAAATATATTTTGACAGCAACCGATCTGACAATGGAGCAGGTGGCAGGACTGTGCGGATATACCGGAACCGTGCATTTCTATCGGCAGTTCAAACAGGTTACGGGTACAACACCGGCGAAATATCGGAGAAAGCCGGGATGAAGGAGATAATGTAAAAAATAAGCCCGATGGCCTATTTTTTACAGCAAAGCTTCGCTTTGTTGCAATTATGTGCCGGAGCGTCACAAATTGCCCTTAGGCATCGCCTCGTCGTTACGCTCCGGAATGAGGATTTGAATGAAAGAACAGTTTGCAAGAACGGCACTTCTTCTGGGTGAGGAAGGCGTGGAACGTCTGGAAAGAGCCCGCGTGGCGGTATTCGGAATCGGCGGCGTGGGAGGATATACGGTGGAAGCGCTGGCAAGAAGCGGCGTGGGCCATTTTCTGCTGGTGGACAGCGACCGGGTCGCACTGTCTAATCTGAACCGTCAGATCATCGCCACGCTGGATACAGTGGGACGATATAAAACGCAGGTTATGAAGGAACGGATTCTGTCCATCAATCCGGATGCGGAGGTGGAGACGAGGGAATGCTTTTTCCTGCCGGAGAACGCGGAGGAATTTGATTTCAGCGGTCTGGATTATGTGGTGGATGCGGTGGATACGGTAACGGCCAAGCTGGAGCTGATTCTGCGCGCGCGCCGCTTTGGAGTCCCTGTCATCAGCAGCATGGGAGCGGGCAACAAGCTGGACGCTTCCCGGCTTGAGGTCGCCGACATTTATCAGACCAGCGTCTGTCCGCTCGCACGCGTGATGCGCCGGGAGCTGAAGGCCAGAGGGGTGGAGCGGCTCAAGGTGGTGTATTCCAGAGAGGAGGCCATAAAGCCGGGAGCGGGCAGCGGGAAGGCTGCCCTGCCGGAAGAAAAAACACAGACATCCGCTTCCGGCCGCCGCGCCGTTCCAGGAAGCGTGGTGTTTGTGCCGGGAGCGGCAGGCCTGATCCTGGCGGGAGAGGTTGTAAGGGATCTGTGCAAAGTTTAATCGGTAATAGATGTATAATGAACACTGAAATAAAACGGGCCATCCAATCTGCGGATTGGATGGCCTGTATACGTTTTTTATGACTCAGGAATTTTTCATTACAACGCTTTCCACGATATCTGCCACATGCTCGCAGGCATCCGCGCATTTTTCCAGATAAGCGTAGATCTCACGCCAGGTCATGACCGTCATCGGATCAGTGCAGCTGGTGTGCAGCCTGTGCATGCTGTCAATGTAGACCTTATCGGCTTCCTCTTCCATGGAATTGATTTTGATGATCTGTTCATGAAGCTTTTTGGAGTGCCGGAAATCCGCAAATTCCTCCATCATTACCTTGACGGCCTCGCAGCAGCGGCATACAATCCGCATCAGCTCCAGAGCATCAGGACGAATTTCACGGATATTATTATAATAGATTCGAATCAGAACATCTTCAATATTGTCCGTCAGGTCATCGATGTTCTGACTCAGCATCATGATATCCTCCCGGTCAATGGGAGTGATGAACGCTTTGATCAGTGTGTTAAGAAGCTCATGCTTCTCCATGTCGGCGGAATGCTCGACAGTGTGGATTGCCTCCATACGGTCGGCCATTTTCTCCACATCAAAATCCGCCATCGTCTCCTCCAGCATATGCGCTGCCTGACAGGAGAAATCCGCACATTTGATAAAGCTGTTGAAATAAATACTGTCTTGTTTTTTCGCCATATCTTCCTCTTTCTCCGCCGCCGAGAGGCGGCATTTAAATTAGAGAAGAATCACGAAGTGATTCTTCCAGGAAGCCGGCCAAAGGCCGCCTTCCGCCTTTTCAAGTTAAAAGATCGCAATGAACAGTTTGGCCATAATGAAGCTGATCAGCCCGCAGCCCGGGAAGGTGAAAATCCAGGTGAGAACCATGTCCTTCACCACGCCGAAGTTGACGGAGGAAAGGCGTTTTGCCGCTCCCACGCCCATGATGGCGCTGGTTTTGGTATGGGTTGTGGAAACCGGGATACCGGAAAGGCTGGAATACAGCAGACAGAGCGCCGCGGAAAGGTCTGCGGAAAAGCCCTGATATTTTTCCAGCTTTACCATGTCCATACCCACGGATTTGATGATCTTCTCTCCGCCGACGCTGGTTCCGAGAGCCATCACAATACTGCACAGAAGCATCAGCCATACGGGAATCAGAGCGCCTTCCACGCTGCTCTGACCGTTGCTGAAGGCAACGCCGAGAAACAGAACACCGATGAACTTCTGGCCGTCCTGCGCACCGTGCATGAAGCTCATGGCTGCTGCGCCGAAGATCTGCGCACCCTTGAAGAAGCGGTTGGTCTTGCGTCGGTCCATTTCCCGGCAGATCAGGGTTACAAGCTTGCAGATGACCCAGCCGGAAACCCAGCCGAGAGCAAGGCTGAGTACCAGTCCATAAAGGACCTTTGCCCATTCGCTCATGTTGATGCCGCCGATACCGCTCTGAATGGCGATTGCCGCGCCGGACAGGCCGGCGATAAGGCTGTGGCTTTCACTGGTAGGGATGCCGAAATAAGAGGCTCCTACACTGTATACGACAATGGAAAAAAGCGCCGCGCACAGGGCGACCAGGGCATCTCCTGAATTACCGCCGAAATCGACCATATTACTGATTGTGGAAGCGACTGAACTGTTGATCTGGGTCATGACGAAAACGCCCAGAAAATTGAAGATAGCACTCATGATGATGGCAGAACGGACATTCATGCAGCGCGTGGTGACACAGGTGGCAATTGCATTGGGGGCATCTGTCCATCCATTTACGAAAATGACGCCCAGTGTAAGTACCACAGTGATCAGCAGGACCGGATTTGACGCCATTCCCTGAAGGAAGGCTGAAAATGAAACATCCATATTTAACTCCTCTTTTGTGTGGAAAATTCTACGAAATCAATGAAGTTACATAAGCGCTCTGTGACAGAATTGAATTTTACACAAAATACACCTAAACTATACATGATTCAAACAAAACGGTCAATAGGGAAGTTGAAAAATAAAAAGGGTTTGAAAAAACGGCGTTACCGTTTATAATAAGAAAGACAGATGTGAAAGTAAAATTTTTCCCGGAGAAACGGAAAAAGCTGTCTCTGGCCGGTTCCCGGAAAACCCTTCGATTTTCGGATTATAGAGTTCGTCTGGCGGCGAACCTGCCTTCAATATAAGAAAGATACGCGTCAATAACGCGCAGACGGGAGCAAAAGATGGTTTTCAGCTCAATGATTTTTATCTGGGCTTTTCTGCCCATTGTTTTCATACTGGACAAAATTGCGGGACTTCCCGGAGGAAAGGGCCCCAGGGGCGGCGTATTGAGAAAAAATATTCCTCAGAACGTTCTGCTTCTGGTCGCAAGCCTGCTTTTCTATGCCTGGGGCCAGCCGGATTATCTGTGGCTGCTGCTGGTTTCCATTGCGGCAAATTATCTGATCGGACGGCTCATGGGCGCCCGCGGGGCGGCTCTTTCGGCCAGGACTGCCAGGCTGGTTCTTCTGATCGCGGGAATTGTGCTGAATCTGGGAATCCTTGGCTATTATAAATATTTCAATTTTTTTGCGAATACGCTGAACCGGGTGCTGGGCAGACAGCTTGTTGAAATGCGGCAGATCGCCCTCCCGCTTGGCGTTTCCTTTTTTACCTTTCAGGCGATCACCTATCTGGTGGATCTGTATAAGGGAAAAATTCCTGCTGAGAAAAACATTCTGAATATGGCTCTGTATTTTTCGTTTTTCCCGAAAATCACTCAGGGGCCGATTGAAAAGTACCGGGACTTCGCGCCTCAGCTGGCCGGCCGGAGGCAGAGCGTGCAGAAAATGAGCGAAGGAATCCGGCGCTTCATCTATGGACTCGCGAAGAAGGTGCTCATCGCGGATGTGCTTGGGGCCTGCGTGGATACGATTTACGGCTTTGAGATCGGAAATGTGAACGGCAGCTTCGCCTGGATTGCGGCTCTTTTCTATTCGCTCCAGCTCTATTATGATTTTTCAGGCTATTCCGACATGGCTGTGGGGCTGGGAAAGATGTTCGGGTTTGATCTGGCGGAAAACTTTGATTATCCCTATCTGGCTTCGTCCATTACAGATTTCTGGCGAAGATGGCACATGACGCTCATGTCCTGGTTCCGGGAATATCTGTATTTCCCCCTTGGCGGAAGCAGAAAGGGAAAGGTTCGTACCTATATTAATATTTTCATCGTGTTCATGGCCTCCGGGCTCTGGCATGGGGCGAGCTGGGATTTCATCTGCTGGGGACTGTATCATGCAGTTTTCCAGGTTATTGAGCGCCTTGGCCTGGGAAAGCTCCTGGACAGGACCAGAGTGATAAAGCATATTTATGCCTGTCTTGTGGTGTGTGTTGGCTGGGTGTTTTTCCGGGCGGGGGATATGGCGCTCGCACTTCAGTATCTGAAACGGATGTTCCTGCCCTGGATGTACACCGCATCCGGCTATGCGGTGCCTGAGATTGTAGGCCACCGCACCATTCTCGTCTTTGTCTGTGCGGTTCTCGGCTGCGGCATTGTGCAGAAGGCATGGAAACACGTTTCCGGGAAGTGTTTTTCCGGGAAGCATCGTTCCGAAACGGTCTGCCTGCAGTATGGCGCGGCTGAGCTGGTTTTCTGCATGGTTCTGCTTGCCCTCAGCATTCTGGCCATGGTGAGCAGCACCTACAGCGCGTTCCTGTATATGAACTTCTGACGGGAGAGAGCTTCGGCGGTGAAAGAACAATTCTGACAGCAGAAGAACGGAGGTCTGGATGACAAAAGGAAAAGCGGCGGCATGGCTGATCTGCTTCGCACTCATGCTGCTTGGCCCTGGGGCGGTATATTTTTTCGCCCGTCCTTATCTGAATACGGAAAATACGGAGAACAGGCAGCTCGCGGAAATGCCTTCGCTGTCCTTTGACGGCCTGAAGGGGCTGGCTGACAGCCTGCAGGCCTTCCCTTCTCTGTTTAACAGTTTTTATAATGACCATGTGCCCTTCCGGAGCCAGCTCATCGAGCTCAACAGTGTTATGAGCGTGGAGCTTTTCGGGGATTCCGCCTCGGACAGCGTGGTTCTGGGAAAGGATAACTGGCTGTTCTATACGGATGAAGAGAGCATAGAGGATTATAAGGGGACAAATTTATATACGCAGGAGGAGCTGGATCTGATCCGGGACAACTGCCTGGCTTCAAAGGAATATCTGGAGAAGCGGGGAATCGAGTTCGTGGTCCTGATCCCTTCCAATAAGGAAGATATTTATTCCGACAGGCTTCCGGATTACATCACCAAACGCGGTGAGCTGACCCGGGCGCAGCAGGTGGTGAACTGCCTGCGCGACGCGGGAATCCGGGTGGTCTATCCGAGAGAAGAGCTTCTGGAATATAAGGACGCGTACGATCTGTACTGGCATTATGATACCCACTGGAACAGCCTGGGCGCTTATATCGGCGCAAAGGCTCTGCTTGCGGAGCTTGGAATTCAGGTTCCGGAGGTGGAGGAGCTTACCATCACGCAGGACGATTTCTCCGGCTATGATCTGGCGGGCATGATGAATCTGAGAAGCTATTATGAAAAGAACCGGCCGGCGGATGTGAATTATACGGTTTCCGGTTATCCGACCAATAATATGACTGTGCTGCAGGCTATCGATGCGACGGAGCTGATCTATCAGTCCGACGCGCCGGACAAGAGGCGGCTGTTCATGGTGCGCGACAGCTTTGCGGGCGGTATGGCGCCTGTGCTGGCATCCAATTTTTCCTATACCTATATGCCGCACTGGAACGGCTGCTTTGAGCAGGCCATGATAGACGAGCAGCAGCCGGATATTTTTGTTTACGAGGTGGTGGAGAGGCGGCTGGACATCCTTCTTACCTTCCGCCTGTCCGAGTAACCGGGCATAACGGGAAAGGGTGAAATCATTTCCGCAGGGGCCCGGAGTGGCTTTTCCTGTTAATGCTTCGGAATGGAGAGTTTTATGTCAAATAAGGAAAAACAGGGCAGCTTTATCATGCAGGCCGGCATCCTGGCGGCTGCCGGAATTATCTGTAAAATCATAGGAATACTGTACCGGAGCCCGCTGGCCCATGTGATCGGGGATGAGGGCAACGGCTACTATTCTTCGGCGTATGAGATTTATACCATCATCCTTCTGGTATCCTCCTACAGCATCCCGTCCGCGATCTCCAAGGTGATCGCGCACCGGCTTGCGCTGGGGCAGTACCGGAATGCGCGGAAAATTTTTCACTGCGCGCTTCTGTATGTGGTGGTGGTCGGCGGCACTGCGAGCATTCTGACGCTGATCTTCGCGGGCGTTCTGGTGGGAGGCAACTCGGTGCCTGTGCTGAGAATTTTTGCGCCCACCATTTTCTTTTCCGGCATTCTGGGCGTTCTGCGGGGCTATTTTCAGGCCCACGGCACGATGGTGCCGACCTCCTTTTCCCAGATCCTTGAGCAGATTCTGAACGCTGTGGTCAGCATTCTGGCGGCCTTTCTGCTGATGCGTATGGTGGCGGGACGGGACGATACCACGCTGGCCATTTACGGCGCATCCGGAAGCGCTATCGGTACGGGAGCGGGGGTCCTGATCGCCCTGCTTTTCATGCTGTTCGTCCTGGCGCTGAACCGTCGGACGCTCGCAAAACAGGAACGGCGTGACCGCACCGGAGAGCTTCTGGAAACGGGAGAGGTCTACCGCATCATCATCACCATGGTAACGCCCATCATTCTGAGCACCTTCATCTATAACTGCAACAGCTCCCTGAATCTCACCATTTATACGAGGGTCATGGAATATGTGAAGGGGATGTCGGAGGCGGATGCCTATACCCAGTACGGCCTGTTCTCCGGTAAGGCGAAGCAGATTTCCAATATTCCGATCGCTCTGGCCTCTGCCATGTCCACGGCGGTGATTCCCGGCGTGGCCGGAAGCTTTGCCAGGAAGGACATCCGGGAAACCAACCGGAAGATCGCGGCCGCGTTCCGCACCACCATGCTTCTGTCCATTCCTTCCGCTGTGGGGCTCGCGGTGCTGGCAAAGCCTGTGGTGCTGCTTCTGTATCCTCAGAGAGAGTCGGTGGATATGGTTTCCAGACTTCTGGCAGGTCTGAGCATCAGCGTGGTGTTCTATGCCATTTCCACCATTTCGAACGGCGTACTTCAGGGAATCGGAAAGGTGAATCTGCCTGTGATCAATGCGGCGGCGGCTCTGGTGGTGCAGACGGCGGCGCTGGTTCTTCTGCTTCTGTTTACGGATCTCGGGCTTTACACCCTGGTCATCGCAACCGTGCTGTATTCCTTCCTGATGTGCATTTTAAACGGAATTTCCGTGAAAAGAGCGCTTGGGTACCGCCAGGAAGTGGTAAAGACCTTCTGTATTCCCTTCTGGGCATCGGTGATCATGGGGGGCGCAGCCTTCGGCGTCTACCATGGCCTGTACCGACTGATATCCGTGAATGTGGTCTGCCTGGCGGCGGCTCTTCTCATTGCCGTGATCCTGTATTTTGTCCTGGTGATCAAAATGGGCGCTGTGGGAGAGCGGGATCTCAGAGCCCTTCCGAAGGGAGCGCTTTTCGTGCATCTGGCCCGCAGATGCAGGCTGATTCCTTAAAAAAATGTGAAAAGTCTGGACGAATCTGCAGCGGCGCAGTACAATATTGAAAGCTTTGGCAGAAAATGAAGGAGAAAGATTTTATGGTAAAGATACAGAAGAAGAGGAAAGGAATGGCCTCCCTCTGGCGCAGGACGGCTGCAGTCTGCGGCGTCCTGACGCTGACGGCTTCGCTTCTTGCGGGATGTGGACAGAAGGAGAATGAGGAAACGCAGAGCATTGCGGCGGTTGAGGATCAGAGCGTATCTCCGGAAGAACAGGCGGAAGCGGACGAGACGGGAGAACAGACCAACGAGGAAAATGCCGCGCTGGTGGAAAACGACGGAGAGCACAGCTTCCTGACCGGCGAGCCGAGAGATCCGGAAGCAGTGAACGAACGGCCGCTTGCCGTGATGTTCAATAATCTGGAGGAGGGCTGCCCGCAGACCGGAATTGAGCGGGCTGCCATCGTGTATGAAGCTCCCGTGGAGGGACGGATCACGCGTCTGATGGGGCTGTTTGAGGATTATGATGAGCTGGACCGGATTGGCTATATCCGTTCCAGCCGTGACTATTTTGTTTACTGCGCGCTGGAATATGACGCAATTTATGCCCATTTCGGCCAGGCAACGCCTTATGTGGGAGCCCTGCTCAACAGCGACCGGGTGGACAATATCAGCGGAGCCGTTGCTGGAATTGATCATCCGGCGACCAACACCTTCCTGCGAACCAGCGACAGAAAGGCGCCGAACAACGTTTATATCGATGTGAAAGGACTGATGCAGGACATTGACCGGTTCGGCTACAGTCTGACCTATCACGATACCCATAAGGCGAAGTTTTCCTTTGCGGCAGATGGAGAAAAGGCGAAAAATTCCGGAACCGCGGACGCCGTTATGCTTTATCCCGGCGGAAAGGAAAACAATCTGGCAAACGGCTACAGTCTGGTGGAAGCCAGATTTGAATACAACGAAGAGGACGGAAAATATTACCGTTATCAGTATGGCGGACCTCAGATCGATGAGAGCACCGGAGATCAGCTTGCCTATGATAACGTGATCTTCCAGTACTGTTATGGAGAGGTGCGGGACGATAACGATTATCTGGCTTTCGAACTGCACGGGGACAACGGGATGAAGGTTCAGGTGTTTACCGGAGGAAAGATGACGGAAGGAACCTGGTCCCGCTACTCGGATAACGATCCCGCCTATTATGTGGATTCTGAAGGCAATCCGATCACGCTGAACCAGGGAAAGACCTGGATCTGTCTGATCTGGGAGAAGTATGCGGACGATGTGGTCATCGAATAAGCGGTAAAGAAACGGGGTGAACAGATGAAGCGGATATGGAACAGCTTCCGGCTGGCATTTTCGATGTATTCCATCGTACCGGCACGTCAGACGGAAAAAACAAAGGAAAATATGAGGTATCTTCTCTGCTTTGTGCCGTGGGTCGGTGCGGTCATGGCATTTCTGATCGCGGAATGGAGGATCATCCATCCCTACCTGCTGGATTATGAGCTGCTTCGCTCAGTGATCTGCGTGATGATTCCGCTGCTGCTTTCCGGAGGCGCGCATATGGACGGTTTCTTCCGGACGGTGGATGCCATCAGCTCGCACCAGCCGAGAAAAGGAAAACTGGACATCCTGCAGGATTCACACAGCGGCTATTTTGCGATCATCACCTGCGTCAGCTACTTTTTGATTATCGTGGGTCTTTGGAGCGAGATGCCCATCGATGGCTGGCCGGTGGTGGTATTCGGTTTCATTCTTTCCCGTTCGCTTTATGGTCTGTCCATCCTCTGGTTCCCTCATACGAGGGAGAGCAAATGCTCCCTGTATGTGCCGGAGGACGGAAGAGGCAAGGCTGTCGTGACAGTGGTGCTTGCCCTTTATACCGTTCTGTGCGTATTTCTCATGCTCCGCATGAATTTTGTGGTGGGAATCGGCTGTCTGGCCGGGGCAGTGCTCGCGTTCCTGTATTACTGCTGGGTGGCCTTCAGGCATTTCGGCGGGATCACCGAGGACATCGCCAGCTTTTTCGTACAGGTCTGTGAGATACTGGTTCCGCTGATGGCGCTTCTGGTATACCGGATGCCTACGGATTTTACCAGCTTTTAACGGAATTGCGGGCTGTCGGTTGGAAAACGGTCATCCGGCTTCAGCCCGCGGAATATGAAAGAAAGAAGGCGTACAATTATGATATCAGAAAAATATAAGGCGATGCTCGGCGGCAAGTCGGTCATCCGGACGCTGTCCGAATTTGCGACGAAAAGAGGAACCGAGATCGGCTATGAAAATGTGTTTGATTACAGCCTGGGAAATCCGTCGGTTCCCGTACCGAAGGAATTCACAGACTGCTGTATCCGCCTGCTTCAGGAAAAGGACCCCATGGAGATTCACGGCTACAGCCCCAGCCTGGGAATTCAGTCGGTGCGTGAAGCGGTTGCCGCATCCCTGAACCGGAGATTTGGAATGAATTACGGGCCGGAGCATATATTTATGGCATCCGGGGCAGCCGGAGCGCTGGCGCATGCATTCCGTGCCGTTACGAAGCCGGGCGATGAGATCCTTACCTTTGCGCCCTTTTTTCCGGAATACCGGCCCTATGTGGAAGGGGCGGGAGCCGTTCTGAAGGTGGTGCCTGCCGATACGGAAAGCTTTCAGATTCATTTTGAAGCCTTCGAGGAGATGCTGAACGATCAGGTGATGGCCGTTCTGATCAATTCCCCGAACAATCCCTCCGGTGTGGTCTATTCGGAGGAAACGATCCGTACGCTGGCGCAGATCCTGAACCGGAAACAGGAGGAATACGGCCACGATATTTTCCTGATTTCCGATGAGCCTTACCGGGAGATTGTGTTTGACGGAAAAAGTGCGCCCTATGTTTCCCGTTATTATGACAATACGATTTCCTGCTATTCTTTTTCCAAATCCCTGTCGCTTCCGGGAGAGCGCATCGGCTATGTGGCGGTGAATCCTGCCTGCCGGGAGGCGGAAACCATCGTGAACATGTGCGGCCAGATTTCCAGAGGTACGGGGCATAACTGTCCGCCTTCTCTGATCCAGCTCGCCGTAGCTGAGGTCATTGATCAGACGGCAGATCTGTCTGTCTATGAAACCAATATGAAGCTTCTGTATGACTGTCTGGTGAAGCTGGGATTTACCTGCGTCCGTCCAGGAGGAACCTTTTATATTTTCCCGAAGGCTCTGGAGGAGGATGCCAATGCGTTCTGCCGGAAGGCCCTCGCCTATGATCTGATTCTGGTGCCTGGCGATACCTTCGGCTGCCCCGGCTATTTCCGGATGGCTTACTGCATTGATACGGAAAAGGTGGTTCGCTCTCTGGAAGCGCTGGAACGCTTTGTGCGGACGGAATATGGCAGATGAGATGCCGCCCTGTGGCGGCGCGCACGAACCAATGGTTCGTGCTGGAAATTGGCTTTGCAGCCAATTTCTTTATGATGAAATGCCGCCCTGTGGCGGCGGAAAGGAAAGGCATGTATAAAGCGGGACTGGTACTGGAAGGCGGCGGAATGAAGGGAATTTATACTGCCGGTGTGCTCGATTTTTTTCTGGATAAGGGGATTGAATTTTCAAGCTGCTACGGGGTATCCGCAGGAGCCTGCCATCTGTGCAGCTACCTGTCAAAGCAGAGGGGACGGGCATATGATATCAGCGTGGATTATCTGAAGGATAAAAACTACTGCAGCGTGTCGAGCCTGCTGAGAACGGGAGATCTTTTCGGTGTGAAAATGTGCTATGACGACATTCCGAACCGGCTGAATCCCTATGATTATGATACATTTAACACTTATCAGGGAAGAGCGTTTGCCGTCGTGACGAACATTGAGACCGGACAGCCGGAATATCTGCGTCTGCGCGATATGCATAAGGACATCATCGCAGTGCGGGCTTCCGCTTCCCTGCCTCTGGTTTCCCGGAATGTGGAAATAGGCGGAAAGCTGTACCTGGACGGTGGTCTGTCCGACAGCGTGCCGATCATGCACTCCATTGTGGACGGGAACCGGAAGAATGTGGTGGTGCTGACGAAGGAGGTGGGCTACCGGAGAAAGCCCTCGAAGCACCTTGAGCTGGTGCGCCTCAGATATGCGAAATATCCGAAGGTATATGAACTGATGGCAGGCCGTCACACGGCATATAACCGGATGCTGGATTATCTTGCAGAGCAGGAAAAAAACGGTCAGGCGTTTGTAATCCGCCCGCAGAAGGCGAGCGGCGTAGGCAGAGTGGAGAAGGATAAGGAAAAGCTCCGCCTGCTTTATGAAGAGGGGTACAGGGAAGCGGAGCAGAACTATGAGCGGCTGCTGGCTTACCTGGAAAGCTGAAAAGGCGGCCGGGAGCGGCAGCCGGAATAAAAAAGATGGAGACTGCAATGATTGAAATTTTAAAGGCAATTCTGTTCGGAATCGTGGAAGGAATTACGGAATGGCTGCCCATCAGCAGTACGGGGCACATGATCCTTCTGGATGAATTTGTTACCCTTGACGTTTCCCCTGAATTCTGGGATGTTTTTCTGGTGGTGATTCAGCTCGGCGCCATTTTCGCTGTGGTGATCCTGTTCTGGAATAAGATTTTTCCCTTTGATTTTTCCGCGAAGGGAAGAAAAAAAGGAGTGATCCGGAAGGATATCTTCCAGATGTGGTTCAAGGTAATTGTGGCCTGTGTGCCCGCCATGATCTACGGGATTCTGCTGGATGATCTGATCAGCCCTTATCTGTACAATGCTACTGTGGTTGCTGTTATGCTGATCCTGTTTGGTATCGCGTTTATCATAATTGAGAACTGGAACCGGGGAAAAAGGCCCAGGGTGAAGAGCATCGGCGCTCTCACCTACCGGGATGCGCTGCTGATCGGGCTGTTCCAGCTCATCGCCGCCATTTTCCCCGGAACCTCGCGTTCCGGCGCAACCATCGTGGGAGCGCTGCTCATTGGCGTCAGCCGGACCGTATCTGCGGAATTCACCTTTTTCCTGGCGATTCCGGTCATGTTCGGCGCGAGCCTCCTGAAGCTGGTGAAGGCCGGATTTGCCTTTACCGGATCGGAAGTCCTTCTGCTGGTCGTCGGAATGGTTTCCGCCTTCGTGGTTTCCATGCTGGTTATTTCCTTCCTGATGGGATATATCAGAAAGCATGATTTCGAGGTGTTCGGCTGGTACCGTATCGTGCTTGGAATTCTGGTGCTCCTTTATTTCTATGTGATTGCGTAACGGGCACAGGTCCGCTTCCTCCGAAAATATGCGGAAGGAAGCGGGCAATGTCATTTATTTAGATGATTAGATAATTAAATTTTCAATATTAGATTAAAGTATTAAAAGCTAAAGGGGCTATCGGGAAATAGATAGCCCCTTCTTGTTGGGAATATTCCAACATCTTGTGTGAATTTGACTTTTTATGCTATTATCGTAAAAATTGATAAATCAGTATTGAGGAGGTTATGTATGATGAAGATAGAATATAAAGACCAAAAGAATTTACCATGTGATGAATTGTACAAATTGTTTCTTGCTGTTGGCTGGGCAAAAGAAGAAAATACAACACAAGTAATGAGAGACAACTTTAATTGTGCTTTTCTTACTTCAACATTTGTTTTTTCTGCGTGGGAGGATAATCATTTGGTTGGTTGTGTAAGAGTTTTAAGTGATTTGTATTTTCGCTCTGTCATTTATGATTTAGCGGTTTTACCGGAATATCAAAAGCGCGGAATTGGAACAGAACTCGTACAAAGGTGTATCAATATGTGTCCAGGCTCAGAATGGCTTGTACAAACAGATTGTGCCAAAGAATTTTATGAAACGATCGGGTTTAAGAAGAACTCAGAGGATGATTTTTTGATGATACCTTGTAAATGGTTTTAATTAATTGACCAATTCTGAGTTGTAAGGTTTTGGGGATTATGAAAACAGATATTTTGAAGGGCAAATACGGAAGGTGGTACTCCCTTCCCGCATGGCTGATTTTACAAACATTTTACACAATTCGGGTGCAATCCGGCGGCGGGGCTGTTACAATGAGAAGGATGGAAAGAACACGGGATGAAAGCATCTGTGGGGTTTGAGATTCCGGCGGAGATTTTCCGGCGGCCTGAAAATGGAGAAAAGTGTATGCAGAAAATATTTGTGATTGAAGATGATGAAAATATCCGTAATCTGGTAAAGATTGCCATGGAAGGCTATGGCTATCAGGTTTCGTCTTTTGAAACAGCGGAGGAGGCGCTGGAGGCGCTGGATAAGGAAAAGCCGGATCTGGCGGTGTTTGATCTGATGCTGCCCGGCATGGACGGACTGTCAGCAATCGGGATCATCCGTGAGCGGAGCGATAATCTGAAGAATATTCCGATCATCGTGCTGACGGCGAAGGACAAGGAGTACGATAAGGTGGTAGGACTGGACGGAGGAGCGGACGACTATATGACGAAACCGTTCGGCGTGCTTGAGCTGGCGGCCAGGATACGTTCGCTCCTGAGGCGTACCACGGAAAGGCAGAATATGAAAACGGAAGGGATTGTGAGCCTGGGCGGTCTTACGGTGAACACGGATGCCAGAGAAGTGAGCATGAACGGCGCTCCGGTGGTGCTGACCTATAAGGAATACGAGCTTCTAATGTATCTGGTGGACAACCGGTCCAGGGTGGTGGAGCGTGACGAGCTGCTGAACAAGCTGTGGGACTACTCGGCTGACATCGAGACGCGCACGCTTGATATCCATATCCGGACGCTGCGGCAGAAGCTGGGGGAAGAGGGAAGCAAATACATCAAAACGGTACGAAGTGTGGGCTACCGCTTCGTACTCCCTCAGGAAACGGAAAACGGAGGTTGATATGAAACGGGCGGTTCTGCTCAGATTTATGGTGATTCTGCTGCTGGCCCTGGTGGTTAGCAGCGCCTTTTCTTATTATTTCATAGGAAAGAACATGCTGCAGCATGACATGTCCGCCATGCTCAATACCATTCATGCGGTGGATTATGCGCTGGATTACAGCGGAAATCTGCAGGAACAGGTGGAAAAGCTGCATGCGGAAGCGATGGATGCTTCTTCCCGGATCACGGTGATTTCCTCTGATGGGACGGTAGCTGCGGACAGCGAAGTGGATCAGGTGGATTCCATGGAAAATCATCTGGAACGGGATGAAGTGAGAGAAGCGTTTGAAACGGGAACGGGCAGCGATACGAGAAGCTCGGAATCTGTGGGAGAAAGCATGCTGTATGTGGCGGCCCGCTCCTCCAACGGCAGCTATGTGGTGCGTATGGCGATTCCCTATACGAACATTCTGGACTATATGATCAGCATTTTTCCGGTGCTGCTTCTCGGAACCGGAATTGCCTTTGTGGTGAGTGTGATTCTCGCAAGCCGTTTTGCCAGTACCATTACCACTCCTCTGAAGGAAATTTCAGCGGAGATGGGGAAGGTTCACGGCGCGCGGACTGAGTTTTCCTTTAAGCAGTATAAATATAAGGAACTGAATGTGATTGCGGAAACCACGGTGAAAATGGCGGGGGAGATTCAGGCGCATGTGGAGCAGCTGGAAAAGGAAAGAAAGATCAGGCAGGAGTTTTTCAGCAATGCTTCCCATGAGTTAAAAACGCCGATCACCTCGGTGCGGGGCTATGCGGAGCTTCTTGATCAGGGTTTCATTCAGGACGAGGCGACAAAAAAGGATTTCTATGCCCGTATCCTCAGGGAAACGGACAACATGACGAATCTTATCAATGATATTCTCATGATTTCGAGACTGGAAGCAAAAGAGGCGGAGGTTACCTTCTCCACCGTCCGGATCGGCCCTCTTCTGACTGATGTTTTTGAGTCGCTGGAGCCCATTGCGGCGGATTATCAGGTAATGCTTCATAAGGAATGCAGCCCTGTATCCATAGAAGCCAGCGCAAAGCAGATGAGAGAACTGATCATGAATCTGGTCAGCAACGGAATAAAATATAACCATCCGGGGGGAAACGTCTGGGTGGAGGTCTGGTCGGAAAACGGCAGGCTCCATATCCGGGTCAGGGATGACGGCTGCGGTATCAGCAAAGAGGATCAGGAACGGATTTTTGAAAGGTTTTACCGTGTGGATAAGGGCAGAAGCAAGAAAATGGGAGGTACCGGCCTCGGACTTTCCATCGTCAAGCATATCGTGGAATACTACAACGGGAGCATCCTGCTGGAAAGTGAGCCGGGAAAGGGGAGCTGCTTTACTGTAGAGCTGCCGTTCAAAAAAAGGATGTAGAAGCCGGAAATGGCCTGTTTCCCGGCAAAAAGCGGGCCGATAAGTTGACAAGTTGCCGGTTTTGCAGTAAACTGGCCTCATAATTCAGGTATATTACTGCTCAGTTGCGCTTGGAAGATGATCACATACCTGGATCAGAGGAAAGCAGTTTCAGTTTCCCAAGGAGGAGAAAAGTTATGACAGAAATGAAGAAATCGGAAGAAAAGGTAACCGCAAAAGAAGAAGCGGCAAAGACCGGCGCAAAGGTATCTGAGAAAGCGGAAGAGGTTAAGGCACCGGCTGTAAAGAAGGCTGCTGCGCCGAAGAAGACCGCTGCGAAGAAAGAGACAGCTAAGAAGGAAACCATAAAGAAGACAACGACGAGAAAGACTGCCGCAAAGGCTGCGCCTGCAAAGGCAGAAACACCTGCAGCAGTGGCTGCGCCTGTTGAGACCGCTCCTGCGGAAAAGGCTGCCGTTGAAGCAAAGCCCGCCAAAGCTCCTGCAAAGAGAACCACAAGGAAGGCCGCAGAGGTGAAGGGAAATGTGACGGTTCAGTTCGCCGGTAAGTCCTATTCTACCGAAGATCTGGTTAAGATCGCGAAGGATGTCTGGAAATATGACCTCGGAAGGGATGAGGCTGATTTCAAGAGTGTTGAACTGTATGTGAAGCCGGAAGAGAGTAGCGTTTACTATGTGGTCAACGGAGACGTTACCGGAAGCTTCAATATCTGAAACATAAGAGTGCAAAAACGGAGGGCATGGCCTGTGGCCATGCCCGTTTTTTCTTATATCGTTACATCAGGTTCATTTGGAATCCGTCTTCAGCGGACCGTAATACGGCTGGTAAGATCAACTCCTGCCATGGCGGAAGCCTGAGCGAGATAGTCAGGGTCTCCGGCATGCTTATAGAAATCATAAGCCATTTTGGGCTGCGCGCTTCCGTTCAGGAGGCCGACGGCCATTCCCTGTGCGATTTCCGCCGCTTCATCCATTTCACGGGAAATGATCAGGCCGTCCACATAACGGTTGCCGGCTGCCTGGAGATAAGCATAGGTGACGGCGATGGCCTGCTGCTCTTCTCCGGCCGAGGAAGTATAACCCACCTCTGAAAGCTTCAGCGACCGTACATTTCCCGAAGGAGAAAGCAGCTCGGGCTGGGACAGGAAATCGGTGATTACATCGATGTTCTGCATTGTCACATACCTGGAATTCTGGCTGTGAGTGGCATACCCTGTGGGCGTCCAGTTATTCGGATCATAAAGAGGAACATTATACGGATGACTGGACAGCCTCCAGTCGATGTTTCCCTCCGCCCGTATATAATCGTTGAAAGCGATGAGGAACGGACGGGAGCCATAGTATTGCGAAGGGTTGGATCCGACGGCCCACTGCTGGTCGGTGGCAACGTAAACCTGTGCGTTGGCATTTTCGGATTTCAGCCCGTTGTACATGAGGCGGAACGCGTCCGCATATGCGGCAGCGTACTGATTCACGCCAGTAGACTGCATATAGTTCCAGGGCTGTCTGGCATTGACCTCATTTCCGATGATCCAGTTATCGACGGTGCCGTGCCCTGTGTTGGAATAACGCTGACCCAGGAAGGAAGCGACTGCAGCGAGCTTTTCCACACCTGCCTGATCGGCGGCGTTCAGAGCATAATAGTTGGCGGCCGCGCCGTCTCTGGCCAGAGGATGAATCAGAGTGGGATCTGCGCCCAGATCATTCAGTACAATAAAGGTGACCTGGATGCCCTGATCATTCAGACGGCGGGCAACGGTATCGTACTCGGAAACGACCTGCGCGTTAAAATGCCAGGTTTTTCCGTTATACTGATAATCGATGCCGCCTCCTGTGGTAATCCGGCCGAGAAGCAGGTTGTAGGTGGCCTGATGGACGCCGAGATCGGTCAGGTTATTGGCGTTTAAAAGCTGAGACGCGGGAAGAATTCCCTTAATTCCGCCGTCACGCCTTGCTGCGGTATGCGTGGCGCACGCTTCCGGATTGGTGATGTAAACAGAGTTGGAAACTGCTGTGGGAACCCCGTTCTGGATGGCTATAACTGTGAACTTTTTAAACAGATTGCTGTTTGCACTGTTCTTGTTCAGAGAAAAGGTAAAGGAAGCGGTTCCGTTCGGAGCCTGGGCGACTTCAACGCCCTGCGTGCCGGATTCGTACGGATTCTGCGCATAGAGATGCAGAATGCCGTCTTCGGAAGCGACGGAAGAGGTTCCGCTGACAACCACCTGGTTCCCCTGAATCAGGGCGGAGTTCAGAGTCGCTGAGCCGGCGGCTTTCGCATCCGTTCCCGCGAAAAGGAAGAGGATGGCCACAGCCGCGGCGCACGCAAGGGTCAAAAAGGATCTGTGTTTTTTCATGTATTTTCCCCCTTTTTGAAATGACGCGTATTCCGGCGGAATGTATTTCCCGCCCCGGAGGGAGGCTGTTTCTTTAATACATCACCGGATACGCTGAATGAAATGGTTATAAGAATAGGATATATCTTCGGCCGGGAATATGCAAACGGTAAGTATATAAATATCTGCATAATGTACAGAAAAAATTGATATCAGGAGAGAAGATTGAAAAATAAGCCCGATGACTTATTGTTTCAAAACAAAGCCAGCTTTGTGGCAGTTTTGCGTCGAAGCACAAAACTGCTGTGATCGCAGAGGAGAAATCACCTGCGTGATTTCTCCTCGCGGCCTCAGCATACCGCTTCGGCATGGAGGTAAAAATGTTTGACGAAGCATATCGGGAGATGTGGAAGGAACTGGGAAAAAACAGAACAATGGTTCTTTCCACGTCTCTGCATGATATTGTAACATCCAGAATGATGAGTATCGTTGTGCTGGACGAAAAGCTCTTTTTCCAGACAGACAGAACCTTCAGAAAATATGAGCAGATCAGGCAGAATCCGCATGTGGCGCTCTGCGCGGATAATATCCAGATAGAAGGAGAGTGCAGGGAAGTGGGGCGGCCTGCCTGGAATCCGGATTTCTGCCTGGCGTATGAAAAATATTTTCAAAGTTCTTTCCGGCGTTATTCACACCTGGAAAATGAAAGACTGTTTGCTGTTACGCCCACATTCATTGAGAGATGGCGTTATGTGGATGGGGTGCTGTTTGTGGAAATATTCGAGGTGGAGAAAAAGAATTATATATGGAAGAGATATGACGGGGAGTGAGGGCCGCGGACGCTCGGGCAAAAGGCCCTCGCTGCGCGGCGGCCGGGATGACCGTGGCAGGGG
>DXHY01000057.1 GCA_019113175.1 Candidatus Eisenbergiella stercoravium | reverse complement strand
ACATCCTGAATATCTTGATGATTATCTTCCATGGAATCCAATGGTAAAAGAGCTTTGCCAATAGCCGTTGACCTTTTAGTGTAAAAGGTTGACGGTTATTTTTCTATACACTGTTTTATTTGACGCTTACGTTCCGCCGTCAGGCGGCATTCGTTTCCTCACATTATACCATTCCGACTTTTCTTTACTTGTATTAAGACGGATTTTTTGGTAATTTTCCGTACTCTTTTCTTGACTTACCAGAAAATTAATTTCATAATGGAGAAAAAGGCAGGAACCTGCCTGAGAATGGAGCATTGTCAGATGAAAAAAGAAGCCTTTGACCACCAGCTGGCAGACGAATGTGCCCGCGCCTTTTCCGCTTCCACCGGACTCGGCTGTACCGTCTCCGATACCTCCGGGAAAATTCTGTTCGAGCACGGGCCGGGCTGCGGAAGCTGCGGTCTCTGCCGTGCCGCAGGACTTCCGGAGGAAAACTGCATCCGGGCGCATCATTACGGGATGATCGAGGCCGAGCGCTTCGGCGGAAAATACATCTATTTCTGTCCCTTCGGTCTGACCTGCTTTGTCTCTCCCATCATCGGGGAGGAGGGCAGCACGGCCAAGATCACCGTCGGCCCTTTCATGATGGTGGAGCTGCAGGATTTCATCGACTGCGAACTTTCCGAGCATATGCATCTGGAACCCGAGGCAAAGGAACAGGTCTGCCGCCTCCTCCTTTCGGTTCCCCAGGTTTCTCCCAAAAAAGTGCAGGAGCTGTCCGTCCTGCTCTTTATGGCGGTTGGCTTTATGAACAACGTTTCTGCTGAAAACAGGCTTCTGGAGATGGAGCGCTCCGACCTGCTCCAGGGGCAGATCAACGCCTACATTTCCCAGCTGAAGGGACACGGGGTTCCGGCTTCCTATCCCTTTGAAAAGGAGCGCGCCCTCCTGCAGGCGGTTTCCCATGGAGAAAAGGAAGAAGCAAGACGGTATCTGACGGAGCTTCTCGCCTCCCTCCATGCGGGAGGCAGCGACATCGGCCGGATCCGGGGACAGATTTCGGAGCTTCTGGTCCTTCTGTCCCGCACCGCCGCAGAAAACGGAATGGATGGGCAGCAGGTTCTTCTCCTGCACAGGCAGTGGCAGAAAAGTCTTTCCTCCCTGCCTTCCTTTCAGGCGGTCTCCGCCTGGCTGCTCACCGTTGTAGAGGACATGCTGGAAAACCTCGCTGCCTGGCCGGACGTGAGGCATGCCAATATCATCCACCGCTGCATCCAGCATATCGGGGCCGGCTATCAGGAGCGGATCACGCTGGAGGACACCGCGCGCATGGTCTGTCTGTCCCCGGATTATCTGAGCCGCATCTTCCGTCAGGAAACGGGAATCAGCTTTCACCAGTACCTGAATAACGTGCGCATCACCAAGGCGAAGGAGCTGATCCGCACCACCTCCCTGCGCCTGACGGATATCTCACAGATGGTCGGCTATGATGACCAGAGCTATTTCACAAAGGTATTCCGGCGGACCGCCGGGATGGCTCCCGGGGAGTATGTGAAGAAGTACCGGAGATCTTCCTCTGTACGGACATCTTCTTCCGGCAGATCAGCCAGCCCTGTCTGATCCGCCCTTCGATGTATCTTCCCTCTGCATCTTCTCTCAGGTCTCTACAGCGCCTCCCGTATCCTGCGGATCTCCTCCTTATGTCCCGCATCGTCAAAGGGCGTCTCCAGATAAAATGGCAGGTCCTTCAGTGCCGGATGGCGCAGCACGTTCAGAAGCGACTCCCAGCCGATCAGCCCCTCCCCGATGGCCGCATGCCTGTCCTTGTGCGAACCGAAGGGCATCTGACTGTCGTTTAGATGTACTGCCCGCAGCAGGGGGAGACCAAGGATGCGGTCAAACTCCTCCAGAACGCCGTCCAGGTCGTTTACGATATCGTATCCGGCGGCGAATACGTGGCAGGTATCCAGACAGATTCCGATCCGTTCCGGATGCTTCACCCCGTCCCGTATGGCCTTAAGCTGCTCAAACCGGTCTCCGATCTCCGTTCCCTTGCCGCTCATGGTTTCCAGCAGCACCGTTATATTTTCCTCTCCCGTGATGGCCTGATCCAGCCCGGCGATGATGTTTTCAATCCCCTTTTCCACCCCGATGCCCGTGTGGCTTCCCGGATGAAATACCATATTTTCAATGCCAAGCGCGTCCATCCGCGCCACATCCTCCCGGATTACCGTGCAGGCGAACTCATAAACCTTCTCCGTGTCGCTTGCAAGATTCATGGTATAGGGCGCATGGGCCAGAATGGGGCCGAAGCCATGCTCCCGCCGGATGCGCTGAAAGCCTTCCGTTTCTTTTTCCGTCGGCGTCCTGAAATTGGAGCCTCTGGGATTTCTGCTGAATATCTGCATGGTATCCGCTTCCATCTTCACCACGTTCTCCGCCGTTTTTTCAAGTCCCTGCGCGATTGACATATGGGTTCCTATTGTAATTTTCTGTTTCATGTTTTCTTCCTTTGTTTCGTTTTTCTGCATTGCTTTACTATTCAACCCCCAGCGCCTTATATACAGCGTCTTCAGCACTCTGGTAGAAGATCAGATTGAAACAGCCGATCAGCTCTGACGGAACTAAGCCGAGGTCTGCTGCGGACGTAATTGGCAACAGGACTTTCTTTGCCCCGCTGTCAAGACAGACCTGAAGGGCATTCGCCAGCTCGTCAACTTTTATCATCGTACCGGCTATGCTGATTTCGCCTAATACAGCAAGGCTGCTGACCGTAGGTTTTCCGAGCGCAATCGAACAAAGCGCAATCAGAGTGGGAAGGGCAAGTTTGTTGGTCATGCCGATTCCCTGCAAATCCTGGTAGTTGATAATGTAGTCTTTTGTCGTAGTGCTGATTGAGCCGCTGATCCTGCTCGCATTCGCTTTCAGATAGTTGAAGGCGGTATTTGCCGCTTCTTTGCTCTTAGAATCCGAACCGATACCGGTGCGCTCGAATTTGCCGTTACCCGGCAGCATTTGTGATTCCAGCCGGAATACGCCAATCATGCCGGATTTTCCCTGGGAGATGGTGTAGACCTGTCCCGAATTGCAGATGCCTTCCGGGATGAGCTTGCCGCTGCCCTGTTCCGGTACGCTGACATAACGCTCTTCAAACGTCTCCAAATCAATGTAGGAAAAATTGACATCGTAAAATTCCATACCGCCCAGCTTTTTGAGTTGTTCTTTTACTCGTCGCCGCATTTCCAGCGAGATTTTCAGGATTTCTTCAAGCTGCTCCTTAGTGTATTCTCCGTCTGGGTACAGCAGCTTGATAAAACCGTCTGTCATTTTACGGACAGCAATGGTATCGCGCTGGTTGAGATTCTTGCCGAGGCGGAAATATTTATCCAGTTCGTCTCCATGCTGCTCCTTGCGCAGCTCTCTAATAAATTCGGCGAGATAATCGGTGATAAAACCATAGTCGTCGGTAAAGTGTTCCGGTCTGAACTTCGGGATCTCCCAGCCAGGGATATAGCAATGGATTCGGTCAAGGAACGCCGTGTCCGTTCCCATCTCAGGCGGGAACGGTTCAAAAAGGCTGGATGTTTTAAGCAACACATCCACGCTCTGATTGATGTTGCCCACAAAGACCATAGAAGCACTTGCCGCCTTTTCTTCCTTGCCACGGGCGAAGGAACCGGAAGCCATATAGTCCTTCATGATCTGAATGCCGTCTTTATCCTTGAAATGAATTCCGGCAACCTCATCAAAAGCGACGCAATCCCAGAGCCCAACAAGCCCCACGGTTTTCCTGCCCATATTGTAGAACAGATTCGCTACAGTTGTCTGACCGCCGGAAACAAGGATGCTGTTGGGTGAAATCTCTTTGTAGATATGGGACTTTCCGGTGCTGCGCGGTCCCAGCTCGCAAAGGTTAAAGTTGTTTTCCACCAGAGGCAAAAGACGGGTCAGAAGCAGCCACCGCTCGCGGTCATTGAACCTGTCCGCTTCCATTCCAATAGAACGCAGCAACACCTTAATCCACTCTTCCTCGGTGAATACTTTTCGCCCCTGTTTTAACTCATCAATATCCACATGGGGCATCTGAATCGGTGTCAGTTTTCGGATGCTGATCGGCGTCATATCCTTCTGACGTTTCTTTTTTGATTGAATATAATCTCCTGAAGCCGAGAGAATTTCAGGAGCAAATTCATTTTCAGTTTCATAATCTAACTGCACAATACACCAGATACCGCCACAGAGCAACCGGTCATATTTGGTTGGATATTCCTCACTGACAGGGATATTTTTTAATCCCAGATTGGAAAACTCTGCCTCATACATATCGTAGCGGATATTCAGATTTACTGTAATCTTATCAATAACCGTATAACTGCCCCTTTGCCGAAGAAGTGACAGAATCTTCTGTGCTTCGTCCGGTCGGACATAATTCTCTGCCAATATATGCTTGACGTTGTTCACTCCTGCTTCAATGACATCCGGATCGTCCGAACTGCAATATTGCCCCAGGAGGAACTCAAGAACGTAGACCGGCACATTTGCGCCTTCTTTGATTTTCTTTGTGAGGTCTTTCCGGACAATCCTGCCGTCGAATACCTGCCGCAGCTTGCGGTTAATCACAGCATTTGCATCTTCGACGGCATTCTCTTCCATGTAATCGCTCATCCTCAAAAACCTCCTTTACAAGTCAAATCCAAAGTCATCCGCAAAGGCAATGTCAATATGAAACTCTACTTCCTCTGGTACATCGGTATCGTTCGCAATGACCAAACGGTATAACTTCTTACTGTCATAAGCCCCGGCTTTCAGGTTGAACCGCACCCGGAAGACTCGCTCAGATGCATTCAGGCTGGTTCGGTCTGCGATTACGGTCTGTCTGTCGCTGACCGGCACACCTTCCTCATCCGTCATATAAATCGTATAGACGCAGGGCTGTACCTTATCGCCAACGGGCTGCTTCTGGAAGAAATCGAGAGAAAACAGAAGATTGGAAACCTTCCGGCTCTCACTGAGCAGCTTTAATTCTGCATTGGAAACCTCGACGTACTTTTTGCTGTTCGTGCGGAGATTCTTGAATGCGATGACCGGCACGCAAAGCTCCTGCAGGCTCACACCTCCATGCACATAGTTTTCACCGCCGCCTGAAATCTTGATCCGGGTGGAGTCCTGCGGTGTATATCCTTTGATCGGTGTACCGCCGATCTCACCATCAAGCTGTACCGGAAGCAGATACTCAGCCGTTGCAGACGGCTCGGTCAGCGCATAACGTCTGCCTACTTCGTACACCTTCCCATTGAAGGTACTCTTGCCGATTTTATCCCCTTCGGTGAGCGGACTGTAAGTATAGAGGAATCCATGGTCGGACGTGATAAAAATGTCCGTTCCCAGCATATCATTGACGATAATGCGAAGAATATTGGAAATTTCCTGAATGGTGTCCTCACATGCCTCAAAGACCTTATTCTCCATCGGGGCTTTGTCGCCGATGGCATCTATCGTATTATGATAAATGTAGACCACTTCTTTGCCACTCACAAGCTCCCTGCGCTCGGCCCGCTTCATGCTCAGCACATCATTATACTGGATGGCAACGCTGTTTGGATTGCTGACGCGGAGAACTTTCCCACGATCCGGTGTGGAGCTGGCAGGCATATCCTCCACATAGACACCCATGTCTCCATCTACACTGATCTTCCGTCCTGACAGAAGAGCTGCCATGCCAAACCTGGTGATGGATGGGAAGATTCCCTGCATTGCTTCCAGCTTTGCCGTTCCCTTTGTTGTGCGGATCAGGGTATCACATAACTCCGCCGCAACTTCATAGCGCAATGCGTCCGAGATAACCACAAAGGCGCGGATATTCTTTCCGGCGAGGGGGCTGACATAACGGGAGTAGAAATCGCGCTGTTTTGCAATTTCAGAGACATAGCCCAGCGAAGCGAGATTGTCGGAGATCGCATTTGTCCAACAGCCGGTCAGTTCCTTGAGAAACCAGTTCTGATACAACCCTTCCACATACTCCGCCGCACGTTTCAGCCTGTCCTCCAAAAGCGGGTTGCTGTCCTTAAGGGTACAGCCAAAAGCGTAATGGAAATGGCGATAGAAGCTGTCCATCTCAAACGCATTCTCTGTATAGAGCTTCCAGACCGACTTTGGCTCTACAATATGAAAACCAGCGGCGTTGTTCTGATAAAACTCCTGCATTTTTGCAATAAAATAAAGACAATCATAATAATAGCTGAAATGCTCAATCCAGCCGGAAGTACGACGATTCTCCACCATTTTCAGGATCAGATTGGGCTTGACCATTTGTCCAGCCACTTCGGAGAAAAAGCGTTTTAGGATGACCTCGTGGATCGACGGGAAGATGTCACCCATCAGCAGCGTTTCAATCTCCTGCTTGTCAAAGCGGGATGGGAGCCGTAATTCCTGCTCAACAGTACGGCACAAATTCCAGAGCGTGGTATTGTCTTCCCGGTTGCGCCACTCATGGACGATGCTGTAACAATACGCTTTATTTGACTCGGAAATAAAGCGTTCCAATCCTTTAAGAACGCTGGAATTCATAGTCTGTGCGAGGGCAGTCAGCAGCACATGGGAAGCGAAATAGCCAAGGGGCTTATCTTCCTCATGAATGACCCCGGTATATTTGTGCGCGAGCTGCCAGAATGCTTCGATGCTGCCGAACTTCTTAATGTTGCTCAGGACGGTATTGTTTTCCTCATCCAATCCGGCGGAAAGCACTGCAATGAATACATCCTGCGCAGAGCCGCCGGAAAGACCGGCGAGAACAGACATGATGTCAATATGGAGCTGCAACGGGGTCTGATATTCCCGTCCGATTTTACGCAGCCTCGCTACCCGGTCCTTGTTGCCAAAGAAGGTTGCGTACAGCTTTACCGTCCGGCGCATGACCGGACTTGGGTTGATGTTCAGCTCGCTCATGAGGATCGAGTAGTAATCCGCCCGGAACTCTTCGCTGTATAGCTCAATATCCCGCAACCAGTCATCCTGTGGGGAGGCATAGGAAAACGGGTTATAGATGAGATAGTTTCCGGTGAGGTCATCGTGGAGCAGCAGTTTTTTTACAGAAAAATTGTTGGTACCGGTGAGCTTCACAATGTTCACGCCGGGCAAGTCCAGCTCATCAAGCGTCGTCTCAAACTCCCGGTCTTCATCCCGCCAGAAGATGATCCTTCGCTGGTAGAACTCCGGGAGAGGGGCGGCAAAACGCTCCCTGAGGTTAAATTGTATGGATTCAGTGGACATGGGATCATGCCTCCTGCCTTGTTAAAATTTTGATTGCAATTAGTTGCAATTCATTGTAATTAAGTTCCAAGTTGGTTCCAAATTAGTTCCAAGTTAGTTCCAAGTTTTGTTCTTATTCAATATGCAAACCATCTTGCTGCGGAAGTATTCCCTTTTGCATATATCAAATTTTTATTCTTTAGTTCCCGCATCAACACTTTAATTTCATTCCGGGATAAATTGGGCAAAACCTGCTGTAATTCTTTAAATTGTGTTCCTGAATCTCCGTTGCTGCGAATATGCTTTAAGATCAGTTCCATATTCGTTTCACGATCCAGCCCGACAATTCGTGTATGTGTGCCAGATTTCCCAACGGAGGCATACAACTGCCGGGAAAGAACATATTTATTTCGCCCGATATGTTCTGCTACACCTATTTCTGCCAGCCTCTTTAAACGAGGACGCAGATATTCTGAAACAGGGTTTTCATGATACAGGGCATTCACTATTAAGAAATCAGACGTTGAAAACGACTCAAGTCTGTCTTCTCCTATTTTCTTAATTACGGAAAGCATCTTTTTATCTATGATCAATCCGTTCAGAGTAAGATTAACGAAACTGTCGTCTGTACCGGTAAAATCCGGAAGATCTTTCGCTTCCATAATGCTGATCTCATAAATCAGATTCATACCCTGTCCGGATCTCTCCACTAAACCGCATAATGACAATATCTCTGCTATGCGTCTATTGCGGGGAGACTGACGGTTTAAGATATTATCCACTGTAATTCCATTTGGAAAACCTCCTGGACTTTCCACTACTAACCGATCACGGTACTGACGGATAAAAATACTTCCACTCATCTGATACATCCGATGTGATACCGCATTCAAAATTGCTTCCCGCACCACGCGTTCATTAAAAGTCGAAATATCATAAACAAAAAGGCCGTCCTGGTAATGCTGCTTATCATTCCGCAGGTTAATAAGCTCCCAAATCCGGTCATAACAGGAAAAAATCCCGATTGAAATTCTTCCCGTTGACTTGCAGGGCCCGACGCATCCGATGAACGGTATTCAAAAACGATCTCCGCCTGTGGCAGAAATCTTCTGACGGCTGAACGTTTGCCGAACAGGATCAGCGCCGCGTAAGTGATGCCTTCTTCTGTAATCGCCTCACAGTCTCTGAGCAGTTGTTCCGACTCTACACCTTTTAGTCTTGTATTTCCACTTTTTTCTATCCATTTGTTTCGAAATACTTCAACAGCATTTTCATCAATATCACTGAATTTGGCGCCCACACAGACTGTTCCTGAGAAGTCCACTCCTGTCTCTTCGTAAATTTTACGGCGCACATCTTCCGGCATCGGAATAAGGCTGTCACCTTCATACCACCAGGCAACCCCATCTGCCTGTACGGGAAGTCCCAATGGCCTTGATGCCACATCAAAAACCAAAACGCGCTTCTCATTATATTCGTATAGCTGAAAATCCACCATGACTTTGAGCTTTTCAATCAATCCCTTTCTTGTGCGCTCCGGTTGATCAAAAGCGGCGCTTCCTACCACCTGGCGGGGGCGCTTATCCGATATTCCAAATACAAGCTTCCCTCCGCCGCAATTTGACAGAGCACAGCAAATGCGGGCTGCCTCGGAAGAGTCAAAACGATTCTTTGCTTCCTTAAATTGTACCTGTTCCCCCTCTTTGGCATTTAATAGTTCCTTTATTGCATGATCATCCTGCATTCAAAGTCTCCTTTACTTGATTTTTGCTAATACATCTGCAAACAAAGCGTAATTATGCTTCACGCCATCGTCCAGGTCGATAGAGATATTCTGATCGGCGAGGTGGTGGATCTTTTCTTCATATTTCTGGATCTCCAAAGCCTGATCTTGAAGTTTTTTCTGCTGCCTGGTCATCTTCACCCGCTCTGAGCTGGAAGCGTGTTCCAGCGCATCCGCAAGGTGATTGAGCTGGGTTCGGTAACGCTCCTGCTGCTCATGAACATAGTCGGTACGCATCCGAGCAAGGAGGTCACTCTGATACCGGTGCATATAGATCAGAGCTTTGAAGCCGTTCTTCTTGCCGCTGTCAAAAAGCCAGTAGATAGGACGTTTCTGGTAGGTCTTGCAGTGGTCAGCATAGAAGTCGTTCAGGAAATAGCTGCGGATGACCTCGCGGGGCGTTCCTTTGCCGCCGAGCGCGTCTGCAATGAACTTGAGGTTTTCTTCCAGCGTGTCACTGCCGTAGACTGCCTCAACCCACTTCACAAAGCGTCCGGTAATATCGTCGTCGAAGTAGTCGTCATCGCAGATGGGGATAATGTTATCCTTGTCAGGAATTATCGTACTGTACTTGGAGGCATCCCAGTCTCCGCCAGCGTAGGCAAGTCCCTCTATATCCAGTGAATAACGTCCAAACATACAGCCCACGGCGTAGGAGATCAGCGATACAATCTCGTCCCGCTTGGTGCGCACATAATTGCTGCCCTGCATGGATTCTGGCACATCATCCTTGGTATCAAAGATGCGGTGTACCGTTACGTCCTTGTCTACCACTTCCGGGGTCAGCTCATCCTGCAAACCATAAATATCAATGAAAATGCGGTTGAGTTCTTCCTCGTTGGCTTTCAGCTGGGCAAAGCGGTCATCGCACTCGGCTTCCCACTGAGCAAAGGCATCAGCAACAGTGGAAACAGTCCGGATGAGAGGATGCTTTTGAAACTCCCAGGAAGTTTCAAAGGAGTCCCAGTCTCTTTTGCTCATTTCTATATTCTCTTGAACCTTCGGTTTAACTTCGGTTGTATTCTCAAATATTATTGGAATAGAACGAACATCCTTGACTTGAAAGTTAAGTGTTGGATTTAAAACCTTAGCTATATTCAGATAAACCTTACTATTCAACAATCCCAAATAATAATCATAGTACGTGTAATCATCAAAGAAAATAGATGAACCTCCAACATCAAAAGTCGCTTCCTCTGGCAAAACTCTAAAACTCGGAAGATTGGATGTAATCAACCCCCATGTAATACCTTTTTTATACCATAAATATTCTGGAATAATCCTACATACCAAATCCTTCTTATAAAAGTCTCTTGCTTCCTTTGACCAGTTTACAACATCAATAATATTCCCCCACCATTTTCTGAAGCCGCCACCTTTAGCATAGAAAAACCATTTTTTCCCTTTCCCTACGATGTGAGAATTCACTTCCCAAAAGAATCTTACAAATTTTGCATTATTACCTGTTTTATTTTGACCATCGGAAATAGTGAACTCATAAAAAAGTTTATTATTTTCAAAAGCATTTTTAAATTTTTCACTTATCCAATATGCCACCGGGCTTCCTGGAATTTTGGAAAAATTAGACTGTTTAGCTTCGTAAAAATAGCCGCAATTCGGATGAACGATGGCTTCCATCACCTTTTCCTTCTGAACTTCCATGCCACCCTTGAAGTCTGACAGACGGAAATACAAACCCTGTTCGTTAGCTTTTTTATTTTGCAGTACAAAGGAGCAAATGGGAACGGTAGCTTCCTCAAAGGCAGAATACTCCATCTGAATTAAAGTGGTAATGCTCTTATTCTGAATGATGAACTCCCGCAGTTTTTCATAGGTCTTAATGAACATCCAAACAAACGGAGTCATAAATCCAGAATATCCGTCTTTTTTACAAAAGTTAAAGTTATGATATATGAAAACGCTAAAGAGATCGCCTGAATAAGGCTTAAACTCTTCTGTGACGAATGTTCTGAGCTTCCCCTCAAGTTTTCCTAAATAAGGAGGATTTGTGCATACAACAGCATACTTTTTAGACAGCACTTTTGCCTGTTCAGCAAGCTGTTCCATGAGAGGATAATCCGATGCATTCCAAAGCGAAAACTCAATATCCACAAATGCTTTATCGGAACAGTTCTCAAGATATTTTTGGAAAACATCGTAATCCGCGCTTTTTGCTGCTTTCAAGGAACCGATTTCCTTTGCGTCACGGAAAAGATCAACAAGATACTCTCCAATCTCATTCTGAGAAGCGTCCGGCATGAATTTAGAGTGTGTAAAAGTCCCTATCGTATTGCTTTCTCTAATTGAAAGAACATGAGGCTTAATTCCTCTTGTGAGAAAGCGTCTGTCATAACTGCGAGCTTTCATCATTACAGCAAAATATGCGAGCTGAGAACAGCGTTCATCAATGTCCAGCCCATAGATGTTGTTTTTAATGATCTCATCAGCAGCGTCGCGTTCACCATACCCGTTTTCTTTGTATATTTCCATTAGTACGTCAAAAGCATAAACAAGGATATGCCCACTGCCCATGCAGGGGTCAAAAAAGGTGAGGTCTTGGGGTTTCACCGGATCGTCAATATAGGAGATTTCACCAGATTTTGGCATAACAAAGAAAGCCAACTTCTCACGGAGTTTGCTCTCAGGGTTCCGTTCAATCCAATATCTGCCCAGTGAGTTATCAACCATATAACGCACTACCCAGTCTGTGGTAAAAAGCTGAGTGGCGGCAGGAATGTCTTCTTTTTTTACTGTTCCTTTGTAGATGTTTACGATTTGATCGTGCTTTTCTGAGATGTAATACTGGTACAGCCAGCCAATGATCTGCACCTGATCCGTCCAGTCCTCTTCGGGAATGTCCGTAACCATGCGCCCCAGAACGCTGTCGGCTTTCAGTATGTTGTTGGGAAACAGCAACTCGGTATAGCCGCCCATTTTCTCAAACATCCGGGGCAGGGCTTCGTTCAGGGCGTTGCACTGGGTCAGCAGCAAATAGCGGTAGAGGTCTTCGGTCTGGTTACTCTCGATATACGCGGCAACCTTGTCCTTGTCCAAGCCCGGCAATTCCAGATGCAGCACATTGCTGAGGATTTCCGGCTTAAACGCGCCGGTGCTGTCCGAGAAGACGCGGATATGGCTGGGCAAATAATTGTTGACCTCCATGAAGCGCAGGGCGATAAAGCGGTTGAACCATGTGTAGGCAACCTCCTCCATAACCTGTATATATCCCTTATGACGGATCTGAGCCACAAGCTCTCTGCGCTGTTTTGCCTCGTCAGAAGTCAGAGCGCGTCCCCCTACGGTCACGGCATCCGCTTCACCGTAACCTTCCTCGGTAATTCCATATTGATAAGCCCTTTGTGATACCTGTGCGATTAGTTCCGTCCGCGCCCATATTGCGAATTTTTGTATGGCTGACTTATTCATATTGCCAGATTCACCTCTCTATTATTTATCAGATTCATCTCCCCCGTCAATAATTGGGATTCCATGTTTGGCTTTTATCACAAGCTCTGAACTCCTCTTAAAATTGAATGTCCATCCTGGCAAACTGAATAACTGTGATTTTTCATCAGGAATATCCATTTCGTTGTTTTGTGTAGCGATTTTTTTAAGATACTTCATTTCAAGTAAGAATAAAGCAGCCAGTGCATAAAGGACAGTTTTCTGACTGGCATCCTTTTTGTTTGTAGTTCTACTATGCTTAATATTATCAAAGGCATTCCACCAAAATAATGACTGCCTTGCCTTCTCTCTGTCCCACCCTTCGAATGGCTTAAATGTCATCTTAGCAGCTCTAACACTTACTTTTTGAGTCAATATACCCGGATAATCTGTTGTGACAGAGCAACAATACTCGGTGATACTTTTAATATCTGAAGCCCCAAATCCACAATATACTTTGAAAAAAGAGTCTATCTCGGAACCTATCATCTGAATAAGCGCGGCATATTCATTTGAGTATGCTGATTCGTTGTCAGTATGTAAAGAAACATAATCCAATGTATGCATAAACTTTCTCTCAAGCATAAGATAATACGCCCAATAGTCGTATAAAAACTCTTCCCTTGTCATAACTTACTCCTTATTAGCTAATTTGTACTTCATCACAGCTTTCAATGGTGTGATACAGTTTTTCCCGGATAACTTCCACATACTTGTCAATATCCTCCCTGGATTGCAGACGCTTGACAGCGCAGAGATCGTACCGCCGAACAAAGGTGATCTTTTTCGGCTTCGGTACCGGAGCATCCGCCGTGGCCTTCGTTTCCGGATACGAAGGCGGGGTGTCAGCCACCATAACCTCCATGCGACGGCAGATATTGTCCTTATAGTTGAGAAGCTGGGTGATCATAGCGTCCAGTTCTGTGAGCGAAGCTGCTTCCTTTGCCGCTTCGCGCTTGCCCACAAGATAGGCGTCTGCCTGACGCAGCAGATCCGTTGCGTCATAGGCTTCGGAAGCGAGCTGATGAACGTCCTGCATACACTGGCGGACATTCTCCAAAACCTCGTCACGTTTGATGTCCAGCAGATTGTTGTATGCGGCTTTCGCTTTGCTGATCAGCTCCGGCAGCTCGCCGATGCGGCCATAGGGCTTCGGCATGGCAAGGATCGTTGAAATCTGCCGAAAGACTTCCTGTGTGTCGGGATCCGTTGCAAAATAGTCGCGCTCCCTGCTGATTTTATCCATCTGATGCCTGGCTTCATCGAAGACAGGTCGTTGGGACTTGAAGAACAGCTCCACGCCTTCCAAATCTTCGATAGAGTCCAGTAGATCATCCTGCTTCTGTGCCATGCGGGAGAGAAGAGCCACGTTGTCCTTGCGCTGGCTCAGCACATCGACGACAAGGTTGCGGGCGTTTTCCACAACTTCCCGTTCCGGGTATCTGACTTGCTGATAGGCTTCCAAAAGTTCATTGTAATGCTTCTCTTTTCCCTCAAACGTGTCCAGCACAAACCGGATCAGTCCATCTTCATCGGAGGGGATATCCATTGCGCCGAGATAATCCCGGAGGAAGTTAATGCTCTTTCGCATCAGGTCTTCTGAGGGGGCAATCCTGCGGGTCACAATAGCTTTGTCAATCTCAGACCGTTTGCGCAGATAGTCAACCAGTCTGCGCTCGTCCTTACCCACAATCGCTCCGCCGTACTTGATAGAGATTTTCTGCTGAGCGACGAGCTGCGCAACCAAAGCGGCAATGTCGATTTCCCTCCAGCCGTAGGGAATCGCGCTGTATCTGCGCTGCACATCCCCCATAGAGGTAGTGAGCATCTTCGCGTTCTGCAGCTCCAGCCATTGGCTGATCTCGTTCAGGGCATCCTCATTGTTCGAGCTGGTCCCGGCAAGGGCAGACTGTTCATTGTCTGTCCCGTTGAGGATCACGAGAATATCTGCATCGCTTTCCGCAAACCTGTTGACCATGCCCAGCTTGGAATACACGCTCTCCACCAAACCGTTCATAGCAGCATCCAGCTTGTCTTTTGCGTTGCCAGCCTTGATGTCCATAACTTCACCGTGGACAACAACCTTTGCTCCGACAATGGCTTTCTCAATATAGCCACGCGCCCGCTCTTCAAGGGTACGGGCCTGCTGCTGCCTCTTTCGGATAATATCCTGAATGCTTTCCGGGAGCTGGGAGACATTCCGCTGCTTGACATACTTACGGATTTTCATTGCCTGTTCCAGTTCCTCGAAGTATGGGGTTTCATTGGACAGGACGACTATCGCTTCATTATTTACCTGAGAATCCATGATAAGCCGCTGATCCGGCGCACCGTAAAAGTCACTTGCCACAGTAACAATGCGCAGCCGCATCCCACCGGAGGCGGAGCCATTCAGCGTCTCATCTATGTACTGGTCATAGGAAAAGTCATACTTACCGTACTTAAATTTCTTCGCCGGATAGATTTCACCATACACCGTCTGGGCAATGCTCGCCGTCACCTGTGCGCTGTCAACCACCGTATTACGGATATCGATGGCAATATCCTGCTCTTCGTCGGTCAGAAATGCATAGGTGTCCCCGTTGCGGGAAATGTAATTCTGAGACAGCAACCGCTCAAGGGACTCCGTGACCGACGTTCTGAGGGCAATCTTATCGGTACGAATGTCATCAATCATCAGAACAGCAATGTTGTCGATATTCGCTTTAATGTCGTCAATGTACCGTACCAGATACAGCAGTTTCAGGACGTTCACATCCTGCTGTTCCAGTCCGTCGTGGTTGTCAGCCGCGGTCTGGCAGCGGTCAATGACGCGCCGGATCGCGCTCTCAAGGAAAGTATGGACAGTATCATAGAAGAGGTAGAAGGGGACAAGGGCATTCTCGTCCTTATCCTGCACCTTCTGTGCCGCTTCCTGGAATCCGGACAGCATCGAACGCTCACCACCGGAAAGATGCTTGCCGGAATTGCCGTGTTTCCGAATTTCAGCAAGTACCTTCTGGATGATGATAAACTGATACGGCACAAAGGGGAAGGTGGCAGAAAACTCCGCACTGTTCGAAAATCCCTTGATGTCCAGCACCGGATTGTTGAAGGTGTAAAGGTTTTTCAGGACGGCGTGTTCTTTATCATACACCATGCGGAGAAGCTGATCTGCCTCTTTATTCTTTGCCAGCACACGTTTTTTAATGACCTCATCGACAGAGGAAGAGGACAGGCTGAGGCGAGTATCGAAACGCCCCTGAATCTTGGAAAAGTCATCGCCGGAGATATGAACGACGGAATCAATCGCCTCCTGACTGGTAACCATAACCCAGACTTTCCCCATGCAACGGGTTCCGATTTCTTCTGCAAGGGATTGCAGATTCATCATCAGATCCCCGTCGTCGCCGATATACTGACCAACCTCGTCCACCATAAACAGCAGTCGGAAGTTCTTGCCTTTTCCGTCCACATATTCTTTGATGTCTGCGACGAGCTGGGCAATGCTCAGCTCATTTGTCTCTTCGCCGTTAAACCAGTTCCGGGCAGCCTGTTCACTCATGCCGAGGACAGACTGCAATACTTCCACAATATCGTCCTCAAAGAAGGCGAAGGAATCCCGCGTCTCCACCCACGGCGCACCGTTGACTTCTTCAAAAGCAGCGCGGAACTGATCGGTCTTGCCCCGTTTTTCAATAAAGCGTTCCAGCCTAGCGATCTTCAAGTCGTCGCCGTAGAAGCCGCAATGATTGTAGAACATTTTGGCAAAAACGCGCAGAACGGCAGTCTTATCCTTCGTGATCGGTCCTTCGATGTCGATATTGAATAGAATGGACTCCGTAGGCACCGAGACGCACTTGACCGCAGTGGCGTACATCATGGGGTCGTCAAACTTATCCTTGAAGTAGTCCATTGCCTTCTTGCCGCAGACTTCTTTGTTCTCAAGAAGGTAGGAGAGGATTTTTAAGAAGTGAGATTTACCACTTCCAAAGAAACCGGAAATCCAGACACCGATTTTGTCAGTGGGATAGTCAATCGCCTTCGAGTAGTTGTCAAAGAATGTGCGGAAATGCCTGCGCAGCTCCTTCGTGATGATATACTCACTCAGCTCTTGCCGCAGACTGTTATCGTCATTCTGGGAAACCTTAATAACTCCGTTAATGTCTCGGTTGATGTCCTTTTGGAACATATTTTGTATCTTCATGGTTCTCCTCCGTTACAGCAGATTAAAAGCCCGGTAATAGTGACCGTCCAGAAACTCGTTGAAAAGAATGAGCGTCTGTCCGTTGAAGCTTCCCGGATAGAACATCACAATGGGGATGTCCTCAAAGAGATGCTGCATACTGTCCAGCATTTTATGAGAGCGCATAAACGGATGGATTTTTCCAATGCCCGTCATGAACAGAACATCCTGTCCTTTCACATGAGGGGAGTAATCCATCCTTGCAAGCAGTGCCTCCGGCGTAGCGATCTTTTGCAGCTGGCTGAGCAGATAGTCCTTCCCACGCTTATCCTCCAAACCCTGTACGGAACACAGGACGCGTTTATCTTCCAGCAGGGAAAGGAATATCTCATAGAGGTCGCACTCAATAATCCGGTATGGGGTGTTCGCCTCTGCTTTTAACCTTCGGATATAATCCCGAACCACTATCTCATCTTTGGGATCATAGCAGAAAACATGGATGCCCACCTCGTTGCTCAACCCTTTGTTGGAAAGAAAACCCGGGTCAGAAATTCGCCCTTTGATCCGATCCAGTTCCTGTTTTATCATGTCTGTGAGCGCCTCCTATCGAAAACAATTAAATGCTGGCAGTGCTTCATCATCATGGTTAGCTCTGATCCCTTCTTCCAGCTCTTCGCAGAGGAGAATTGGATTCAGAATAGTAGAACGAATCCCGTCAAGGTACTCTGTCTCAACCAGCATCCGCACAAGCACGCTTTTGATTTTATTGACTGTGTTTTCGCTCCAAGCAGAGATGGAATCATTCTGCGCCTGAAGCCTGGTAAAAAACGCATTCAGGTCTTTCCGTAAGAAACTGAAATCCTGACTGCTGTATTTTTCTCCGATGACCTGTATCATAAATTCCCAGACCAAACGGTTATACTTCATGATCGCATAGAGGTTAATCTGTCTGGCAATTTCGCCCGGCGCGAATGCAAGCTCATGTATAAGCTGCTCATTGTCCAACGCATCCAGACGCCTATAGCAAGCCCTTGCCAGTCGGGAAACCTGACGCTCTGTGGGATATTGAAACAGATTGTCCTTTTTGATACTTTCGATTGCCTCTTCAATAGTTTTACCGTTAATATAATATTTCGCGGCAATCCTGATTTCATAGAAGAGAAACTGCTCAGCCGTTAGGCTGCCGTTATATAAATGTGCCTGATCCATCTCCATATCTCCGCTTCTATTTTGCCTGTTTTATCATACACCTTTCCTCGTTCCAAAATCAGAACTCCATTGTGTCCGGCATAGACTTTCCTGATTCTTTCCCCTCCAAAAAGTCTTTTATTATTGTAGCAAATTTTATGTTTTATCTCAATGAAATTTCATGAGCAGAAGATTCTGCTGTTTTTTCTCACGATTCCTGTATATTTATGATTGAAATTCGTTCCTAAAATCAGAGAAAGCGGGGCAGCCAGACCTTTCGGCCATGCCGCCCCGCGACGATTAGGTTATATCCTTATGTCAGGACGCGCCCCTGTGCGGCGCCCGTTGTCTGCTCCATTACGCCTCCGGAGCGTTCAGAATATTCATAAACTCTTCTCCGGTAATGGTCTCCTTTTTATACAGATACTCGGCCAGCTCATCCAGCTTCTTCCGATTGTTCTCCAGAAGCTTCCTGGCCTTTTCATGCTGTCTCTTCACCAGCTCTACCACCTGTCTGTCGATCTCTGCCTGGGTATCAGCGGAGCAGGCGAGGGAGGCATCGCCGCCCAGATACTGGTTGGTGATGGTTTCCAGTGCAACCATGTCGAAGTCATCGCTCATACCGTACTGCATGATCATGGCGCGGGCCAGCTTGGTAGCCTGTTCGATGTCGTTGGAAGCGCCTGTGGTGATGGAACCAAAAACCACTTCCTCAGCCGCACGGCCGCCGGTCAGCGTGGCGATCTTGTTTTCGATCTCTTCCTTATTCATCAAGTAATGGTTGCCTTCGTCCACCTGCATAGTATAGCCCAGCGCGCCGGAGGTTCTGGGAATGATGGTGATCTTCTGAACCGGGGCTGAATTGGTCTGCTTTGCGGCAACCAGTGCATGGCCGATTTCGTGATAGGCAACGATCTTTTTCTCCTGATCCGTCAGGATGGAATTCTTCTTCTGGTAGCCTGCGATCACCACCTCGATGCTCTCCTCCAGATCCGCCTGAGTAACCGTCTTACGTCCGTCGCGGACAGCACGAAGAGCGGCTTCATTGACGATGTTGGCAAGCTCAGCGCCTGACGCGCCTGAGGCCATGCGGGCGATAACGGAGAAGTCCACGCCGGAATCCACCTTTACCTTCTTCGCATGTACTTTCAGAATCTCTTCTCTTCCCTTCAGGTCAGGCAGTTCTACGGGTACCCGCCTGTCAAAACGGCCGGGACGAAGCAGGGCAGGATCCAGAGAATCCGGACGGTTGGTCGCCGCCAGGATGATGACCCCTGTATTTCCTTCAAATCCGTCCATCTCCGTCAGCAGCTGATTCAGCGTCTGCTCCCGCTCATCGTTTCCACCGTACTGTCCGCCTCTCTTTTCCCCGATGGCATCGATCTCATCGATGAACACAATACAGGGAGCCTTCTCCTTCGCCTGCTTGAAGAGGTCACGCACCTTAGAGGCGCCCATACCCACGAACATTTCCACAAATTCCGAACCGGAGATGGAGAAAAACGGCACGTTTGCTTCGCCCGCGACCGCCTTTGCCAGCATGGTTTTACCGGTTCCGGGAGGGCCGACAAGCAGGATGCCCTTCGGCATGGATGCGCCGATTTCCTCATATTTCTTCGGATCATGCAGATAGTTGACGATCTCGGTAAGGCTTTCCTTCGCCTCATCCTCGCCCGCCACATCGCTGAAGCGGATGCCTGCGGAAGATTTCACATAAATCTTCGCATTGCTCTTCCCCATGCCGAACATCATGGAATCTCCGCCCATCTTGTTCATCGTTCTCTTATACATCCACTGGCCCAGGCCTACAAAGATCGCGATGGGCAGCACCCAGGAAACCAGAAAGCTCACGATGGGAGATGCCTGCTCCACGATCTCGGAGGCGAACACCGCTCCGGAATCATGCAGCCGTTCCGTCAGCCCCGGATCGAACATCGGGCCTGTTTTATAAATCTGAGTATTGTCCTTGTCCGTAAAAATAATCTGGTTGCTCTCTACTTCAACCTCTCCGATGTTTTTGTCATCGATCATGTCCATGAAGGTGCCGTAGTCCACTTCCTTGATGCTTGCCTGCAGCATTCTGGGCATAACCAGAAAATTCAGCAGCATGAGGACGAGCAGCACGATGACGTAATAAAATATAAACGGCTTTTTTGGGGTTTTTACCTCATTCATCTTTTTCTCTTCCTTTCTCTTCGTAGGAAAGCTGCCTTTCCACCGCTTTCAGCGCGGCGAGCAGCGCATAGTTCATGGATTGTGTGGCAAAGTCAGCGGCATATTCCGCGTACAGGATGGCAGCCTCCGGATCTCCGGGCTTCCTGTGTTCCCGGGAAAATTTTCCCTCCTCCGCCTCACACAGGATTTCCCTTACAGTTTCCTCATAGGTAAGCTGAGCCTGGGCAAGGCGCGCGGCAGCGGGAAAACCGCTTCCCATCATTCTCTTTTTCAGGAGAAGTCTGCTTTCAGCCTCCTCATCCTCCATCTGGCGGATTTCCTCGCTTATCCTGTCGTGGTCCCTGCTCTGGCAGAGCTGAATCCGGCTCTGAAGCTTTCCATACTGCTGTTCCATTTCGCACAGCTTGACAGAAAAAATTCCCTGATCCACTTATCCTTTCTCCTTTCCGGATGTTTCGGCCCTCGACCGGCCTTGCTGCCGGCCGCCGGAACATCTATTTTCTTTTTACCAGAAATCCGGTCAAACTGCCACACTCAAGTTTTCCCATCTGTCCTGACAAAAAGGCCCATGTGTAAAAATCCTTTACACACGGGCCTTTTTGTCAAACTTTTTCCGGCCTTTCTCCGATGTTCTGCCTTATGCCTCCTTCAGGAGCCGTCCTTCCATCAGGCGGATGAGCTGGCCTGACAGGCGCTTTATGTTTACATTGGGCTTCATGCAGTATTCCAGCAGGATGCCGGCAACGGCAAACGTATAAAAATCCAGCGCTACCTGTGCGTCTGCACGGCTCACATCCTGAAAGAGCTCTTTTCTGTCCGTCAACTCCTGAAACCAGGAGCGGATCGAGTCGATCATCAGGCGTTCTGTCTGTTCCCTTAACTGGGATGAAAGGAGCTTTCGGATCATCTCCCGCCCCTTTACTGCGGAGCCGAGAAACAGCTCCATCACCTCTTCCCGGGACTGCATCTGCAGACTCTTTTCCACCAGCTCCTCCATCACCCGGCGAAGCGACCAGTCTATCACATCGATCAGATCCTGAAAATGATAGTAAAAAGTCTGTCTGGTAATGTGGCAGGCTTCCACAATGTCCTTTACGGTAATTTTGTCAACGGATTTTTCCAGGGTAAGCTCCGCGAACTTTCCTGCAATCCTCTCCTTCATGTCTGAGGGCATGGCCTTCCTCCTGAACCTTTCTATGCGTTTTCAGTCTTCCTGATCAGACGGCAGATTCCGTCCTCCGGATAAGAAAGCAGACGTCCGAATTCGCGGGCAAGCCGCTCATCCTCTTCCCTGGTATAGAGCCCCTGCTCCATCAGGCGTTTCTGCTCCTCCTTCAGCGCCAGATATTCTGTCAGCGTCTCTTCTTTTCCATAAAAAAGATACAGGGGCTTTCCCCGGTTTGCCTCCTTCGGAAACAGCGCGGTCAGAAGCGCTTCCTCCTCCGGATAGAAAAGAATTTCATACTTATCGCAGAGCCGCTTTACTTCCTCCCGGTAACGGTCCCTTTCCTCCCGGTCTGAAAAGGGATGGCTCATGGCAAGCCTTTTCACACCGGCGGCAACCATCTCACAGAAGCAGTCCATGACGCCCAGCTGATAGGAGAAGGAATCGATCCGTCCCGTTTTCCGGCCTTTTTCGTCCGACGCATGCTCCTCCTGTCCGGCAGAGCTCTGCGGCTCCTGCCTGTATTCCTCATATTCTTCCCGGTCCAGCGACAGGGGGATTCCGCTTCTGCCCTTTGCGTTGACGCCGCCGTACCAGGTTCCTTCCACCGTAAGAACGTCTCCCACCTCATATTCCAGAGAATCCGGATCGTTCTTTTTCACAATTCTGATCTTCTGCATGCCTTCCATTTCAAACTCCATTCCGGAGTGTCAGCGACAGCGCCGGATGCGTCCCCCCTTTTATCCGGCCGTCTTTCTGACCTGTCCTTTGATCCTGTTTTCCTGTTCTATCTCTTATCCCTGAGCATCACGTCGTGAGCGCCGCCCTCCACGATACTGGTGGAGGAAACCAGAGTGATTTTCGCCTTCTGCTGCAGCTCCGGGATGGTGAGCGCGCCGCAGTTGCACATGGTGGATTTCACCTTGCTCAACGTCATGCTCACATTGTCATGCAGGCTTCCGGCATAAGGGACCAGGGAATCCACGCCTTCCTCAAAGGAAAGCTTTTTGTCTCCGCCCAGATCGTATCTCTGCCAGTTCCTCGCTCGCGCGCTGCCCTCGCCCCAGTATTCCTTCATGTAGCTTCCGTTGATGTTCACCCGCTTGGTGGGGCTTTCATCGAAGCGGGCGAAATACCGGCCCAGCATGACGAAATCCGCGCCCATGGCAAGCGCCAGGGTGATGTGATAATCATGCACGATACCGCCGTCGGAGCAGATGGGAACGTAGATGCCCGTTTCCTTATAGTATTCGTCCCGGGCCTTCGCCACCTCGATGACCGCGGTGGCCTGTCCTCTTCCGATACCCTTCTGCTCTCTGGTGATGCAGATGGCGCCTCCGCCGATTCCTACCTTGACGAAATCCGCCCCCGCCTCTGCAAGAAACCGGAAGCCGTCTCCATCCACCACATTTCCTGCTCCCACCTTCACGCTGCGGCCATACTTTTTATGGATATAATCCAGCGTGATCTTCTGCCACTCGGAATACCCCTCCGAGCTGTCGATGCACAGGGCGTCCGCTCCGGCCTCCACCAGAGCGGGAACACGCTCCTCATAATCTCTGGTATTGATTCCGGCTCCTACCATGTAACGCTTGGAGGTATCGATCAGCTCGTTCTCATTCTTCTTATGGGTATCGTAGTCCTTGCGGAACACCAGATAAACCAGCTCCTGCTTCTTATTCACAAGCGGAAGGCAGTTGATCTTGTGTTCCCAGATGATGTCGTTCGCTTCCTTCAGCGTGGTGTCCTCATCCGCATAAACCAGATCCTCAAACTTCGTCATGAACTCGGCAACTTTCGTCTCCGGGTTCATCCTGCTGACCCGGTAATCCTTGTTCGTCACGATTCCCAGAAGCTTTCCGCCGCTCTTCCCATCGTCGGTGACCGCGATGGTGGAATGTCCCGTTTTCTCCGTGATGGCGAGCACATCCGCCAGCGTCATGTCCGGCGACACATTGGAATCGCTCACCACGAATCCGGCCCGGTAGCGCTTCACCCTTCTTACCATTTCCGCCTGCTGCTCCACCGGCTGCGAGCCATAAATAAAGGACAGGCCGCCTTCCTGCGCCAGCGCGACCGCCAGTCTGTCGTCAGAAACAGACTGCATGATCGCCGACACCATCGGAATATTAATGGAAAGCTCCGGCTCCTGTCCTTTTTCATATCTGACCAGCGGCGTTTTCAGACTCACCTTCGCTGGTATGCATTCCGTGGATGAATATCCCGGAATCAGTAGAAATTCGCTGAAAGTTCTTGACGGTTCCCCATAATAAAACGCCATATTTTCCTCCTTTTCGAGCCGTCCGCGTTTCAAGGACCACCAAAAACCCCCATGCCCTCTGCCGGACAGCCTGGTTGATAATTCCATTATAGCTGTGGAAGATGGGGGCGTCAACCGTCGAAAAAAAAGGGAAGCCGGCCCGCCATGCACGCTCGACTTCGCTTCGCTCCGTCTCGCTTAACGGCATTCGCCGTATACCCTCAAACCAAAAGACCCTTCGGCAAGCGAGCTTGCCGAAGGGTCCTCTGGTTTTCGGGTGCATGGCTCATTGCAGATTAACATTGCAGATTAACATCGCAGACTAAAAGTCTGCTTCAAAGCGGTCCATGTTGTCGATCTTTCCGATCACAACGATCACGTCTCCGTCCTGCAGGCGGTAATCGGGCTGCACCTCTATGTTCGTCGTCTGTCCGCTCTCAATGGCGATGACGTTCAGGCGGTATTTTTTCCGGATACCATACTCCTCGATGGTCTTGCCGACCAGCCTTCCGGAAACCATGATCTGGCGGATCTCCACGCTGTTATCCAGGGACACGTAATCCAGAAAATTCCGGGAAATCAGGCGTTTTCCCAGGCGGATCGCCATATCACGCTCCGGATAGACGACCTGCGCGCCCAGCTTTTCCAGCACGGCTCCCTGCTCCGCGGTGAGAGCCTTTGCGATTACGTGAGGGATTCCCATCTCCACCACGCACATGGTGGTCAGGATGCTGGTATCCATCTTTTCTCCGATGCAGACGATAACGGTATCGCAGTTCTGAATGCCCACCTCTCTCAGGGTATCTGCGTTCAGTTCATCCACCACAAAGGCATAATCCGTATACTGACGAAGCTCCTTGACCTTCGCTTCGTTTTTATCTATGACAATCACATCCTTGCCCGCCTTCGCTATCGTGATTGCCAGCGCTGCTCCAAAACGTCCCAGTCCGATCACGCCGAAGGATTCGGCTTCCTGTTTTCTTTTCATCATCTATAAATAATCCTTTCTTTTTTGGCTAATTAGTCTTCTCTTTCCCGTCGTTCCCGTCGATATGGGCTCCACCGGAAACGTCAGCCGATGGTAACGGCCTCCTGGGTATATCTTGCATTCGGCTCCGGATGGTCGATCCACATGGAAAGCAGCGTAAATGCGCCGATCCTTCCCGTATACATCACGAGGATGATCACCAGCTTGCCGGCCACGGACAGCCCGGGAGTAATGCCGGTGGACAGTCCCACCGTACCGAAGGCGGAAATCACTTCAAACAGAAGCTGGATGAAGGTGCAGTCCGGCTCCAGAATACACATCAGAAATGTGGCGATGCAGACCACTCCCAGGGACAGGATCGTCACCAGATACGCCTTGGAAAGATTTTCCGGCGAAAGATTCCTGCGGAAGGAGCTTAAGGGCCTCTTCACAAAAATGCTTCTGGCCGACTGGATGAGCACGAAAAAGGTGCTCGTCTTGATACCGCCTCCCGTGGATCCGGGCGACGCGCCCACAAACATCAGCACACACAGCACGAACAGCCCCGCATTCGTGAATTCTCCGATGGAATAGGTAGAAAATCCCGCAGTTCTTGCGGAAACGCTCTGGAAGAAGGCGCCCAGCCAGGAAATGTCCTCCGTCGCCTTTAACAGCAGCGTACCGACAACGATCAGAACGATGCTGGTGGTGATGACCACCTTCGAATGCAGCGTCAGCTTCTTAAACCGCTTCTGTTTCATCACATCCAGAATGACCAGGAAGCCGATACCACCGAAAATGATCAGCCCCGCAGTCGTCAGGTTCAGAAGGATATTGTCCTGATACGGAATCAGGTTCCGCAGTCCTCCCAGAATATCGAAGCCCGAATTGTTGAACGCCGCTATGGAATGAAATACGCTGATTCCAAGCGCATGCGGCAGCGGATAATCCTGGATGAAAACGAGGAAGCTGAGAACCGCACCCGTCACTTCAAAAAACAGCGTCATGAAAAGGACCGCCCTTACCAGCTTGACGATTCCCCGGAAGCTGTCCACGTTCAGCGCCTCCTTGGCGAGCAGACGTCCCCGGATGCTGACCCGCTTTCCCGCGGCAAGAATCAGTCCCACACCCACTGAGGTCACGCCCAGTCCGCCGATCTGAATCAGAATGGCCACTACCGCCTGCCCGAATGGGGTAAAATGATCCGCCACATCAATGGCGATCAGCCCTGTCACGCATACCGCGCTGGTGGACGTAAACAGAGCGTCCACAAAGGAAACCTCCGCGTCCGGCCAGACCGAAACGGGAAGCACAAGAATCACAGCCCCGATCAGGATCACCAGCGCAAAGCCCATGGCGATTAACCGTCCGGGCGGCTGCTTCTTCAGAAAATTTATGAAAAACATGATTTTGTCTTTTTTCCTCTTCTTTTTCTTATTATTGATCGATACTTATCGTTTTTTCTTACACCGGCAAAACGCGGCGTTTTTTTCCGTCCTTTTTCTTCTGAATGAAAAGCTCGCGCAGAAAACGCGCATGCCCCGGCGCCTCCCTGCACGGAAACGCCAGCAGATATTTCCGGATAACAGGTGCCGGAAATTTACCCACAAAAAGAAAACCCGCTAGAAAAACAGCGGTTCGAAACGCCCGGGAAAAGGCCTCCTTCCACATAAGAGAAGTCATGCCGTTCACGGAGGCCGGACCCTGCATGCCTGCAGCAACGTCAAAAACAGGCAGCTCAAACGCAGCTGCCGTCTCCTGCACGCCTGTCAGCACCTGTTCCTCCTCCTGCAGCAGAACCGCAGCGGAAAGCTCCTCCGGTTCCGCCGGATAAACGGCGTCATAGGCCAGTTCTCCTGTAAACATGCAAAGTATGGAAACCAAAAGCAAAAGCGGGAGCAACCCGCCGGGCCTTCTGTCTGCCTTCAGCCCTCTCGCCTGTATCACTTTAATCTCCTCCTGTGTTGCCCTGAGCAATATCTAACATAACACCGCATAAGGGCTTTGTCAACAACGGGATAGAGAGACAACTGCCTACAGGGATAGAGAGACAACCGCCTCACAGCTTTCCGTCCATGGGAACATGTCCACCGGCCAGACCTCCCCGGCCTTGTATCCCAGCTTCCGGAGCACCTTCAGATCCCGTCCCAGTGTTTCCGGATTGCAGGAGATATAAACGATCCGCTCCGGCCCCAGCTTTGCGGCGCTTCGCATAAACGCCTCCGTGCTCCCGCTCCGCGGCGGGTCCATGAAAAGAACGTCCGCCCGCTCACCCTGTGCAGCCATTTTTTCCATAAATTCTCCTGCGTCTGCCCGGTAAAAGCGCACATTTTCAATCCCGTTTCTCTTCGCATTCGTTATGGCGTCCCGCACCGCATCCGGATTCAGCTCGATGGACAGAACCGATCCGGCCTTCCGGCCGCCGGGACGGGAGGCCGCGATCAGTCCGATGGTGCCGATCCCGCAATAGGCATCGATCACCTTTTCCTTTCCCGTAAGGGCGGCCAGCTCAATCGCCTTTCCGTACAGCTTTTCCGTCTGCACCGGATTGATCTGGTAAAAGGAGGACGGAGAGATGCGGAAGGTACAGCCGCAGAGCACGTCTTCTATATAGCCCTTTCCGTACAGCACCTGCTGCCTGTCTCCCAGAATCAGACTGTCCGTCCTCGGATTGATGTTCTGTACCACCGTCGTGATTTCCGGATGCTCCCGCAGAAGCGCCTGGACAAAATTCTTTTTGGAAGGAAACACCGGGGATGCCGTCACAAGCACCACCATGACCTGGCCGGTGGAAAATCCCCTTCTCACCAGAACATATCGCAGAAGCCCTCTGCGCGTATCCTCATCATAGATCCATATTTTGAAGGACTTCAGCATTCCACGGATGGTGCCGATGATTCTGTCCGCCAGCGCATCCTCGATCAGACACTCCTCCACAGGAAGCACATTATGCGTGCCGCCCTCATATACGCCGGAAATCGGATTTCCCTTCCTGTCCCGGGCGAACACCGCCGTCACCTTGTTCCGGTAATGATAGGGATCATCCATCCCGATCACCGGCATAACCCGCTTAACCAGCCCCTTTTCCAGCGACTTCCTCACATACTCTTCCTTTTTTGCAAGCTGCTGCTCATAGGTCAGGGACAGATACCGACAGCTGCCGCACCGCTTCTGATTCACGCAGCTGTTCTGCCGCCCTGAACCATTTTTTCCCGCGCCGCTTTTGCCTGCACCTTTATTTCCAGCAGCATTTTTTCCTGTCACCTTTTTGGCTGCTCCATTCCGTCCGTCCCGCCTGCCTGTCTCACCCATACTTTTTCTCCCTGTTTTTCACTGTTCTTCTTATAAAAATCCGCCTCCCCCTGTCTTTTATATATGCCGGGGCCATACGGCGGCCGTTTTCCTGTACTTTCATGATCATACCATAAAAAGTATGAAATGATAAGACCGGTTATCTAATGGATTTCTTTCTTGACGCGGTTTCAAATTCCCACTAAAATAAAACTATGTTTTTTGACGCACAATATATCTTTTTTCAAAATATGACGGAGGCTGCAGCATGCTGAAATTGATCTGTTCCGATGTAGACGGCACCCTGGTTCCGGATGGAGGCCATGACCTGAACCCGGAATACTTTTCCCAGATCCGCCGCCTGAAAAAGGCGGGGATTCTTTTTGCTGCCGTATCCGGCCGCTCCTATTCCAGCCTGGAAAAGCTGTTCGCCCCTGTCATCGACGATATTCTGTTCATCTGTGACAACGGGGCGCGTACCATCTACCGCGGCCGTGTGCTGAACTGCCAGACCATCCGCCGGGAACTCGCCTTTGAAATCATCCGCGACATCGAAGCCCTCCCCGGCTGCACCACCTACGTTTCCGCCCTGAAAAGCGGTTACGTGAAGGAAGGGGCCGACGAACTGTATCGCTGGCTCACGGAAGGCTATCAGTTAAACATTACGAAGCTTTCCCGCATGCCCGAAGACCTTCCCGCGGAGGACGGCATTCTGGGCGTGGAAATGTATCATCCCACAGCGGCGGAAGAAATTGCCAGTCAGGGGCTGTATCAGAAATGGCACGGCCACAGCCAGCTTCAGGTGGTCTGTTCCGGAAAACAGTGGGTGAATTTCACCCCCCTAAACGCTGACAAGGGCATTGCCGTTTCCGAATATCAGAACAGCCACGGCATCCAGCCATCCGAAACCATGGCCTTCGGAGATAACATGAACGACGCGGGCATGCTGCTGCGCGCCGACTTAAGCTACGCTATCGGCAACGCCAGAAAGGAAATCAAAAGCCTCACCCGCTTCGTCGCAGATACAAATCTCAACGACGGAGTTCTGCAGGTTCTCCGTACTATCCGCTGAGCATGAAAATGGCGGCGTCATCCGGAATGTGGTTCCGGATGACGCCGCGGCAGGTTGTCCTGCTGTCATGCAGGACGGGACAGCCGACTCATTTGACTCCGTTCGTGTAATTTTTAACGGAAAAACAATTTTATTTTTAACGGAAAAACAATTTTATTTTTCTCTTTTCAAATCGAAGGGTTTGTGTTATACTAACTGACATGCAGATATAGTTCATCGGTAGAACGCTAGCTTCCCAAGCTGGAGAGACGGGTTCGATTCCCGCTATCTGCTTTTTCTTATGCCCAAAAATATTTTCATTTTGCCGGCGAAAAACTGCTTCTGATCATATTCCAGATCACCTCTGCCGCAAATTCTGATCCCTGCAGCGACGCATGCTGTCCATCCGGCGCATACATTTCGATTTCCGGATGCACCTGCCGGTATTTCCACCATTCCGTACCTACCGGTGCAAGAAGAGCAGGAAGGCTTTCCGCCATTCTTTCATAAGCGGCTGCCATACGCGTCTGCCCGGCCTCATTCCCCTTTTCCGTCCATGTCATATAAGCCACAGCCGTACTTCCCGCCTCACGGATCCATCCGCCGATTTTTTCCGCAGCCGAAAGCATTTTTTCCTCCGGTCCAAACGGATGCGCATGCTCCTGGAGCACCACATAATCATAATTTCCATACAGGATGTTGAACCGGGTTTCCGGCTCCGCCGCATGCTGCTCCAGAAACCAGCCTCCATGTGCGATCATCGTCACATCACAGTCTATTCCGTCCTTTTTTGCCAGTTTTGCCACAATCTCCGGCATGTCATTCACATAGGTGTGGCTGTTTCCGATAAATAAAATTTTCATCGAATCCTCCATTCCGGAACGTTTCCGCCGTTCCTTAATCAAACAGGCTCAGCTGTACCGCCTCATGCAGCCGCATCAACCTTTCAAACCGTTCTCTGGGGGTGCTGACATTCGGCTCCGGTGCCCTGCGCACATTTCCCAGCTTCTCCTCCAGTGGGATATATGGATCAGTTATCGATCCGGTGGAAAGCATGTATTTCCTGCGTTTTCTTTACAGCGCACTCTCCAGAAGCTCGATCTCGTTTTTCTTCACCTCGGCATCTTCAAAATCATGCTCCATATGGCAGCATCTGCCCCGCAAATCACAGTGGATTCAGCCATGCGGACAGCCGCGGTACGAATTCATTCCATTGGACGGGGATAGAATCCCTTTTTTTCACAAGGCACATAGCTTTTTTCCCAACAGGCGCCGTCTGTCTGTCACGATTTAACCTGCCATATAGTAATAGAAAAAGCCCAGTAAAAACTGAGCTTTTCACGTCGGAGTGACAAGACTTGAACTTGCGGCCTCTACTTCCCTAAAGTAGCGCTCTACCACCTGAGCCACACCCCGATATCAAATATAAAATGTACGTTGCAATTTCTGATGTTCTTATAAACCTCTTTGACTTCCTGTTCAATCTTTTACAAAAAGTTTACTGAAATCGCTGACGAATGTTAGTATACAAAATTTGAGGAGAGATGTCAACTGTTTTTTTATTTTGTTTTTTAATCTTTTGGAAATCTTTTTTAGAGATTAAAACGGGGTGGACACCTGGGCTATTTTGATCTGTTCTTGTGTGCACCCCGTTTTAAGAAATCTCTTTATATAATCTGAAACAGCCTGTCCCAGATTATAAGAATTCACATTTGGGAATTGATAGAATTAATTGTAAACCAGTTCACTTGAGGTATTATCCAGCGTAAGCTCCGTACTTCCAAATTTTGCATAGTGAGTACATTTTACGCGGTAGGTTGTGCCTTTCGTTGCCCCGGTATATACAATATCTCCCGCATACCAATCTGAATTATATGTGCAATAATTACTCATTGGTATATCTTTCCATCCATACCATGTTTTTTCTTGAAGGACAGCATTTTTAACACCGATTTCATCTGCTTTTTGAGTAGCTGTCGTGTCAAAAGTTATGTGTAATCCATTATTTGAAATTCCCACCCCTACTTTACATGCTGACAGAGAGGGATTTGATAAAACATTATTACCTGCTTCTGTCAGCGAAAAGGCTTCGATTTTATTTTGAGGAATTTCAATAAAGGAATTTTCAGTAGCAGAAATAGTCAAATTACCCAAGAATAAACATCCTATAGCTATTAAAATAATAGTTCTTCTAAATTTCTTACTCATCTAATAACTCTCCTTCGCTAATGCTTTCTCCCTTATGTGAATTCTAAATATTTATTCTTTTCAGCTTAAAAAGAGTTACAAAAATGGAAGAATTTTAGATAAAATAAAAGGAGCATCTCAACATAGAGACACTCCTAATAATACAAAAGATTCTATTTTCTATAGCCTACATAGGAAACCTATATTTGTATATCTTAAACCATTTCATTAACTACTTGTTTCAGGATTTCAATATTTTCATTACTCAAAATATAGTATGCACAATTATCTTTCCAAAAGAAAGCCTCCCATTCGTCCTTTTTCCGATAAAGCTGTACATTTTCATCGATCGAATTATCCACTACCGTATTCCAATCTTTATCATATAACATCATATCCTTTCTGTATTCTTTCTGATATACCTCGATCCGAATTCTTAGAAAAAAGTTCTCGCTATCTTTATACCATCCTACAATAATATTCCTTAATCCAGAATTTTGAACCGATAAAGATTCTAATTGGTATCCTTCTGGAATATAAGCAGGTTTCAATATATCCTCCCCGACAATCTCCTCAACTTCTTCCCAAGAAGAACATTTTACTGCATTATCCGCATTCTCTTCAAACTCCTCCGTATTTCCCGTCACAGTAATCTCAGTCCTTCCAATCTCTTCTCTAACAATCTCAAAGAAGGATTTCTTCCGCAAAGCATAACTTCCCACATTTACAAAGATGAGAAGAACGATACAGGCGGCAACTCCGACGGCAATGCGAGTAAGATGCTTTCTCCACCGTTTCCTGCGGCTGGATTTTACGTGCTCTTTTTCTAATTTGGCAGCATCCGCATCCACCGTTTTCTCTGAAGTTCCACTATCAGAAGTCTCCATAACTGCCGCTTTCCCGGCGGCCGGTACCTCCTCCCCACTTTCTTTTTCCCAAAGGACTTTGTCTCTGCACATTTTTTCTGCAGAATGTTCCTCTTCGTCTGCCTTCGGTATCTCTGCACCGGCAATGAATGCAGGGCCATCCGGAACGGATACGCTGTCCTCCATCGCCGCGTTTTCCTCTTCTTCACCATACCGTTCCCAGAAGCGTTTCAGGGCAGCGTCTGCACCGGGCTCATAGGCCGGGTCATCATAAACAGGCTCCAGCACGTCCAGGAGGCGGGTAATTGCATCCACTTCCTTCTCATCAAATTCTTCTTCGCTGGCCTCGTAGGTATACCACCAGAGCCTTTCGTACAGTTCTTCAATGAGTTTTTCGTCGCGGGGTTCCTTTTTTTCTGCCATTCAAACCACCTCATACTTCTCCCATAAACTTCAGAATTTCCAAAATCAGCTTACCGGCGCACAGGAACAGCGGAAGCTGAAGACTGTTTTTTATCTTCTGCTTCATTCTCAGAATTCTGACCTTAAAGCAGGTCTCCGAGATTCCGAGGCGGGCCGCCATTTCCTGAGAAGTATAGCCATATTCGTAATAATGCCGCAGGATGTCGAGCTCTTCATCTGACAAAATCTTGCGTACCGTACAGTATGCCTCCACCATTTTGAAGTCGTCCGTAATCCGTCCCTTTCCAACACCATCCGTGTTCTTCAGTAGGTAATCAAAGTCCAGACTGTACTTTTTCTGCTTTTCTTCCCACTTCATGATTTTGTTCTTTGCAGTGACGCGAAGCCAGCCCGGAACATTTGGATGTGTACGAAGATAAGCGATTTTCCGATAGGCTTCGACAAAGGTTTCCTGTACAATATCCTCTATCCCGTTCCCGTCTGTAACCATACGGCGGACATATCTTTTGATATTGTCGTATTCTGAACGATAGAGCTCCTCGAAGAATTCCCTGTTTCCCTTCATCTGCCCGTATCCTCTTTCGTATAAACTTTTTCTGTCCGGTTACCTGTACATCTCTGTCAAATTCGAAAAAATCTGCTCCAGCACCGGCCGTTTTTCTTCAGGGCAGTTTCTGAAAATTTCCATTGCAGCCTGCTCCAGAGGCTCTTCTCCGGTCAGAAGATAGTCAGGATTCATGCCTGTCTGCTCATAAACCATAAGAATCTTCTCGATGGAAAGCCGCTTGCGTCCCCGTTCAATCTCCCCATAAAAAGTAAGGGACATCCCCAGACGTTCCGCCATCGCTTCCTGCGTCAGTCCCATTTCCTTTCTTCTTTTATACAGCCTTTTCCCAATCTGTACAAGAATTTCTCCCATAGCCATTCCATTCCCCTATATTTCCATATATTTCCAGGATTACGTAAATATCATACAGATGCCAGGAATGGCTTATCAGTAACGATATGTTTGTATTTTCTCTAAAAATACACTTGATATATTATGTTTTTAATCGTTTATACGCTATGATTTTAACGTATCATTGCATTTATTTTTTCATTTAATATGAAATTTCAGATTCCTTCTGAGGCCATACTTTTCTCTGTAAAAAAAGAGAAGGGAGTTTTCTCTCCCTTCTTCAGATTTCTCAGACAGACAGGGCCAGCCTTTTCAGGTCAGCGATCAGCCTGTCCACATTTTCTTCCCTTGTCGCCCAGCTGGTGCAGAACCTGACCGCGCTGTGCGTCTCATCCACCCGCTCCTGCCAGGTATAGCCATAGTCATGTCCGAGTTTTTCCAGAATCGTATCCGGCAGAATCGGAAAAATCTGGTTCGTGCGGCTTTCCACAAGCATGGGAAAACCGGCCTCCACAAATGCTTCCCGAAGCTTATCCGCAAGCCGGTCCGCATGACGGGAAATTTCCAGATACAGATCATCTTCAAACAGGGTTTCAAACTGTACGCCAAGCAGGCGTCCTTTGGCCAGCATGCCGCCCTTCTGTTTGATAAGATAGCGGAAATCCTTTTTCAGCTCTTCATTAGACATAACCACTGCTTCACCGAACAGGGCTCCCACCTTGGTGCCTCCGATATAAAACACATCACAGCACCTGGCGATAAGAGGAAGATTCAGCTCATTGTCAGCAGCGGCGAGACCGTATCCCAGCCTTGCCCCGTCCAGAAACAGATACAGACCATACCTGCGGCATACCGCACTCAGTTCTTCCAGTTCTTTTCCCGTATAGAGAGTTCCGTACTCGGTGGGGTTTGAAATGTAAACCATCTTCGGCTGAACCGTATGTTCAAAGGAAGCATCATGCAGATGGGCTTCACACAGCTCTGCCACCTGGGATGCGTCAATTTTTCCATTCTTCTGCGGAAGAGCAAGAACCTTATGCCCCGTGGATTCCACCGCTCCGGTCTCATGGCCGTTGATATGGCCGGTCTGCGCAGCGATCACCCCCTGATGAGGGCGGAGTGCCGCCGCAATTACCGTCATGTTGGCCTGAGTTCCTCCGACCAGGAAATGCACGGCAAGGCTGTCATCCCCACAGGCCTTCCGAATCAGCTCTGCAGCGTGGGCACAGTGCTCATCCTCACCGTAGCCCACAGTCTGATCCAGATTGGTTTCTACCAGTTTCTCCAGCACTCTGGGATGAGCGCCTTCATTATAGTCACATTGAAACAGTATCATTTATCTCTTATCCTCTCTTATTTTTTCAAAATTTCCAGAATATAATTCCATACCCTCTCCGTGGAAGAAATGCTCAGGCGTTCTCTGGGAGTATGGATGTCCTGCATATCCGGTCCGATGGAAACGCAGTCCAGACCAGGCAGCTTTGGAGACAGGATCCCGCACTCAAGCCCCGCATGGATGGCCTCTACTTTCGGGGAGCTCCCGAACATTTTCTCATAAATACGGACCATCCTGTCGCGCAGGGCAGAATCCTTCCGATATTCCCAGGCCGGATATTCTCCGCTCACCGTATACTCCGCTCCCAGCACGGACAGAAGCAGGCAGACTCTGTCGACGATCACTGCCTTCTCGCTTCCCACGCTGCTTCGGATGGAATAGTCGAAGCTCACACAGCTGCCCTCCGTTCCGAGAATTCCCAGATTGAGAGAGGTCTGCACCAGTCCCGGAATATCAGCGCTCATCCGTTGAATCCCGTTTGGCATGAGATAGAGAATGGCAGTAATCTTTTCCGTGCTTTTTCCGGAAAAGGCTTCCCATTCTCCGTCCTCCTCTTCACCGATACGGATACTGATGCCTCCATCCGTCGCCGCATACTCCCTCTGAAGAGTCTCAGCCAGCTTTTCCAGAGCCTCCCTGACAGCAGAAGCCGTTCCCTTTTTCACCACAAGAGCAGCTCTGCTGGAAGAGGGAATCGCGTTGTCCGCACTGCCGCCTTCCAGCGAAAGGAAACGGGCGTCCGCTTCCTCAGGGATGGAGCGCATCATGCGCCCGAGCAGCACATTGGCGTTTGCCCGCCCCTTATCGATTTCGGAGCCGGAATGACCGCCCTTCAGTCCCTCAACATGCACTTCAAGGCGAGTTCCCGTAATTCTTTCCACAGAGACCGCCAGCTTTCCGTGTACTCTGGCGCCTCCTGCACAGCTGGTCAGAAGGACGCCTTCCTCCTCATAGTCCAGGTTCAGCATTCTGCGGCCGCGGCAGATAGACAGATCGATGGCATTCGCGCCCTCCATCCCGGTCTCCTCATCCACAGTGAGCACCACCTCCAGACGGGGATGGGGAATACTGTCTGAATCCAGAAGGGCGAACGCGCAGGCCAATGCAATGCCATCATCAGCACCCAGGCTGGTTCCTTCCGCATACAGCCAGTCTCCATCCACTCTCAGATCCAGACCTTCTTTTGTCATATCCTTCGTACAGTCCGCGTCCTTTACCGCAACCATATCCATATGCCCCTGCAGAATCACAGGTTCCTCCTGTTCATAGCCTGGAGACGCTTCCTTTATTATAATGATATTTTTTACTTCATCCTGTACGCAGACGAGTCCTCTGCTTTCTGCGAAATCCTTCAGATAATCACTGATCGCTTCCACATTTCCGGAGCCGCGCGGAATGCGGCTGATCTCTTCAAAAAAGTGGAATACCTCTGCGGGCTTCAGCCCATCCAGTTTTCCCATACTCTGTTTTCTCCTTCTTTCTGTCCTTTTCCCTCCCGCATCCGGGAAGGGAACCAAATCTGTCACATACAGAATATTTTACTTTACTTTTCCTTATTTTACAACGGTCTGTCCGTTAAAGAACGAACAACAGAAAAAAAGACCTGTAAACGAAACATTTACAGGTCTTCTACCTCCCCGAGTAGGGCTCGAACCTACAACAACTCGGTTAACAGCCGAGTGCTCTACCATTGAGCTATCGAGGAATATGCAGCTACAGATCTCTCAACAATCTCCATTATAGTTTTCCGGTGCCCTGATGTCAATAGATTATTTTTTTTGGCATCCGGCGCTTCGTTTTTGCCTCGAAACGCCGGTATCGCTTTATCATTGTCAGCTTATTTCATTCCTCCACCTTTTTCCCAATATTCCTGATGATCTTCTTATCGATCCTGTGGTAGAAGAACAGTGTTACGCAGAGGGACATGATCTCCGCGATGGGAAAGGCCCACCATACGTTCTCCACCTTTCCGGTCAGGGACAGAAGAAAAGCGGCCGGAAGCAGCACAACAAGCTGTCTTGCGACAGATACACAGAGGCTGTAGACGCCGTTTCCAAGCGCCTGAAAGAGACTTCCGATCACAATGCAGAAGCCCGCTAAGAGGAAACTTAAGCTGATGGTGCGGAGCGCACGGTCACCGATTACAAGCATGTTTTCAGAAGCATTAAAAAGTCCGAGCAGCCTGTCGGGAATGGTCTGGAAAACCAGCAGGCCAATCAGCATGATGGCGACCGCATACATCACGCTCAGCTTCACCACCTGACGCACCCGTTTCTGGTTTCCGGCCCCATAATTATAGGCGATGATAGGTACCATGCCGTTGTTCAGGCCGAATACGGGCATGAATACAAAACTCTGTACCTTATAATAAACGCCGAACACCGCTGTTGCCGTGGAAGTAAACTGAATCAGGATCAGATTCATTCCGTAGGTCATGACGGAACCGATTGCCTGCATGATAATGGACGGAATTCCCACCCTGTAAATAGTCGCAATCATCCGGACATCCGGGCGAAAGCCGCGAAATCCGATATGAATATCCTTATTGATTTTCACATTGAAAATAATGGCGAGTATGGCCGCAACAATCTGGCCGAATACGGTAGCGGCAGCAGCTCCTGCCACTCCCATTTTGGGAAACCCGAACAGACCGAAGATCATGATCGGATCAAAAATGATGTTCAGAATGGCTCCCGTCCCCTGGGTGAACATGGTATACATGGTACGTCCGGTAGACTGCAGGAGCTTTTCAAAGGTCATCTGGAAAAACATGCCGATGGACAATGCACATACAATGGTCAGATAGCTGATCCCATAGGAAACAATCTCCGGATCATCGGTCTGGCTCAGATAGAAAGGTCTGGCGATGGCAAGTCCCACAATCATGAAAAGGATGCAGGACAGAATCGCCAGGAAAATGCCGTTTTTCGCCGCTTTATCCGCGCTTTCCTGATCTTTTTCCCCCAGGCTTCTGGAAAGCACCGCATTGATTCCCACTCCGGTTCCAGCCCCGACCGCTATCATCAGAGACTGGATAGGAAAAGCAAGAGAAACCGCGGTCAGTGCCTCCTCATTGATCATGGATACAAAAACGCTGTCCACAATGTTATAAAGCGCCTGGACCAGCATGGAAACCATCATCGGAAGCGCCATGGAAAGAAGCAGCGGATTCATCGGCATGGTTCCCATCTTATCGCTGGCCCTGCCTTCAGTCTTTTCCGGCTTTCCCTCCCTTTTCTGACCTTCGTTTTCCCCCGCTTCCACAGTCCGGCAGCGCAGTTCTTCTCTTTCGTTCATTGTACAGATTTCCTCCCCTTTTTCAAAAATACATTTATAACCCCATCTTTCTGTTGCGGCAGTCCGTCTGTCCGTTCAGCACCGGACTGCCGGAAAGTATCGTCAACTCCCGCTCCGGGCCGTCACCTGCTCCCGTATCTCCGTAAGCCCCAGATCCATGTTGTCGAGGGGCCGGATCCACAGGTGGCTGTCCGGTTTCTGCGCGCCCTGACAGATGGGAACGCGTCCCTCCTGATCCCGTCCCTCAAAGGTTTCAAAGACGCCCTGCGACGCGTTTCCATACCATTCCTGCAGGTTGCCGTCAGCATCCTCAGTCACGATATACATTTCCCCGTTATACAGACCGTTCTGGAAGGTGCCGATTACGTTCTGCCAGTAACGGCTTCCTGCCTGAGCCAGATCCGTATCAATGCCATACTGCTCATGTCCTTCGCCGTTTGGCAGGTTATTCTGCCAGCTGCCGTTATAGCTGTGGCTGATCAATGCCCGGTCCGCCTCCGTATCAGAAGCGCTGTAATAATACATTTTCAGCCAGGTGCCTTCGCCGCTTCTCACGCCGTCAGACCATTGACCGTAATAATACTGATCCTCTCCATATACGGCAATTCCGGTTCCATCCGGCCTTCCCGCCTCGTTTCTGTCTCCATAATAATAAAAATAAGAAGGCCTCTGCAGGGACGCGGACATTGCCCGGTAGTGGGAAAGGCCGCTTAAATCCTCCACCGCCTCCACATTTCCCTTCGACCAGTAATCCATCATCTCGGCCAGCATTTCCACATTGGTTTTCTTCACCACAACAGAATTCCCGCTCACTCCGTTATCGGAAACTCTTTTACTTTCCTCCTCAAGAACCGGGTCAATCTTCTGCGCGGAAACGCCCTCCTGCTCTGCGGCAGAACTTCCGGCCGCGGCGCTTTCCGCCCGAACATCCTCATCCAGTTCAATAGTTTCCTTCACCTCTGTCAGAGTACCCTCTTCCGAAGCAGCTTCCGTTTCACCATCGGAAGACGCGGCATCGGATTCCCCTTCCGCCTCTGTTCCGGTTTGACCGCCATCCGGGGATTCTTCCGCGCTTCCGGACTCTTCCTGCATGACCGCTTTATCTTCTCCGGTTCCGGCATCCCTCCCCGCGCTGATGGCGCACAGAATCAGAATCACCACAATGAAAACGAGCAGAGCGATGATCGGCACCAGTTCTTTCTTATTTAATTTATGTCCATCCATATCCATCCGTCCTTTCCATCCATCGCCATTCCGCAGACTCGCCTGCGCCCATTATATCATATCCCTTACCGGAATCACATAAAGGAATTCTTAATATTTTCCTTAATATCTGCCGGAAGAGACGTAGATCTCCGACCATGCGGGAAGAAAGCCCGCGCTTACGGCGGTATCCATGGAAATGACATGTGACTGGGAGGTCGCGTAGAAGGGAATTTTTCCTCTCCCCAGGATCTCATTTTTCAGAAACCGTACCAGAACGGAAGATATTCCTCTGCCCCGCTGAGCGGACTCCACGTCCACGCCGATCTGCCACATCAAACCGCAGTCCTGCGTTGCTCCTGCGACACCCACAATCCGGCCGTCCAGGATGGCTGCAGCGGCCAGCGCATCGGGCATGAGCAGAGAGCCGCAGACCGCGTGCCTAAACGTGCCGCCGAACCCGCCCCGGCTCTTTCGTTCCTCCAGCTCCTCCGCTTCCAGCAGGCGCACCTCAAGGGACGCGGGAATATCTTCGGAAGCCGCCGCTTCCTCCTTATTTTCTCTTTCACCGGGAAGAAAATTCAGCCGCACATCCTCTATTTTCCGTCCATACCGCCGGAGCATCGCATCCAGACGGCTGAGGCTTAAAAACTGGCAGAGCCATTCCGGATTTTTCAGGCTCCCGTATTCCTTTACGCACCAGGAAAATATTTCCTCCGCCGCCAGAATCCTCACCTTTCCCATGAAGACAATCCCTCTGAAAAACGGATCGATCCCCTCATAGATTCTGGGGCAGATTCCGGTTTCCTTTTCCAGCATCTCTCGCACCAGTCCGCCGTAGGCCGTATCCGTCATGTATGCTTTGGGCGGAAAATACGGCGCACGGCGCAGCATCGTTCCGTTTTTTGCCGTCACGATCATGCCCTCCTTCTCCGCCCCTGTGATGCCGCAGTCGGCATTCAGCTGCCTTTCTGCCGCATTCAGAATCTCTTCCGGAATTCTCATGCAAATCTTCCTCCTTCTGGATTTTCCTGATCAGGTTACAGTTCACTCCGCGCCATTCGCAAAGCCGCGCTTCGCGCTCTCCGCTGCTTCGCAGCTACCTTTGCTTATGAACCGGCGCTCCCTTCGTCCGCTCAGAACCGGTCATCTGTTCGTGCAGGCACGACATCTGACCGATTCCGGCGGACGAGAGAACTGTAACCCCATCATACCACAAAGTATGAATTCTTTGTGGCTTTACTTGACAGATTCGCCTTCCCTGACTAGAATGTAACAGAAATCATGGCGTATTCTGCCCCAAAGAGGGATTGAAACGGGGATTTTGAGGAGGAATCTGGAAATTATTATGAAAAAAGTGATACAAAAGATCCGGGAGAGCCGGCTCAGTCTTATCATGCTGTTTCTGGCTCCGGCAGCCACCTTTTACCTGCTGGAGTGGTACACCCACAATCCGTTTGAAACCATGAAGACGACGCCGCAGGTGCTGAACCTGGTCATGTTTGAGCTGCTGGCGCTTCTCATGTTTGCAGCCTTCGGGAAGCTCCATGTGGCACTGATGACGGAAACCTTGTTTTTCGGTATATACGGACTCGCCAACTATTTTGTCCTGAATTTCCGTTCGGTGCCGATCCAGCCCTGGGACCTGCTTTCCATCGGAACCGCGGCCAGCGTGGCGGACAATTATGATTATACCCTGGACCGGCAGGCGCTTCTGGTGGTGCTTGGCTTCGTGCTTCTTCTGATTCTTGAATTTTTCTGCCGCTTTTCCCTGAAAAAAGGAACCTGGAAGCTGCGGCTTCCCGTTGCGGCCACGCTCGTCGTCCTTCTGGGCGCTTTCGGGCTGATGTTCCATTCCGATGAAATCGTGGAACAGAAGCTGCGGCTGTACAATAAGCTTTTCACCCCTACCACCATCAGCTATAAAAACGGAACGGCTCTGGCCTTCGTCATGGAGCTTCGGTATCTGTCCGTGGATAAGCCTGCGGGCTATCGTGCGGATACGGCGGCGCAGGAGCTTGCCGCTCTGGAGGAGGAATCCATGAGCGAGCCTGCCATGGCCGGTTCAGGCGGAGAAGGGCAGCTTCCGAATATCATCGTGATCATGGACGAGGCCTTTTCTGATCCGGCGATTCTGGGTGATTTTACGGTGAATCAGGATTATATGCCCTTCGTCCACAGCCTGCTCGAAGGCGCTGACAACACCATTTCCGGCTGGCTGGATGTGTCCGTTCTGGGTGGAAATACAGCCAATACGGAATTTGAGTACCTGACCGGAAATACCATGGCCTTTCTGCCGCAGGGAAGCATTCCCTATCAGCAGTATATCAAGGCGGAGACACCTTCCCTGGCCTCGCACCTGGCGGGGCTTGGTTATCAGACGGTGGCCATGCATCCTTACAATGCCTCCGGCTGGGATCGGGACACGGTCTATCCGGCAATGGGTTTTTCAGAGATGTATTTCCTTCCGGACTTTGAGAATCCGGTGAAGGTCCGTAACTATGTAAGCGATCAGTCCGATTTTGAGAAAATCATTGAGATCTATGAAAATAAGGGTGACAACCCGCTGTTTCTGTTCAACGTAACCATGCAGAACCACTCTTCCTACACGGAAAGCTTTGACAATTTCGATCCTCAGATCGAAGTGGAGGGCGGTTCTCAGACACTGAACAACTATCTTTCCCTCCTCAGCCTGAGCGATGAGGCTCTTGGAGAACTGGTTTCCTATTTTGAAGGACAGGATGAGGATACCGTTATCGTCTTTTTCGGAGATCATCAGACCACCAACTCGGTGATTGAGCCGATCCTGAAGCTGAACGGGAAGAGCAGCTCCACCCTGACGGAAGAGGAACAGGCGGACCGCTATAAGGTGCCCTTCTTCATCTGGGCAAATTTTGATATTGAAGAGGAAACGGACGTGGAGACCAGCGCCAACTATCTGGCCGCCAGAACCCTGGAAGCTGCCGGTGTTCCGCTGGACGGATATTTCACCTGGCTTTCCGGCTTTTCCGAAACGGTTCCCGTGATCTCCGCCAATCATGTGACGCTGGCGGACGGTACCTTTACGAACGCCGATGACCAGTCCGAGCTTCTTTCCGACTATAAAGGCTATCAGTATTACAGACTGTTTGATTATTCCGCTGACTGAAAACAAGGAGGCGGCAGGAACCCCCAGGGGTTCCTGCCAGAGGACGGCGTCAGCCGTTCTTTTATGAATTGAATGCCGCCTGCGGCGACAAAACAGGAGGATTTCATCCATGACAACAACCCTTTCTCAGCGTTTCTCTTTCCGGAAGCTGCCTGCGGCCGCGCGTCAGAACGCGGCCTGCCTGCTCTCCTTTCTCATCCCCCTCGCCGTCATGTGCGGCATTTTCATCATCAACGGTGTGTACCCGTTCGGGGATGAGAGTTTCATGCACTCCGATATGTATCATCAGTATGTCCCCTTTCTTTCAGAAATGCAAAGCAAGCTGAAAAGCGGGGACAGTCTCTTTTATTCCTGGAATGTGGGGATAGGCTCCAACTTTCTCGCGCTGTACGGCTATTATATGGCGAGCCCCTTCAACTGGCTGGTTGTTCTGGTTCCCGATTCGCTGCTGATCGAGTTCATGACCTGGCTGGTGGCCCTGAAAATCGGTCTGTGCGGCTTCACCTTCTGCTTTTATCTGACCCGCCATTTCAAGACGAAGAGCTTCGCGCTGGTTCCCTTCGCCATTTTTTATGCCCTTTCCGGCTTTCTGGCGGCCTACAACTGGAACGTGATGTGGCTGGACTGCATTGTTCTGTTTCCTCTGATCGCGGTGGGCCTGGAGGCTCTGGTAAATGAAGGAAAATATAAGCTCTACTGCATCAGCCTGGCGTTGTGCATTCTCTCCAACTATTATATTTCCATCATGGTGTGCATCTTCCTGGTGCTGTATTTCCTGCTGCAGCTCGTCTGCTCCCGGCTGTCCCTGAAACGCATGGGGGCCGCGGCCGTCCGGTTCGCTCTCTTTTCCCTTCTTGCAGGAGGACTGGCGGCCGTGCTTCTCATTCCGGAATATGCGGCGCTCCACCTGACCGACTTCAGCGAATTCAATTTTCCGGACACGCTGACTTTCTATTTTTCGTTCCTTGACATGATCGCAAGACACTGCATGAACGTCAACGTGGAAACAGGTCTGGACCACTGGCCCAATATCTACTGCGGCGTGGCCGTCTTCCTGCTGGTGCCTCTGTATGTGACGAATACCAAAATATCTCTTCGGGAAAAGGCGGCGTACATCGGACTTCTGGCCTTTATGCTTCTGAGCTTTTCCACAAATATGCTCAATTTCATCTGGCACGGCCTGAACTATCCTGATTCCCTGCCCTGCAGACAGTCCTTTCTGTACATTTTTCTGCTCCTTACCCTCTGTGCAAAGGCAGTTCTGAACATCCGCGGCTGCTCGCTGAAAGCGCTGGGAGGCTGTTTCTGCCTTTCGCTCGGTTTTGTGCTTCTGTTTGAAAAGCTGATGGCGGATGAGGAGGCATACCGGACGGAAACCTTCCTTCTGACCGCTCTTTTCCTGTGCCTGTACGGCGTATTCCTCTATTTCTGGCATAATATATGCCAGCATAATATATGCCTGCATAATATATGCCAGCATAATGTATGCCTGCATACAGACGAGCGCACCAGGCAGGCCGCTTCCGCTGCAGGCGGCTCCCGTATCGGGCTGGGCCTTCTCGCAGTTCTTACGCTGACCTCCGTTACCGTGGAGGCGGCCGTCAATACCTACACCACCAGCTGCTCCGTCACCAGCAGAAGCAGCTACCTGAACAACCTGGACAGCTATCAGACGCTGGTTGAAAGGACCAGAGAACGGGATACGGACTTCTACCGGTTTGAAAAGACCAGCCGGGTCACCAAAAATGACGGTACGCTGGTGGGCTATCCCACGGCTTCCCTGTTCTCCTCCACCTCCAACGGACATGTGCAGGATTTTTATGACAAAATGGGCATGAGCGACAGCAAGGTGTTCTACTGCTTTGACGGCGCGACGCCTCTGTCCTCCTCTCTGCTCGGCGTGCGTTATGTGTTCTCCCGCTCCGCCAACGAGGATCCCGCTCTTTATACCCTGATCGATCAGGAAGGGGATATTTATCTGTATGAGTGCCGCTACAGCCTGCCGCTCGGCTTCATGGTGAGCGCGGGCTCCGGCTTCTCCGCTTCGGCGCAGTCCTCCGGCTTTTCCGGAAATGCCGATACCCCTTCCGGTACGGCAGGAAGTGGAAACGGCATGCAGCAGTCCGGCAGCTCTTCCTCTTCCTTTGAATCCGCTTCCGAGGCTTCTCCCCTGGATGAGCTTCTCGGCGATATCGATGATACCAGGACGGATGCGCTGGAACGGGCTCTGGATTTCGAAGGGGCCACTCCCTTTGATACCCAGAACCGCATGGTACAGGCTCTCGGTATAGAGAAGAATCTGTTCACCTCCGTCGGAGCTTTTCAGGAGGAGGACGGTGCGACTACCATCACCGCCGATGTAAGCGGCCATTACTATGCCTATGTGGGCGATACGGGCGTAAATACTCTGAAAATGGAATCCGAGGCGGGAAACAAAAACTTTTCTCAGGTGAAATATCATTATATCTGTGATCTGGGCTGGCATGACGCAGGGGATGTAATTTCTCTGACCTCTGACGACAGCGACAGCCTGAATGTAACCGCCTGCCGCCTGAATTTCGATGTGATGGATGAGGTGATTTCCATCCTCGGTGAACAGACCATGACGGTGGATTCTTACAGCTCCATCCAGATAAACGGCCACATCAACGTTTCCCGGGCTGGAGAGCTGATTCTCAGCGTCGCATATGAGCCTGGCTGGACGATTCTGGTTGACGGCAGGGAGGTTCAGCCCGGCCTGTTTGACGACACCTTCATCAGTCTCTCGCTGACGGAAGGGGAGCATACCATTGAAATGCGCTACCGTCCCGCCGGACTGATCATCGGAATCATCGTAAGCCTGATCTGCCTTGCCGTTTTCGTGGCGATCATCCTTCTGGAACGCAGGAGGCGGAAAATGTCCGGCTCGCAGGTCCCTGAGGACCAGGCACAGCAGCATCCTTTCCGGCCTCATCTGGAGAATGAAAAGCAGAACTCTGCCAATCCGGCTGAAGGAGGCGCATGATGAAAGCTTTTCCAAAGGCCGGCGTGGCCAGCCGGGAAACTGCTGGCCGCACCGCTTCTTCCCGCCTCTGGTTTCTGGATCTGCTGCGCGGCATCAATCTGATTTCCATGATCTCCTATCACGGTACCTGGGATCTGGTCTGGCTCTACGGCATGGATCTTCCCGGATACCGCGGACTTCCCGGTTATCTGTGGCAGCAGAGCATCTGCTGGCTGTTCATCTTCCTGTCCGGCTTCTCCTTCTGCCTCGGCCGTTTTCACGGGGGCAGGCGGATGAAACGCGGCCTGCTGCTTTCCGCCTGCGGAATTCTGATCACGGCCGTCACCGCCGTCATCATGCCCCAGTCCCTGGTCATCATGGGTGTTTTAAGCTTTTTCGGCCTTGCGGTTCTGCTCACGGCGCTGCTCTATCCCCTTTTCATACGCCTTCCTGCCCCCGCCGGCCTGATCTGCTGTCTCCTTCTCTTTTTCCTGACGAGGGATGTACCGTCCGGCTATCTGGGTTTTGAGGGCCTGCACCTGTGCGCTCTTCCAGATTTTCTCTATCAGGGCGCTTTCATGATGATCCTGGGATTTCCATGGCCCGGCTTTTTTTCCACCGATTACTTTTCACTTCTTCCATGGATTTTTCTGTTCTGGAGCGGATTCTTCACCTTCCGCTGTACGCCGTGCGGTCGCGGCCTGCGGCAGTGGCCGGCCTTTTTCAGGCGCCGTCTCTGTCCTCCGCTGGAATTCATCGGAAGACATACCCTTCCCATCTATATGATTCACCAGCCTGCGCTGATGGCCGTATTTCTTCTCGCGCAGGGGATCGGCGTCCTTTAGGATTGTGTCACACAGTGATCAGGATTGTTCATTGACATCACTGCGGTGATGGATTAATATAATTAAGTATCGCGGATGAAAACTCCGTTTTCGTCCTGGGAATTTGCATTCCGTACAAATTTCTTTTATTTTAATTGCCGCTTCGCGGCTAAAATCACGAGGTAGATATGGAGCATTTAAAAATTCCGAAAAACTATGAATCCGCGCTGTCCCTGCATGATACGCAGGTCGGCATTAAAACGGTAAAGGATTTCTTTCAGAGACTGCTGGCTGAACGGCTGAATCTGCTGCGCGTGTCCGCGCCTCTTTTCGTAGATCCTGCGTCCGGAATGAATGACGATCTGAACGGCGTGGAACGGCCTGTTTCCTTTGGCATTAAGGAACAGAACGAATACGAAGCCCAGGTGGTGCAGTCCCTGGCAAAATGGAAGCGCTATGCGCTGAAGAAATACGGCTTCTGCGAGGGCGAGGGGCTCTATACGGACATGAGCGCCATCCGCAGGGATGAGATCACGGACAACATCCATTCCATCTATGTGGACCAGTGGGACTGGGAAAAAATCATCTCCAGACAGGACCGCAATCTGGACACGCTGAAGGATGTGGTGCGCACCGTTTATAAGGTGCTTCGCAAAACCGAAAAATACATGTCCATTCAGTATGATTACATAGAAGAGATCCTGCCCCACGACATTTTCTTCATCACCACACAGGAGCTGGAGAACATGTTCCCGGATTACAGTCCGAAGGAGCGGGAATATTACATTGCGAAGGCAAAGGGCGCTGTCTGCATCATGCAGATCGGCGATGTGCTGGAATCCGGCGAGCGTCACGACGGACGCGCTCCGGACTATGATGACTGGTCCCTGAACGCGGATATTGTGGTTTATTATCCGGTTCTGGATATCGCGCTGGAGCTGTCCTCCATGGGTATCCGCGTGGATAAGGACGCTCTTCTTTCCCAGCTGGAAAAGGCCGGCTGTCCCGAACGTGCCAGCCTTCCCTTTCAGAAGGCGGTCATCGAGGAGCAGCTTCCCTTCACCATCGGCGGCGGCATCGGCCAGTCCCGCATCTGTATGTTCTTCCTGAGAAAGGCGCACATCGGCGAGGTGCAGTCCTCCCTGTGGCCTCCTCAGATCGTCGAAGAAGCGGAAAAGAACGGTATCCATCTGCTGTAGATTTCCTATCGTATAAAAGATCCCGGGCGGTCCGGCCTGTATGGCTTCGGATCCTCCCGGGATCTTTTTTTATCATCTTCTGTTTGTTACTTCACACTTTCCATGGTCTGCTGTACAATGCTTTCCATGATGTCCGCCGTCAGCGCGCCGGATACATAGCCGTACACATTCCCGTTGGCATCGATCATGAAGGTGGTCGGGAAGGCGCTGATCCCGTACCAGTAGAAAAGCTCGCCCGTGGTGTCCATCACCACCGGGAAGGTCAGGCCGTTTTCTTCCAGATAAGCGGTCACCTCTTCCACAGTCCCGTCCTGATTATGGGGCGCATCGTCCGTCTTCGGATTCGCTACGCCGAGAACGATCAGATCTCCCTCATTCTCCCCATATTTTTCATACAATGCCTGGATATCCGGCATCTCGCTCTTGCAGGGCGGGCACCAGGTAGCCCAGAAATTCAGAAATACCGTTTTCCCCTTGTAATCGGAAAAGGTATGCGTCTCTCCATACTGGTCCGTCAGCGTAAAATCGATCGCCGGAGTCAGGTCCTGTCCGGCATCCGCTTCCCCGCTTTCACCAGCATCCGTCCCCGCTTCCGGACCGGTTTCCCCGGCGTTCTGCGCGCCGCTTTCCGCACTGCCGCTTTTCGCATCTCCCTCAGCCGCGCCATTGTCCGTTTCCACGTCTGCCGGCGCTTCGTCAGAAGCTCCTTCGCCTCCACTGCCGTCAGAGACTTCCTCCTGCACTGAAGCGGTTCCTCCAGGAGAAATGCTGGACAGATAACCCGTAATGCCGTTCATGAATCCGGTCAGCGTCATAATACCCATCAGAATCAGCAGAACGGCTCCGATTTTCACCGTGTATCTGACCACGTTTCTCTTTTTACGGAAGAAATCCAGCACCGCTCCCGTAAACAATCCGACCGCGAGGAAGGGCAGCACAAATCCCAGCGTATACACGCCGACCAGAAGAAAGCCCCTGCCCGCGGCTGCGGAAGAGGACGCCATCAGAAGCACGCTCGCCAGCGTCGGCCCGACACAGGGCGTCCAGGCAAAGCTGAAGGTGAAACCCAGAAGCAGGGCTACCAGAGGATTCATGGTAAACCTGTCCAGCCGGAAAGGCAGCCTGTGTTCCCTTTCAATTGCCTCCGAACGGCCAAACAGCCCGAGCTGATACAGCCCGAACAGGATCATGATAATGCCGCTGATTCTCGCAAACCAGGCCCGGTTATCGGTAAAAAAGCGTCCCAGCGCCGTGAATCCGAATCCGAGCAGAAAAAAGGTAAAGCTGATTCCGATCACGAAAAACAGCGTGTTCACCAGTATCTTTTTTCTCGGATAATAGATGCTTCCGTCCTCTTCCACACGCTGCGCGCCCCCGGCCAGATAGCTGACATAAAGCGGCACCAGCGGCAGCACGCAGGGAGAAAAGAAGCTCAGAAGCCCCTGCAGGAAAACGGTTATAACCGGAACTGAAGTTTCCACTGTCAAATTCATGCTGTCCTCCCACTGTTTTTCAGCCGCTTTTCCAGATCTGCCACCGTAATCCGGCCCAGCCGCTCCATACACAATGCATCCATCTGCTCATACAGCTCCTGCATCACCTGCGCCATTCCGGAAGCATTCAGGCAGTCCATATCGATCTCTGCCATATCCGCAAACGCTTCCACGCCTTCGGCCAGTCCGGGACAGCCTTTTCCCGTGCGGAACCCTTCCGCAAAATGCATATCCGTTGCCTCCGCAATATGCCTCAGCGAGATCCTTCCCGCCTCCGCCACACAGCTGTAGCCGCCATCCTTTCCTTCTCTGGTCTGCACGAGTCCCTGTTTCTTAAGCATCAGCATGACCTTTCGCACCCTTGCCGGATTCGTACAGATATGCTTCGCCAGTTCCTCGCTGGATACGGTGCTCCGGCTGTGATACAGATAAACCAGCCCATGTACCGCCACACAGAAGTTGCTGCTCATAAGCCTCTCCATTCCGCCGCCCTGCTGCGGCTCCTTTTTCAGAAACTGTATTCTTTGAAATTACAGTTTATTTCATAAAGAGTACCATAGATGACGTGAGCTGTCAATAACGCCTGGCATCTGAAGCGTCTGAAAAGCATGCCTGCGCATATATGACATACAGTCCCTCCGAAAAGCCGTAATCCGATTGACACGCATAATCTTCAATGCTATGATTTTTCATATTTAGAAATCTTGAACTGTAATTTGAGCACATAAAGGATTGTATCAGCGGTGGAACGTATTACCGCATTGAAAAAGTTAGGTTTTAAGCACTCGGAGGAAAAGTTAATTGGGCATGACGGCACAGAATATAGTTCATATTTTGTATTAGAGCAATATACAAAAGCCTCCCCCACTGCGTTTTTCCGGGAGATTTTATGACGTAACACGGAATAAACGCAAATTTCACGATGAAGCCATTCTTTTGTAATTCAAATTCCGCCTGGCGGCGGGAAAAACGGTTTTGAGACGGATGAAATCAAGACCGCCGGTCTGACTCCCATTCAGGCAGAAATGGTAAATGCCCCTCTGATTGAGGAATGCTTTATGAACCTGGAGTGCCGCTTCAGGTGGGAGAAGGAAATTGCTGAAGGGGACGATTATGTCCTTATGTGCCTTGACGTTTGGCAGAAGAACAGGCTTATTATAATATCAAACCTGATAAAATGCGAAAATTAATAAATAAAACCATAACTGTTGACGATTTAACAGAGGCAGAATAAGATGTGCTTTACCAGAATAAAAAATGCCGACAAACCCGGTGTTTATCAGCATTCCCAGTAATTTCGCCCATCCAGCAAAAAATGGAGACAACAGGACTCGAACCTGCGACCCTTTACACGTCAAGCAAATGCTCTCCCAGCTGAGCTATGTCTCCATGCGGATATTCTAACAAAGAGCAGAAGAAATTTCAAGCATAATTTTTCACTGGAATCCGTACTTCCCGGAGAGCGCTTCCCGTCCGTTCACACGTTTTCCTTTTCCTCCGTTCTTCCGAAATACTTATCCCTCCACTTCCGTCCGATCTGCTGCAGCTTTACCGCAGTCTGAGCCAGCTCGTTATACTGTTTCTTCACCTGTTCCAGCTGGGCTTCATAGCCCTCCCGGCATTTGGAAAGCTTGCCTTCATATTCCGTCCGCAGGCGCTCCACCCTGTTTTCATATTCCTTCCGGCACTGGATCATCCGTTCCTCCTTTTCCTGCTGGAACTCTCCCAGCTTCGCCATGGCCTCGGCCTGGAGTTCCTCCTTTCCCGCTTCCAGCAGCGCTCTCTCCTCCTGCCAGGAGGCCTTCAGCTCCTCTATCTGCCTTTCATATGCCGCTTCCTCCAGAAACCGGCGCTGTACGAATTCCGCGTCTTTCCGCCAGTCATAAAGGCGCAGCCTGCCTCCCCTGCTGTCCAGGCAGAGAAGCTGTGTCTGCCCTTCCGCAGAAAGGAGTTCCACCTGCCAGCTTCCGTCCTCCCCTTCAAACACCGTTCCCCATACATTTTCCCGATAGGGCATACAGACATAGAGTCCTGCCTTTTCCCCCTTTCTTCTGACCTGATAAAACAGATACAGGCCGTTCTCCCTTACGATCAGCTGCAGACTCTCAAAACCGTATCCGCCCGTTCCGTCCGAAAGAAGGATTCTGGCCGGAGAAGCTCCCAGTGTATCGATCACCACTTTATGTTCCAGATTTTCATATACATAACATACCGTATCCCGGAATACCGCCGCGCTCAGATGGGCGAGGTAGTCCGTCTTCACTTCTGCCGGAATCATCCCTCTCATAAAGGGAAGCAGGCAGGAAAAAATGGAATTTCCCTGAGCATACAGCGCTACCCTCTGTCCGTCCGCCATTTCAAAAATCTGATATGCCATATTTCCTCTCTTTCCGCCGGCCTCCATGCTTTTTACGTCAAAGTCCACATCATAAATATATTCAGGCTTCTGAACAAAAAGAAGCGGAAAGCATAAAATAGAGTAAGAAATTTTAAAGGAGCGTTCCATATGCCCTCCAGCAAAAATGCAAAATGCAAATGCTGTTCCAAAAGATATGTGAGCTGCGGAATCGACCGGAAGGGGAAATGTCTGGACGTCTGCACCGATCCCATCTGCGGGGACCCGGACTGCCTGACCGTCCTCACTCCCGTTGTTTATGACGAGCTCGGGATCAACCTCTGCAGAAATGTTCCCCTTGAATCCTCCTGCTCCAAAATAGACCGTATTTCCGTACAGGTTATGGATATCTCATTCGGCTGCGACTGCTGTAAATCCGGTGCGGTGCCTATTATCGGAAGGCCGAACTGCTATCTGGTCACCCTTACCAACCTGAAGGTGAAATTCTTTATCACCTTCTATGACTGTACAGGAAAGATTCTGGATGAAAAAACGGTCTGCGCGGTGTACCTGCCCTGCGATCCTTCTTCCTGCGACTATGAATATATGGACGAGGACACCAATCCTGACTGCGTCGAGCTTGAGATCTATGCGCCCTATGGCGTCGCTCATGAGGAAGGGCCGGACGGCTGTGCCATCATTCACGTGATAGGCTTCGGTCCGGATAATACCGCCCTTCATCAGGGTCTGAATCTGATCGCTATCCCCAAGGTGCTCTGCTTCTGCCCGGAAGATGATACGGCAACCATCGGACTGAGTATCCTGCTGAAAACGGTCTATTTTTCGCAGTACAGAATTCCTCATAAAGGAAGGGCAGTCGTCCCAAAGGCCTGCACCAGGCCCACGGATGATACCATCTGTCTGGATTTCGTCTGCGGAGACCTCCTTGACCTGTCCATTAAGCCTCTTGAGCTCGGCCCGCCGAAATATGAAGAAATGCTCAAGAACGACTGCGATGTGCCCTGTGATCCCTGCTGTAAGCCGGAGGAAAAGGAACCGCCGCATGGGGAAAAGCCCCAAAAGCAGGATGACTGATCCGGCATGCCGCTGAACCGGCCCGGCGCCGGCCTCTTTTTTCCGGACTGATACTCCTGCAGCTTCTGCCGGGGCATTGTCCATAACGGACAATGCCCCTCTTTTCCTTTGTCCGGCATTGTGATACAATGATTGCGCAAAGCGTAATCCGACAAATGCTGCAAAGGAAAGGATCATCCATGAACACTCAGAAAGACCAGACTCCTGCATTTCCCGAATTCTCAGAGTTACATACCATCCTGTCCCTGTCCGTTCCTCTTCCGGCTGATGTCAGCCGCCTGATTCAGGCCGGATGTCTGAAGGAAGCGCAGGAACGCATCCGTTTTCTGCTTTCCGTCCCCTCCGTCCGGGAGGAACCGATGCAGAAAGCCAGGCTGGAACTGGAACTTGTACGTCTTTCCCGGCTTCCGGAAGAATATCCCTATACCCTTTCCGATGCCCTTTCCCTCATCCGCCGTCAGATTCCGGACTTCTCCGGAGAGGAATTTGACGCTCTGGAAAGGAACGGACGGATTGATTTCATTTTCATTGACGGCCAGAAACGGTATTTTCATCGTTTCTGGGAAACGCTCACGTCCACGGACGCCGTCCTCGCCGGACGGGCAGATCCCCGGCTCGCCGAAGAGACCGCTTCCCGCAGTCTTTTCCGCAATAAGACCATCCAGCTTTTAAAGGAGAACGGATCCCTGAAATACCGCATTCACCTGAAGGCGGGCCTGCGCATCCGTGATGAATTTTTTGAACCCGGAAAAGAAATCCTCGTTCATCTCCCTGTTCCAAAGGAAAGCGCTCCCACCTGTAATGTCCGTATTCTGAATACGGGACATCGTCCCGCTTTTCTCAGTCCGGCGGACGCTCCCGCAAGAACCGTTGCTTTCCGGGAAATACCGGAAGAAAATGATACCTTCTGGGTGGAATATGAATACGACAGCATCGTCCGCTACGTGGAACTGAATCCTGACCTCGTTTCCGACAGTCTGCCGGATTTCGATACGGGACAGCTCCTTCCGCATATCCGTTTTACTCCTTATCTGCGCGCTCTCACCGCGCGCGTTGCAGGCCGGGAAACCAATCCTCTGATCCGCGCGAAGAAAATTTATGATTTCATCACCACCCGGGTGAAATATTCCTACATGCCGGAATATCTTCTTCTGGATGATATCGCGGAATCCTGCGCAGTTAACCGCAGAGGAGACTGCGGCGTGCAGGCCCTTCTGTTCATCACCATGTGCCGCATCGCCGGAATCCCCGCGCGCTGGCAGTCCGGTCTCTCCGTAACGCCGGTTTCCGTCGGCCCGCACGACTGGGCACAGTTTTTCATTCCGTACTATGGCTGGCTGTATGCGGATCCTTCCTTTGGCGGAAGCGCCTTCCGGGCAGGTGAAACGGAACGGCACGCCTTCTACTTCGGCAATCTGGATCCCTTCCGGATGGTTGCGAACACGGATTTTCAGGCTCCTCTTTTCCCGCCCAGGTCCGGACTCCGCGCCGATCCTTACGACAACCAGGTGGGAGAATGTGAAATTGGCGGAAAGGGCCTGCTTTCCGGACAGTTTGACTATTTTCATGAGATCATCGATGTCCGCTCCATCCGTCGGGGCTGAGCTTCCTCTGGCGGGGCAGGATCATGCCCGCCCCATACGTGAGAGGATAAAAACGGAGCTGGCACGCCTGTCAGAAAGCGTGCCGGCTCCGTTTTGTACCGCTGCATGGACTCATTCAAAGCCCCGCCTGTTTCTCCTTTCATCAATCCAGATGGAACACTGTTTTCAGATCGATGCTCACCGGGCTGTTATCCGGATTGGTCTCCATAATGTCAGCCATGTAGTCCCACCATTTCCGATTGATGGCAGTATCCGCTCCTTTGGCCCAGAGTTCTTCATCCTCAATCTCGATATAGCCGAACAGGGTCAGTGTCTCCTTATCCAGAAAAATGGTATAGTTCTTTCCGCCGTGCTCATGAATCATATCCTTCATTTCCGGCCAGAGCAGATTGTGGCGTCTTTCGTACTCCTCCTCCTGTCCTTCATACAGCTTCATTTTAAATCCCTTGATCATACTTTCCTCCATTTCTGCCGTCTTCTTCCCCGGCGGCATATTCTTTCATCATCTGTAACATCGGGGAAACTCTGAAATCCGAATAACAAAGCTTCCCTTATCCGCTTACTTTGTCTCAGGAACAATCCGGAACCGGCATCTCCTTATTCCGCGATTTCCGCTTTCAGCCGGCACCTCCCAGGATATACAGTACACATTTTCCAGTATTCCCTTATGGGAAGAATTCTTCTTTTCCTCTACCAGAAAGCCGCCTGCTGCATCCTGCGTTTCCACACGGCATGCGTATTTTTCTCCGGTTATCCACACCTGGCCGTTACGAATCTCAGGACGGTACTGGGTCACCAGATTCTCCCACAGCGGCATGTCGCCTTCCGCCTCCAGTTCATCCGAAATCTCCAGCACCTCCGTTTCCGGATCATAGGAAAAATTCCGGACGAGTTCTTTGATCCGGCTGTCGCCGTAAGCACCTGCAAAATGAATCTCACAGCCGCCTTTTTCATCCACCGCAAAGCTGCTGCAGCCATATTCGGCTCCGGCCTTCTGTCCCTCTCCGTCCAGGATCGGCACACTGTGCCCGAAGGAGCTGTTGCAGAGGATCTGATAGCGTTCCGGTCCAAAGTACTGCTTCGTATATTCTCCGGCCCCCAGATCGGTCAGGAGCATTTCATCTCCCAGCAGATAAAGGAAGCTTCCCACATCGTTGTGATTGTGCGGCTCCCCGTTATGTCCGCCCTTGCAGGCCATCCCTCCTCCGCTTTTTCCATGAATGATATTCCACTGCGCCGCGGGCAGCACCATCACCGCTTCCGCGTTCTTTCCGTTTTCGGACTTGCCGCCTGCTCCGTCTCCCTCCGACGCTGCCTGCTTCTTTTCTTCTTTCTTCAGATAATCCCGCGTCCAGAGCACATCCCGGAGATTGCACATGAATCGGAAGCAGGAATCTCCTTCAAAGCCGCGTGCCACAGATACGGGAGGGATCACTACATCCGGATAACGCGTCGCCAGATAACAGGTCAGGCCCATCTGATAATTTCCATGACTGCTGCCATCGGAAAAGCTGAGCGTCCTTCCGGAGGGGAAATAGCATTTCTGCTGGAACAGCGCAATTTTATGACATTTCTCCTGAGCCAGCAGATCCGTTTTCCCATTCGTATGGCGCAGCAGCATTTCCGCAAAGCCCACATAATAGCCGAAGCCATAGGAAAAATAATCCAGGCCCTCCATACAGGCTCCATCCTCCGCGAATCCGTCAATATAATGTGTCAGGGAAGCCTGCAGCCGTTCCAGGAGCGCATTCAGCTTCTCCGGCTCATCCTGCATCAGGTACATACCGATACAGCCGATATTGCCGCCGCAGACCGCGTTCCAGTTGTGATCCGCACCTTCCCAGGGACGATAGGGCGGAGTGCTCTCCAGGAACGGATCCATCACTCTGCGGAAAATATTTTCCCGCACCAGCTGCTTCACATCTTCCGGCAGCCTGTCTCCAGCCAGACTGATAATTTCCGCCAGCGCCTGTCCCGTCTCAGACGCAAACAGATCCACGCAGATCCGCCAGCCGGGATCCGTATCCCGGTGGACGTGAGCCGGCAGCGCCCAGCATTCCTCACTGCAGATTCCTTTCAGAACCTCAACAAGCTTTGTCACATATTTTTCGTCTCCATCCAGAATAGCAAGACAGCCAAACACCGCCAGATATTTCCTGCGGTAAAAATAAACTTCTTCATAGCGAAGCCGGTTTCCCGTTTTCTCAAACAGAGAAAACAGTTCCTCATCCGCCTCCGGCATGGCCTTATCCATCATCTCAGCGGCATTTTTCCGGATGCAGTCCATATATTGATCCAAAAAAGTCCTAAGCTCCTCCTGCATACCTGACTCCTTTCAGAAAACCTGACCTTTTTCAGATGTCGCTTCCATACACTTCAATCTGCGTCAGAGCCGGGAAAGGCGAAGGATCGTCCGCCTTGATCAGCTCACCCAGCTTCAGCCACTCAATCCTTTTCTTTTCAAAGGTGAAAACATGAGGCAGAACCGATTTTTCCATGGGAAGCTGCATGCTGCTGCCGTCCGAGAAGGTAAGCTTTCCGTCCACCCACCAGTTGTCGTGCGGGAAATCCGCTCTCGTGTAAAGAACCACTTTATCCACCTCAACCGGTCTTCCGAACTCCAGCGTCAGCTCTGCGTCGTCCTGCATGTTGATTCCCCAGGAGGCATACGGCCAGGCGCCGTGCGAACGGTTCTCCGTCACCCCGTCAATGGCGTTCATCGCCGCAAATACGGATTCTCCCCTCGTTTCCACATTCGCATGCGCCCGCGGGAAGCAGACCATATTTCCATGCTGGTCGTTCACGTTCAGCGCCAGGTTTCTGTATGCATGAACATCCGTCTCCTGTGCCTTTCTTACCGTCACCAGATGCTTCTCTCCCGTAAAGGCTCTGGGCGAATAACAGATTCTCTTTTCCCCAAAGGGAATCCGGTATTCATAGCTGCCCTTCAGATAGACCAGTGATTTTCCCAGCGCGTCCTCAATCTGAAGCCATGCGTATACCGCTTCCTGCGTGCTTTCCACGATAAGTCTGTCGCCCTCTTCATATTCCCCGTCTACCACAAGGCGCGCTTCTTCCTCTCCGTTATCCTGCGCCTTCAGACTGCCGTCCGGCCCAATCCATTTGATTGTAAACATTTTACCCTCTCTTTCCGCCGCCGTAGGCGGCATTCTATTCTGAAGAAGAATCACGAAGTGATTCTTCCGGGAAGATGGCCACAGGCCATCTTCCGCCCCTTTCTGGCACGAACAAGGTTCGTGCTGCCGCCTTCGGCGGCATATTCTGAAAAAGCCTTTCCGCACCAGATGCGGAAAGGCTTTCCATGTCCAACCAGTGTCTTTTACTGGGGCTGTTTTCCGATATAAGCCAGGATACCGCCGTCCACATACAGAACGTGTCCGTTCACGAAGTTGGAAGCGTCGGATGCCAGGAATACGGCAGGTCCCTGCAGATCAGAGGTATCTCCCCAGCGGGCAGCCGGAGTCTTTGCAATGATGAACTGATCGAAGGGATGTCTGCTTCCATCAGGCTGGATCTCACGAAGAGGAGCCGTCTGAGGAGTAGCGATGTAGCCAGGTCCAATGCCGTTGCACTGGATGTTGTACTCGCCGTACTCGGAAGCGATGTTTCTGGTGAGCATCTTCAGGCCGCCCTTTGCAGCAGCATAAGCGGAAACGGTCTCTCTGCCCAGCTCACTCATCATGGAACAGATGTTGATGATCTTGCCGTGTCCCTTTTTGATCATTCCCGGGATAACGGCTTTGGATACGATGAACGGAGCGTTCAGATCAACGTCGATAACCTGACGGAACGCTTCCGCGCTCATCTCCAGCATGGGAATACGTTTGATGATTCCGGCATTGTTTACCAGAATGTCGATGGTTCCCACTTCTTCTTCAATCTTCTTTACCAGAGCGTTTACGGCCTCTTCATCCGTTACGTCGCACACATAGCCGTGTGCATCGATGCCTTTTTCCTTATAAGCGGCAAGACCCTTGTCCACCAGTTCCTGCTTGATATCGTTGAATACGATGGTAGCTCCCGCCTCAGCATAAGCGGATGCAATTGCAAAGCCGATTCCGTAGGAAGCTCCCGTTACCAGAGCAACTTTGCCTTCCAGTGAAAAGCTGTTTAAAATTCCCATGATAATGTTCCTCCTTGTTTATTTCGTCATAAGACGTATTTATTTCACCGGACGCCTGCCATTACAGTTTTATACGGGCGTCCGGGATTTGACAAAATAGCTTACATGATCTCCTTCATTCCGACGCCGTCCATATCATCGAAATCCTGATTTTCTCCTACCATGCCCCAGATAAAGGTATAGTTTCTGGTGCCGCTTCCGCAATGGATGGACCAGCTCGGAGAAATCACCGCTTCCTCGTTGCGCATCACGATATGTCTGGTTTCGGTGGGTTCTCCCATATAATGCATCACGAATGCATCCTCCGGAAGATCAAAGTAGAGATAAACCTCCATTCTTCTGTCATGCGTATGACAGGGCATCGAATTCCATACACTGCCGGGCTTTAAGGAGGTCATGCCCATCTCAAGCTGGCAGCTCTCCACCTGTCCGGGAAGAATATACTTGCAGATCACTCTGTGGTTGGACTCCTCAAGGCTTCCAAGCTCCACCTTGTTCTCATCCTTGATGATCACAACCCCGTCCTCGGGAGTTCCCTCTCTCTTAATCAGAACCGTCGGGCAGGTTCTGTGGGCAGGAGCGCTGTTCAGATAGAATTTTGCAGGATTTCCTGCATCCTCACTCTCAAAGGAAATATCCTTTGAACCCATTCCGATATACATGCCCTCTCTGGGCGCTACATTATAAACCTTACCATCTACCGTGATCTTTCCTGCTCCGCCGATATTGATCACACCCAGCTCTCTTCTCTGCAGGAAATATTCTGCACGAAGCTCCTCCCCGGCTGTAAGAACCAGCTTTTTGTTCACGGGAGTAGCAGCTCCGATAATGATGCGGTCGATGTGGCTGTAAACCAGCTTAATCTCATCCGGCGTAAACAGTCCCTGAACCAGGAACTCGTCCCGCAGACGCTCCGTGGTATAGTGCTTCACATCCTTCGGTGAGCACGCTGTCCTTAACTCCATACCTACCTCTCTTTCTGCCGCCATAAGGCGGCACTGAATTCTGAGAAGAATGACGCCAGTCATTCTTCCAGGAAGACGGCCTCCGGCCGACTTCCGTCTCTCTTTCCGCTGCCGCAGGCAGCACTGAATTTCGAGAAGAATGACGCCAGTCATTCTTCCAGGAAGACGGCCTCCGGCCGACTTCCGCTGCTCCACTCTGTGACTCTATCATAGCATTCTTTATATTCCGGTTCTTGTGTTATTTTCTTTAAAATCTTGCTTATTCTGAACTTCTATCGTATACTAAGGAAGGTAGATACCATATCCGTTTTACTGACAGAAAGAAGAGGATTCCCCATGAAAGAATTCAGTTCCTGCAAGCTCGCCATGCAGTCCTGTATGGAAAGCAAGAGCTTTGCGGTAGCACATTTATATAATGACGACAAGCCTATGGAAATGCACATCCATGACTGCTATGAAATCTATTATTCGGTGTCCGGCGGAAAACAGTTTCTGATAGACAACCGCTTTTATGACATCCAGCCGGGCGACATTTTTTTCATCAATCAGTATGAGAGCCATTATCTCTCCCAGATCGATCAGGCCGTGCTTGAAAGGTTTGTGATCGCGGTTCATCCGGATTTTCTGACTTCCCTGAGCTCTGAAAAGACGGATCTGAATCTGTGCTTCCATTTCCGCAGCGACGGACTGTCCCACAAGCTGCATCTGACTGAGGAGGAGCAGAACCGGTTCCGCTACTTCGTACATAAGCTCACGGGGCTGTCCGGCTTCGGCTCCGATCTGGAGGACCGGGCGGTTTTTACAGAGCTCATGGTCTTTTTGAACCGGATCTTCTACCAGCGGACCGAATCCCACGGGAAGGTGGAGGAAACACCCTCATACCACACTCAGGTGGATGATATTCTGACCTTTATCAATCAGAACATCAGCTCACCGCTCAGCATTGAAGATCTTTCCGGCCACTTTTTCCTGAGCAGCTCTTACCTTTGCAGGATCTTCAAGGCGGCCACAGGAACGACGATCAACAAATACATCACCGCCAAGCGGATCACCGTGGCGAAATCCCTGTTAAGCTCCGGCTGCTCCGTGACGGAGACCTGTGAGCGCTGCGGCTTCAATGACTACAGCAACTTCTTAAAGGCCTTCACCAAGGCTGTGGGAATCTCTCCGAAGAAGTACGCACAGTGTTCTGCAAGCTGAAATCCCGTCACATGCCGCCGCATGACCGGTAAGGGAATCCCGGAGACGGCCGGGCGCTGCCACAGCTGTTTTCTTCAGAGAACTTCCTGTGTCTCCATCTGGGCCATCTGCATCTTGTAATAGCAGCCCTTCTTCGCCATCAGCTCTTCATGAGTACCCCGCTCCGCTATCCTGCCTTCCTCAATGACCAGAATCAGATCGGCGTTCCGAATGGTGGAAAGGCGGTGGGCGATGGCCAGGATCGTCCGGGTACCGGCGATCCGGCTGATGGCGTTCTGAATCTTCTTTTCCGTTTCCACATCCACCGAGGCTGTGGCCTCATCCAGAATAATGATCGGGGATTTTCTCAAAATAGCTCTGGCAATGGCGACTCTCTGCTTCTGCCCGCCGGAGAGACGCAGGCCTCTCTCCCCCACCTTTGTCTCATATCCGTCCGGCATCAGCAGGATATCCTCATGGATGTCTGCCGCCCGCGCCGCTTCCTCGATTTCCTCCCGGGACGCGTCCGGCCTGGCATAGCTGATGTTTTCTGCAATGGTGCCGTCAAACAAAAAGGTGTCCTGGAGCACCGGAGAGATACAGCCGCGCAGGCTTGCAAGCGTCGCCTTCCGCACGTCCCTGCCGTCGATGAGAACCCTTCCCTCCACCGGGTCGTAAAACCGGGGAATCAGCTGGGTCAGCGTGGTCTTTCCCACCCCGGTGGGACCGACAAGAGCTACCATCATGCCCGGCTCGCAGGAAAAGGAAATATCCTTCAGCACCGGCACACCATTTTCATAATGAAAGCTCACATGCTCAAAGGCAATCGCTCCCTTCACGTCATTCAGAGGCTCCGCATCCGGCGCGTCCGTCACTCTTGAGGGCGTATCCAGAATCAGCGCCACCCGTTCCGCCCCTGCAAGGGACTGCTGCAGATTTTCCAGCAGGGTGGCAAGGCCGCTCACCGGTGTATAGAACAGGGACAGGTACAGGACGAAGGCCACGATATCCTCCACGGAAAGCCGGTTCTGATATGCCAGCAGTCCGCCGAAGAACACCACCAGCACCGTTCCCGCCGAAGAAAGGAACTCCACGCCCGGATGGAAGGCTGCACTGGCGCGAAGCGCTCTCAGCATGGCTCTCACCTGAGCAAAATTCTTTTCCCGCACCCGGCCGCTCTCATATTCTTCCTGGCAGAAGGACTGGATCTCATGGATGCCGGAAAGGTTGTCCTGCAGCCTGGCGTTCAGTTCTCCCATACACTTCTGGGAAACCTTGAAAAAGGGCCGTACTTTTCTGGCAAAAAACACGCCGGAAACCAGAATCAGCGGAATCGGAAAGCAGGTGACAAGTGCCAGCCGCCAGTTGATGGAAAGCAGAATCACAAGCACTCCGGTGAAGGTCACCAGATTGGTGATCAGCTCCGGGATGATATGGGCGTAGAGAAGCTCAAAATCCCGGGTATCGTTCACCACGCGGCTCATCAGGTCGCCTGTCTGCTTGTCATGGAAAAAGCCCAGATCAAAGCTCTGCAGCCGGTCATACAGCCTTCCCCTCAGATCCCCCACCAGAAACCATGCCGCCTTATGAGCCAGATAATTGCTTAAAAACCGGAAGAGCACCCGCAGCAGATACAGCCCGAGCAGAATCAGGGCAAGACTGCGGATGACGGGCAGAGAAATCGTGCCCGCCTCCACCACGCCTGTCAGCGCCGAAAGCACTCTTGGCGCCGCCAGATTCACCACGGTCAGCCCCAGCGTCGCCAGAATGGCCGTCACATACAGAAGCTTGTATCGCGCTGCCTCACGGGTCAGCTTCCACAACATTTTCACCCTTCTACCTCCAGCCCTCCCCGGCGCCGGAAATGGGAATTACTTCCCGTATTTCTCCGTCAGCGCCGTATATTCCTCTTCCGTCAGGTTCATGATGCCTCCATGACGCTTCTTCGTCCTTCCCAGATCATACTCCCCGTCTTCCGGGATCCGGAAAACACCGCTTCCGAAATCATCGGACAGAAGCGGCAGATACCCCTTGTCCTCCGCAAAACGGTCCACCATCAGGCACCATTCCTCTCTGTCGTTGAACCGGAAAGCCTCCGGCCCTTCCACTCCCATAAGCGTATTCAGCACAGGAGCCTCCACCGGCTCGAAGCTGTCCTTGTCCAGGCTTCTGCTTCTGTCCAGACGGATGTTCTTCACCGTCTCATCCTTTGCGAAGCGGTAATAATACTCTCCCGCCTTCAGGATCGTGGTATCGATAATATGGTTTGCACCCTCCTGGAATTTTTCCGCAGGAGTGAAACTGTGAAAATCCTTCGTATGAGAAGCATAAATGCGCTGTTTCGGCTCCGCATCCCCTTCCTCCTTCACCATGGAAGCCCAGAACACCAGGAATTCCTGTCTCTCCTCATCGAAAATGGCCTCAGGAGCCCAGACGCAGCCGGCCTCCGCGATGCCCACCTCGCAGCTTTCCGGGCCTTCCCAGTCGGTCAGATTATCGGACTGCCACACCATCAGGCTTCTGCTTCCCGCATACTGGGCCGTCTCCCAGCCCTTGCCCGCCTCAATGCGCAGGTCCGTCGCGATGATCACATACTTCCCATTCAGCGGATTGCGCAGGACAAAGGGATCCCTCACGCCCTTCTCCCCGATTTCAGAGATCAGCACCGGCTTCCCTCCATTCAGATCCTCCCAGTGCATTCCGTCCCTGCTCACGGAAAAATAGATCTGTTCTCCTCCGGGCTGTTCCCCGGTAAAATGTACAAAAAGATATCCCGTATACTGCGGCATATTGTCCTCCATTCCAAAGCGTTTTCCGCTTCTGTCTTTTCATTTTTATTCAGTTTAACATAAAATTTCCAAAATGGGTATAGCTTTGTTTCACATCGTAAGAAAGGCCCGGACGACATTCCGACATGGAATACGCCCGGGCCTTCTGTTATGTATCCGTTTTTTTGAAGGAAGCACCTCTTTTTATGTACCGGGAAGGCTTTCTCCGGATCTGTGCCCCGTTACAGCGCGAACAGTTTCGCCCCATGTCCTTCTACCGGGCTGTATACTGCGCCGCCGGCACAGTATTCCGTTTTCTTCGTCCAGAGCTCCCTTAACGGGATTTCGCCCTGTTTCGCCCTGCTTTCGGTCTGCTCCAGCAGCTTCTCTCCGATCTCCACAGGAAGGGCTGCCGCGATCTCCTCCAGAGAAATGGAAACATCGGCTTCTTCCTCCTTCAGATTGAAAAGCGCCGCATAGACGCTTCCATCCTTTTCATTCCAGCCCGCCCAGACGGCGTATTCATCCGTCCGCTGCACCTGAACGCCGTGATGTCCGTCCTCCAGAAGGGCCAGCACCTCTTTATTGGTCAGCAGGGAAAGGGTCCAGTCGTCCAGCTTCGTCATTTCCGCGCCCAGCATCAGGGGAGAGCGGAAGATGCACCAGAGGGTCATCATGGTCACCTGCTCCGCTCTGGTAAAATTGGTGGAGCGCTCCTCGCCGAAGCCCTTGCCTACCCGGCCGAGGGGCAGCATGTCACAGTCGGGGAAGCAACCTGCCTTCACATGATCCTGCCATAGCTCGCAACGCCAGAACATGTTCAGAATATGGTCCCAGCGGTCCCAGAAGTCATCCGTGATGCGCCACATGTTTGCGTATTTCTCATAGTGCCAGGCCTTTTCGATGAGAGCCGGTCCGGGAGAAAGGCTTAAGACGATGGGACGGCCGCATTTCTCAATCGCCGCATGAAGCATTTCAATCTCATGTGCCGCCGAATACTGGTTTTCCCGGTAAATATTGGTGTTGCAGATATCGTCGCACTTCACATAGTCCACACCCCATTCGGCATACAGGGCGAACAGGGAATCATAGTAGGCCTGGCTTCCCTCCATATCCGCGCGCAGTCCATACATATCCGGATTCCACCCGCAGATGGAAAAGGGATTTGCGATCTCGTCCGCCGTCTGCTCGCTTCCCAGAACGGGCAGATGTTCCTGCGCCGCGGCGCGCGGAATGCCGCGCATGATGTGGATGCCGAACTTCAGTCCGAGGGAATGCACATAATCTGCCAGAGGCTTAAAACCTGCTCCTCCCTCAGAGGAAGGGAAGCGCTCCGGGCAGGGAAGCAGCCTTCCATATTCATCCATCTCCAGACGGCTGAACGGGATATACTGATGCCTGTCCCTCATGGTGCCCGCTCCCCAGGCATACCACTGAATATCCACCACAATATACTCCCATCCGTATTCTTTCAGATGAGCGGCCATGTAATCCGCATTCGCTTTCACCTGCTCCTCATTCACCGTGGTGTCATAGTAATCGTAGCTGTTCCAGCCCATGGGCGGCGTCAGGGCAAAGGTATTTTTGTTCATTTTCTCCTCCTTTCAGCACGAACAGTCCGTTCGTGCGGCTGCCTGAAAACAGCATTGAACCCGTAAAAGAATGGCGGACCATTTTCCGGGTATATTTTTGACCGGGGCTCCGGTCAGCTTCCTTCGGGGTTGCACCCCCTTCTTATCCTGATTATAATATTCTCCGGATATGGCTTCAAGAATAAAAAAATGACACGAGAGGGTAATATTTTGACTCAGAATAAGTTTGGCAGCTTCGGCTTTCTTCCGTCCGGCACCATGGAGGATGAGCCGCTCATCCTTCTGGATTTCGGTCTGGAAGTCCGGCAGAAGGAAAATTACGATTTTAACAACGCGGACAGAGACTACAGCGGCTACCTGTTCCAGTACACCCTGAAGGGGCACGGATCCTTCATCTGGGAGGGACGGCCGGAAAGCCTTGGTGCAGGAAAGGCCTTTCTTTCGTCCGTTCCGGAAAACAGCAGATATTTTCTGCCGCAGGACGAACCGGATAACCGCTGGGAATATCTTTATGTCCATTTTCAGGGAGATGCGGCCCTCCCGTTTTTTCGAAAGATACGGTCGTCCTTCGGCCCCTGCTTTACGCTTTCCCCTGACAGCTTTCCCGTCCTTCTGTGGCTGAATCTGCACCGGGAGCTTCAGGAGGGACGTCAACTGAAAAGCTACGAGGGCGGAGAGCTGGTTTACCGCTTTCTTTCCGGTCTTCTTCGCACGCTGGAATCCCCTTCCCTTTTCGCGCCTTCTGCTCCGGTAGCGGAGGGCATCCGTTATATGAAGGAGCATTTCAGCAACCGGTTTTCCATGGAGGAGCTGGCCTCCCGTCTGGGCCTTTCCTCCGCCTACTTCACCCGTCTGTTCACCCGGGAGACGGGGCAGACACCCCTCGCCTGCCTCAACAACATCCGCCTGTCCCACGCCGTCTTTCTCCTGCTGAATACCACCCTTTCCATTAACGAAACCGCGCTTGCCTGCGGCTTTTCCTGTGGGAATTATTTCTGCAGGGTCTTCCGGAAAGCCTCAGGATTCTCCCCGGCGGAATACCGCAGGCGGTATGGAAGGCAGGGGGCCATGTAAAATGCATCCTGTCCCTTCGCTGCTTAAAAGTCGCTAAAGTACAAATAATCTACTCGTTTCTCCATTGTTTTCTTCTCTTTTTCTCCTATAATGTGGGATATAGGGCAGTTTTGTTCCACATGAACGGTACCGCTGAAGCAGTTTTCGGACGGCCGTGGAGACACTCTGAAGAAACGCCTGCCTGCCCTGCAGGCAGAAAATAATGGAGGATACTATGGATTCTGTACGTTTCTTATTGAATGACAACTGGAAATTTCACCTTGGCGATGCTGAGGACGCCTGGTATAAAGGGTATGACGATGCTGCATGGGAGGACGTGACCCTTCCCCATGACTGGTCCGTAAGTCTTCCTTTCTCAAAGGACTATTCCAGCGGTACCGGTTACCTGGCAGGAGGAATCGGCTGGTACCGGCTCCGTTTCTCCCTTCCTGAAGAATACAGAGGAAAAAAGATTTCGATCTGCTTTGACGGGATCTATAAAAACAGCCAGATCTGGTGCAACAGCTACTATCTGGGAAAAAGACCCAACGGCTATGTTCCCGTTGTCTATGATATCAGCAGCATTGCCTGCTTCCGGAACGCCGATGGCACAGGCAGCGAAAATGAGATCAGCGTCAAGGTCACACATACAGATCTTGCGGACTCCCGCTGGTTTACCGGATCCGGCATCACGAGAAAGGCTTATGTGCTCATAGAAGAGAACGTCCATCCCGTTCCCTGCGGCATTTTCTTTTCCACCCTCTATGGAGATGACGGAAAATCCGCACAGGTTGAGATCTCCCATGAGCTGATCAACGAAACCGACAGGAAGGCGGATGTAACCATTACCAGCAGCCTGATCTCCCCTACTGGGAAGCAGGTGCTTCAGGTGAGCTGCAGTGCAGATTTCGAACCCCGAAAAAGCAGGACCGTGGTGTTAAACGGCAGTGTGAAGGACCCCCAGTTCTGGTCGCCTGAATCCCCGGCGCTTTATACGCTCGTCACCGAGCTTTCCGTAAACGGTCAGCCGCCCTACCGTGTGTATGAAGGGAAAACAGGAATCCGCACCTTCCATTTTGACGCTGACAAAGGCTTTTTCCTGAACGGCCGCAGCATGAAGCTGAAAGGCGTATGTGTCCATCACGATGGCGGCTGCCTGGGCGCGGCCATGACAGCGGAGGTCTGGGAAAGACGGCTTCTTTCCCTGAAGGAAATGGGCTGTAACGCCATCCGCACCAGCCACAATCCGCATATGCCGGAGCTGTATGATCTGTGCGACAGGCTGGGCTTTCTGATGATGGGAGAAGCCTTTGACGAATGGGAAAATGCGAAGAACAAATGGTCCACAGGACACAATGTATATCCTCCGAAGCATCAGGGTTATTTTGAGGATTTTCCCCAGTGGCATGAAAAGGATCTGGAAGCCATGATTCTCCGGGACCGCAACCATCCTTCCGTCATCCTCTGGAGCATCGGAAATGAAATCGACTATCCCAACGATCCCTACTGCCATCCTCTGTTCTCGGAAATGACAGGAAACAATGACGCCAACAAACCGGCTGCTGAACGGCAGTACAATCCGGACAAGCCCAACATGGAGCGGCTTGCCCCCATTGCCAGGCATCTGGCCGAAATCGTACGGCGTTATGATGCCACACGCCCCGTCACCCTGGCGGCAGCGTTCCCGGAGCTTTCCTCCCGGCTTCATTATTTTGACGCTCTGGACGTGGTCGGTTATAACTATAAAGAGCATCTGTATGAGGAGGATCACCGCCGCTTCCCTTCCCTGCCCATTCTCGGCAGTGAGAACGGACATGGGCTGAAGGAGTGGAAGGCTGTTGCTGAAAATGACTATATCAGCGGCCAGTTTCTCTGGACGGGAATCGACTATCTGGGCGAGGCGCACGGCTGGCCCATCCATGGCTCCGGCGCGGGACTCCTGACTCTGGCAGGCTTCCCGAAAAACCGCTATTACAGAAGGCAGGCCTTCTGGCTGGACAAGCCCGTACTGCACCTGTCCACCGCCCGGTATACCGGCGATGTGACGGAGTATCTTCACGCCTCCGACTGCTGGAATTATGAGGACGGTGAACAGATTCTGGTCCGCTGCTATACCAATCTGCCTTCCGCAGAGCTGTTTGTAAACGGCCGGAGTATGGGCAGACAGGAGAGTCTGAATGAGGAAGGCAGCATGGACTGGATCATTCCCTTTGAAGCTGGAGAACTCCGTGTGGAAGGCTTTCCTGCAGCTGGAGATGAAAGCGCAGAGCCCGTCACCTTCCTGATCAATACAACCGGAGATCCGGAACGCCTTCTTCTCACACGCTGGACTTCTCCGGAAGATTTTTCCTGCGGTCTGCGGCTGCTTCCTGCTGAGGCCTGCTCACAGAAGTCGTCAAGAGCTGCCGGCACCATGACCGGGTATGTGGAACAGATTGAGATCACGCTGGCAGATCATGAGGGGAATGCAGCTGTTCATAAGGATATTCCCGTAACCGTATCCGTATCCGGCTCCGGCGTTCTTCTTGGACTGGAAAATGGAAATCTGGCGGACAACACGCCTTATTCCGTGCCCACGCGATTCACCCTTGACGGCAGGCTGATTGCCTACGTTCGCAGAACGGGTCCTGGAAGCATTCTTGTGAGTGTTCACGCCGAAGGCTGCGAAGAAGCGTCCATCCGGCTGCCTGAGGACTGACAGTCCTCAGACGCCGGCCCGTCCGATGATGGATTTTTCAGCAAAAAAGCGGAAAGGATATCAGACATGAAAGCCATCGCATTCCCACACATAAAGCTGTATGACAAGAGCCTGAGCCGTATTGAAACACCCCAGGGAACCCTGTCTCTTTTTGCAATTTTTCTCCCCCTGCTGGTGGAATCTCTTCTGACCAACTCCATGGGAACCGTAAATACACTGATCCTGAGCCAGTATTCCGACGATGCTGTGGCAGCCGTCGGAACGGCAAATCAGCTTCTGAGCATGATTTATACCTTTTATACCGTTATCAGCACGGGAACAAGCATCTTCATCAGCCACCGGCTGGGCGCAAAGAAAAAAGACCAGGCTTCAGACGCCGCCTTTACTGCCATTCTCTGCAGTCTCGTGCTCAGCCTCCTGGTGGGCGGCGTGTTGTCTCTGTTCTCCATTTCTCTGATGAAAATGATGAACCTGACCGGACAGGTGCTTACGGATGCGGCTATGTATTTTCGGATCTGTGTCCTTTTTTCCTTTTTTCAGGCGCTGATCTCTGCCATCTCCGCCATATTCCGCAGCTATGGAAAGCCCAAAATTGCGGTGGCTGCCTCCCTGTTCATGAACATCATGAACGCGCTGTTAAACATTGTCGTGATCTTCCGTCCCTTTGAAACGCCGCTGCACGGTGTATCCGGCATCGCCGTTACCAGCGTAATCAGCCGCGGCCTGGCCTTTCTTTTCATAGCGGTCTGCCTGGCACGCAGCTCTCTTGATCTGCAGTTTCGGAAAAAAAATCTGAAAACCCTCCGTTGTATTGGAAGCATTCTGCATATAGGGCTTCCGGGAGGCATCAGTTCCATGTCCTATTCCATCTCGCAGGTTGTGACCACCTCCATTCTGGCAATCCTCGGGACCACAGCCATCTCCACAAAAATTTATCTGTCCAGCATATTTTTCTACATATATGTAGTAGGAATGTCCCTGGGTTCTGCCACCTCTCTGATCATCGGCTGGCTCGTAGGCGCAGAGGAATATGATAAGGCATATCGGCTGAATCTCCAGAATCTGCGTATTGCCGTTCTTCTGAATCTGATCGGCTCCAGCCTGATCTGCATTTTCGGCAGACAGCTTCTGCGGCTGTTCACCGACGATCCGGCCATATTCACTCTGGCCGCTCCCATCTTCTTCGTGGACATTTTTGTGGAAGTGGGCCGCGCATTCAATCATATCGAGGATAATTCCCTGCGCGGAGCGGGCGACGTGATGTTTTCCATGGTGGTTTCCATCTTCTCCTCCTGGGCCATGAGCATCCTGTTTTCCTATCTTCTGGGCGTCCGCCTCGGGCTGGGACTCTCCGGCTGCTGGATCGCCTTCATGATGGATGAGCTGTTCCGTGGGCTGACCTTCTTCTCCCGGTGGCGTTCCCGCCGCTGGACGAAAAAATATGTATAAATCGCCCATGACAGGCTTCAGAATATGTCTGACGATGAACTTTCCTTAGTGATAAAAACGGCTATGTCCGCATTTTTATGCAGATATGGCCGTTCTTCTTTCCCGAACTCAAAGTTTCTTCATTTCGGCATATCCTTCAGATTCCGGTTATCCCGCAGCGCCACTTTTGCCGTGTGGAACGTAATATTTTCATTTTTTTCGGGAAATCCTTATAGGGAGACTTTCTCCTGACAGACAGGAAAATGAAGGAAAGGACTCAATGATATGGATCTGAACTCACCCGAAATACAGAAGCTTCTGGCGGCAGTCACCGATCGGACCGAAAAAGGCAGTATCACCTGGGAGGTGCTGGAATACGACCCGATCGGATTCATGACTGAGATGGGCGTAGAATTCGACGGCTCTGAAACCGAGAATTTTGCACAGAACATCACCTTTCTCTGCCGCCTTCAAAAGGGACGCACCATCTGGCTGGAGGCTTATGAATCTCTTGGTTTCCCAACGCCGGGCGGCTTTCCGGCTCCCGGAGACGGCTATTCCCTCAGAGGACTGGCCTATATCACCATCCGCATTCTTTCTTCCCGCGGACAGGTTCTCTACCGTTGTGGAAGCATCATCCAGAACCGAAGGCATGCGCTCCTGCTCTGCCTTCTGTGCGATGCTGTCTTTAACACCACTCAGGACGCCTTTTCCCGCATGCCGCAGAACGATCCCGGCCGCTTTCTCGCATACATCAGTCAGTTCGACGAAAGCGGCGGCCTCGTCAGGCATCCTCTCACCCGGCTTATGATGGATTTTTACCGCTATAACCGGTGTATGGATTTTCATTTTCTCACAATGACCTGTGCCACCGGGCTCACAGGGAAAAAAGGCTGAGAAAGATCCGCACAGATTACAGGAAGACCAAACAGCCGCTGTTACACAAACACGGCAGGAGGATGAATCCGCTGTTTCATCCTCCTGCCGCTTTCCGTCCGTTCATCCCCTCTCTGGCGTACTCCGTAGGCGATTTTCCCGTATGCTTCTTGAAAACCCTGCTGAAATAATATTCGTCGGAAAAGCCCACCCGGCTCCCGATGGCGGACATCTTCATGGGCGTATTCAAAATCAGAGTCTCCGCATGATTGATGCGCACCCTGTTCAGATACCGGAAAATCGTTTCTCCGGTGACCTTCTTGAAGACCCGGTTCATATAGTCAAAATTTCCTCCAAACTCCTTTTCCAGAAGCTTTCCCGTAATATTGGAGGAATACTCCCGGTTCAGATAGTTCAGAAGCTCCTGAGCGATGCGATAGGAGCGGGGCTGAGACTCTATATACTGCGCTGTTTCCGTGGTCACATAGCTCCTCGCGATCTCCGTAAAGGCTTCCAGCACCCTGCAGGCTGCCTGAATCTTATAGTTCTCCAGCTGTCTGCTGTTTTTCCCGATCGCATCGTTAAAAAGCTCCGTCACCCTGACCAGGCTGCCATAATCAGACATGTGGTACAGCTTCGGCAGATAAAGGCTTTCTCCTTCGCACTTTTCATAACTGAAAATATTACTCTGAATGGAAGACCTTCTGTTTTCAAGCAGCATTCTCTGAAAGCCTTCCATCCCGTTTTCGTCGATTCGACGGATGGATGGATGGCGGAAATGGATATAAAAATACTCACACCAGGAGGTCTTCCATCCTTCATGGGTACATGCCGGATCCAGTACGCACACATCCCCGGGCTGCAGAGTCATTGGGCATCCATCCTCCTGCAGATACATCACACCCCTCTTGATCAAATAAAGAATATATTCATCCGCTTTTCTGCGCTTATGCACATAGGGAGGCTCAATTACAACGGAATCCGCCAGTCTCACCGATGGCAGGATCCGCGGATCCATCAGATAAAACATAAATCTGTTTCAACCTCTTTTTCCATCAGTCATTCAGACATTTGCAGGAATCCCTGATTACCAGCCTGGACTTCACCATCTGTACCCTCGGGGGTTCTTCCCCGTGGATCGCTCGGACTGCTGTGTCAATCAGAAGCTCTCCGAACATCCGGTAGTCATATCCCACGCAGGTCAGACGCGGCATACAGGTCTCCGCTATATAGGTATTGTCGAAGCTCACAACCGAGATATCCTCCGGAATCAGGTATCCCGCTTCCCGCAGGGTACGCACAACGCCCACCGCCGTAAAATCATTAATGGCAATGATGGCTGTCGGCATCGGATGATCCTGACGCATGAACTGACGCATTGCCTGCGAGCCGCTCTCAATATCGTAGCTCGCTCCGTCCACAATGTATTCCTCCTTTACCGGTATGCCGAATTTCCACAGCATCTGCCGGTAACGGAGCCTTTTATCCACCGTCGATTTCACATCCCCGCGCCCTCCGATCAGCGCGATATCCTGATGGCCATTCTCAATCAGAAACCGGATCAGGAGCTCCATCGCCTGCCCTTCGTCAATATTCACCTGATAGCAGTCCGCTCCATCCAGTTTTCCGGTAATCAGAACCGGCATGGAGCTGGCTACCTTGTTAATGCTTTCCACATACCTGGTATCCGAAACCAGCTCGTCCACCTTTCCTCCGATCTGAATGACCGCGTCCACACGCTGGCTGTAGAACTTCTCCAGATAGGAACGCTCCATTTCATTGCTGCCCAGAGAATTGCACAGCATCAGAAGATAGCCCTGCCTGTTCGCCGCCTTCTCACATTCCACCACCATCGTGGCATAAAACGGGTTCCGGATATCGGAGACCATCAGTCCGATCACCTTCGTTTCCACACTGCTTAAACCCCTTGCAAGAGCATTTGGCGTAAAATTATATTTTTCAATCAGAGCCTGCACTCTGGACCGTTTCTCCTCGCTGACCTTTGCGCTTCCATTCAGCACCCGGGAAACGGTGGCCGGGGAAACTCCCGCTTCCTTCGCTATGGTATATATGCTTATCGTCTCTTTTTCCATATCCGTATCCGCCGCTTTTTTTGATCCGGACGTTTCCATCCTCCGTTCGATTTTTTACCAGTACTGTTTCCAGTCTCCCTTCAGTCTGGTGAGCGCCTCCATGTAGAAGTAATCCCCCCAGGAATTGCATTCGTCCACACCGCAGTGGCTGCAGGTATTATAGGGTGAATGATTGGAGTAGGTAGCATGAAGCACCAGGCCGTTGGAGCTGTCATGATCCTTCACCGCGTAATTATCATAAATGGATTTCATGATCTCACACGCTCTGTCCGTATAGTACGCCGCATCCTCTTCAGGCAGATATTTTGCCATTTCCAGCATACCGCAGGCTGCGATTACTGCCGCGGAAGAATCCCTCGGCTCATCCGAGCCGTCCGTAAACTCAAAATCCCAGTAGGGTACCAGATCCTTCGGCAGATGAGAAAGGAAATAGCCCGTTACTGTTTTAAAGTCGTCGATGTATTTCTGTTCCTTCGTATAGCGGTAGCCCAGCGCCGTTCCATACACGCCCCAGGCCTGTCCCCGCGCCCAGGCGGAGCCGTCGCGGTAACCCTGACAGGTCGCCCCATGATCCGGCTCTCCCGTCTCCATATTGAAAAAGAAGGTGTGCCAGGTGGAACCGTCCTCCCGGATCACATTTGCCAGAGCCGTATGTATATGCCGCTCCGCGATATCCCTGTATTTCTGGTCTCCTGTCTCCTCCGATGCCCAGTACAGAAGCGGCAGATTCAGGAGACAGTCAATGATCAGACGATAGTTCTCCGGCGCGTTCATCGCTCCCCAGGCCTGAATAAACTGCCCCTTCTCATGGAAACGGCTGATGAGCTGGTCAGCCGCCTTAATGGCTGCCTCACGTCCCTCCTTATTTCCGGTCAGCTTCCAGGCCGCCACACAGGACGGTGTATACAGGAATCCCATATCATGATGATCCACCTGAATCTTATTGTTGATCCTGTGCAGAAAATCCTTCACCTGAACCTCAGCTGCTTTCCGGAACGTCTCATCTCCTGTATGCTCATAGGCGAGCCAGATCTCTCCCGTCCAGAACCCATTGGTCCAGTCCACGTTATCAATTGGAGCATAAAATCCATTCTCGCTGTAAGCGTTCTGAAATTTGTCCGTGAATTCCGGCAGATATTTTTTTATCTGCTCTGCCGAAAAATCCAGTGCCTGCAGTACTTCCTCTTCTGTGATTTTTAAATATTCCATATATACCTCTTTTCCTGCCGCCTCAAAACGGCATTTTTTTTAATAATGAATCGGCTCGATATCCTCCGGTACAATTTCCCATGCCGCCGTCTCTCCGGCCGCCACCCGGTACATATCCGCATGACAGGCGCGCATGGCCTCCGTCATCGCTTCATACTCCTGCATGCAGACGTCGATCAGGCCGATCTGGTAATTTTCCCCGTCAAAGCGTCCCAGACAGCTCTGGTCGTTGAGCTGAAAATAATGGGCTCCCAGAAAATGGGGATGGGTCAGCCCCTGCTCCAGATAATAACGGTAAGCGCACCCTCGCTGCTCCTGGTTCGTCACCCCGCGGATGCCGTGGGCAGTAAGCCCCACATCCAGAGCACCCTGATGGAATTCTCCCACCATCACCGGCTTATCCAGCCAGCCCGCCGCTTTCTCCACCGGCTCCAGCGGCGTGATCTGATAGCTGTTGATGGAAAATACGTCAAAATACTCCGAACCGCACAGCAGACTTTTATCCGTCAGATAAGCGTAGCGCATGCCCAGATTCAGATGATTGGCGTCCACCCGTCTCAGCTCCTTCGCGGGGATCTCCACATAGCGGGTGATCATTTCCTCCGAAAATGCCTTCAGATCCGCTTCCGCCTCCGGTGACAGGGAAGCCGCCTTGTAAATTTCCCGGTCCAGTCCGTCAAAGCCGGAGAAGGAGGTGTTCCAGGCCTCATTGAAGCGGTCGATACAACCGTATTTTTCCTCCATCCGTTTCCGAAACTGAGCCCGGCAGGCGGTCTGCACCGGATTGGCCAGCATTTCCTCCGCGATATTCAGGCCGTACACGAACGCCCATTCCGGTTCGTTTCTCATGAAATATCCGATCAGGAGCGGGTCAGAGGCAAAGGGCGCAAGCCCTTTTGCATACCGCTCTGCCGATTCCTCATATTCCGGAGAAAATACATCGGGAAAATCCCGGAAAATGGCATTCTCCGTATGGGGATATCCCTCTTCGGAAAAGGAATCCATGGGAATCACGTAGGGCAGACGGGCAAAACGGATGAATTCCCGGTCCGACCAGTTTCCGATGGTATTGATCCCCCAGGAGCACAGATAATACCGGACGATCTTCATCCAGCATTCCTTCCAGTTCTCCCCGAAAGCCGCCTTCAGGTTCTCCACGCCGTAGTTGAAGAAATCATATTCCTTCCTCCGGCTTCTGCCATGGCTGTCTGCCGGCCTGTTTCCGGAATCCGCTTTCTGCGCCTCTTCCCGTCCGGCAGCCTCCAGATATCCCTTTCTCACATTCTCTCCCACGAAGGGAAGCACCGGGCCGAGGCGGGTTCCCTCACCGGGATTGATGCAGTCCAGCCCGGCAGAAAGGAAAGCGTTTCCTTCCGGATCAGCCAGCCAGTATCTGCCGTTTTCCCTCTCCACATGAAACCAGCCCGTTTTCCGGAACGTTTTCCCTTTCCAGCCGCCATATTCATCCCAGTCCGCAAACGGGAAAGCGCTGCCGCGTTTCTGTTCCTCCCTTTCCGCCGCTTCCGCCCGGGAAAGAAGCTCCTGAAGGATATGGGTACACGCCTGTCTGTCCGCAACCTTTTTCTTCCATTCCTTCTGCGTCCACTGTCCCAGGTCGTCGATCAGGCGTTTTTCCGAAAGCTCACAGGCAGGCTGCCCCTTTGACAGGAAGCATTCCGATGCGGCAAAATGAAAGGTCTCGAAGCCCGGAGCTGTCTGGAGCCGGATTTCCTTCACATCCGAAAGGCGCACCGGCTTTCCGAAGATGCTCATTTTCAGCCTCCCCGGCGTGCGCTCCGGAAAGATCACCTGACTGTTCAGAATCCGGAAGTCAAAGGGCACCATGGTCCGGATTCCCGGAAGCAGTCCGAATATGATGCGCATATCCGGCTCCCTCTCCTCCCTCTGCGAAGCGTTCTTCTGTGCGGTCTCTTCCGGCACGCGCTCACGGGAAGGCTCCTGACTGATCTCATAATTTTCATAAAAGGAGAGCTGAAAGCACATGGAATGCTCCTCCAGCACCTCCGGCTTAAGACACAGAAAGGCATAGTCCGTCAGACGGACCTCTCCGTCCCTGTCCGCCGTATAGAGCAGATAGTCCAGCCCCTCCTCCGGACAGGTGAACAGGGCGCGCCGCTCTGCTCCTCCGGACGCCTTTTCTCCTCCTGCACCCTCCTTTTCTTCTCCTTCCTCCCATTCCATGCTTCCCCGGTACAGTCTCTCCGGTTTCCAGGCCAGCGTATGGCATCCTGCCAGTTCCTTCTCCCTTTTCATATTCCGTTTCCTTTCCATAACAGATCTCTTCCGTCCTTCCCTACAGGTCGGACCGCTTTGCTGTTACTGCCATTATAACGACTTGTGGCATCCCGTGTCAATTTCTGCATGTGAGAAGGAAAGCCTGCGTGTTACAACCGGTTTTCTTGAAAAAGAGCGGTTGTATGATATAATCCCACTGTCCGGTATTTCTTCCGGAAAACTTTTTCAAAGCGGAAAGAGGTGTCCCATGATTCTGAAAAAAACAAACGCCGTCCTGGGCCTTATGATCATCGCCGCCGTCATCTGCCATGCGGGCACGATGACATTTTCTCTGATCACCTTCTGGTATGATTTTGCCATCTGCAAATTCTTCGCACATGCGGCGGTAACCTTCATGATCCTGCACGCGCTGATGAGCATCTGTCTTTTCTTTTTTCAGCATGACGGAAGCGATATGCGCTACTCCCGCCAGAATATGCGGACTCTGCTTCAGCGGATCACGGCTGTTGTAATGATCGTCCTGATCCATTTCCACACCTCCGCCTATGCGCATATGGCGACAGGGGAGACGCTTTCCACAGGGACAGCCGTTTTCCGCTGTATTACGGAGTGCATCTACATACTTTCGGTGTTCCTGCATACAGCAATGTCCTTCAGCAGAGCCCTTGTCACCCTGGGATGGATCAGCTCCATGCGGACGGCCGCCCGGATCGACCGGTTTGCCTGCATCGTCTGCGGCCCTGCAGCCATCTGCTCCCTCTTCGCGGTCATTCGTTTTTTTCTGTAAACAGGAGTCTCGTATGAAAGGCAGGCGCAGCAGCCCCTTTTCATACGCTCCGGAATCGAGGTAACCATGAAACAGATACTCATTATCGGCAGCGGCATTTCCGGCCTCACCTGCGCCATTGAAACGGCCAGGCGGGGAAATCACGCTATTCTGGTCTCCCCCTTTTCCTCCGAACGTTCCCAGTCCGTCATGGCCGCGGGAGGAATCAACGCCGTTCTGCCCGGCTGCGACAGCCAGGACAGCGTGGAGCTTCATATCCGGGAAACGCTGAAAAGCGGACTGATGATCGCAGGGGAAAAAACGGTGACCGCCCTCTGTGAGGACGCCCCGCATATCATTTCCTGGCTGGAGAGCATCGGCGTGGTCTTCACCCGCGGAGAGGACGGGAAGCCGGCCAGAAGGGCGTTCGGCGGCCAGTCCCGCAAACGCACTGTCTATGCCGGAGCTTCCACCGGAAAACAGATCGTCACCGCCCTGGTGCAGGAAGCGCGGAAATGGGAATGCAGCGGCAGGATTCTTCGCCGGTACGGGCTTATGTTCCACTTCGCCCTGATCTCCGACGGTGTCTGCTGCGGCGCGCTTTTTTATGATGAAATACACCGGAGTCTGATTCCGCTTTATGCCGACGATGTTGTGATCGCCACAGGAGGGCAGAACCGTCTGTTCGGAAAAACCACCGGCTCCACCCTCTGCGACGGGTACGCCGCCGGCATGCTGTTTCTGCAGGGAGCGAAGCTGAAAAACCTGGAATTCATCCAGTACCATCCCACCACCATTGAAACACCTCAGAAGCGCATGCTGATCACGGAAGGCGCGCGCGGCGACGGCGGACGCCTCTATTATCTTGACGGAGACCGCCGCGTCTATTTCATGGAGGATAAATACGGTGAAAAGGGAAATCTGATGCCGCGGGACATTGTTTCCAAATGCATCTATGACGCGCCCTCTCAGGTCTATCTGGACATCACCTTTCTGGGTGAGGAAAAAATCCGGAAAAACCTTCGAGAGGTCTATGATCTCTGTCTGGAATATCTGGGGCTGGACGTGACCAGGCAGAGCATCCCCGTTGCGCCATCCGTCCATTTTTTTATGGGCGGACTCGCGGTGGATATCCGCCATCGTACCAACATCCGGAAGCTGTATGCCATCGGGGAATGCGCCTCCATCTATCACGGCGCAAACCGCCTCGGGGGCAACTCTCTGCTCGCGGCAATTCACGGAGGAAGGGCGGCCGCAGCGTCCATCGCGGAGGAAGACGCTTCCGGAAGCGCTCCTGATTTCAGCAGCTACATCCGGGAGCAGGAGGCGCTTCTTCTGCATCGCCTGGAATCCCGAAGCCCTTTTTCTGCCGTATATATGCAGAACAGCCTGGCGCAGATCATGAACGAAGACCTGGGCATTCTGCGCACTGGCACAAAGCTGAAAGCCGGCATGGAAAGCCTGGATTACTATCTGTCCGTCTGTGACAGAATCCTGTATGACAGCGATGTTTCTCCCTATCAGGGATACAGCCTGCACGCCATGCTGACCCTCGGCCGGGCCATTCTCACCTGCGCGCAGGCCCGCCGGGAAACCAGAGGCGCGCATATCCGCGACGATTTTCCCCAACGCTCGGACGCCTTTGAAGCCTGTTCCCTGATCAGCTACGATAATGGAAATTACCGAGTCACGTACGAAAGGGAGGATAAAGATTGAACAATGTACCCGATGGCACATTGTTCAATCGACAGTTTTGCGTCGAAGCGCCGCAAAACTGTAGTGATCGCAGAGGAGAAATCACATACGTGATTTCTCCTCGCGGCCTCAGCATAGCGCTTCGGCTTGGAGGTAAATATGCGAATAACAGTCAAACGGCAGCGGGATACATCTGCCACCCCCTATTGGCAGTCCTTTGAATGCGACTCCAGCCCTGAGATGACCGTGAGCGCCCTGCTGGACAGACTCAACTATACGGACGACCTTTATGATGTGGACGGAAACGCCGCCCCACGAATCCGCTGGGATTGCAGCTGTCTTCAGAAAATGTGCGGAGCCTGCGCCATGATCATCAACGGAGTGCCCGGGCTCGCCTGCGCCACTTTTCTGCGGGATATCAAAGGAGACAGGCTGACGCTGGAACCCCTTTCAAAATTTCCCGTGGTGGCGGACCTGATCGTGGACCGGAGCGTCATTGAACGGGGTCTTCTTCAGGCGGAAGCCTATCTTGGCCGGTACCGCGGCCTTCCGGAAAAGGATTTCCCCCAGCTGTATTCCGTCGCCAAATGTCTGAAATGCGGGCTCTGCCTTGAAATCTGCCCCAACTATACCGGGGGAGACAATTTTTTCGGTGCGCTTTTTGCCAATGAAATGTATCTGCTGGCCCTTCAGAGCGCCGACCGCAGAAAGGAGCTGAAAAAGGAGTATTCCAGCCATTTTGCCTCCGGCTGCTCCCGTGCGCTTTCCTGTGTAAACGTCTGCCCGGCGGGGATCGATACCCTCGCCTCCATGGCTGAAATGAGCCGCCTGAAAACCGGCCGGCGGCCCGCAGATCCGGCTGAGCAGTGACACTCCGTCAGCCGCACCTTTTGGCAGGGTCCGCGCAGTGAATGCGCAGACCTGGCTGAGCAGAAAAACTCTGCCCAAAGGTCCTCGTCTTTGCCCCAAAGATCCGCGTCTTTCTCTTGACGTACCGCCCCGGAAATGTTACCATGGCTCTGTTCGGAAAGGATGAATGACACATGACACCTGAAAAACAGAGCCGGGCGGCATTTCGCGCTCCGGCGGAAAGAAAGCGGAATATCGGAAATCAGAAACGGCATTTGCGCCGTTTTTTTATTGGAAATTTTACCGTGGTAAATCAGGAAAGGAGAAACCCGTGAAAAAGAAATGGACTGTTTACATACCGAAGCTTGGAATGATCCTGTTGGGAAACCTGCTGTACGCGCTGGCGGTGACGCTTTTCATCGTGCCGAACCAGCTTCTTACGGGCGGTACCACAGGGCTTGCGCTGTTTTTTTACCGGACCGCCGGGATTCCGGTCAGTGCCTTCGTCTGCGTCTTTAATGTGGCAATGTTCCTTCTCGGCGCCTGGATCCTGGGGAAACAGTTTGCCGTGACCACCGTTCTCAGCACGCTGATCTATCCCCTGCTTTTGGGCATTCTGGAGAATTCCGGCCTGCCCGGCATAGTCCTGGAGGAGCGTCTTACAGCAGTGCTCTACGCCGGCGTGCTCATCGGCGCGGGGATCGGCATCGTCATGCGGGCAGGCGCTTCTACGGGCGGCATGGATATTCCGGCCCTGATCCTGAAAAAGAAGAAAAATATCAACGTATCCGCCACCATCTATCTGTGCGACTGCATCATCCTCGCCCTTCAGATGATGAGTACCGACATCCACGCCCTTCTTTATGGAATCCTGCTGATTGTGGTCTATACCGTCGCCCTGGATAAGGTTCTGGTGTTCGGCGGCGCGAAAATGCAGGTAAAAATCATCAGCAGAGAACACGACGCCATCAACCGCCTGCTGGCGGAGCGCATCGACTGCGGCACCTCGCTTCTCCACATGGAAACCGGCTATTTTCATAAAGAAGAGAACATGGTGCTCGCCGTCATCTCCAATCGTGACCTGCCCAGGGTAAATCAGCTCATCCTGGAGGTGGACCCGGAGGCCTTCATCATCGTAAACCGGATCAATGAGGTGCGTGGAAGGGGCTTCACACTGAACAAAGTATATCGATAAAATCCGGCACGGGGAAAAACTTCCAATGGAAGGCATGCTCCGGCTGTTCAGGCAGCAGCTCAGACAGGGCCGTGAACCGAACCTGCCGGACCGGGCCGCTTCAAAACAGGCCGCCCGTTTTCCAGACGCATCCCCCCTCCGATCAGCACCGCAGCGGAATCTGTCCCATGACCGATCCGCTGCGTTTTTGCAACGGGAAGCTCCGGCCCCGCATGCTCCCTGACGAGGGCGGCAAGCCTCTCCTCCGCGCCCGGCACACTCCCTTCCAGCTCCGTGAAGGTACCGAGAAGCAGTCCGGAAATCTGCCGGAAAACGCCCATCTGCTCAAGCTGTGCCAGCCCGGAAGCGATCAGCGCTTCCCCGCCGCTGCGGCTTTCCAGGAGCAGCAGCTTTCCCCGCATATCCGGCCAGAATTCCGTTCCGGCAAGTTTCAGAAGACAGCGAAGGTTTCCTCCTGCGACAACGCCTTCCATCCGGCTGCTGTTGATAAAATGAAAGGGAAAGGAAAAAAGTGCATCAGCCTTTGCAGCCTCCTTTTCCGCCTTCTCCCCCTTCCCATCTCCGGTTCCGCAGTCCCTGGCGCTTTCAGACAAAGCCTCTTCAAGCGCCGTTTTCTGCTCCTCTCCATGATCATACAGCAGATTCCGAATCTGCCAGAGGACGGATGCTTTCCCTGTTTTCGCATAAACCGCATTCAGGATCACCGTCAGGTCACTGTAGCCCCAGAACAGCTTATCCGTCCCGGCAATCACAGAATAATCCAGGAAGGGCAGCACCTCATTGGCCGCATTTCCTCCCGAAATATCGAAAATTGCCTTTATTGAATCGTCCCGGTAAAAATCCATCAGCGCCTGCGCCCTCTCCCTGCCGCTTCCGGCAGAAGCGCCGTTTCGCGCATAGATACAGGGAGAAAGCTGCGGCTGCAGCCCGAGGGACTCCAGCTTTTCCAGAAGAGAGCGAAGTTCCAAATCACACTCCGTCCGGGCCCCCACTTCTGTTCCTGAAGAAAGTTCCTCTGTTTTTTCTCTTTTTCGCCCATCGGAGCAGCAGATGATTCCCACTCCGCTGCCCTTTTCAATCCGATATATGGGATTCATTCCAATTCCTCATTCCCGGTCACAGACCTTCCGGCCGATGGCCCGCCTGCCGCATTTTCCCCGGCCGCTCCGCCTCACTTTTCCGGAGAGATAATATACTTTCCTCTGGCCCGAAGCTCCGGCTTCGCCAGAATATCCGCAAGCCGGTCCAGACCGCATATCTCATACACCATGCTGCTCACATCCAGCCTGCCGCTGTCGATCAGACGGAGCGCTCTGGTCTGGGTATATGGATTGATGTAGGAGGCCTTCAGCTCCAGCTCCTTTTTGAAAATCTCAAAGGGCCGGATGGATACCGTCTCCTGAGGCGCGGTAAGACCGAACATCATTACCACCGCCTTATAGCCTGCCAGGTCAATGGCCTGTGTGATGGTCGAGGGCTTTCCTACGCATTCAATCACCGTATCGATATGATCCATTCCGGCCGCCCGAAGCGCCGCCCCTGCGTCCTCATGAAGCGGGTCCACACACACATCCGCTCCAAGGGCCGCACCCACCCGGCGCTTCTCTTCCACCGGCTCCAGAAGGGCGGTTCTGGCAGCTCCGGAAAGCCGCGCAAGCTGCAGCATCAGAAGGCCGATCATTCCGCCTCCGATCACCGCCACCTGATGGCCGGGACGGATATTGCACAGATCAATGCCGTGCAGACAACAGGCCGCCGGCTCCGCCATCGCCCCCTGCTCAAAGGTGGTGTTGCTGCCCAAACGGTAAACCTGTCTGGCATTCACTGCGCAGAATTCCGCAAAGCCCCCGTTTACCGTAGTACCATAGCCGATCATATGCTCACAGTAATGCCCCACGCCCTCCCGGCAGGGCGTGCAGGAACCGCACATGCAGTTGGGATCGATGCAGACCCGGTCCCCCTCCTGATAGTCCGTCACGCGTTCCCCCGTCTGAACGATCACGCCGGAAAATTCATGTCCAAGGATCGTGAGCGGCGTCACCGCTGCGGCTCCCTCATCTCCTTCAAAAATATGCACGTCCGTCCCGCAGATTCCACAGGCCTTCACCTGGATCAGCACCTCATCCGGTCCCGGAACCGGCATGGGCCTTTCCTCAATCCTCACATCGTGTTTTCCATAAAATACTGCGCACTTCATACCTTCTCCTTTCCACGCGAGCTACAGGTTCGCGCCCTTTTCCTTCAGTCCTTTTTTCATCACAAGCTGATAATGGATCCCCTCCATCAGCAGCATGGCACACCAGCCTAAGGCGCAGGAAACCGCGAAGCTGCGGATCCCCAGACGTCCGGAAAGCAGATAGACGAAAACCACCCGGAAGCTGGTCTGCAGCGCTGTCCCGGCGAGGGTCATTTTCATCCTGCCCATTCCCCGGTAAAAGCCCTGGATTCCATTGGTCAGGCCCGGCAGGATGTAGAAAAAGGCCATCATCCCCAAATATCCCGCGCCCTCCGCGATTACAGCCGTTTCCGCCTTTCCCACAAACAGCTCCATCACCGGCCTTCTGATCAGCAGGACCACCGCACAGGCCATAACGCCGTATGCCGCCTCCATCCACATGCCGGCCGCAAAGCCTTTCCGGATCCTGTTCTTTTTTCCCGCCCCTCCATTCTGCGCGATGAAGGTGGTCATGGCATTGGAGATATTCCGCTCCGGCACCAGCGCGTAATCGTCGATCTTCGTCACCGCATTAAAGGCTGCCATGACCGAAACGCCCATCTGATTCACCGCCCCCTGGATCAGCAGATTCCCAATGGGCTGGCAGGCCTGCTGCAGCGCGGTGACGCCGCCGTAACGCAGCGTCTCTCCCAGGAGCGCCCGGTCCGCATGAAGCTCACGCAGCGGAACATGGAGCATGGAAACCTTTCTCTTCACATAGAATGCACATCCCACGGCGCTGACTGCCTGAGCCAGCACCGTTGTGAGGGCGGAACAGACGATTCCGAAATGCAGCCCGCCGATCAGCACCAGATCCAGTCCGGCATTCAAAAGAGTGGAGAACACCAGAAAATACAGCGGTGTCCGGGAATCTCCCACACTTTTCAGCGCGGAAGAATAAGTATTGTAGAAATAGGTAAAGGGCATTCCAATGAAAATCAGACGCAGATACCCGGCGGACAGCTCCAGAATTTCCTCCGGTACCTGCAAAAGCCTCAAAAGCGCCTTGGCTCCCACCGCTCCGGCCAGGGCCAGCAGAACGGAAAAATACAGGCCGAACACGGAAACCGTGGCCATTTCCCGCTTCAAAAGATCCTCCCTGCCCGCTCCGAAATAATGGCTCATGATCACGGAAGCTCCCATGCTCACACCGGAAATTCCCAGAATGAAAAGGTTCATCACCGGCCCGGCAGTTCCCACCGCCGCCAGCGTGTCCGTCCCGATAAACCGCCCCACGATCACGGAATCCACCACATTATAGGTGAGCTGAAATACATTCCCCGCAATCAGCGGAAGAGCCTGGGAGAGCAGCTGTCCCGCGATATTCCCTTCTGTCATTTTCACTGTTTTTGCCATCTTATGTTCATTCCTTTTCTGTCTCCTGACCGGAAAGAGCTCCCGACGCCCATTCCAGCGTCTGCCTGCACCAGTTGAACAGGAGCGCAAACCTTTGTTCCGAAAGAGCGGCCTGCCTCTCTGCCGCAGACGCCTTCCCTTTCATCGCCAACTTCAGCACCTCCTCATCCGTTCCTGAAAGAAGCCCCAGAAGCTCTGCCCTGGAAACCGCAAAAAAACCGCTTTCCACATACTGTTTGTTCTGCAGGATGAAAAATGTCTGCTTCAGGCCCTCCCTCAGCATTTTCTCCCATGCGGCTTCCTCCCGTTCTCCGTTCTCCCCCGTGGTTCCGGCGAATGTCTCCTCCGGCCTCCATCCATGCACCCTGCTGTGGCAGAGCGCATGATACAGATTTCCTGTCATAATTCTGATATACTCCACCACATCCTCTTTCCCGTATTCCGGAACCAGCTCCGAAAGCCTGCCAAAACAATCCTTCGTCGTATGCACCAGGTGACAGATCTCGCACCGGTTCCAGTCTGCAAGATCCTTTCTTCCGCACAGAAAACCACAGGAGCGGTCTGCGTAGTTCAGAGATTTCACCACCCTCCGGTACGCATCCATATCCGCCGGACTCAGTTCATCCAGCACCGCCATAATATCGATGTCACTGTCTTCTGAAGCCTCCCCACGCATCCAGCTTCCCTGCAGGCCCACATAGAGAAGCCGTCTGCCGAATTCCTTCCGCAGCGCAGTGATCAACGTATCCACATAATTTTCCATATCCTTTTGCGTTACAGTCATCTCTTCCTCCATTCTGCCGCCGCAGGCGGCGTTTCATTCTTCAAGAATGACGTCAGTCATTCTTGGGCACGAACCCCGGGTTCGTGCCGGCCTCCATTCTGCCGCCGCAGGCGGCATTTGTTTTCCCTCATTATATCAATCGGAGAAAAAAAGAATAGACTGCAATATTTTTTTATGATAGGATATAGATTATCCCGTGCCTTCAGACAGGCTCTGAAAGCTGACAGACCGGCGGACGACCTCTTTTCTGTCCGTCAGCGTATACCGTCAGCCGGAAGCAGTTCTGCCCGTATTTTCTCTCTGAACGCGGGCAAGCCTTCCGATCTCCTTCCACCGCTTCGTTCCAAAGAAGCTGAGCATGCATACCATTCCAAACACGAAGCTCACCGGGATACAGGCCATCACATAACCGCCGTCCAGACAGAAAGCGATCAGACAGCCTACGGGAATCCGTACTGCCCAGAGCATCAGAATGTTCACAATCGTCGGAAAACGCACCTCCCCCATTCCGTTCACAAAGCTGATGATGCCGTTAAACACCGCATAGGCCCAGGTGAAGGGCAGCACGATGCGGATATAACGCACTGCATATGCAAGCACCTCCGCGTCCTGGGTGAACAGTCCCAGAATCGGCCGGCAGAAAATGGTCACCACGATCCCGGCCGTACAGGTGATCAGCCCTGAGACCAGAGGAATCTGAATTCCCCCTTTCTTCAGATAGTCATAATTTTCCACCCCCAGATTCTGTCCCGAAAAGGTTGTGGCCGCCGAAGACAGGGAGGTGATCGCCACGTTTGCAATTCCCGTCACCTTGCTGCTCACCGAGCAGGCCGCAATGAAAACTGAGCCCTGCAGATTGATCAGAGACTGCATGAGGATATGACCCACGGAATAAAAGGAGCTGTTCAGTCCCAGCGGCAGGCCGATCCGGACGATGGCCGCCAACATGGCCTTATTCATCCTCCTGGGCAGAAATGTGAAATGCAGCTCCGGGTACTGCCTGCGTATATAGAAAATGCTGAACAGCCAGGAGCAGTACATGGCGATGATCGTGGCCAGCGCAGCCCCAGCCACATCCATATGAAAGCCTGCCACAAATACCAGATCCAGCACAATGTTCACCAGACAGGAAATCACCAGAAACAGAAGCGAAGCCCTGCTGTCTCCCATTCCCCGCAGAATTCCCGCGTTCATGTTATAGCCCATATTCCCCAGGGTTCCCCAGAAAACGATTGATATGTAGGACACGGCGGGCGCCCAGGTATCCTCCGGCACCTGCATGATCCTCAGGATCAGGGGCCCGATCAGCTGTCCTGCCACGGAAAGCGGGACAGCGCACAGATAGAGGAAGGAAACAGCCGTCGCTGAAATATCCCTCAGTTTTTCCCCATTCCCGCTTCCGGCAAACTGGGATACCAGGATGGACACTCCCGTCCCAATTCCCAGAAAAATGCAGAGCAGCAGCTCCACAGGCTGACTGCTCGTCCCCACCGCAGCCAGCGATGTGGGACCACAGAAATTGCCGATCACCACCGTGTCAACCGTACTGTAAAGCTGCTGAAGTATATTTCCTGCACAGATCGGCAGCGCAAAAGCCAGCACCTTCCGCATGATCGGCCCCCGCGTCATATCCATTCTCGCAGTGGATTTCATTTGATTCCCCTTCTTCCTTTCTCCCGTCTGTTTCCGGCCTGACTTCCTGGTGCAGGCTTTTACTTTCTTTTCCTTCCGAGGATCAGAATCAGCAACAGTCCGATCACCAGCGCTCCCGCCAGCAGAACGGCCCCGGCCTTCAAAAGCTCAGTCCCGTCAATCCTTTCTGCAATGAAAATGCTGGTCGGGCCATCCGCTCCGCCGATAATGGCGACAGATGCCAGGCTGGATTTGAGCCAGACTCCCACTCCCGCCAGCAGAATTCCGACTGCTGCCGCAAGTCCAATCAGAACAGCAAGATATTTTTTCATCATGTATCACTCCCCTTCATCCGAATATCATCATTATTATAGAGCCCGGGATTTTAAAGTACAACATAATTTTGTTGAAAGCTTGTATCTTGGACTTCGATGGATTATCATGTAATCAATATGATCAGGCTCAGATTCAAAATCATCCATGAAAGGAGAATTCCCCCGGAACTCAGTTTTGTCCGTATACCATCATATCTTCCTGTATGGAAGCTGAAACCGCCTCTCCGTTCCGCATGGTAAGCCGCACGACCGGAGTATAGTATTCATCACCGCGCACATCACAGGCCACGGCAAAGAGATAATATTCCCCGTTATCCAGGCTCTCATATCCGATCTCACTTCCCGACCGCCAGGTAAAGCTCTCTCCATATTCTTTTTCTTCTGTGCCTTCCTCCAGGTTATAAACGTCATAGATGGGCCGCAGTCTGTCTCCCGGTGATACCGTCTGCATGTTGCGGGATGCCAGCTCGCCAAGACTGCTTTCGTCACTCACGCTGTAGACGCCCAGAATGCTGAATTCTCCCGTCTCATTGTTCCGTCCAAGGACAAGCCAGGAATCCTCTCTTTTATAAAGCACATTGGTTCTGTATCTGGTTACGGAATCCGTAGAATCAATGAGCTCAAGCTCCAGGAAATTTCCGTCAATGGCAATCCAGCTTCCGTTGAATTCCGTACTCAGCATTCCTGTTTCATTCATGGAAATCAGGTCATCCTCCCCAAGAATCCGGGCCGTATTTTTCTTCACCTGTGTCAGATAAATACTGACCTCCTGAATCAAAGATGCCGCTTCCTCCGGCGCCTGCAGTCTGAAATTTCCATCCTGCCCCAGTTCTATTCCGGCCTCCGACAGCATCCTCAGAGCCGTGGAATCCAGCGTTTCTGCCTCTCCATATCCCATTTCCCGCACATATTCCTGAAGCTCTTCATTCAGGCATCCGGCAATCTTATAATAGTAAAGTGTCCTGACCGCTTCATCCTCACAGATATTATAAATATAATCCAGATAATACAGAAGAGCGTTCGCTCCTCCCACATTGGCCGGAAAATAGACGCTCAGGCCCGTGGAACCTGCTGCATATGCCGTATATCTGTTATAGATTACAGCATTGGAAAGAGACTTCTGAACTGCCACAGCTTCCTCCGGCCAGGTCTCAGTCAGCGCTTTCACGAAAAGTCCCAGATCCACCATATTATAAACATCATAGGAACTCTGGGCGTATTTTATGGTTTCTTCCGCAGCCCTTCCAAGCATTGTCAGCGCTCCCGTATCCGCCACGGCGTCCTTGAGAACCGCGGCCATCAGCTCTCCATAGGCTTCATAAACCTGATGCGCTCCGTTGATATCAACCACTGAAAGGGTAGACGGCAGGTTCCCTGTGACAGCTCCATATCGGATGCTCATCTCCGCAATTGCCTCCAGTCCCGCGTCTACAATCGCCCTGCCCACCTGAGCTCCGTTCATCTGCGGACTGGCAGACAGCTCTTCCAGCCAGGGTGTATAGTTCCACCCAAAACCAGGCTCAACTTCCTCGCTGGCAACCAGATATCTGCCATAACCGTGCAGGGTTTCCGCCACCTCCACCGAGGCCATCAGACAGGCGTCAAAACCGATTATCTCATAGGGAGGTTCCTCCTCATCTGCCTGCCATACCCTCTCCAGCGCCTGCCGGAGCTCCTTCAGCGTGATACTATCCTTTCCATACAGTTCATCCGAAGCAAAACCAAATGCCCCCGCACCATGATCCCAGAAAATCAGGATCTGATGATCCGCCGGATATTCCTTCTTACAGAAGGACAGGAAATCCGCAAGTGTATCCGCTTCTCCCATATTCCGGATATGCTCATCTCCAATCTGCCGAAAGCCTCTGGAATCATACAGAAATCTCTGAGAGCGGTTTGGATTAATCTCATTTGCCGCCCACGCTGCGGATCCTCCGGTCTGCAGCACAATTCTGACATTTTCGGAAAGCTGTGCGGAAAGCATTTCCGTAATATCGTCCGTCGCCGCTCCGCCGATTTCCGCCTTTTCCTCCTCTTCCGCTGACGGCACGGGCGCTGCCGTTGGATTAACCGCATACATATAGTCCGGTACATCCATTCCCTGCTCCTGAATTTCTCCCATAAACCGTGTCAGAATGCTGCGATATTTTTCGGTCCGCTGACTGGAATACGCTGAAGCTTCATCACGGATCAGGTAACTGGTAAATGCGGACAGATCGCTGACATTCCCTGCTTCCAGATTACTGCCGCACATATAGACATAGACCGCCCATGTATCCTGCGCTCCATACCCCTCCATTGCTTCCACCGCAGCTGCTTCTTCTCCGTTCCGGGGCACCTCTGCAAGAATCTCCTCCTCCGATACAGTACGGGACAGACCATACAGCACCAGCGCCCGGGTCCTGAGCACATCGAAAGGGCCGGCCAGCAGTCCGCCTCCGATTCTCACCAGAATCAGCAGAATCAGAACCGCCGCCGCCCGCTTTCCCTGGAAGAAAATCCGTTCTCTTTTATCCAGAGCCTGATAGGCCGCTCTTTTTTCCGCTTTTCGTGCCGCCTTTCTTTCCTTCCGGGCCCTCTTTTTCGCCGCCTTTCTTTCCTTCCTGCTTTCTTTGCGTGCTTCGCTTCCTTTTTTCACCAGCTCTTCTTCAGGGCTGACAGATGATCCCTGCTCTTTTCGCTCCATGCTTCCATCTCCCTCCATATACATCTTTATTTCAGAACGCCAGCGGCATTCCTGTCAGAACAATTTATGATGCTCCGGCATGAATTGACAGCTGAACCATCTTAGTCCGTGCAGCACTGCGCTCCAATTCGTCTTTATTGTATCATTCCTGCGGTCGCCGCCTGAACCCTTTTGCCTGTCTTTTCAGCCTTTGACCGTACCCGTAAAACAAATTTCAGGCTGCCTTTTTCACTGAAACCGGTACTGAAGTTTCAAAATGGGCGTCAATAAAAAAAATGGCAGCACAGGAAAATGCAGTGTATCTTAAAACATTTTCCTGTGCCACCATAAAAACTGCTTCTTTTGATCCAGAGAGTTTTTCACATTGATGACAGGTTAAACTTTTTTCTGTCCCATCTCTATAATCCAGGCAGCCCTGATCAACAGATCAGGCCTGTTTTATGCTTCCCCCATCTTCGCCAGCTTCGCGGCCTGATCTGCGGCGATGAGGCTGTCAAGGAGCTCGTCGATGTCCCCATTCATGATGTCATCAAGCTTATACAGGGTGAGCTTGATGCGATGGTCAGTCACGCGGCCCTGGGGAAAATTGTAGGTGCGGATCTTTTCGGAGCGGTCGCCGGTGCCGATCTGGCTGCGGCGCAGCTCGGCCTCCGCGTCATGCGCCTTCTGCTGCTCAATATCGTACAGCTTGGCGCGCAGGAGGGCAAAGGCCTTGGCCTTGTTCTGAAGCTGGGACTTTTCGGTCTGGCTGTACACCACGATTCCGGTGGGGTAGTGGGTCAGTCGGACTGCGGAGTCCGTGGTATTGACGCACTGGCCGCCGTTTCCGGAGGCACGCATCACATCGATGCGGATATCCTTTTCATCGATGACCACGTCCACATCCTCCGCCTCCGGCATGACCGCAACGGTAATGGTGGAGGTATGGATTCTGCCTCCGGACTCGGTTTCCGGCACGCGCTGGACGCGGTGCACGCCGCTCTCATATTTCAGGCGGGAATAGGCGCCCTTTCCGGTGACCATGAAGGTAACCTCCTTCATGCCGCCGATGCCGATCTCATCCGCGCTGACGGTTTCCACCTTCCAGCGCCTGCGCTCCGCGTATTTCACATACATACGGTATATCTCGGCGGCGAACAGCGCCGCCTCGTCTCCGCCCGCTCCGGCACGGATTTCCACAATGACATTTTTATCGTCATTAGGGTCCTTCGGCAGAAGAAGGATCTTCAGTTCCTGCTCCAGTTCTTCAATCCGCTTCTTCGCTTCCGTATGTTCCTCTTTCAGAAGCTCCCGCATTTCCTCATCATTCTCTTCTTCCAGCATGGCAAGACTGTCTTCTTCGTCCTGCCTGGCCTTTTTATATTCTCTGTATGCCTCCACAAGAGGCGTAAGATCGCTCTGCTCCTTCATCAACGCACGGAAGCGCTCCTGATTGGCCGTCACGTCGGGCTCATTCAGCTCGTTCATGATCTCCTCATAGCGATGGAGCAGATCCTCCAGTCTGTCAAACATCTATCTTCACAACCTTTCTATTCAAAGTTACTATTCACAGCCCCACATCCATTCGCACCCGTCGTCTCTTCGAGACTCCAGACCCGCGCCTTACGGCGCTAAGGCTGCTCATGGGTGTGGGGTGACTGCTTCGCAGTCCAGATTCAGAATGGATAACACGTGCCTATGTGCAGGTACGACACGCGTGTTGTCCATTCTGAATCGGCTGTGAATAGTAACTTTTCAAAACCAGACACCGCTCACCACCCGGTCCAGACCGGCATAGTCCTTCGTGACGCGGACCTCATGAAAACCGGCTTCCTCCATCAGAGCTTTCACAGCACCTCCCTGATCCCAGCCGATTTCCAGATAAAGACTGCCGCCGCGAACCAGATAGTCCGGGCATTCTCCGATAATCCTGCGGTAGAAAAACAGTCCGTCCTCATGTCCGTCCAGGGCGGACAACGGCTCATGCAGCCGGACCTCTTCCATCAGCTTCCGGATCTCTCCGGACGCAATATAGGGCGGATTGGATACGACAAAATCATATCTTCCCCCCACCCTTTCAAACAGATCTCCACACAAAAAATCCGCACGGATTCCAAGCCGTTCCGCATTCTTTCGGGCGACACAAAGCGCTTCCTCTGAAATGTCGCTTCCCACACCCACACAGTCGTTGGAGTAATGAAGCAGACTTAACAGGATGCAGCCGGAGCCCGTGCACAGATCCAGAATTCTGCTGCCGTCCGTCAGCTCCCGAAGCACCTCCTCCACCAGGATCTCCGTATCCTGTCTGGGAATCAGCACATTCTCATCGACCAGAAATTCCAGTCCCATGAACTCCTGCACGCCGGTGATATGCTGAAGAGGGACATGAGAGGCGCGCCGGACAATCCACCCGCGGTACTGCTTCTCCTGCTCTTCTGTAACTTCCCTGTCTCCGTGCACCAGCAGATCGTTCCTTGTGGTGTGGCAGACCGTCTCAAGAAGCAGTCTGGCGTCCAGCTCTGCCTCTCCGATTCCCGCCGCTTCCAGCGCTTCTCTGCCGGACCGGTATATTTCCGCGTACGTCATGACGGGCTGCCCTCCGCTTCTTCGTCAAATTCGTAACCGAATTCTTCCTTCAGGTAGGCCTTCCAGTCAAACACGGCCTCTACGGAAGCGATCGCCACCTCAACCATACTTTCATCCGGCTCCCTGGTGGTCAGCCGCTGCAGCCACAGACCGGGTCTGGAAATCAGATTAATCAGCGCATTATCCGTTCTTCCCGCCAGACGGAGCACCTCATAGGAAATGCCCGCGACCACAGGAATGAGCAGGATGCGCAGGCCCAGGCGCAGAAACGGATTTCCGACCCGGATGAACATGAACAGCAGAATGCTGATCAGAACCACAAACAGCAGGAAACTGGTTCCGCAGCGTTTGTGGAACCGGGAGCTTTTCATCACATTTTTCACAGTCAGCTCCCGCCCGTGCTCCACACAGTTAATGCACTTATGCTCCGCTCCGTGATATTGATAGACCCGGCGGATATCCTTCATGGAAGCAATGGCCGCCACATAGATCAGGAAGATCACAAGCCTCACCAGGCCCTCCAGAATGGCGAGCAGAGACGCATTCCGGACAAAATTCTGAAAAAGCAGGCTGATCCCGAAGGGCAGGGCGATGAAAATCGCCACCGCAAGAACAACGGAAAAAGCCACTGTAAGCCCCATGAGAAGCTTTTCTGCGTTTCCCTTTGTGATTTTATCCAGCGCTGCGTCCGCCTTCGTTTCCTCCGCTTCCTCATCCTCATAAAAGCCGGCGGACCAGGTCAGTGTCTGCATCCCCAGCACCATGGAATCCAAAAAAGAGAAAACGCCCCGGATAAACGGAAGCTTCGTAATCTTTTTACCGCCCCAGACGCCCTCATACTTTTCCTTCTTCGTTTCAATCCCGCCGTCCGGCCTGCGCACGGAAACGGCATACTCCTCCCTGTTTTTCATCATGACGCCTTCCAGAACCGCCTGTCCGCCGATTCCGGAATAATGTCCGCATTTTTTCGTGCCAGATTTGCTCATTTCATTCCTCCGTCGTTCCCGCTGCACGCCCCGCGGGGAAATTAAGGATAAAAAAGGTTGAGATTATCACACCTCAACCTTTTCTCACGGAAAAATTCCGTCTTCCTATTCCCGCTCTTAGTTCCCGGTATTTCCCACGCCGTACTTTCTGTTGAACTTATCGATACGTCCGCGGGCCTGAGCAGCCTTCTGCTGGCCGGTGTAGAATGAATGGCACTTGGAACATACTTCCACGTGCAGCTCCGGCTTGGTGGAGCCCGTTACAAACGTGTTTCCGCAGTTGCAGGTTACGGTTGCCTGATAATACTCAGGATGCAGTCCTTCTTTCATCGCTCTTCACCTCTTCTATTTTTTCCTGGTTCTTAGTTCGTTCTCATCCACTGATCCGCCGAAGCGGACTTTTCCGGCTCTGCCGGAACATAACTGTTCCATTTCTGTAAACAGCTTTTTCATTGTAGCATAGCTTCCGCATAAGCGCAAGCCCGATTTTGCGGTAAAATTACAGAATTTTCATCTTTCTGACCACATTGACGAAATCGGTATTGCTTCTGGTTCTTGTGAACATATCCAGGATCTTGTCCACAGCCTCTTCGGGCTTCAGACCGTTGAGCGCCTTTCGGAGGATGCCGGTCGCTTCCAGCTCCTCCGGAGACAGAAGCAGATCCTCTCTTCTGGTGCTGGATTTGGGAATGTCGATGGCAGGGAACACCCTTCTCTCGGAAAGCTTGCGGTCCAGAACGATCTCCATGTTGCCGGTCCCCTTGAATTCCTCATAGATAACGTCGTCCATTCTGCTTCCCGTATCCACCAGCGCCGTCGCCAGGATCGTCAGGCTTCCGCCCTCCCGCATATTTCTCGCCGCACCGAAGAAGCGCTTCGGCATATGCAGGGCCGCCGGATCCAGACCGCCGGAGAGTGTCCGTCCGCTGGGCGGTATCACCAGATTATAGGCGCGGGTCAGACGGGTGATGCTGTCCAGAAGGATCATCACGTCCCTCTTATGCTCCACAAGACGCTTTGCCCGCTCGATCACCATTTCCGAAACTCTCTTATGATGCTCCGGAAGCTCGTCAAAGGTGGAATAGATCACTTCCACATTCGGCCCTTCAATCGCTTCCCTGAAGTCCGTCACTTCCTCGGGACGTTCATCGATCAGCAGAATGATCAGATGCATGTCCGGATTATTGGTCTTCACCGACTGTGCCACCTGCTTTAACAGGGTAGTTTTACCGGCCTTCGGCGGGGAGACAATCATACCTCTCTGTCCCTTTCCCACCGGGCTGATCAGATCCATGATGCGCATGGCCACGGAAGAGCGCGACAGTTCCAGGCTGATTCTCTCATTGGGGAAAATCGGCGTCATATCCTCAAAGCTGGTTCTCTTCGAAGCGACCTCCGGCGCATATCCGTTAATGCTCTTCACATACAGAAGGGCGCTGAATTTCTCATTCTGGGTTTTTACTCTGGTATTTCCCACGATCATGTCGCCCGTTTTCAGTCCGAACCGGCGGATCTGGCTGGGCGCAACGTAAACGTCGTTTTCACCGGGCAGATAATTGGCGCAGCGGATGAAGCCGTAGCCGTCCGGCATGACCTCCAGAATGCCGTTTGCGGAAATACCGCTGTCGAGCTCTGCAGGGAATCCTTCTTCAACCGACGCTGTCTGTACCGCCGCTTCACTCTTTGCCGACGCGCTTCCGCCATTCTGCTCGCTGCCGGCAGAGTATGCGGTTCCGGCAGTCTGCTGGGCGTTCTGCTGCTGGGAATAGTTCTGTGTATGGTTCAGCCCCTGCGTATGGTTCTGGCCCGCCGTTCCCTGCGTCTGGACAAACCGGCGCACGGGCTTACGCTCCGCTCCTCTCACTGAGGATACGGAGGCCGCGCTCCCGTTTCTCACGATCCTGGCCTGACTTCTGTGTGCCGGCGCGCCTTCCGTCTGGATGCCATCCGTTTTCCGCACTTCCCGGCTTTCCGCTCTGCGTTCCACAGCTTCCGTTCTCCGGCCTTCTACCCTGCGTTCTGCGGCTTCCGTTCCACGGCCTTCCGCCGCCTCTGCTCCGGCCGGCTCTGCCGTATCGGCCTTCACGCTCTGTGCGTTTTCCGCCTTTTTTGTCTCCGCTGCCGCTTTATGGCTCTTCGTTCCTTCCGTTTTACGTGCCTCACCCCCCGCGGCTTTACGGCTCTGCACATTTTCCGTTTTATGCCCTGCCGCTTCCGTCTTATGGCTCTGCCCGCTTTTTGGCGCAGCCGTATTCTTTTCCGCAGCGGCCGGCTCCGCATTCTGATTTTCTTTCTCATCGAGCGCCAGCATCGCTTCAATCACATCCGCCTTTTTCATGGATGAGGTGCCCTTAATTCCACGGGATTTGGCAATGTCCTTGAGATCAGTCAACGCAAGAGACTGATACTTTTCTCTCATTCCCGAACTGCTCATACTGTTCCTCCGTTTTGTATTCTGTTCGTTTCAGTTCTACAAATAACCCGAAACACGTCCCGGCATGAGCCGAAACCGTTTCCGCATTCTTTGTATAATTTACTGTTCCTTTTACAGGGAAATAAAACATAGATATCCGGCACGACGGGAGCTGTCTTTCCGAAGAAGCTTCCCTTTTCTTACGCCTGTTCAATGGCACCCATGTGTCGGGCACCAGCGAGATATGTTTTCATGAAAATCCGAATTCTCTGGATTTCCGTTGCTTCATTATATAACAGATTTGCAAAAATAGGAAGAGTTTTTTGAAAACCTTTGCGCAGAAAGCGCTTTCATAAAAAAGTGTGCGCCGGACGGGCTTTCCGTATTAAAAGAAAACCGGAGCTGCTGTCCGCAGATGGACAGAAACCCCGGTTTTATCCTGCCTTTTTTCTCTTATCTCTGTACGCGTCCTGAGCTGTCTCCGCCTGCCAGCTTCTCCACCTCAGCCACGGAAACCATATTGTAGTCTCCTTCGATGGAATGCTTCAGTGCGGAAGCAGCAACCGCGAATTCAATCGCTTCCTGCGTGCTCTTTCCATTTAACAGCGCGTAAATCAGACCGCCGCCGAAGCTGTCTCCGCCGCCCACACGGTCGATAATGTGCAGATGATACAGCTTGGAGAAGCAGTATTCTCCGCTTGCGGAATCATACAGCATGCCGCTCCAGTCGTTGTCAGAAGCGGATTTGCTCTCGCGCAGGGTGATCGCCACCTTTTCAAAGTTGAAGCGGTCAGCCAGCTGCTTCGCAACGGACTTGTAGCCTTCCTTGTCCAGCTTTCCGGCATAGATATCAGTGTTTTCCGCTTCGATTCCGAATACATCCTTCGCATCCTCTTCATTGGAGATGCAGACATCCACATACTGACACAGATCGGTCATGGCCGCTCTGGCCTGCTCTCTGGTCCACAGCTTGCCGCGGTAGTTTAAGTCGCAGCTGATCTTCACGCCATGTTTCTTTGCCGCAATACATGCCTGTTTGCAGATGCGCACCACATTTTCTCCCAGTGCAGGGGTGATTCCGGTGAAGTGGAACCAGTCCGCTCCTTCAAAAATGGTATCCCAGTCAAAATCCTCTTCCGTCGCTTCTGCGATGGCAGAGTGCGCGCGGTCGTAGATGCAGACGCTTCCGCGGGTGGACGCACCCTTCTCCAGGAAGTAAATGCCGACTCTGTCTCCGCCTCTGGTGATATGTTCGGTGTTCACGCCATACTTGCGCAGGCTGTTCACCGCCATCTGTCCGATGGCATGGGAAGGAAGCTTCGTCACAAAACGGGAATCCAGTCCGTAATTTGCAAGGGAAACGGATACGTTCGCTTCTCCGCCTCCGAACGTTGCCTCAAAGGAATCCGCCTGCACAAAACGCAGGTAATCATAGGGCTGCAGACGCAGCATCAGTTCTCCGAAAGTAATTACTTTTGCCATATTATCTCCTTTTTTATCTCTGTACCAGATGAATTGCAAAGCCGGCGATCTCGTCCTTGAAGTATGCGGCCTTGTCCGTTACGGTCTCCTCGCGGAATTCATAACCGCGCGCCCTGAAATAAGCGATGGCACGGGGCAGGGTATGGGTTGCGATAGCGATGTGGCCATTCTTGCCCAAATACATCTTCTTCATGATCTCGACCTCATTCTCGCCCACGAAGATGCTGGAATTTCCAACCTTTTCCTTCATGCCGAACATGTCCACGAAAAGCTTCGCGGCCGCCTGAGCTTCCTGCTCATTCTCCGTGTTGATGCCGATGTGGTCCACTCTCAGGCCAAGCATGGTCTGCACTGCCTGTCTGGTCAGGCGCTCAATCTCATCCCAGTTCTCCGCCTCGATGAGATCCTTCTTCACCATCCAGGTTCCGCCGCAGGCTACGATCTTGTTGAACTTGATGTAGTCCAGAAGGTTCTTTTCGTTTACGCCGCCGGTGGGCATCCAGCGCAGAGTCGTGTAAGGGCCGGCCAGCGCCTTCAGCTTGGCAACGCCGCCGTTCTGCTCGGCAGGGAAAAATTTCACCACGGAAAGTCCCATGCCCATGGCCTGCTCCATTTCTCCCGGAGAAGCCGTTCCGGGAATCATGAGCATTCCCTTATCAAGCACATATTTTGTAATTTCCGGATTAAAGCCGGGGCTGACGATAAAGGATACGCCGGCGTCGATGGCACGGTCCGCCTGCTCCTTCGTCAGAACGGTTCCTGCTCCAACCAGCATGTCAGGCACCTCAGCTACAATACGACGGATCGCTTCCTCCGCCGCAGCCGTGCGGAAGGTCACTTCCGCTGCCGGAAGTCCGCCTCTTACCAGCGCCTTTGCCAGCGGAACCGCCTTTTCGGCGTCGTCGATAGCGATGACGGGAACGATTCCGATCTCATAGATCCTCTGTAATACGTCACTCATCTTCTCTCTCCTTTTTCTGTATTTTGTTTGCGCCTTCCGCGCCTCTTTTCCCGAAATGCACCAAAAGGCCTCTGTAGTTCTATCATACCTGTAACATATGAAAAAAGCAAATCAAATGTTGCCCAATAAATAGTTTATCTTGCACATCAAAAACAAATATTATATGATTATAGGAAAGTGATCAGAAGCTACGGAGGATATGGAAAATACAATGACAACTAACGAAAAAGCGCTTGAACTTCATGAAAAACTAAACGGAAAACTGGAAACCGTTTCCAAGGTTCCGGTAAAATCCAGAGAGGACCTGGCTCTGGCCTATACGCCGGGCGTTGCGGAGCCCTGCAAGGTAATCGCACAGGACAAAGAGGCTGCCTACACCTACACGATGAAGGCCAACACCATCGCTGTGGTATCCGACGGGTCTGCGGTTCTCGGCCTCGGCAACATCGGTCCCTACGCCGCCATGCCGGTCATGGAGGGAAAGGCCGTCCTGTTCAAGGAATTTGCCGGAGTGAACGCGGTTCCCATCTGCCTGGACACCCAGGATACGGAGGAAATCATCAAGGCCGTCACCTGGATCGCTCCCGGCTTCGGCGGCATCAATCTGGAAGACATCAGCGCGCCCCGCTGCTTTGAGATTGAAGAACGGCTGAAAGAAACGCTGGACATTCCGGTGTTCCATGATGACCAGCACGGCACCGCCATCGTCGTCCTTGCGGGCGTCATCAACGCGCTGAAGGTAGTTGGAAAAGAAAAAGAAAACTGCCGTGTGGTCATTAACGGAGCCGGAAGCGCCGGAATCGCCATCGCCAGGCTGCTTCTCTCCTATGGATTTTCCAACGTCATTCTGTGCGACAGATCGGGCATCCTCTCGAAGAAAAGCGAAGGGCTGAACTGGATGCAGGAAAAGATGATGGACGTCACCAATCCGGAGGGAAAAACCGGAACGCTTGCCGACGCCATGAAAGGCGCTGACATTTTTATCGGCGTATCCGCGCCGGGCATCGTTTCCCAGGAAATGGTCGCTTCCATGAACCCGGATTCCATCCTGTTTGCCATGGCCAATCCCGTTCCGGAAATCATGCCGGATCTGGCAAAGGCCGCCGGTGCCAGAGTGGTTGGAACCGGCCGCAGCGACTTCCCCAATCAGGTCAACAATGTGGTAGCCTTTCCCGGCATTTTCAAGGGCGCTCTGGAAGGAAGGGCAACGCAGATTACAGAAAAAATGAAGCTGGCCGCCGCTCTGGCCATTGCTTCTCTGGTGCCCGATGATCAGCTGAACGAGGACAACATCATGCCCGAGGCCTTCGATCCCCGCGTTGCCGACGTGGTTGCCGAAGCGGTGAAGTCCAATATTGAACGGTGATGGACAATAGTGTGCCCCGTCGCTTACGCTCCGGAAGGGAGATTGAAATGCCCTTTCGGACGCTGAACGCATGGTGTCAGGAGCATTATGGAGAAAAGCTTTATAAGATTGCGCTGGATGCGGGCTTTACCTGCCCCAACCGGGACGGCACGCTGGGAGACAGAGGCTGCATTTTCTGCAGTGCCGGAGGGAGCGGCGATTTCGCCGCGAAACGGACCGGATCGCTTCGTTCCCAGCTGGATGCCGGACGGGCGCTTCTTTCCCATAAGAAAACAGGAAGCCGCTTCATCGCCTATTTTCAGGCCTACACGAACACCTACGGGCCTGTTGACAGGCTGGAGGAGCTGTTTTCAGAGGCTCTCTCCGAACCGGATATCGCCGGGATCTCCATCGCCACGCGGCCGGACTGCCTGCCGGATGAGGTGATCGGGCTTCTGGTACGGCTGAAAGAACGCTTCCCCGGAAAATTTATCTGGGTGGAACTCGGCCTTCAGACCATCCATGAAAAAACGGCCTCCTACATCCGCAGAGGCTATCCTCTGTCCTGCTTTGACGAGGCCGTAAAAGCGCTGCATGAGGCGGATATCCCCGTTATCGTCCATGTGATCCTGGGGCTTCCCGGTGAGACACGGGAAATGATGCTTCAGACCATCCGCCATCTGAACGCCTGCGGCATCTGGGGCATCAAGCTGCAGCTTCTTCATGTTCTGGAGGGAACCGATCTGGCCGAAGATTACCGGGCCGGACTTTTTTCGGTGCTATCTCTGGAGGAATATCTTTCCATCCTCTGCGACTGCATCGCCGCGCTGTCTCCCGATATCGTCATTCACCGCCTTACCGGGGACGGGCCGAAACGCCTGCTCATCGCCCCCCTGTGGAGCGCGGACAAACGAAACGTATTGAATCTGCTTCACCGCAGGCTGAAGCAGAACGCCATCAGACAAGGACAATGCTATGAATCAGGAACCGACCACCCTTTATAAGCTCATGGTTCTCTATATGCTCAACTGCGTCAATTTCCCTCTGACCACGGCGCAGATCGCTGAGTTCATTCTGGACCGGGACTACACCAATTTTCTCACCCTCCAGACCGTTTTTTCCGATCTGACCGAGACAGGGCTCGCCCAGTCCAAAACCATTCTGAACCGGACGCAGCTTTCCCTGACGGAGGAAGGCAAAAACACTCTCCATTACTTTGAAAACCGCATCAGCGACGCCATCAAGGACGACATCCGCGAATATTTTACCGCCCACCGGCTGGAGCTTCGCAACGAGTCCTCCATCCAGGGTGATTATTATAAGCTGGTAAACGGGGAATTTGAGGCCCAGCTCGTGGCGAAGGACAAGGATGTGGATCTGGTCGGCATCCGTCTGTCCGTTCCCACCGAAGAGCTGGCGGCCTCCATCTGCGACAACTGGCAGAAAAAGAATAAGGAAATTTACCGCTATCTGACAGAGCAGCTATTCTGAAGCCACAGAAGAAAGTCCTGTTTTTTAGTCGGACTGTTCTCCCGCTTCTTTTTTGATCCGTTTCATATGCTCCCGGATCTTCGCCTCATAGCCGTTTCCGGTGGGACGGTAGAATTCCTTTCCGGTCAGCTCATAGGGAAGATACTGCTGCCGCACATAATGATTCGGATAATCATGGGCGTACTTGTAGTCCAGGCCGTGTCCCAGCTTCGCAGCCCCCTTGTAATGGGCGTCCTGCAGATGGGGCGGAACAGGCAGATTTCCCGTCTCCTGCACGCACTGGGCCGCCTCGCTGATGGCGCAGACAGCCGCATTGCTTTTGGGAGCGCAGGCCACATAGGTAGCGGCGTTTGCCAGAATGATCTGTGCCTCCGGCATGCCCACGCGCTCCACGGCCAGAGAAGCGCTGACCGCCACCTGCAGGGCCTGCGGGTCCGCATTTCCCACATCCTCCGACGCACAGATCATGATCCGCCTTGCGATGAAGGTGACGCTTTCCCCCGCATAGAGCATTTTCGCCAGATAATAAACCGCGGCGTCCGGGTCCGAGCCTCTCATGCTCTTGATGAACGCCGAAATGGTATCATAATGGTTATCCCCCGTCTTATCATACTTCACCACCCGCTTCTGAATGCACTCTGCCGCAACGTCCAGCGTGATGTGAATCTTTCCGTCCTCTCCCCGGGGCGTGGTCAGAATGCCCAGCTCCACGGCATTGAGCGCAAGGCGCGCATCCCCTCCCGCCATATCCGCAAGAAAATCCGAAGCCTCCTCCTCCAGAACGGCCCCATAGGCTCCCATCCCCTTCTTTTCATCGGTGACGGCCCGGCGCAGAAGCTCCTTCACGTCTTCTTTTGCCAGGGGCTTCAGTTCAAAGATGATGGACCGGGAAAGCAGCGCTCCGTTCACCTCAAAATAGGGATTTTCCGTGGTCGCTCCGATCAGGATCACGGTGCCGTCCTCCACAAAGGGAAGCAGATAGTCCTGCTGTCCCTTATTGAAACGATGGATCTCATCGATGAAAAGAATGGTTTTCTTCCCATACATGCCAAGTGTTTCCTTCGCCTGGGCCACCACCTCTTCCATGTCCTTTTTTCCTGCCACCGTGGCGTTGATCTGCGTGAAGCGCGCGCTGGTGGTGTTGGCGATCACCCTGGCCAGCGTGGTCTTTCCCGTTCCGGGCGGGCCGTAGAAAATGACGCTTCCCAGCTTGTCCGCCTTGATGGCGCGATAAAGCAGCTTATCCTTTCCGATGATGTGCTGCTGCCCCACCACCTCCTCCAGCGTCTCCGGCCGCAGTCTGGCCGCCAGCGGCGCTTCCTTTTCCTTCCTGTTTTCTGCCATATATGTGAATAAATCCATGGGGTCCTCCTTGATGAAGTGTTCCTTTTTCTGCTGTCTGAGGATTGTGCATTGCGCAATCATTATACCACGCGCGCAGAGGGGAAAGCGCCGCCGAAGGCGGCATTTTCTCCGCAAGCCGTGGGTTGAGGGTATAATCCCCGCGGAAGCGGGGCGGCACGATGGAATCGTGCCGGATTGCGCACTCTAGTAGATATGGGGATTACTCCCCATATCCCTACACAAAACCGTACGTGCGCTATTAACGCATACGGCTTTTCACCTTATATTCCATACACTATCTGTAAAACAAACTCACTGTAATCCTTGGTTCTAGTAACGGAAATGTCCTGAGTAATCCATTAAAGAAAGTATCCAGTGTATAACTTCTTCTCTGGCTTCTCCGATTGAGCCATTTAAACAATAACCATTTTGTCCGCGTCTGGAAGTTCTTCACTTCCCTTGTATTGTCGGTCACTCCATAGTACTGATAGTGTCCCCGCAGTTTCGCATTGACTGTTTTGAATATCTGCTCCAATGGCATTGTCCGATGGGCTTTAATCCATTCTTTCATTTCCCTTATCTTGCTGCGGAATTTCTTCCTGCTGGTCTTTACCCTGCAACGGAAAAACCTCTTCTTTCCATCCATTCCGCAATAAAACGTGAAACCAAGAAAGTCAAATGTATCCGGCTTTCTTTCCCCTCTTGCTTTTCGGTTCTGCCTGGCAAACCTTCCGAATTCCAGTATCTTTGTCTTTTCCTCCGCCAGTTCCAGTCCATATTTCCTGAACCGTTCTTCCAGTCTCTGTCTGAATATCTCTGCTTCATATTTGTTCTGGAAGCAACAGACAAAATCATCACAATACCGAATCAGATAACATTCGCCTTTGCATTGCCGCTTTACGATTACGTCAAACCAGTTATCCAGTACATAATGCAGATAGACATTTGCAAGTACCGGGCTGGCTCCGTTTCCCTGTGGAGTTCCCCGTTCGCTCTCCAGAAATCTGCCGTTTTCCATGACTCCCGCTTTCAGGAATTTCTCGATGATCTCCAGAAATCTTTTGTCAGATATGTCATGGGACAGCATCTTCATCAGCCATCCGTGGTCTACATGATCAAAGAACCCTCTGATATCTGCTTCCACCACATAATTCGTCTTCCGGTACTGTACCATCTCTATGATTTCCCTTACTGCCTGAT
>DXHY01000056.1 GCA_019113175.1 Candidatus Eisenbergiella stercoravium | reverse complement strand
TGGGGCTTTTATGACTTAGCCACAGCCTATCAGTCTCTGCACGTCAACTATTGAAACCGCCGTGTACCGAACGGTACACACGGTGGTGTGAGAGGACGGCGGCTAATCACCGCCTCCTACTCGATCCGCCGGTTTGTCGGTGGAGTTTCTTACGACCAGCTTCGCATGCAACAGCAGGGTTCCGATTGTGATGCCGTTTATCAGGCTGTCCAGGGCGTAATAGCCGCTTTTTCCCAGCTGAGTCCGCTCCTGACGGACTGTGGTCAGCGGCGGAGAGGTGTAGGCGCTCATAGGCAGGTCGTCAAAACCCGTGACGCTGACATCGGCGGGCACGCGCAGGCCGAGCTGCTGGCACTGGACCATAACAGCGTTCGCCAGGAGGTCATGGCCGCAGACGATGGCTGTGGCACCCTGCTCCAACAGGCGGGGGAGCTGTTTTTCCAGACATTGGATGATATAATAAGAGCTTCCCGTGAGCGCGGGGTCTGCCTTCAGGCCGTTCTGGCGCATGGCGTGAAAAAAAGCGGAATGGCGCACCTGCATGATGTGAGAACCCAGCGCGCCGCTCAGATAACCGATCTTTTTGTGCCCCAGCGCCTTCAGGTGGGACACGGTCAGTTCCATCCCTTCATTATTATCGATTCCCACATAGGCCATACGCGGATTGGTCATAATATAGTTGTCATACAGGACGGCTGGGGTTTTGGCGGTCTGGAAATCCCTCATCCAGGGATCGTTCAGGGAAAATCCCAGGACAAACGCTCCCACGTAGCCGTTTTTCAGCATGAAGACATCATAGGAAAAAGCCTTCTGAAGCTTTTCCGTGACGTCGATAATCTCCACTTCATATCCCGCGGGCTCAGCCATCTGACGGAAGCCCAGAATGATATCATATCCGAACTGATGCGGCTCCTCATATTCCAGATTTTCCGTGAGGATGCACAGCTTTTTCTTTTCCCTTCGTTTCCGAATGGTATAACCCATTTCCACAGCAGTTTCCAGAATCGTTTTTTGTAAAGTTTCGCTCACATCCGGGGCGCCGTTCAGGGCTTTGGAGACGGTCCCTTTGGAAACGCCGAGTCTGTCCGCTATATCCTGTATTGTTGCCACTTCAGCCCATCTCCTTTCACAAAACAAATGGAACGTTATTCTGGATTCATTATATAAGAGAAAAGCCGGAAAAGCAATTGCGGCGGGATTGAAAATTGATTTTTTTCGTAAAGTTAAGTAAATTGGAATTTTGGGTTCGGCATTTTCCATAAAAACGGGGTTGTAAAACTGGATAAAAGAGAGAATTTATCAGAATTAATGCGTTTTTTCATTGACGAATGAGACGGGTGGATGTACTATGAAAACACAACGAAACATTACGAAACTTTTTATAAAATGGAGGCAGAAATGAGGAAAAGAGGAGTGGCACTTTTAGTGGCAGCGGCGCTTGCCGTCACAGGCCTGTCAGGATGCGGTGCGGCTTCCGGGGAGGCTTCATCTGGAAGAGAAAAGGTCAGGCTGATGGTATGGTCTCCGCAGAACGACCAGTCGAAGGATAACGGAGAATGGCTTCAGACCATGTGCGAGGCCTTTGCGGATGAGCATCCGGAATGGGATATCACCTTTGTATACGGTGTGGCGGATGAGGCCAGTGCTGCCGGGCAGGTATCGCAGGACCCGGAGGCCAGCGCGGATGTATTCATGTATGCCAACGATACGCTGACTACGCTGACGGACGCCAATGCGCTGGCGAAATTCGGCGGAACATACAGGGAGCAGATCGAGGGAATGAACTCTAAGGAGGTGATCAGTTCCCTCACCATGGACGATAACCTGTACGGCGTGCCTTTTACCACGAATACCTGGTTTATGTACTATGACAAAAGCGTATTTTCGGAAGAGGATATTAAGAACCTGGATACCATGCTGGAAAAGGGTGTAGTTTCCTTCCCCTTCACCAATTCCTGGTATCTTCCGGCCTTTTATCTGGCAAACGGCTGCACCCTGTTCGGAGACGGAACGGACGAAGCGGCGGGCGTGGATTTTGGCGGACAGAAGGCGGTGGATGTTACCAACTATCTGATCGACCTGAAAAACAATCCCAATTTCCGCATCGACGCGGACGGATCAGGAATTGCGGGACTGCGTGACGGCAGCATCAACGCCATGTTCTCCGGTTCCTGGGACGCCAACGCGGTGAAGGAAGCGCTGGGCGACAATATGGGCGTGGCCTCCCTCCCTGCCTTTACCCTGAACGGGGAAGAGAAGCAGATGCTGGCTTATGCGGGTTCCAAGGCGATCGGCGTAAACCCCAACACCAGAAACATGGTTGCGGCGGTACAGCTTGCGGTATTTCTGGGTTCTGCCGGGGCGCAGAAGGCGCACTATGAGATGTGCGGCGTGGTTCCCTGTAATACGCAGCTGATGGAAGAGGAATCGGTGCAGGCGGATGAGGTGGTGACGGCGCAGAACGATACCTTCAACAACACGTCCATCCTCCAGCCTTTTGTATCGAAGATGAGCAACTGCTGGACGCCTGTGGAGAACATGGGAAAATCCATCCGGAACGGAAGCGTGACCCATGAAAATGCTGCGGATCAGACGGAGCAGATGAATGAAGCGATGAACAGTGATGGAATCTGATGAGGGGAAGATTGAAAAATAAGCCCGATGGCTTATTTTTCAATCAGGATTTGCGTCGAAGCGTCGCAAATCCCGTTATCGTAGCGCCGAACTGGAGGTTCGGCGCACGTGCCTCAGCGTAAAACGCTTCGGCATGGAGGGAAAATGAGTATCATGAACAGGAAGAAAAAAGCGGATGAGTTTACGACCCCTTATACCTGCATGGCCGCCATCCAAAAGGGCGGAATCGAGACAAAGCTTTCCATGGTGGTGATGGGGCTTGGAAATTTTGTACACGGCCAGAAGATCAAGGGCCTGCTGTTTCTGGCGATAGAAGCAGCCTACCTGGTGTTCATGGCGGTGAATGGAATCGGATTTTTAAGAATGCTTCCTTCTCTGGGAAGCGTGCCGCAGGAGGAAATCTGGGATGAGGTGAATCAGGTTTACGTCTATACCAAAGGTGACCAGTCCATCCTGATCCTTCTGTACGGCGTAGCGACGGTGCTTCTGACGCTGCTGATGTTCTGGGCCTGGAGGGGCGCGTTAAAGAGCGCGTACCGGGTGGAATGTCTGGCGAAGCAGAGAAAGCATATCAATACCTTTTCACAGGACTTAAAGAGTCTGCTGAATGAAAATCTGTACCGGCTTCTGATGACGCCGCCCATGATTTTTATTTTCGCATTTACCATTCTGCCGCTGATCTTCATGATCTGCATGGCGTTTACCAGCTACAGCAAGATTGACAATCATCTGATGCTGTTTGACTGGGTGGGACTGGAAAATTTCCGGACGCTGTTTGATTCCACCAGCATTCTGGGAAGCACCTTCTGGTCCGTGCTGGCATGGACGCTGGTATGGGCGTTCTTTGCCACTTTCACCAACTATATTTTCGGCATGATCCTGGCTCTGATGATCAACCGGAAGGATACGAAGGCCAAGGGTTTCTGGAGATTCTGCTTCGTGCTTTCCTGCGCGGTGCCCATGTTCGTGTCCCTTCTGATCATGCGCACCATGCTGCAGCCGGAGGGCGCGGTAAACGTGCTGCTGCGCAACATCGGGCTGATCGCTCCGGACGCGAGCCTTCCCTTCTTCACCGATCCCACCTGGGCGAGGGTGACGGTGATCGTGGTCAATATCTGGGTCGGCGTTCCCTATACGCTGCTTCAGCTGACCGGCGTGCTTCAGAACATTCCCGCGGAGCTGTACGAGGCGGCCCGCGTGGACGGTGCGAATACGATTCAGATCTTTTTCAAGATCACGCTGCCCTATATGCTCTATGTGACGACTCCGTACCTGATTTCGACATTTACGGGAAATGTGAACAACTTCAATGTCATTTATCTGTTGTCGGGAGGCGATCCGGTCACGAATCTGTCTTCCACGGCCGGAAGCACGGACCTGCTGGTGACCTGGCTGTATAAGCTGACCATTGATAAGCAGTATTACAACGTGGGTTCGGTTATCGGTATCCTGACGTTCATCATTCTGGCGGTCGGCGCGCTCCTCACCTACCGCAACAGCAGATCCTACAAAGAGGAAGGGGGATTTTAAGCCATGAACGGAAAGAAATATACCTCTGCCAGGAGAAAAAGGCTGATCAACAATACGGTGGTACATGTGATTCTGGCCATTCTGGCCGTGATCTGGGTGTTCCCGATCATTTGGGTGGTGCTCACCAGCTTCCGTGCGGAGAAGGGTTCCTATGTATCCACTTTCTTCCCGCAGTCCTATACGCTGGATAATTATATCAAACTGTTCACGGATACCACGATCCTGAACTTCCCGCAGATGTTCATGAATACGCTGTTCATCTCCATCTGTTCCTGCATTCTGGCAACGTTTTACACGCTTGCCGTGTCCTACTGCCTGTCCCGGCTGCGTTTCAAGCTGCGCAGGCCCTACATGAATATGGCGATGATTCTGGGACTGTTCCCCGGCTTCATGTCCATGATCGCGGTGTACTTCATCCTGAAGGCGCTGGGACTGACGGAAGGCAATCTGATCCGTGTGGCGCTGATTCTGGTTTATTCCGGAGGCGCGGGCCTGGGCTTCCAGATCGCGAAGGGCTTCTTCGATACCATTCCCTTCGCCATCGATGAGGCCGCTCTGCTGGACGGCTGTACCAGATGGCAGATTTTCAGTAAAATTACGCTTCCGCTGAGCAAGCCGATCATCATCTATACGATACTGACCGCTTTCATGTCTCCCTGGCTGGATTTCATTTTCGCAAAGGTAATCTGCCGGGCGAACTCTGACCAGTACACGGTGGCAATCGGCCTGTGGAAGATGCTGGAGAAGGAATATATTGACAGCTGGTATACCAGCTTCGCCGCGGGTGCGGTGCTGATTTCCATCCCCATCGCCATCCTGTTTCTGAGCCTGCAGAAGTTCTATGTGGACGGCGTGTCCGGAGCGGTGAAGGGCTGACGGTTCATGCGCAGCCAGGTCTGTGCGGACCGCAAAGATTTGAAAATGGAATGAATGACGAGAGGTGTGACGCGCCAAACTGCGGCGCAGCCTGAAAGGAAGTCCCCGCAGGGCATTTTTTCCGGCGCGGCGCGCCTCTCCGGATTTTCGGAGAAGGTATTTTGGCAGAAAAGGAACAACGAATGAAACGAACGGCTTTGGAATGGAAACAGCTTTATAACGATGCGGATTTTCACAGAAACTATTTTTACGACGGAAGGCTGGGATTTTTTTATGACAGCGCGGAAAACGTTTTCCGGGAGAGCGTTTTCCGCATCTGGAGTCCCTTTGCGGAAGAGGCCAGGATCCGATTTTACCGGGACGGAAGCGAAGGGGACGCCTTGGCGGTTCATGAGATGAAACGGCTGGAGCAGGGCGTCTGGGAGTATCGGGAATGCGGGGATCTGCATGGAGTATATTACGATTTTGCCCTTCAGATAGACGGGGAAACCAGAATTACGACAGATGTGTATGCGAGGGCCTGCGGAATCAACGGGAAACGGAGCATGGCGGTGGATCTCCGCCGGACGGATCCGGAGGGCTGGGAAGAGGACGAAGCGCCGGAAGCCGGTCCGGAGCAGGTGATTTATGAAATCCATGTGAAGGAATTTTCCTGGGCCCCTGCGGGAGGCTTTCCGGAAGAGGTGCGCGGAAAATACCGGGCCTTCTGCTGCAAAGACACTACCCTTTACGGAGACGGCGTTCATCCAACGGGACTATCCTGGCTGAAGGAACTCGGCATAACCCATGTTCAGCTCATGCCGGTCTATGATTACGGATCTGTGGATGAAGCGGGAGACCCCATGCAGTTTAACTGGGGTTACGACCCCATGAACTGGAACGTGCCGGAGGGCTCCTATTCCTCCGATCCCGCCCGCGGAGAGATCCGTATCCGTGAGCTGAAGGAGGCCGTGCAGAGCCTGCACCGGCAGGGCTTCCGGGTGATCATGGATGTGGTATATAATCATACCTACAGTCTGGATACGGCCATGCAGAAGACGGTTCCCTGGTATTATTACCGGGTGAAGGAGGACGGAACCCTGTCAAACGGCTCCGCCTGTGGAAATGATGTGGCGTCGGAGCGGCCCATGTGCGCGAAGCTCATTCTGGAGAGCGTGCTTTACTGGGCGGAGGAATATCATATAGACGGCTTCCGTTTTGACCTGATGGGGCTTCTGGATGTGGAGCTGATGAACCGGATCCGCCGCGCGCTGGATGAGCGGTTCGGAAAAGGGGAAAAGCTGGTGTACGGTGAGCCCTGGGCAGCCGGAGATACGGCGATGGAGAAGGGCTTTCGCCAGGCGGTCAAAAATAATGTGAGGCGCCTGGATGTCAATATCGGCGTTTTTTCCGACGGAACGAGGGATGCGGTCCGCGGAAGCGTGTTCCGTCTGAAGGAGGCGGGCTTTGTGAACGGGGCGCAGGAGATGGAGGGCGCTGTTCTCAACAGCGCGAAGGCCTGGCAGGGAAAGCGGGGAGCCCGTATGCTGGCTCCCTCTCAGACCATCACCTATATTTCCGCTCATGACAACCAGACGCTGTGGGATAAGCTGGCGGAAACCACGCCGGATGAGGAAAAAAGAAGGCGGCAGTACCGTCTTGCGGCAGGCATTTATCTGACCTGCCAGGGAAGGCTTTTCTTCCTGTCCGGAGAGGAATTCGCCCGCACCAAGGGCGGGCTGGAGGATTCCTATAATGCGCCAATCGCCATCAACAGGCTGGACTGGGAGCGGGCCTGGGAGGAAAGGGAGCTGGCGGATTACTACAGAGGCCTGATCGCGCTGAGAAAGCAGCTTCCCGGATTGTGCGACAAGAGTCCGCAGGCGGCGGAGCGGATCCGCACGGCGTGGAAAAGAAAAGGATTCGTGGGATTTTTTGTGGATAACAGGGGCAAAGGCGCGCCGGATACGTGGAAAACGCTCTGCATTCTGTATAACAGGAGAGAAACACCGGTGAGCGTACCCCTGGAGGGTGACGGCTGGGAAGTGCTTGCGGACGGGAAGGACAGTTTCCTGTGGAAAAATCCGGGGAAGATCCGGAAGGAAGCGCAGGTTGCCCCGGTGAGCATTCTGGTGTTGGGAAAGAGGTAGAAATCATGAAATGGAACTATGGAAAGCAGGACTGGAAAATGACACCCCACGGGAAGTCTGCTGCTCCTTCGGAGGAAAGCTGTGCCCGCGGGCTGGAAAACTGTTATCTGATGACCAATGGGCTGGGCGGTTTTTCCTCCCTGACCATGACGGGCGCTGCGGCGCGCAATGATCACGCCTTTCTGATGGCCTGCGTGCAGGCGCCCAATCATCGGTACAATCTGGTGCACCGCCTGAAGGAGGAGCTGGTCTTTGCGGAAAAGGGCGGCACCGGGGAAAGCGCGGAAGCGGGTGTCGTGGAGCATGCAGAAGCGGACGTCCGGAAGGGCGCAGAAGCGGCCTCCGGGATGGGACAGGAAACCCGAAGGGTGCTTTCCACCCAGGAGTTTGCCGGGAGTGAGCCGGAAACGGGCTGCCGTTACCTGAGCTTCTTTTCCTGGGAGGATGCGCCGGTGTGGAGATTTCTTGCGGACGGTGTGGAGATCGTCAAGGAGGCAGGGCTGGAGCACGGTTCCAACCGGGCGGCCCTCCGGTATGAGATCATAAACCGGAGCCGCAGGGAAGCGGCCCTGCGGGTGACGCCTTTTTACCAGTTCGTTCCCAAGGGAAAGGACATGGGAGAGACAGAACGGATCATGAGCAAGGCTTCCGGACGGATTCATGCGGAAAATGCCGCGCCCGGCTGCCCGGATCTGTATCTGCGAACGAACGGGGAGCTGGAAAGCATCCCCAGGATTCAGGAAACGCTGTACTACCGCTATGATGCCTGCGACGGAAGGCGCGAAACGGGGCGGACGGAGACGGATCATCGGATCAGCATCCAGGTTCCGGCCGGAGAGAGCCGTACGCTGGAGATCGTTTTTGAAACGGAGCGTTCGGAAAGAAACGCGGGCTGGATCATTACGGGCATGAAGGAGAGAAGAAAGGCCCTCCGTCAGAAGGCCCATTTCCGGTCAGAAACGGCGGGCGCCCTCGCCGCAGCTGCGGATCAGTTCGTTTCCAGAAGGGATTCCACCAAAGGGGAAACCATTCTGGCGGGTTATCCCTTTTTTGAGGATTGGGGAAGGGACACCATGATCGCTCTCCCCGGCATCTGTCTGAGCACAGGAAGATACGAAACGGCCAAAAGCATCCTGCGCACCTTTGCGGTGAATGAGCGGGACGGCCTGATGCCCAACCTGTTTCCGGAGGGCGGAAACGAGCCCATGTACAATACGGCAGACGCGGCCCTGCTCTTTATCAACTGTGTGTACCTGTATTTCCGGAAAACCCGGGATACAGCCTTTGTGGAGGAGATGTATCCGGTGATGGAGCGCATCGTAAAGGGCTATATGCAGGGCACTCATTTTGGCATCCACATGGAAGCCGACGGCCTGATCGCGGCCGGACAGGGGCTGGATCAGGTGACCTGGATGGATGTGCGGGTGGGAGAGATCCTTCCCACGCCGCGCCACGGAAAGCCGGTGGAGATCAACGCCTGCTGGTACAACGCTCTGCGGATCATGGAGGCGCTTGGGCCTGAAGCCGGAAAGATGCGGGACGGAAGCGCTTCGGAGCGGTCAGGCGCTCCGGACAGCCGTGCAGGTGCTCCGGATAGCCATGCAGGTGCTTCAGACAGTGCGTATGCCTCGGAGGACGGCCCGGATTACGGGACGCTGGCGGAGCAGGTGAAGCGTTCCTTCACGGAAAAGTTCTGGGATGGAAAACGGGGCTGCCTGAAGGATGTGTTACCCGCGACAGATGCGGAGAAGGCTTCCGTGGGGGCGGGGAGTGCCCACGCGCAGGATCAGCTTCGCTGCAACCAGATCTGGGCGGTATCCCTGCCCTTTACCATGCTGGACCATGAGAAGGAACAACAGATCGTGGAAACGGTTTTCGAAAAGCTCTATACCCCTTACGGCCTGCGGACACTGGAAGCGGGGGATGAAGAATTTCATTCCTTCTACGGCGGCCCCATGGAGGAACGGGACATGGCCTATCATCAGGGAACGGTGTGGGTGTTCCCGCTCGGAGCATATTATCTGGCATACCTGAAGGTGCATGAGTACAGCGAAGAAGCGAAACAGACGGTGAAGGATCAGCTGGAAACTCTGGAGCCCGCCCTGCGGGAGGGATGCATCGGACAGCTTCCGGAGATCTATGACGGAGAAAATCCGGTTTCATCAAAGGGCTGCTTCGCCCAGGCCTGGAGCGTGGGCGAGATCCTTCGGGTGTATGACGCGCTGGAAAACGACGGCATCTGATTTTGAAAAATCCTTTCTTCCGGCTGGTGTTAAGGCCGGAAGGATGTGGTAAAATAATAAACTGAACAGAGATATGTAACAGAAAGAGATGCCGCCCAAGGCGGCAGAAACAGGAGGTAAACATGGAAAAAGAACTGGAGCTTTTATTGCAGGAAAAATTCGGAAAGACCATCCGGGATGCGTCCAATGAGGAAATCTATGCGGCGCTTCTGGGTATCACCAAAAAGAGAATGGAGGGAATGAAGAGGAATGAGGGAAGCCGGAAGCTGTACTATATTTCCGCAGAATTCCTCATCGGCAAGCTGCTTTCCAACAATCTGATCAACCTGGGACTGTTTGAGGAAACCAGAGAAGTGCTGAAAAAGTATGGGAAGGATATCACCGAGATCGAGGAGATCGAGCCGGAACCCTCTCTGGGGAACGGCGGTCTGGGAAGGCTTGCCGCCTGTTTTCTGGATTCCATCGCAACGCTGGGGCTGGCCGGAGACGGCGTGGGCCTGAACTATCACGACGGCCTGTTCCTTCAGAAATTTAAGGACAACAAGCAGGATGAGGAAAAGAATCCCTGGATTACGCCGGAAAGCTGGCTGACCCGGACGGAGCGCCATTTTGAAGTGCCTTTCAAAGATTTCACCGTGAACTCCACCATGTACGATATAGATGTGCCGGGATACCAGCAGAACGGCTGCAACCGCCTGCATTTGTTCGATCTGGACAGCGTGGATGAAAACATTATCGGAAACGGAATTAATTTTGACAAGAACGATATCAGAAGAAATCTGACCCTCTTCCTGTATCCCGATGACAGCGATGAGGCCGGACAGCTTCTGAGAATCTATCAGCAGTATTTCATGGTGAGCAACGCGGCTCAGCTCATCCTTGCGGAAGCGGAGGAGAGAGGGGTGAACCTGTATCACCTGCATGAGCATGTATGTATCCAGATCAACGATACCCATCCCACCATGGTGATTCCGGAGCTGATCCGTCTGCTGGAAGCGAGAGGCTTTAATGCGGATACAGCGGTGGATGTGGTGAGAAAGACCTGCGCCTACACCAATCACACCATTCTGGCAGAGGCGCTGGAAAAATGGCCCATTTCCTATCTGGAAAAGGTGGTTCCCCACCTGCTTCCCATCATCCGCGACCTGGATGCCAGAGTGAGAAGGGATTTCCACGATGAGAGGGTGTATATCATCGATAAGGAAAACAGAGTTCATATGGCCCACATCGACATCCATTACGGCTATGCGGTGAACGGCGTGGCGGCGCTTCATACCGAGATCCTGGAAAAATCCGAGCTGAAGCCCTTCTACGATATTTATCCGCAGAAATTCAACAACAAGACCAACGGAATCACCTTCCGCAGATGGCTGGTTCACTGCAACCACAGGCTCTCCGATTATCTGGGAAGCCTGATCGGCACGGATTTTGTGAAGGACGCGGCTCAGCTGGAAAAGCTGATGGCTTATCAGAATGATGAAACGGTTCTGAACCGCATTGCTGAAATCAAAAAGGAAGCCAAGGCAGACCTGAAAAAGTACCTGAAGCAGACACAGAATGTGGACATTGATGAAAATTCTGTTTTCGATATCCAGATTAAGCGTCTCCACGAGTACAAGAGACAGCAGATGAACGCGCTGTACGCCATTTACAAATATAAAGAGATCAAGAAGGGCAATCTGCCGAAGCGCCCCATCACCATGATTTTCGGCGCGAAGGCGGCGCCGGCCTATATCATTGCCAAGGACATCATCCATCTGCTTCTGTGCCTGCAGCAGCTCATCGATAATGATCCGCAGGTGAGCCCTTACCTGAAGCTGGTGATGGTGGAAAACTATAACGTGACAAAGGCGGAGAAACTGATCCCTGCCGCGGATATTTCCGAGCAGATTTCCCTGGCTTCCAAGGAGGCTTCCGGAACGGGCAACATGAAGATGATGCTCAACGGCGCGGTGACGCTGGGAACTCTGGACGGCGCAAACGTGGAGATCCACGATCTGGTGGGCGATGACAACATCTACCTGTTCGGCGCGAAATCCGAAGAGGTCATCCGTCTGTACGATACCGTCGGATACCATTCCGGAGAGATTTATGACAACAATCCGGAAATTCAGGAGCTGGTGGACTTCATCGTCAGCAAGGAGCTGATCCGCATCGGCGATCCCGTCAACCTGGGAAGGCTGTATAAGGAAATCGTGGGCAAGGACTGGTTCATGACCCTGCTGGATGTGAAGGATTACATTCAGACCAAGGAACGGATGCTTTCCGATTACGAGGATCAGAAGGCATGGACGAAGAAGATGCTTGTCAACATCGCGAAGGCGGGCTACTTCTCATCCGACCGCACCATCGAGGAGTATAACAGAGATATCTGGCATCTGTAAAAAATAAGGAGATTTCAATGAGAGAATCAGGAATTTTAATGCCGGTTTCCTCGCTTCCGTCACGGACGGGAGTGGGGGAGCTGGGCGCGTTAGTATACCATTTTATTGACCTGCTCCGGGAAAACGGAGTGAAAATCTGGCAGATTCTGCCACTGAATCCGGTGGGATACGGCAATTCTCCCTATCAGCCTTATTCCTCCTGTGCGGGAGATGAGCTGTACATCAGCCTGGACGCGCTGCAGGAAGAAGGGCTGCTGTCCGAGCTTCCGCCCTCCTTCCGGGAAAATGCGGAACGGGTGGATTATGAGGCAGTCCGCGCCTTTAAGGAACCGTACCTGAAGGCGGCATACGATGCTTTTGTGAAAAAGGGCGGAAAGGAAGAGGAGGCTTATCAGAGCTTCATCTCCCAGGAATGGGTATACGATTATGCCGTTTTCCGTGCCCTGAAAAGAAAGAACGGCGGAAAATGCTGGAATGAATGGGAAACTGAAGACAGAGACTGGCCGGAAACGCGCGGCGCTCTTGCTGCGGAAATCGAAGAGGAAGCGCAGTACCAGATGTTTCTGCAGTACCTGTTCTACACCCAGTGGATGAAGGTGAAGCGGGCGGCAAACGATGCGGGAATCCGCGTCATGGGCGACGTGCCCTTCTATGTGGGCGTGGACTCTGTGGATGTGTGGGGCGGCAGGGATAACTTCCTTCTGGATACGGACGGAAGACCGATCTTCATCGCCGGAGTGCCTCCGGATTATTTCAGCGCCACCGGACAGAGGTGGGGCAACCCGATCTATGACTGGGATTACCTGAAAAAGAACGGCTATCAGTTCTGGGTGGACCGGATCGGCTACAGCAATAAGCTGTTCGACATCATCCGCATCGATCACTTCCGGGCCTTTGATACCTTCTGGAAAATTCCGGCCACCTGCCCCACGGCGGTGGAGGGGGAATGGATTGAAGCGCCGGGATATGAGGTGATTGACACCCTGCTGGAGAAGCTTCCCGGCGTCTGCCTGGTGGCGGAGGATCTGGGCGATCTGCGGCCGGAGGTTCTCACATTGAAGGAGCACTATGGCCTGAAAGGAATGAAGGTGCTGGTATTTTCCATCAATACGGACGGAAAATATGCGTTCGATTCCTTCCCGGAAACGGAAAATCTGATCTGCTATACCGGAACCCATGATAATTCTCCTCTGATGGAGTGGTATGGGGACTTAAGCTGCGCGGCCAAAAGAAAGGTACGTGCTTTCCTGAAGAAAAACGGCATCAAAACGGGCAGCGTACACGACAGGCTTCTGACCTATGCCCTCACAGGACGGGCAGATATCGCCATCGTGCCCATGGCGGATATTCTGGGACTTGGGAAAAAAGGACATATCAATACTCCGGGAACGGTGGGCTCTCCCAACTGGGAATGGCGTATGCCGGATTTTGACGGGGCGGAAAAGATGCTTTCCCGTTATCGGAAGCTGCTGACGAACAGATGAGAGTGAAAAATGTGCCTGACGGCGCATTTTTCACTCCTGGAACTGCGCCGAATCAGAGATTCGGCGCGCGTGCTTCAGCGCAAAGCGCTTCAGCATGGAGGTAAGAATGGAATTTACAGGAGTATATCACAGAACATCGGAACAGATGAGCTATCCCCTGAACGAGGACGAGCTGATCGTAAACCTGAAAACAGGCTATGATGTGGAACGGGTTTTCCTGCATCACGGAGACCCTTATGAAGCGGGCATCATGGGCGGGGGAGAGAAATGGACGGGAAAACGGGAGGAAATCGTTTTCAAGAAACGGCTCCGCAACCAGCTCTGGTGGACCACGACCCTGCGTCCGGCGTATAAGCGCTGCAAATACTATTTTGAGCTGCATACGAAGGACGAGGTCTGGTACTATTTTGAGGACGGCTTTCTGACTCCGGAACAGGTGCAGATGGAAGGGCGTATGCTCCAGTGCTTCATCGTGCCGTGGATGAACCCGGCCGATGTGAACAGGACGCCGGACTGGGTGAACGAAACGGTATGGTATCAGATTTTTCCGGACCGTTTCTGCAACGGGACGCCGGAGGAAAACACGCCGGACATCGTGCCCTGGCATGCGGGACCGGTCACCAATCAGGAGCGTTTCGGAGGAAATCTGAAGGGAATTGAGGAGAAGCTTCCTTACCTGAAGGAGCTGGGCATTACGGGCATTTACCTGAATCCCATCATGGAAGCGGATTCCACCCACAAATACGATACGAAGGACTATACCCGCATCGATCCCCAGTTTGGAACCAACGAGGATTTTGCCAGACTGGTGAAAAAGGCGCATGAACATGGCATCCGCATCATGGTTGACGCGGTGTTCAATCACTGCGGCCGCCGCTTTGCTCCCTGGCTGGACGTGCTGGAGAAGAAGGAAAAATCCGCATACGCCGACTGGTTCATGATTCAGGACTGGGACAATCTGGAAAAAAGAGCGGATACCAGGGACGCCAGGTTTTATTCCTTTGCCTTCGCAGACTGGATGCCCAAACTGAACACCAATAACGATGAGGTGATCGACTATTTCTGCGGCGTCTGTGAGGACTGGATCCGGGAATTTGACATCGACGGAATCCGTTATGATGTTGGAAATGAGGTCTCCCACCGCTTCCTGAAGAAGATGCGCGAGCGGCTGAGAGCGCTTAAGCCTGATCTGTACCTGCTCGGAGAGATCTGGCATGATGCCAGCCAGTGGCTGATGGGCGATGAGTATGATTCCGTGATGAACTATCCGCTTCTGAGCGGCATCCATGACTTTTTCCTGGATAAGAGCATGGACAAGGCGGAATTTGAATATATGGTCAACCGCTGCTACACCATGTACATGCAGCAGAACAACAATGTGATGTTCAACCTTCTGGATTCCCACGACACGGAACGGCTGATGAACCGTTTCCATGATCCGGACATATTTTACCAGCAGCTCGCGGTATTGTTTACCATGCCTGGCAGCGCCTGCATCTACTATGGAACCGAAATCGCCATGGAAGGCGGACATGATCCGGACTGCCGCCGTCCCATGCCCTGGCACGAGCTTTCCTCCTCTGAAAATCAGGAGAAAATCCTGGCAATGCGCAGCCTGATCGAGATGCGTAAGAGTGAAGAAGCCTGCCGGAGCCTGTATTTCCATTTTCCCGGCGAATACCCGCAGAAACGCCTGGTGGAGTACATCAAACTGGATTCGCAGAATCGGAAGCTGGAGATTCTCTTAAACTGCGGAGAGGAAGCTGTTTCGGTGAAGGAAGAGGGCGAGGTGCTTTTCTCCAGAAAATATGAAAACGGGGTGCTTGGGAAGAACGGGACCCTGATCCGGAGGAAGAGGGAGGAATAGAAAAAGAAGTGTATAGAAGGAAGGTTCCTTCAGTCAGTTTGTATTGAGATAAATATGATCGTTTTGAGGCAGACCGTTGCACCGGAGTTGAAAAGGAGCATCGGTCTGCTTTTTTATCTGGCAGAAGACTCCTGAATTGAAGAAAAAGTATAATAGAATCTAAAATAGGCCAAATATTAACAATAAAATATACGGAATAAAAAATAAATTAGATATTATGCTAAAAATTTTGCTGTAAATTTGTGACAAAAGCGACATAGACAATATGCAAGATGACAATTATAATAAAGAACGTAAACGATAACGTAAACAATAAAGAAAACGATATCCTTAATAGCATGTTTCAGTATACTTCCGGAATTTTCTGATTAATTAAAGGATATTGACCACAACTAAAATGTACAACTATATGGGAAAAGATAATTTGAAGAGCAGTGGCCCGATTACAATTAAAGATATTTCTGAAAGACTTCATGTTTCTTCCGTATCTGTGCATCGTGCATTGGCAGGAAAAGAAGGAGTCAGTGAGAAGCTGCGCAGCCAGATTGTTCAGACTGCGAAAGAGATGGGGTATGAATTCAATTATGCAGCAGCCTCTCTCAAAAGAAAGACCTGCCGGGTGGCAGCTGTGCTGCCCCAGGATAATGGGTTATATTTTGATTACATATGGAAAGGGCTTAATGCCAGTGCAAAGGAAGTAAAGGGACTAAATGTAGAAGTCGAAGAAATGGTCTGCATGGATGAAGAACATCAGTATGAATTGTTGAAGAAGATTGCTGATGCAGGGACAAGATATACTGGAGTTGTTACTTTTTCCTATACACGGAGAAGAAATGTGCTTATGCAGTTTCAGCGGCTGGTAACACAGGGTGTAATGACTGTAGTGATTGATGATGAACTTGCGGAACCGGAAGGCCTGTACTGTATTCCCTGTAATGAAAAAAGCCTGGGACATGTTGCGGCAGAATTTTTAAGTCTGATTACGCCGGAAACGGGGAGTGTTTTAGTATCACGAGGAAGACCGGATTCTAAAATTCATGCCAACAAAGTGGAAAGCTTTATTTATTACCTGAATGAAAAAAAGCCGAATTTAAAAGTCCATATTGTGGAAGGTTATTTTAATAATCGGGATGAGGTTGTTTGTGAAGCAATATATCGCGCATTAATGGAAAATCCTGATACAGTAGCCTGCTATGCTTTGACTGCTCATGAAAACAGTCCTATGGTGCAGGCAGTACAGAAGGCGGGAATGGAAGAGAAGGTATCCGTGATAGGAACGGATTTGAATGACATTACGACACATTTACTGAAGACGGGACAGCTCAAGGCGGTAATTAACCAGGCAGCATATATGAAGGGGTATACCGGACTTAATATTTTAGTAGATCGTATGGTTAAAAATATCGAGCCGCCGCTGCGAATCGATTGTCCCATCGATATCATTTTACAGAGCAATTTGAGCTTTTTTGAGCGCTCAGATAATATAATTGCATGGAGGTAAAACTATGAGGAAATCACTGAAAAAACTGGGAGGTCTTATTACCTGTGGTATTTTGATCTCAAATCTTCTGGCAGGGTGCGGCAGTTCAACATCCACAGAAACAGCCGCCACAGGAGCAACAGAGGAGGCTGCAGCGGTGGAGAGTGCGGCCGGGCAGGCATCAGCGGAAACGGATGCAGAAACAACTGCCGCGGCGGATACGGCTGATGCTCAGAACTTTGAGGGAGTTAAGCTGGTATACTGGTCCAATTGGGAAGCTACCGAACCACAGGGAGTTGTGATTGCAGAGGCAGTTAAAGCATTTGAAGAGCAGACCGGCGCTACTGTGGATCTGCAGTTTAAGGGAAGAAAGGGGATTAAAGAAGGACTGATCCCTGCACTGGATGCTGATCAGCAGGTGGATATGTTTGATGGCGCTCAGAATAAGAGCAATTATGGAGACCGTATTCTGTGTCTGGAGGATCTGACGGCAGCGGCTGATTATGAGAAGGATACCAATCCGGTTCTGATGGAGCTTAGCCGCAGCTATTATGATGACGGTAAGTTATATGAAATTCCTTATCAGATGAAAGCTAATGGATATATGTATAATAAAAGTCTGTTTGAACAGGCCGGTATTACTGAAGCGCCGGATACCTGGGAAAAGTTCCTGGATACATGTCAGAAACTGAAAGATGCAGGTATTACACCTCTTACTACCGATGACGCATATGCCATGCAGGCGTTTGGTATGCATCTGGCACGGTTGATCGGTGATGAGGAGGTAAAGAAGGTTGTAAATGAGGGAACATGGGATCGCCCTGAGGTTCTGGAAACGGCGCAGGCTTTTGAAGATATGGCTTCCAAAGGGTATTTTTCATCTCAGGTAGGATCCAACGTATGGCCTACCGGGCAGAATACCGAGCTGGCAACCGGAACAGTGGCAATGTACTGTGTAGGTACTTACGTGGTTAATGAAACCAAGAATATTACCGGACCGGATTTTAAATGGGGATTTTTCGGCTACCCTGAACTTGAAGATGGCATCAATGGCCTGGAAGCAATGGTAATCGGTAATCAGAGTTTTGCCATTACCAATAAATGTGAAAATCCGGAAGCGGCATTTGCACTTATTGAAATGCTGACCAGAGGGGAATGGGATGCAAAATTATCACAAGAAAGTCTTGCAATCCCGGCTGATGTAAATAATACGTCCTGGCCGGAACAGCTTATGGATGCAAAACCATATATGGATAACTGTACAGAGATTTTTGCAACTTCAGGCGGTTTGGAAAACAATCCGGATATTACTCCGGCATTGAAGGAGAATCTGTTAAAATTGTACGCCGGTACATGCACGGCAGAGGAATTTGTAGATAATATGCTGGCTGCATCTAAGGGATGATATATTAACAAAATATGACGGACAGCTCTTTGGCTGTCCGCCATTTATCAAAGAAAGGGATCGAGCATGAAAAGAAATCGAAGCATGATTATTGCATTTTCGGTGCCCGCAACGTTAATTTTTGCTGCAACATTCATTTACCCGATTATCCGCACTGTGATCATGAGCTTTTTCTCCATTCAGGAGATTACAGATTCAATGGATAAATGGTCCTTTAATGGAATTGGAAATTATATTAGTCTGCTGCAGACTCCATTGTATCGTACATCATGGGTAAATCTGTTCAAAATATTCTTAATTGGGGGCATTATTACATTGGGAGTTTCATTGCTGCTGGCGGTGATTCTAAAAAGCGGAGTACGTGGACGCGGCTTTTTTCAGGCGGCAATCTACCTCCCCAATGTTATCAGCGCCGTCGCCATGGCGACCATGTGGATTCAATATGTATTTAATTCTTCCTATGGATTTCTGACAAATCTGTTTAAAGCACTTCATCTGGACTTTTTGGCCAATATTCAATGGCTGGATTCAGATCATAAATTTTGGGCGCTGCTGATTTCATACTGCTTTGGAATGATTGGACATTTTATGCTGATCTGGATCAGCGGTATTGAAAGAATTGGAAATGATTATTATGAAGCTGCCAGTATTGACGGAGCAGGCAAAGTAGGACAGTTCTTTTATATCACCCTTCCGCTGCTCAGAGGAATACTGCGTACAAACATTATTATGTGGTCAATCAGTGTATCCGGATTTTTCATCTGGTCCAAACTATTTTCTCCGATTACAGCAGATACTTCTACTATTGTGCCGATGATTTATATGTATGACAAACTGTTTGGAGCGGAAAATACCGGAGACGTAGTGAGGGATGCTGGTACTGCGGCTGCCATTGGTGTAATGCTTTGTCTGTTTATCGTATTGGTATTTACCCTGGTAAACCGCATGATTAAGAATGATGATCTGGAATTTTAAGGAGGTCCGCCGTGCTGAAGAAAAAGAAGAAAGAATTGAAAACGGGAGAAAGATTCAGCCTTAAAAAGGAGCTTGCTCTTGTTCCGGGATATCTGATACTTGTTACCTGGGTAGGCTTTACTGCTGTGATTTTGATTTGGGTAATTGCCGCCAGTCTTTCTACTCCTGCCGATATTTTTAAAGGAACAATATTTGAATTCAGTAGTGGTGTGCATTTCGAAAATTATTCCAGAGCATGGGTTTCGTCAAATGTATCGATTTTTTTCCTGAATTCTTTAATTTATGCAGTGGTATCCTGTGTACTGTTAATTGTAATCTGTGCTCCGTATTCCTATGTACTGCAGCGATTTGATTTTTTCGGTTCCAAAATTATCAAAACTGCTCTGGCGGCAACTACAGGCGTTCCAGTAATTATGGTAATCATTCCCCTGTATATGATTGTAGCCCGTGCAGGACTTCTGCGGGAAGAAATGACAAACCGTATAGTTTTGATTGTGCTGTTTGTATCAACTAAAATTCCGTACACCACCATATTCCTGATGGCATATTTTGAAAATATTTCCAGATCATATGAAGAAGCAGCTGCAATTGATGGCTGCCATCCGATTCGTACATTCTGGAAAATTGTATTCCCGATGGCACAGGGGGGATTAGTGACTGTTACTATCTTCAATTTTATCAATATCTGGAATGAATATTTCCTGTCCCTGATGTTTGTTAATTCTGAAAAGCTGCGTCCGGTAGCTTTAGGGCTGTTTTCCATGATCAACGGAATGCAGTACAGCGGTGACTGGAGTGGGCTGTTTGCTTCAGTAATCATTGTATTTTTGCCTACATTCATCTTGTATGTATTGTTAAGCAAATATATCGTCGGTGGATTAACAGGCGGCGTGAAAGGGTGATGCTCAATTGGAAATGAAGATGCAGGCATACGATAATCAGCGTCAGGAAATTTTGGGCAGACTGGCCCAAATTTCCGGAGCAGTGGATTCCATACGGTTTTATCTGAAAAATATTTATGCGGTGAAGCGATTCAGTTGTGCTACCTGGACCAGCCGTCAACATGTAATTGCTGCGATATCCAGTGGAAAAACTACCGGGTTTGCGGAATGTATTCTGTCGGTGAATAATCCTGAAGCGGGTCTGGAACTGTTTCAAAAGGACGCTGCGATTTTGATTGGACTGTCGGTTGGACAGGCAGTTTTGGAAAACAGGAGGCACCAGGGCGAATGGCCTGAACAACTGGTTGAAATGCTGGAAATGGCCTTGGTGGATTTGGGGGGTAAGCTTCAGGAAATTACGGCAAATCGTTTGCTGGGATTAAAGGAAAGCAGCCCGGTTTGTGGTGTACATGTGATTCTGAGCGACAGAATGGATGAAGTAGCTGAAAGCACTCAGTGGGCCAGAAAAGCAGGAAAAGCAGCATATATTAAGGTGAAACTGTTTGGAAATGTTCAGCTGGACTGCGATGTAATCCGAACAGTGCGCCGCTATTGTCCGCCTGATGAAACATTTTTGATAGGAGATGTGAATTGCGGCTACCGTCCGGATGAAAAAAGTAAGGTTTCGCTGGATATGATTGCCGGACAGCTTGAAAAACTGTGTGAAGCCGGACTGAATGCCTGTGAAGATCCCGCGTTTCTGGATATCTCAGAATGGGTGGAACTTCAGAAACGTATTTTACCTCTGGAGCTCATTCCGGATTATCCCATGCGCGGGGCCAGAAATTCGATTCATCAGATCTGCCGGGGAATGGGAGGTATTTATAATATCCATCCGGATTCTGCAGGATCTATTATTGACGCGGTCATTCTGGCGGCACGAATTCGTGAACTTGGAGCGGATCTGATGATCGGGGACGACAGCCTGGTTGGACCGTCTGCATCGATCTGGCAGCAGCTGGCATCCGGTCTTGGGGCACGATGGGTGGAAGCTACAGAAAAACGGGGAGAATCTGATTTCTACTATCGATGCGTTAACAGTCTTGCTACGGACAGCAGCCGGAATCCTATTGACATAAAATGGAAAAGTGGATTCGGAATTGATCTGGATGAAGCAAAGCTGACCGAAGAAGCGGACAGAGCAGTTGAGGTAAAGTGATGAAAAAAAAGAAAAATCTGTTGTTTGTATTCGCAGATCAGTGGCGTGCTGATGCCATGGGCTATGCGCAGGCAGACCCTGTGCATACGCCGAATATGGATGCTTTTTGCAGAGAGTCTACATACTGTGATCATGCATTCAGTACATTCCCGGTATGTACGCCTCATCGGGCAAGCTTGATGACAGGCAGATACCCGCTTTCAATGGGAATATTTACTAATTGCAAAAATGGATTATCCATGCGGCTGGGAGATGAAGAAATTGGAGTGGGACAGATGCTGAAGGAGGCAGGATATCAGACTGCTTATATTGGAAAATGGCATCTGGACGAGCCGGAACAGAATCATTGCCAGAATCCTGTCTCTGGAGCACGGGATTGGGACGCTTTTACACCTCCGGGAGTACGGCGGCATGGGTTTGATTACTGGTATTCTTATGGAACCTATGATGTTCATTTAAAGCCGCATTATTGGCATGATACGCCGGAGATGATCTGTCCGGACGAGTGGTCGGTGCAGCATGAAACAAGCAGGGCTATTGACTATATGCAGAATATTCGGGAAAAGGAACGGCCTTTTGCTCTTTATGTTTCTTGGAATCCACCTCATAGCCTGTATGATCAGGTACCTCAAAAATATCTGGATCTGTATCCTGATGTGAAACTGAAGGAGAATGTGTGCCTGGAAAAAATTCATCATCATACAGGGGAACAGATGAATTATACACCGGAGGAGCTGAAGCTTATCACCCGTCAATATTATGCGGCGGTCAGCGGGCTTGATGACCAGTTTGGACGCCTGATTGATTATCTGAAAGAAAGCGGGCTTTTTGAAGATACGATTGTTGTGCTTTCGGCAGACCATGGGGATATGATGGGATCTCATGGCCTGATGGGAAAGCATGTCTGGTACGAAGAGTCTATTCATATTCCCTTTGTGGTACATATTCCGGGAAATAAAAAACGTCGATGCCGTACCTGTATCGCAAGTCAGGATATGACTCCTACATTGCTGGGACTGTTGGAAATACCGATTCCTTCTACGGTTGAAGGAAAAGACTGTTCACTGTATCTGACAACAGAGCAGGAGGATTTGGAACGTGTCAGTTACCTGTGTGCGTGTCCTGGACGTGACATTTTCATACAGAATTTTGCACAGGCCGGAAAGGATCCGAAAACGTTTGGATGGAGGGGAGTGCGTACACAGGGATATACTTATGTGATGGAACTGGGATATGATGTAGTTTCTCATCCGAAACGATATCTATATTGTACAGCGGCGGATCCTCAGCAGATGCATCCACTGGATCTGGATGTTCCGGAAAACAGAAAATTTGCCGGGATGCTGGAAGAGGGGGTAATGTCCTGGATGGAACATCAGAACGATGGCTTTGCCGGTAATTGGAAAAATGAAGCGGCTATTCTGAATAATTAAAAGAGAAATAAAATTAAATTATAACAATTTTTAAGAGGGGCTGTCGGTTAATACCGATTTTCAGCCCCTTTTATAAAGAAATCGGGAGCTGACTTCATCAGCTCCGCTGTTTCCCGATATCTCTTCACAGCTCATTAATCGTCTCCGTCACAGCCATTCTCCGGATCCGTCTTGCCGGGGCGTAGGAGGCGAGGGCAGTCGACAGCACGACAAAGAGAACGATCACCGTAAGTTGCCAGACAGGCAGCGTCCATGAGGCATAGGGAAAATGCGCGGTGATGAGAAAATCATAGAGCAGCCTGCTGAAGGAAAGACCGATTGCGCAGCCGGTTACACATCCCCAGAAGGCATAGGTAAACGCTTCGGCCGCGATCATTCCCGTGATCTGGCGCCCGTCCATTCCCACCGCCCGCATGCTGCCATACTGTCTGATTCTTGCGGATACGCTCATGGAAATGCTGTTGATGATGTTCAGTATGGTAACCAGGGCGATGATGGCAAGAAATCCGTACACACAGACGATGAAGAACAGATACGTACCGGAAGTGCTCTGTTCCCGTTTATCGCTGAAGATAACTTCATTTCCTGCAGCGCTGCAGATGGCCGCCACATCCTCTTCTGTCGCATCTCCCCGCAGCTGAACCATGATGAGAGAGTAGTCCGTAACGCCCGTCAGGCGGGCGAAGGTCTCTGCGGAGGTGATGAGGGTGATTCTGCCGCTGGTGAGGCCATCGCTGCTGAAGGGATCGTATTTCAGCAGACCTGCAATGGTAAGGGTTTCTGAGCCGATGCGGATGGTATCGCCAATTTCCAGGGAACTGTTTTTATCCCATGTGGCCAGAACATAACCGCTGTTTCCGTACACCCTGGAAAGGCTGCTGCCGCGCCGGAGCATTCCGTCCGTTTTCAGGCATTTCAGGTCAAAGTCGTCAAAGGAAACCAGGTCAATCGTGACAGAGGCGTCCGTGTGACCGGAAAGCTCCGCAGGCACGTCAAAGAAGCTCCTGCGTCCGTAGACCTGTTTGACGCCGTTCATCTTTCGAATCGTTTCCAGGAACTGAGCGTTGATGGAATTGGTTCCGTCAACGCTGGAAATGTCGATGTCGGAGGCAGCGGCGGACTGGGGCATCAGAAAGTCGACAAAATCCACCAGTACGGAAAAGCCCAGAAACAGGATAATGCTGAGGGCGAAGGAGCCGGTCAGCAGAACCAGATTTTTCCTGGACGAAACGGCGTGATGCACACCGAGTGAGGTTTCGATCCGGATCACATGGGAGGAGACGGAGTGCACGGCCCTGCTGTTTTCCAGACTGCCGGAAACCGCGGCGGCAGGAGGCACCTTCGAGGCACGCTTCGCCGGAGCGCCTGCGGCGATCAGAACCGTCATGACGCCAACCACAATACCGCTTACGATTCCGATGATGCTGACGCCGAAAAGGGGAATGTGGGAAAATTCTTCCCTCACAAGGAAGCGCAGGGCTGCGCACAGCCCCCAGGAGCAGAGAATTCCCAGAATGAGGCCGATGGGAACCGCTGTTTTGCACCAGTTCAGGGCCTCCAGTCTGACAAAACGGATGATCTGCCTGCGGCTCATCCCGATGCAGCGCATCATTCCAAAAAACTGCGTCCTCTGGGCCACGCTGCTGTTGATGCTTCCTGAAATCATCAGAACGCCGGCGGCGAGGATCAGAAGGCACAGCACTGCGGCGGTCAGCAGAAGCGACTGCCCCAGCTCGCTGTCAAAGATCTGCTGAAAGGACATGCTTCCGTGCTTCTGCGCCAGTCTTGTCTGTTCCATTCTTGCGCCCATCTCAGCTGTGCTGAATATGGCTGTTACCAGAAATACGGCAAAAATGATACAGAGCAGGGTCATCCGGTTTTGACGCCGGTGTACCCTGGCTGAAATGGGAATCAGGCTGAGATAGCTTTTCATTCGCGGCACCTCCCGAAATCTGTCAGCACACCGTCAGAAACCTGCAGAATACGGTCTGCGGTCTGAGCGATGCTGCGGCTGTGTGTGATCATGAGGATGGTCTGTTCATAACGTCTTGAGGCTTCCTTTAAAAGGGAAATGACCTCGCTTGTGTTCTGCGTGTCCAGATTTCCTGTGGGCTCGTCAGCGAGAATCAGCGCCGGACGTGTGATCAGGGCCCGGCCGATCGCCACCCTCTGCTGCTGTCCGCCGGAGAGCTGGCCGGGCAGATGACGGCGGCGTTCCTTCAGGTTCAGAACGCTCAGCAGCTCTTCCAGATACTTTTTATCCGGCTTCCGGTAATCCAGCAGCAGGGGAAAAATGATATTCTGCTCCACGGTCAGTTCCGGAATCAGATTAAAGCTCTGGAAAATAAAGCCGATGTTTCTGCGCCGGAAGACCGTCAGGCTGCGTTCCTTCATGGAAAAAATATCTCTGCCGTCGATCCATACCTTACCGGATGTGGGAGTGTCCAGCGCGCCGATCAGATTCAGCAGGGTGCTTTTTCCGGAGCCGGACTCCCCCACAACGGCGACGTATTCCCCTTTTGGAACACGAAAGGATGCTCCCTTTAATGCGTGAACGGCGGCTTCGCCGCTCCCATAGGTTTTGGAAAGATTTTTCACTTCAAGCAATTCCATGGATATAACACCTCTTTTCATTTGGATAAGGAAAGCGTAGCACGCCGGCCCTACTCTGAGGTGACAGAAAGCCTACAATTTTGCAGGAATCAGAAAATTCAGGGTAAAAGCGGTTCCGGCTCCCGGTTCGCTGTCCACCTCGATGGTTCCGTTATGGGCCTCCACAACCGCCTTTGCCAGCGGAAGCCCCAGCCCGATTCCCTGCGCATCTGCGGAAGGCCTGTCCGCGGAATCGTTCAGTGGAAAGCGGCTTCGATAGAACCGTTTGAAAATATGGGGCAGGTCTTCCGGATGGATGCCGCTGCCGTCATCACGAACCACAATCTGAACGATGGAAGCGAAAGCCCGCCATTCTATACGGATCGTACATCCCTTCCGGGTATGGTCAAACGCGTTTTTCACCAGATTGCTGACCGCTTCCATCAGCCAGGTGCGGTCACAGAAAAGGGTGATTGTCTCATCCCCGGACAGGGAGAGCGTCTTTCCCTCCTGCTCTGCCCGCCAGGAAAAATGTTTTTTGACGCTGTACATCATATCGGAGACGTTCTCATCCGCCTTTTCAAACAGAATGGTTCCCGCATCCAGCCTGGTGATTTTCAGAAGATTCTGCACAAGATTTTCGATCCGGTCAAGCTCCTGTTCGGAAAGCTCTGTAAATTCCCTGAGCTCCGCCGCATCCGCCGTTTCCTCCTGCAGGATTCCGTTATAGATATTCAGAGATGCAAGAGGCGTTTTCAGCTGATGTGAGATATCTGAAATGGTATCCTTCAGGAAGAGCTTCGCCCGTTTCTCGTTTTCCGCATGAGCGTTCAGAATGGAAACCAGAGAATTGACCTCATGGAACAGACGGTACAGCCCGCCCTCTTCATCGCAGGAGATCCGGGCATCAGTATCTCCTGAAAGATAATCCCTGATCTGCGCGGCGGCTTCCTCCATGATCCTGTCCTGTTCCCGAAAATACAGATACAGGAATACAAGGATGGAAAGTCCGGCCCCTGTGCAGGAGAGCAGGACATACAGCGCCGCGTGTCCCGGCAGCAGGAACGTGCAGACGACGGAAATCAGAGTAAAGAATATGAGGGCGAGAAGGATACGTATAAAAAGGCCTTTGATTTTTCGATTCACCAGGATTTTCATGTGCTTCCTCGATTTGTGATGTAAGGGTTGCAGTTTCTGTCTGATTGCGCTTCGCGCAATCATTATACCACGTGCGAAGGGGAGAAAGTGTATCAGATCGGATAAAAAATCCCCAGGAGGGTTGTGATGGGAATAGACAACAGCCGGCTTCCGGGTTATGATGAATAGAAAGCCTGCAGTAGAAAGGATAGGAAAACAGGATGAAAAAATTTTACTTACAGGATTATGCTTCCATTCAGGAAGCAGTGAACGCCTGTGGCAGAGCAGGGGGCGGACAGGTCGTTATCCCGCGCGGAGAATGGAGATCAACAGGGCCGATTCATCTGTTGAGCAATACGGAGCTTCACCTGGAGGACGGGGCGGTCGTCATTTTCAGCGACAGGTATGAGGACTATCTGCCCGTTGTGTTTACCCGCTGGGAGGGAATGGAGTGTTATAACTATTCACCGCTTATCTATGCAAATGGATGCGAAAATATCTCTGTTACGGGAAACGGAACGCTGATCGGGAATGGTCAGGCGTGGTGGCCCTGGAAGAAGCTCCAGGCTCAGGCCGCTGAAGAGCTCTGTTATTCAGAACGTAACGGAGTGCCGGTTGAAAAGCGGATTTACGGGACGGAAGCTGCGGCGCTGCGCCCTTCCTTCATACAGCCCGTCAGCTGCAGCAACGTGCTGCTGGAAGACTTCACGATCATCGACGGGCCTCAGTGGACTATCCATCCGGTCTATTGTGAAAACGTGACCGTCAGGAATGTCACCGTTTCCACCCACGGGCCGAATACGGACGGGCTGAATCCGGATTCCTGCAGGAACGTCCTCATTGAGGGTTGCACGTTTGACACCGGAGACGACTGCATCGCCATCAATTCCGGCATGAACGAGGATGGATGGCGGGTGGGAAAGCCCTGCGAAAACATAGAGATCAGAAACTGCGTCATGAACGGGGGACACGGCGGCCTTGTGATCGGAAGCGGCATGTCGGGCGGGGTGAAAAACGTCTTTGCCCATGACTGCAGAATCAGCAAAACAATGCGGGGAATACGGATCAAATCCATGCGCGGCCGGGGCGGCTATGTAAAGGATGTGAGATTTGAAAACCTCGAAATAAATGACACGGAAGATCAGGCGCTCCAGATCACCATGTTTTATGACGCCACCACGGTTGAGCCGAAGGCCGATACTCCCTCTGATTTTTCCAACATCGTGATCAGAGGCGTAAAGGGAAAGGGCCTGAAGGCCGGAATTCAGCTGGCGGGCCTTCCGGAGCACAGGATGAGCCATATTATGCTGGAGAATATTGAGCTTGAGGCGGAAAACGCAATGGAATGTGTGGATGTGGAAAGTCTTACGATGAAGGATGTGAGGATTAATTCCCCGCATGATACCGTTTTATGATGTCAGGCAGGTCGTTGATGAACATGGAAATATCTGTTTTTATTGATACTTCCCCGTCCGGCTCCAGTGCTTCCGTTCCTACAAGAAGGTGCGGATCTGAAATACAAAAGAGACAGAGAGACCCCAGGCCTCTCTGTCCGTAAGTTTTTTTATCTAATCAGGATGGCCCTGCCTGGATTGCCGGTCATGGCATGACAAAGAGCCGGGTTTTGATCACTTCATAGCTGTGCCGTCCCTCCAGGGAGATGTCGATGAGCAGTTCGATCTGACCTTCTGTCAGCTGCTCGGCGTAGAGCTCCAGCGGGATTTTCGCCGGGGAGCCCAGTGTGCACTGAAGCGGCAGGCTCAGCCGGCGTCCCGGACGGACTTCCACTCCTTCCGCGCCGTAAATATGGATGTTCAGCCACTGCTGCAGGCCGAAAGCGGATGCCTCCACGGTCAGCATGAGATTTTTAACTTCTCCCGGGCGGATGGTCATACCATCAAGGTGGTCAAGATAGGCCAGGAACATATGGCTTTCCCGTTTAATGACGAGCGGTCCGAAGCGCTCGTGGAAGACCGGATCCGTTTCCTGGGCGAAGCCCACGGTCCCGATACCCGGAACGAAATTATCCGCCCTGGCCGTACAGGTCAGGCAGGGCTGTACGGAGACGGTATAAAGGCCGTCAGGAGAATCGGAGGAGCCGAAAGTACAAAGATTTCTGTCCAGGAAGCCTGGAATGAGGCGCAGGATCCGTTCGGTCAGCTCTTCTACGGTCCCTGGAACTCCGCCAAGAAGATGAAATTTGGTCCTTTCGATACAGACCGTATTAATGACGCCTCCAATGGGAGCCAGCCATTTTTCGGGAAGCCCGCTGTTGCCGTTGACGATTCCCAGAATAGCTCCCAGAGTGCCGGCAGTGCAGTCGGTATCCTCCCCGCAGTTGACCGCGATGCAGAGGCTTTTTCCGAAATCATTGTCCCCATACAGCCAGCCGATCATCAGGATGCCGATGTTGTTGGGTGCATCATTTCCGGCAGGAGATGTGGGAAAGCCTTCCACGTTCTGATCGGTGCCCGACTGTACACCGAAGGTGCCGGGAACTTCACGCATCAGCCTGGTTCTCGCTTCCTGCCAGGTCAGACCTTCTTCTCTGCATTCCATGACGAGACGGACAGCGCGGGCAGTCAGGCAGTCGGATGGAATATAGGAAAGACCGATTTCGATCAGCTTGTCCCGGTCGCTTTCCACAAAAGCGGCGCTTTGAAGAGCGGCGCAGAACAGTTCGCCATACATGCCGTCTTCTCCGTGATCGATGACCGCGTCCCGATAGGCATATTTGACGGCAAGATCCGGATTGCCGGGGCACAGGCAGGCCCAAAGCTCGCTGCGGATGAAGCAGCCGCAGCTGTTGTGATAGGAGTTGAACGCATAGCCGCTCAGCGGAGGCACAAGTCCTGCGCGCATATTCGCTTTCCCGCGTCCGTATTCCGCCCAGTCCGGCGTGATAAAGGTGAGCCAGTATTCCCCCAGGATTTCCGGTGTGATCTGGCGGCCGTAGCGTTCCACCGCAGCCAGCCATACCAGCTGCAGGTCCAGATCATCGTTCGGCGGCGGGTTGCCCTGCAGGTTTTCCTGCAGATAAAAAGATACGTCAAATACCCCGCGGCGTCCTTCCAGCGGCGCGCCCAGAACACCGCCGATGTTTTTCCCGTTCCAGCAGCCGGTGATCTTGTCTTTCAGCGTTTCAAACGTCAGTTTCATGATTCTTTTCCCCTTTCATTTTTTGAAAAAATGTTTTTTATACGATAGGAAATTTCATTTTCTATCGTATAAAAACCTCCGGTGGATCGCACTGCGGCGGAAAGGAAGATGTCGCTTTCGTGACCCGCCGCGCAGGCAATCTTCGATTGCCGGGAGAATCCCGCAAGCGGGATTCTTTTTTATGAAAAATACTTTTCACAAAAAATGCCTTCATGCGTTCATCATAGGAGAAGCCGCAGGGGGAAGCAATGCGGAAGTTTGATCTGTTTGTACTGTTTTTTGACTTTTCTCTCATTAACAAGACTGTTGTAAAAAAATTTAAGATCGGAATCCTGTGGAAAACGATTTCCCTGTCTGGGAGAAAACGGAGGAAGAACAGAGGCAGGCCGGAAATAGTTTTGCCTTGAGCACGGACAGAAGGGAATGCTATAATATTCGAAAAGACCGAAAAGGAGACGGAACATGCTCACCTATTTCATGGAACAGTGGGGCGGAAAAGACGGGATAGCGGTAAGCGAAGATACTGTGTCAAACAGGATGAGGCACGGCAGGTCCCCGGTTACGGTACGGTTGGATCCGGTCGGAAAGAAGGATGATGACAGAAAGGAAGTTGTTCTGGATTCTTACGATCCGGAGCAGCTGCACTGCCATCGGGATTTTGTAGAGATATTTTTTGTTCACAGAGGGCATGGCGTGGCATTTCTGGATGGCACCAGATTCATCATCCAGAAAGGGGATGTTGTCTGCATTCAGCCCGGACAGATCCATGCCAATTATTCTCTGGCCGGTCTGACGGTATATAACTGCCTGATCTCGGAAGCTCTGTTGGCAGGCGGGAGGATCTCTGCCCGGTATCTGGAAGAGGATGGCAGGCTTGGATTGGAGCCTCTTCTCCATCTGGACGGAACGAGGATCCTGGAAGTAGAGGACATCTTTCGGAAACTGTTTGGGGAATTTCTGGAGAAAACCTTATATTATGAAGAAGCCATGCTGAACGAAGTGAATCTGTTGCTTCTGTGTCTGGCACGTTTTCAGCGGCTGGACAGACAGCAGGTAAAAACCAGGGAAGCGATGGCCCCTCTTCTGGAATATATTTCCTCAAATTATAAGACGGCCACCCTCCAGGAGCTGGCAGAAATGAGTTCCTATCATCCGGATTATCTGAGCCGCCTGTTTCATCAGACACAGGGACTGACCTTTACGGAGTATGTGAACCGCCTGCGCATGAATGAAGCGGTACAGCTTCTGACGCAGACGGATCAGTCCGTGGAGGAAATCGCCGCTGCTGTGGGCTTCAGCAGCAGAGTGCATTTCTATGATGTATTTAAAAAACAGACCGGTATGACGCCGGGAGAACTTCGCAGGCGGGCAGTCACACCCTGATCCCGGACATTCTGTCCGGGAGAGAAGGGGTCAGACTGGATACTCAGAATGAACTGAAAAAAGGATTGCAGGTTACAATCCGGTATGATATGATGGCCTTACCCGCAAAAACTTTTTGCGCCTGATAAAATTCTTTTTTACACAATTATTCTGAAAATTGTGTTCTTTTGGGACATCTCGTCCCGCAATTCCGATCAGGAAAAACGACAACCGAAAATGGCAGGCAGGGATGCTGCGGAGCATTGTTTGGCCAGACTCTTTCACAGGAGGATTTCATTGCGGCCCTATGTCCTGCCGTGTATAATGAACGAAAGGACGAAAATGTATGGGAAAAAACGATGTTGCCCTCAGCTCCTATTTCTCAGACCCGCGGATCTTTGCGGATCTGTTCAACGCCTGGATGTATGGCGGAAAGCAGGTGATCGCTCCAGAAAGCCTGACGACGGAAGATCCCGTCCAGCCCCGACCGGAATACTCGCGGCCCTATAAGCATGTCAGGGATGTGGTGAAAATGTACCGGAAGGACGGTATGCAGCTGGTGCTTCTTGGTATTGAAAACCAGGAAAAGGTCGATTACAGCGCCCCGGTGCGCATCATGCAGTTTGACAGCGCGGATTATCAAAACCAGGTCCGCAGAACGGAAGAAGAAAACAGGAAACGGATGGGGCTGAAGACCGGGCTGCCTGCTTTCTTCCGGGAGGACAGGATCATTCCGGTGATCACCCTGATCCTGTATTTCGGGGAAGAAGAATGGGACAGGCCGGTGAGATTCCATGACATGCTGGTATTTCCGGAGGGAGAGGAAGATCTCCGGACATTGGTGCCGGATTATCCGATCCATATTATTTCCGTCAGGCGGAGCGGTGCGGGGAAGAAAGTGGATGGAAGAAGCGGCGAAGGTCATGTTTCCGGAATGGATATCAGTTTACTGCATACGGAGTTAAGGCAGGTATTTGGCTTTCTGCAGCATCAGGAGGATAAGGAAGGGCTGAAGCGGTATGTGGAAGAAAACCGTGCTGTCTTTTCCAGCCTGTCCAGCAATGCTGCGCTGTTTCTGGCGGCATCAGCGCATGAAACAAGATTGTTGAAGAACCTGAACAGAGAGGAGGAGCATTACGACATGTGCAGAGCGTTGGATGAATGGTACGCGGATGGCGTGAGTGAGGGAGAAAAAATCGGAGAGGAGAGAGGGAAGAAAATCGGCGAGAAGAAAGGCGAAAAAAGAGGAGAAAAGAAAGGAATTTATAAGGGGCTGGCTTCAGCGCTGCTGCGGATCCTGGAAAAGAAAGGCAGTGTGCCGGAAAGCTGTCTGACGTATATTTCTTCCCAGAAGAACATGGACCGGCTGAACCAGCTTCTGGATCTGGCTTTGGCTTCGGAGACGGTGGCGGAGTTTGAAAAGAAGGCGGGGATTTGAGAAAGGAAAAGATTGGTTGTTCCCTGTCAGATTCCATCATATCTGAACCCGTTTTCGTCACACATACAATAAAGATAAACTTTCTGCCGGAAGGTCATACCTGCCGGCAGTTTCTATGCCGCCTGGAAAAGAAGGCATTGTCTGCAATGTATTTCCTGCCGCCTGCCGAAACCGCAGGGAAGATGCAGGGGACAAAAGGGAAGGTCCACTTTTGTCCTGCAAAAATACCCTTTTGTCCCTTGTGTATGTCAGGGCGGAGAACATACACTGGAGATAGTTCCGCAGAGGGAACACCCGTGTTCAATGCCGGCATATATTGAGAAAGGACGCAGGGAAGGAAAACGAAAAAGAAAGAAGCGAGGAAAGAGAGGAAAAAAAGTGAGGAAGAAGGGGAAATTCTTAAAAAGAATATCAGCTTGTCTATTGGCTGCTGCTTTATTAATAAGCAGTGGGTGCGGAAGTACGAGTACGACGGGATCCACGGCGGTGGATACAATGGAAGCAGCTGAGCAGCAGGCTGCGGCCAGAACAGAAAGCGGGAGTGAAGCGCAGACCCAGGCACAGACAGAAGCGGAAGAATCCATGTATCCTTTGAAGGAAAAGGTTCATCTGACGCTGGCGATGGTGCAGGAGGCGCAAGTAACAGCCAATGCGACTGATCTTGCTGCTACTCCCTTTGGACAGGCCTGGCAGGAGGCTACGGGGGTGGAGCTGGAGATCATGCAGCTTGCGGATGATAACGCACTGAATCTGCTGTATGCGAGCGGGGATCTGCCGGATATGATCTGGTATAAGGGTTATACCGGCGGCGCGGAAAAAGCGATCAAAGATAAAATCATCGAACCGTTAAATGATTATATGAATTACGCGCCGGATCTGGTGGCCGTTATGGACAGCAACGATGTCTGGAGAAAGAGTAACATGACGGCAAATGGCGATATTATCGGCTTTCCTTTCATAAGAGGGGATGCATATCTGCAGACATCTGCCGGGCTGATGTTGCGGAAGGATTGGCTGGATGACCTGAATCTGGAGGTCCCGCAGACGGCGGATGAACTGTATGAAGTGCTGAAAGCCTTCAAAGAGGAAAAGGGAGCGGAAGTCCCATTTTCAGCAGGGTCATTCTGGCTGACAAGTATAGGCATTGCGCATGGTATTCTTACTTCTCCCTTCGGCCTTGTGAAAGGGGATTTTTATCAGGTTGACGGTACGGTACATTACGGATATGCGGAAGAGGAATATAAGGGAGTACTGGAATATCTGAACAAGCTGTATGAAGAGGGACTGTTGGATCCTAATTTCCAGACCGTGGACGATAATACGGTAAGAGCTAATATGATGAACGGCCAGGCGGGAGTAACGCTCGGTAATGGGGGCGGATATCTGGGAACGATGCTGGAAACTATGGCGGATGATCCGGATTTTGACCTGGAAGGTTTTGGCCCCCTTGTCGCCAACATCGGTGACACAGCGATGAGCACGCATTATGATGCGGCGCTGAACGGTATTTATGTGATTATTACCCCTGCCTGTCAGGATAAGGAAGCGGCGGTAAAGTTCCTGAATTACGGTTATACGGAAGCGGGAAATAGGCTGTTTAACTTCGGGATAGAGGGTGAGAGCTATACCATAGAGGATGGAAAGCCTGTATATACGGATCTAATCATGAATAATCCGGAAGGGCTGACCAAACAGCTTGCGCTTGCCCAGTATACCAGAGCATGGGATGCTGGTCCGTTTGTCCAGGATAAAGAATATATCGAGCAGTATCAAAGTTTACCTCAGCAGCAGGGAGCGCTGGCAAGCTGGACGTCATCCGATGCTGCAAAGTATGCAATGCCGCCGGTAACGGTTTCGGATGCCGATGCAACGGAATATTCCAAACTGTCCGGAGATATCACCACCTATATTTCGGAGATGACGATCCGATATATCACCGGACTGGAATCGTTAGATACTTTTGAAAGCGGATACCTTGAGACATTGAAATCCATGGGGGTCGATCGCCTTATCGAAATGCAGCAGGCTGCTTTGGATGACTTTAATGCACGATGACTGGGAGGGAGAAGCTGTGCAAACAGCTTCTCCTTATACTAGTAAGGAAGGATTGATAACTGAATGCAGAATAAAAAAACACCTTATATCAGGCGTCTTGGAAAAGACCTGAAGAGATATTCCGGCGCCTATGTTATGGCGATCCCCGTTGTGGCCTTCTATTTGTTGTTCTGTTATAAACCGATGTACGGCATTATCATTGCATTTAAAGATTACAGCCCTGCGGCGGGAATATGGGGGAGCGACTGGGCCTCTAACCATGGATTACAGAATTTTATTGATTTCTTCCAGTCTTATTATTTTGGAAGGATCCTGAAGAATACTCTGGTGATCAGCCTGACCTCCATTCTGTTCGGATTTCCGGCGCCGATCATTCTGGCGCTTTTATTGAATGAACTGAGAAACGAGAAGTTCAAGCGGATCACCCAGACTATTTCCTATATGCCTCATTTCATTTCTCTGGTCGTGATCTGCAGCATGATCAAAATGTTCACCTCCGATAAAGGGCTCGTCACTTATCTGTTGTCCTTTCTGGGTGGCCCGGAGATTTCGCTTCTGACCAAACCGCAATATTTTGTGCCGATCTATGTGATATCAGGTATCTGGCAGGAGCTCGGTTGGGGAGCCATCATTTATCTGGCGGCCCTTTCCGGTATCGATCAGGAACTGTACGAGGCGGCCAGGATCGACGGGGCGAACAGATGGCAGCAGACGCTTCATGTGACGCTTCCGGGAATTTCGTCAACGATCATTATCATGCTTCTTCTGCGCATGGGAAGCGTCATGAGTGTGGGATATGAAAAGATCATTCTTCTGTACAATGAAGGAATCTATGAGACGGCGGATGTGATCTCCACCTTTGTATATCGAAAAGGGCTTCAGGATTTCCAGTGGAGCTACAGCACGGCGGTGGGCATCTTTAATTCTGTGATAAACTTTATCATTGTGGTCCTGTTTAACAGGATCAGCAGAAAATTTGGGGAAGTCAGCCTTTGGTAATGAAACTTTGAAAATAGAGGATGGTATGGAAAAGATTTTAAGGCATATGCTGGAAACCCGGCCGGAGGGAGAGGTGGAATATTACCCTTATTATGCAAGGGAGGGAATCCGGCAGAGGGCAGTATTGAGAGGATGGGAAATTGATCTGAATCGAATCTTTCCTAAGGAGAAAAGAGGGCAGCAGATTTTTATAAAAGCTTTTATCCAGGCGCAGAAGAAGGATAAGGCGCTGCTAAACCTGCGGGGAAATTGCCTGGCAGTATATTATGATGGCAGAAAGCTGCAGCCGGAATTGGAAGACGACAGAGGAAGCTGTTATTTTCTGGAAGTATCGGCCAAACTGCGGGAGCTTATCCTGCAGTGTCCTCTGGATGAAAAAAATTCCCCTTTGGAAATGGTGATTTCCACAATTTATTATCGGGGTATGGAGGCCAGGGATTATCTGAACCACATCAGAATTCTCAGTTATTATCATACATCGGAGCTGGAGGAACCGGCGGTATCAGGACCGTATCCTGTCGGAATGGCTTATGACAGGATATCCTGGAAACAGAATGACATAATTTCAGACAGAAAATCTGTTTCAGAAGTGGATTTCGGGAAATGGTATGGACAGGAAAAAGGGAGGATTGCCTATGCGGTAACCTGCTGTAAAAAAGACGGCAGGATAAGTATCACTCCTTTTTCCGAATGCAGAATTTTGGTAAACGGCAGAAAGATCAAACGCAGGCTCTCTCGGGAAACAGTCCCTCAGAAAAGAGGGAAAAGCTGGAAAATAAATCTGCATAAGGGGGATGTACTGCTGATAAAATCGCTGAAAACTCCTTCCGGATGGGGATTTCGCTGCGAGGATGGCAATGAAGTCCTGGAACTTCCGATGGTGAAAAGAAAAGATGATTCGCTGGATAAATTCCTGCTGACCGGAGCATTTGGAAAAGACGGGAACATGGATACCGCGTTCGGTCCGGAACATGTGGTTCAGTGGAAAACGCCATATTTCAAAGAGGATGGAGAACGCTGCTTCTGGAGATTTAACAGGGAGAGGATGTATCTCAGGCCGTATCTGAGCACCAGTTTTTTCGGTCAATGGTTTTATGCGCTGATGGTAGGAAATTATGGACTTCTTTGTGCTTCGGAAATGCTCGGGAAAACTGAACTGACAGATTATTTCCTGAAAAGTACAAAAGTCCTTTCCGACTATTATGAATATGCGAAATATGATGCGGCGATGTTTGGAGAGCCTGCTTTTCTTCAGAGAAGCGTAGTGCTAGACAATCTTGATTCCATAGGAGCGATTGGAATGTGCCTGGCAGAAAACTACAGACGGACGCTGGACGGCAGGACGCTGTCTGTTCTATTGGCACTGGCGGAAGCCGCCCAAAATAATATTCCTCGGTTTGTGGATGGTACCTATCACAGAAAAGATACGATGTGGGCGGATGATATTTTTATGAGCGTTCCTTTTCTGATACGAATGTGGGAGATTACCGGGAACGAAGCATACCTGTCGGAATGTTTCTGTCAATTCAGAGGATTCAGGAAAAAACTGTATATGAAAGAGAAGGGGATTTTTTCGCATATCTATTTTTTGGACAGAGAGAAGGCCAATGAAATTCCATGGGGAAGGGGAAATGGATGGGTGTTTCTTTCGTTGGCTGATTTCCTGAAAAAGATCATGGATCATCCCGGGGAACACGCATTTATAAAAGATGTTGAGGACCTTCTTCTCTTTTTTAGAGAGTTTGCGGCAGGTGTGATCCGGTTCCAGGATCAGGAAGGAATGTGGCATCAGATATTGGATGAGGAATCTTCCTATCAGGAGACTTCTTGTACAGGAATGTTTGTTACTGGGATATCCTACGGTGTTGCCGGTGGTTTTCTGGACAATGCGTGTATCTGCTCTGCAAGAGAGGGAATGGAAGCGCTCCGGAAAAAGGCGGTTACTGAAGACGGAGTGGTCAGGGGGGTGTGCCGTGGATCAGGATGCTCTATGGAAAGGAAATACTACAGAGAACTGGGAACGGTAGAAGACGACGATCACGGTACGGGGATCATACTGCTGGCTATGACGGCGCTGCAGGAGGCAGAAGCGGTTCTGGCAGAGCATTCTGAAAAAAACAAGGGATGGGAGGAAGAATCCGAATGAATGAGAAAAAAATAACAGGGTATCAGGTTTTTTCATTTTTCAATATTCTTATTATGCTGTTGATCATTATCGTAACCGCATATCCGATCTATTATATTGTAGTGGCTTCCTTCAGTGATCCCGGGGAATTATCCAGGCATATCGGACTTCTGTGGATACCGCTGAAACCATATACCACAAGCGCCTATGAGATGGTATTTCAGAATCCTCAGATTGTAACAGGCTTTCTGAATACAGCGTTCGTGCTCGTGGCAGGTCTGTTGGTGAATCTGTCATTAACCATGCTGGGAGCTTATTTTCTGACGATTAAGGGTCCCATGCTGAAAAATGGAATTACCATGATGATCATATTCACAATGTATTTTTCGGGAGGAATGATCCCATCTTATCTGAACGTAAAAGACCTGGGGTTAATGGACAGTTTATGGGCATTGATCCTGCCGGGTGCGATCAATACCACCAATCTGATCATCATGAAAAGCGCATTCGCTTCCGTTCCGGACAGCCTGACAGAGTCGGCGCGGCTGGACGGAGCCAGTTATCTGCAGATCCTGATCAAGATCATGGCGCCTCTGAGCAAGGCAACCATCGCAGTCATGATCCTTTACTATGGAGTTGGGCACTGGAATTCCTGGTTTAATGCATCGATCTATCTGAGAAGCGGAGAAAAATTCCCGCTCCAGCTCGTTGTTCAGAATATATTGAACCTGACCAGTTCCACCGCGATGGAAGCCGGAGTGGGAATGGATGAAGTGGCACAGCTGGCGGATCTGATCAAATATGCGCTGATCGTAGTTACAGCCGCGCCGATCCTGGTCCTGTATCCTTTTTTACAAAAATATTTTGTAAAAGGTGTTATGGTCGGAGCGATCAAAGGATAGAGACATGTAATGGATGATAATGGGAATTAACGCAGGGAGGTGGACACGGACAGGAAATATCGGTACTATAGAAAGTGGAGGTAGTTATGAAAAAGAAAAGCGTCATAATAAGCTGGGCCTGTTCCTATGTGATCATCCTGTTGATACCTGTGATCGCGGTATTTGTCAATTATATCTGCAGCATAAAGGTAATAAAGGAAGAAAACCTGCAGGCGAACGAACTGGTACTGGATAACATCAGCAGCGCTATTGACAGGTATCTGTACCAGGAAATGTCCGTTTCCGCCTCATTGATTCAGAGCAGAAATTTTGTGAAAATAATAAGCGGAAGGAAAAAAGACGCACAGTTCTATTATGATGCTGCACAGCTGCGTTCTCAGATTGCCAGTCTTGAATCAGATATGACGTGTATGGTGTATCTGAAAAAACTGGATTATGTTATCTGCAATACCGGGGCAAATGAGAGCGCTGCCTTTTATAACGGAATGCGCAATGTTTTCCCCCAGATGGCTGGATACGAAGAATGGTTTGGAATGCTGGAGAGGGAATACCAAAATGAGTTTTTTATTTCCGCTATTCTGATGAATTGTAAAGCGGATGAAGCGTGCCTGATCTATGCTGACAGCGTGAGGGAGTGGATGCAATATGAGTCATTTAATATTTTTATAGGACTTCCGGTATCCACGCTGGAAGAACTGACACGTTCCCTGTCAGAGGGTTCCAGGCTTCTGGTGAAGTTAGACGGAAAAACTGTTTTGGCATTGACTAATCTTGGCATGGAGGAGGCTTCTGCGGAAGAAGAAGGAGCGACGGGATCTTCGGAACCGATAGAAACTGAAAGATATATGGAGATTTCAAAAACTTCTTCTGAGGTAAAGAATATCGAATACTGCATCATAATCCCGAAAGATGAGTTCTGGAAAGAACTGCAGCAGATCAGGAATGTGCTTCTGATTAGCCTGGCGGTCACATTTGTAGTTGGTCTTTTCTGTGTATCTGCCGTGCTGAACAGAAATTTTAAGCCCATGGCCAGCCTTGTTGAAAAAATTGGAGGAAATGACGGAAAAAAAGGGAATGAATATAAGCTGATCGAGGACGCGTATTTCCGGCTCATGGGTGAAAAGGACATTATGTACCAGCGCATCATTTCCCAGAAGGAGCAGATGCAGAGCAGTTATCTGCTGTCGGTCCTGAAAGGGCGCGCCATGGAAACAGAGGAGGATATCATACCGCTTCAGGCGGGGCAGAAGATTGCCCTGGCAGGATTTCTGATCCCGCTTTCTGAAGAAGGACAGACCCGGCAGGATGAAGTGGTGCGGTTTGTGGTGGATAATATTTTTACGGAACTGATGGAGGGGTACACTTTTTACCGGACGGAGGACGGACCGTATTTTTTCTATCTGTTTCAGATACAGACGGAAGGGGAAGAATGGAAACAGAGCTGCCTGAAGGCGATGGAATATTTATGTGCGATCGTCAGAGAAAAAATGGAAGTATCGGTATATGGAGCGGTCAGCGGCATTGTGGATGATCCGGAAAAAATCCGTTTCCTGTATCAGGATATCATGCAGGGTTTTGAAAGCGGGACAATGCTGCTGCGGGACGGTGTGATCGATACGGAAGCGGGGAGCGCAACGGGCGCACAGGGGATCGTTAACAGCGTCATGGAATATGTGAAGGAGCATTATCAGGATACCAGCCTGAATATCAGCATGATCGCCGAAGGGATTGGAAAGAATCCGAAATATATTTCCCGGGTTTTCAAGGAAGAAACGCAGGAAGGCATTTTGGATTATGTGAACCGGCTGAGAATCCGGAAAGCCCAGGTTTTGATCCGTTCCGGACAGTTTACGCTGGAACAGGTCAGCGAGATGGTGGGATATGCCAGTGTGAGGACCTTCCGGAGGGCTTTCCAGAAAGAAACCGGAAAGACTCCGGGAGCATTGAAACAGACAAAAGACTAAGCTTGATGATGCAGTAGATTTGATTGAAATTGAAAACGTACCCGCAAAGGAAGCCCTGGACGAAGCTGCGGAGATTGCGCAGCAGGGGTTGGATGAATACTGGGCCAATCAGGGAGAATAGGAAAGCCAAAATATAAAGAGGCGGGCAGAAGGGTGGATGAGAAATGAAAACAGTGTTGGAATATTATGATATTTATCCTAAAATACTGTGTACGGAGAAGACAGCAGTTATTACGATACGTGCCTTGGGGACACATGCCGCTTTTGATATAGGAAAAAAACACAGAGCCCGGATTATACCGATGAATGAGACGCTGATAAATATACCGCAGAGGGAATATTATATGGTAGAAGCTTTTCATACGGGAAACGGAGTACAGTTTGCCTGGTGCTTCCCATCAGAACAGCAGTATGTTATTATTGTTCAGGAAAAAGAAGGGGAAGAATGGAAAAATCGCTGCGAATTGAGAGTATATGCCGTGAAGCCGGATTATTTTCGCCTGCGTCCTTACCGCGGAGACATGCATTGTCATACCTGCAGGTCGGACGGAAAGGAAGGGCCGGAAATTGTGGCGGCCAATTACAGAAAAGCGGGTTTTGATTTTCTGTGCATAACGGATCATGGGAAATATGAACCTTCCCTGGAGGCAATCCATGCTTTTGAACCCTTGGATTTGAGCTTCCACCTTTTTTCGGGGGAGGAGGTACATCCTCCCAAAAATAACTGTCACAGCATACATTTTGGTGGAGACTATAGCGTTAATGAAATCTTTCGACAGGATCCAGAGCGTTATGAAAAGGAAGTAGATATCATAGAGGCAGGACTGGATATTCCGCAGGGACTGAATAAAAGAGAGTATGCGTCTCTGCTTTGGGTATACCGGGAAATCAGGAAGGCGAATGGTATGGCCGTAATGGCACATCCCTGTTGGATTCAGGAAGATGCTTATCATATCCGCAGAGATATGTACCAATATCTGCTGCAGATGCAGCCATTTGACGCACTGGAGCTCACCTGTGGGCAGTCGATAGAAGAGAATCAGCTGCAGATCAGTCTGTGGCAGCAGATGAGAGAAGAAGGGCATGCGGTGCCGATCGTAGGGAGCAGCGATTCCCACGGAACGGTGAATTCTGAATGGTTCGGGCTTTCCAAAATGATCGTATTAGCGGAAGATTGCAGTAGAGAACGCCTGATTGACGCGGTAAAGAAGCGTCAGACAGCTGTGCTGGAGCAGTATGACGGAGAGAAAAGCCCACGGGTTTACGGAGAAAACCGTACGGTGGAATATGTGCTGTTCCTGCTTCAGGAATATATGCCGCTGCATGATGAGCTGTGCTTTGAAGAAGGCAGGCTGATGAAGGAATATGCCTGTGGGAATGAGGAAGCAGGAAGACTGCTGGTACAGATCAGTAAAAGAACCGAAGCTCTTTTTGATAAATACTGGCAGAAAGACTTCACAGACTGAAAACAGAGATTTGCGTTCCTTATACCGTTTCATCCAAAGTCAGCATCTCTTCTACTCAGGAGGGAAACATATCCTCCGGGTAGGGGCTGTTGGGAGAGCCGTAAAGCTTCTGGTCTGATAGACATAGCTGTCTGTGTCCGGCTGGTAGCCTTCGATCTGATACAGAGTTTCTTCACCAATGGAGAAAAAGGTTTGAATGGCGGCTTCAAACTCTTCCGCAGGCGCCTGGTATTCTGATCCATCCATGGTCTGTTCATAAGGAATCTGTGTTTCGCGTACGATGGGATACAGAAAGGTAAAAAGATCATAAAAATTCCGAGAACCGTAATTCTCTTCCGTCTAGTTCAGGAAGAACAGGTTGTTGGAATGATATCCCACAAGGTTAAGACAGTTCCGGTTCCATTTTAGTCAGGCCTCATCCAGCGGCTGTATGCGCAGGGCCGTATAGCTGGGAGCACCGTTATAGGCGGCTGGCTGCTCTTCCTCAAAGAACAGGCAGCCGTCTTCATAAGTCCAGCCATTTGCGGCATAAGAGCTTTGGTAATGGAAGATATTGTTCCGCTGGAGATCAGACTGGCTTATCCGAAAAAGGATGTGTTTGTTTTGCAGTTTCCTGCAGGAGAGTTTGTTATAATCATCTTTGATCCTGCGGTGGCTTCCTTCCAGATCTTTAAAGCTGCATTCTCATCCAGTCCGTTCCCGGGGCGCCGTTATCCAGGTCAACAGGCTCAGATATAATGAATCTCCAGTGACCCGAAGGATACGTCGCCCGTGATGGTCAGCACATCCTGGGAGGCCGGAGCGGAGCGGCCGTTCTCGTTTACGCCTCCAAAGGAAGAGGAGACATTGCAGACGACATACCAGGAGGAAGGAATATAAAGCTCAGCTGAAGCAAAGGAAATGTCCACCCGCACCTCAGCCTGATGCTGCCACAGCGCGCAGTCGGTAAAATATACCGAAAGGGAGCCGAAGGAATTTTCCAGACGGGCATACTGCAGGGCAGTGCTGGACAGATATTTTACCGCGGAATGAAAATTAACCTCACAGCGTACATTTTCTGCTCCATTCTCCTCGATCTGTGTTTCATATTCCGTATTTCCCATATCTGAAGAGCCGGCCTCCCCGTTTTTCATGCCTATCCGGTGCCAGCCTGCATTTTTCCAGCCATGCCGGGGAAACAGAAGATTCAGACCAATGGTGCCGAGAAACGCCGCGCCCAGAACGGGCCAGGGAGTCAGCTCCTCGATTCCCAGCAGCTGGTCGTTGACAATACACAGAAACGCGACGGAAAACAGAATCATGCTCCAGCTTCGCCTGACGATGCCCCGGATCAGCACGGCGGCAAGCACCAGGGAAAACAGGATGGACCAGAAGCCGATGCCATCCAGAAAGCCGAGTCGTCCGGCGATGACGGCGCAGGCACCCAGCAGAAACAGAACACCCCAGAATACATTCTTTTTTTTCATAGCTTTCTCCTCTTTTCTCCAAGTCTTTCAATCAGCGCCTTATAATAGTTTCGGGACACATAGACCTTCTTGGGCGTTCCATAGAACGCCACGGCGCTGGATGCGGTCAGATTTTTTGTGATGGAATAAATGTGCTCCAGATTCACGATGGTGGATTTGGAAATCCGCATGAAACTTCCCGGAAGACAATCCTCCAGCTCATACAGCTTATGCTCCGTGAGATAGAGCCGGGAGGCCGTGTGGGCCTGGACATGCTTTCCTTCGGTTTCAAAAAACAGGATTTCATCCAGCGGCACAAAGTAGCTGGTACCCATATCCTGCAGGGCGATGCAGTTTTTTCCCGGTTCCGTCTCCGAGATATCCTGCTGGAGTTTCAGAATGGCTTCATCCACTCTCCGGCAGCGGATGATCACCTCGTCCTCAGCGAGAGACGGTTCGATTTCAATTTTTACTTTTATGGGATCACCCCCTCGATGGATTCGGTCCGTTGCTGTTGATAATCCTGATTATACCGAAACTGCGGTCCGGGTCAACCGTTCGGAAGCAAGAGGTGGGAATCGGGGAATAAGAAGTAAAGAGACAGGAATGAAAAAAAGAGTTCCGAAGAGGCAGGCGATAAATACAGGTTTACACAGCCCGTATAAATCCACTATAATAAGCTCATAGTAAGAAAAGATTGCCGCCGGGAATGCGGCAGGAAAAGAGGCAGGCATGAAATATCAGGATATGCCCTATGAACGGGTGGATTTTGACCGGGTGGAGAAGGAATTCAACGGTCTGAAACAGGATTTTGCCGCGGCGAAGAGCGGAGAGGAGCAGTTCGCGGTTCATGAAAGGTATTATGCCCTGCGGGACCGGGTGGATACCATGATGACTCTGGCACAGACCAGACATGACGGAAATACCGCAGATGAATTTTACAGCGGGGAACAGGATTATTATGATGAGATGAGTCCGCGCTACAGCAACATGGTGATCGAGTACCAGAAGCTTCTGTACGATTCTCCTTACCGGGAGGTCCTGGAGGAAAAGATCGGGCCGGTGGCCTTTAAAAACATGGAGCTTTCCCGTAAATCCATGCAGGAAAAGCTGATTCCGCTGGTACAGGAGGAAAACGCGTTGGCGACCTCCTACGAGAAGCTTCTGGCAGGTGCGAAAATCGACTGGGACGGCGAGACACTGAATCTGTCGCTGCTGCGTCCCTATCTGAGAAACCCGGACAGAGAGATCAGAAGGAAGGCATGGAAGAAGTTTTCCGCCTTTTTCCGGGAAAATGAAAAAGAGCTGGACGATATCTATGACAAGCTGGTGAAAAACCGCACGCAGCAGGCGAAGGAGCTGGGCTATGAGAACTACGTGGAGCTGGGCTATTACCGCATGAACCGCAACTGCTATGACAAGGTGCAGGTGGAAGCTTTCCGCAGCCAGGTGAAGAAGGATTTTGTTCCCTTTGTGGAAAAGCTGCATGAAAAAAGAAAGGAACGCCTGGGCCTTCAGAAGCTTTCTTATATTGACGAGGGCGTTTATTTTAAGGACGGAAATCCCAATCCCACGGGAACGCCGGAGGAGATCCTGGCGGCCGGACAGCGGATGTATGAGGAGCTGTCTCCGGAGACGAAGGAATTTTTTGACTTCATGATGGAAAACGGTCTCTTTGATGTGCTTGGCCGCAAGGATAAGAGGGTGGGCGGCTACATGACCTATTTCCCTCTGTATCATGCGCCCTTCATCTTCGCCAACTTCAACGGAACCAGCGGGGACGTGGACGTGATCACCCATGAATGCGGCCATGCCTTCCAGGGCTATCTTTCCGGCAAGGATCCCATCCATGAGCATGCGGACATTACCATGGAGACGGCGGAATGCCATTCCATGTCCATGGAATTTTTCACGGAAAAATGGATGGAGTGGTTCTTCGGAGACGGAGCTGATGCCTACCGGGAAATGCATTTTGAGGACGCCTGTATGTTCATTCCCTATGGGTGCATGGTGGATGAATTCCAGCATATCGTCTATGAAAATCCGGAACTGACACCCGCGGAAAGAAAGGCGGCGTGGAGCAGGCTTGAGAAGGAATATAAGCCTCATCTGGATTATGAGGGAGATCCCTTCTTTGGTGAAGGGGGCTACTGGCAGCAGCAGCACCATATCTACAGCTTCCCGTTCTACTATATTGACTATGTGATCGCACAGACTGTGGCCTTTGAGTATAAGCTGTGGATGGATGAGGATTATGAGGCCGCGTGGAAGAGCTATCTGAAGCTGTGTAAGCTGTCCGCCTCCGATTTCTTCACCAACATGATCCCCGAGGTGGGGCTGAAGCTCCCCTTTGAAGAGGGCTGCATGAAGGAAATGGCGGAAAAACTGGAAAAGAAGCTGGAAAAGAAAGCGTAAGCCAATGAATTATATTGTACTGGACCTGGAATGGAATCAGGGAAATGAGGAAAAAGAAAAGCAGAGAAAGGATATCCCTTTCGAGATCATAGAGATCGGTGCGATTAAGCTGGATGCCCGGATGGAGTTTGGCGGCAGCTTTCATGAGGTCGTGAAGCCGCAGGTCTATCAGGAAATGCACCGGATGACAAGGCAGCTTCTCCATATGGATATGGAACAGCTGCAGGAGGGCGATTTGTTTCCGGATGTTTGTAAGCGATTCCTTTCCTGGTGCGGTACGCCGGCGCAGGGGGACGACGCGGGAAAACATGTGCGGGACGGGGCGCCCGGGCCGGAGAGTACGGAGAAGGCAGGAGAAACATACGCTGGAGGCGGAAATGCTGTGGCTGCGGTTCCCTGGCTGTTCTCCACCTGGGGGCCGCAGGATCTGACAGAGCTGCAGAGGAACATGCGGTTTTACGGGATGGGGCCTCTTGCCGGAGGCCCGGTGAAGTTTTACGATATTCAGAAGCTGTTCAGCATCGCCTTTGAGGACAAAAAAATCCGGAGGAATCTGGAATATGCGGTGGATTTTCTGAAGATTCAGAAGGACGGTGCATTCCACCGCGCGCTGAGCGACGCCTATTATGCGGCCCGGGTGCTTCAGCAGATCCGGGACCCGCAGGTACTGCAGAAAGTGTCCTTCGATACCTTTCAACTGCCGCAGAGCCGGAAGGACGAGGTCCGCATCGTGTTTGACGATTATGCCAAGTACATTTCCAGACGCTTCGACGATAAGGCTCAGCTTCTTACAGACAGGGAGGTGGCAAGCACGAAATGCTACATCTGCCGCCGGAACCTGAAACGGAAGATCAAATGGTTTACTCCGAATGGAAAGCATTATTACAGCCTTTCCTTCTGCGGCCAGCATGGCTATATGAAGGGAAAAATCCGCATCCGCAGGGCGGAGGATGACGGGGTTTACGCGGTGAAGACCACGAAGTTCATTTCGGAGGAGGAAGCGGATGAGCTCTTCCGCCGGAGGGACGCGGCGAAGGGGCAGAAAGGCTTAAACAGGAAGAAAAAAGAAGTCTGAGGACTGCCCCTTCTGGCCGGCAGAGCCGGCGGGTGTCCCGTGTTCAGATCAGAGAAACACGGCATTCCCGCCTTTCTTCCGTAATCCGGATCAGCGCGCCGGACGTGCTGTCTTCCACGGGACAGTCCGTCCGGACCTTTTCGGCCGCAATCCCGTGGAGCAGGAAGGAAAGCCCATTCAGGTCGCTGTCAGCCGTAAAAAGGATTCCGGTCTCGTCATATGCGGCATTTACATGGCAGATATCGCGGCCCTTCTGATCAACCAGACGGCAGGTGCAGCAGCTCCCCTTTTCCGGCTCATACAGATGGAGTACCGTTTTATCCCTGTAATCATAATCCGGTCTGTCAGAAACGGAGCCAACCGCGAGAAGGGTTCCGGGCCTTACATACAGAGGCAGGGAAAAGTAGTCGTATTCTCCTTCAAAGTAGCGTCCTCCTGTTTTGACCTCTCCGGTGAAATAGTCGGTCCATCTTCCCTCCGGCAGATAATACCGGACCGTTTTGTCCTCACTGAATATCGGTGCGACGAGAAGAGCATCTCCCAGCATATATTCTGTGTCAATAAAGGCTGCCGCGGGATCCTGAGGAAATTCAAATACCAGAGGGCGCATCATGGGAGTTCCCTCCTCATGTGCCTCCACAGCTCTGGAATACAGGTACGGCATCAGTGAGCATTTCAGCCTGCTGAAGAAGCGGACCACATCAACGGCCTCTTCATCAAAGACCCATGGAACCCTGTAGCTGGAGGAGCCGTGCAGACGGCTGTGGGAGGAGAGCAGGCCGAAAGCGGCCCATCTTTTATAAAGATCCGGCGTGGCCGTACTTTCAAAACCGGATATGTCATGGCTCCAGAAGGAAAAGCCGGACATGGAGAAGGACAGGCCGCCTCGGAGGGTCTCCGCCATGGAGGGATAATTTGCGGAACAGTCTCCGCCCCAGTGGACAGGGAACTGCTGGCCGCCCGCAGAGGCGCTTCTTGCGAAAAGAACGGCTTCTCCTTCTCCTTTCACCTCCTTCAGAAGATTGAATACGCATCTGTTGTAAAGGAAGGTGTAATAGTTGTGCATGCCCGCCGGATCGCTTCCGTCATACCAGGAGACGTTGACCGGGATTCTTTCTCCGAAATCGGTCTTGAAACAGTCTACTCCCATGTCCAGAAGGGTTTTCAGCTTTGAGGTATACCATGTACAGGCTTCAGGATTGGTAAAATCCACCAGACCCATACCGGCCTGCCAGTTATCCGTCTGCCAGACGCCTCTGCCGTCTGCGCGTCTTACCAGATAACCATTTTCTGCGCCTTCCCGGAAGAAAGGGGTTCCCTGTGCGATGTACGGATTGATCCAGACGCAGATTTTCAGCCCTCTGTCGTGATATCTCTTCAGCATTCCGGCGGTATCGGGAAATACGCGGCTGTCCCAGGTAAAATCACACCACTGGAATTCCCGCATCCAGAAGCAGTCAAAATGGAATACGGAAAACGGAATCTGGCGGTCCTGCATGCCCTGGATAAAGGAGCTGACGGTGTCCTCATCGTAGCTGGTGGTAAAGGAGGTTGACAGCCAGAGACCGAAGCTCCATGCGGGAGGAAGGGCGGGACGCCCTGTATAAGCCGTATAGGCCTTCAGTATTTCTTTGGGAGACGGACCGTAGAAGAGACAGTAGCGCAGCTCTTCACCGGGAACGGAAAATCCCACATATTCTACTTTTTCGCTGGCGGCTTCGAAGGAGACGTTATCGGTGTGGTCCACATAGATCCCGTAGCCTCTGTTGGTCATATAAAAGGGGATGCTTTTGTAGGCTACCTGAGAAGCGGTGCCACCGTCCTCATTCCATGTATCTACGACCTGTCCGTTTTTAACGAAGGCGGTAAAGCGTTCTCCGAAGCCATATACATTTTCGCCGACCTGGAGGGAAAGCTCGTTGACCATATAGGGCTTTCCTGTTTCCGTCAGATAGTTGTCCTCCGGCAGCATGGTGGAAGGCGTCCTGTCCCATCTGGCATAGCCAAGATTGTGAAAGCCGCAGGAGGTCAGAACCCTGCCGTCCGCTTCAAAACGATATCCCCATTCTCTGCGGTTGACACGGACGGTAATTTTTCCGGCGGTCATGACAGCCTCTTCGTCTGTGATCGTCACGCTTACCGGCTGTCTGTTTTCCCTTTTCGGGCAGACAGGCTCACGCTTCTCATACCCTTCATGATGCCAGGCGTGCACCGCGATCATGTTTTCACCCGGAGCGGTGAATTCAATGGTGATGGTCGGCATGTTCAGCGTTGCCCCTCTGGAATTGATGATCCCGACGGGGGCAAGGACGCGCATTCCGCCGTCAATTTCCCGTACATCATATGCCTGGGACGCATACAGTATGTTGGCCCGCTCGCTGCGCAGCCAGTAGCCTTCTGTGAATTTCATGTTTCCTCCTCCTTCTTTTTGCGGCCGCCGCATCCTCACAGGAGATCCGCGACGGTTCCTCCCGGGTATACGCTGCCTTCCACAAGGATGATGCCCGGTATGCTGGTTTTTGGATGTTCAATCAGACCTATCAGTTCTGAGGCAGCCAGCCGTCCGATTCGGTCTGTATCCTGTACAAGAGTGGTAAGGCGGGGCTTCATCTGTCTTCCGATCCGGATCCCGTCATAGCCGGCCACGGAAATATCATCAGGAATGGAAAGTCCTCTGCTGTAAATCGTGTTGATGGCGCCGAAGCAGGCGTAATCATCGGGATACAGGATGCAGGTGGGTGGAACAGGCAGATCGAGAAGCCTTTCTGTAGCGGCGGAAGCTGCACGGATATCCCGATAGGCAGCCTCCAGCACGTATTCATCAGGAATGGAGAGCCCCAGCTCTTCCGCTGTTTTATGGAAGGAAGCGAGCCTGTTTCTGGTAACGGAGGAATCTGCCCCGTGAATATAGGCGATCCGCCTGTGGCCCTTCTCATGGATGAAATGAAGAAGATCCCGCATACCCTTCACATTGTCGGAAAGAATCGAGGTTCTGCTGTTGAATATATGATCGATGGTGACCACCGGAACATCGCTGTCCACAAGCTCCTTTACCTCAGGATCCTCAAAATCCGCGCAGGCGATTACAACTCCGTCAAAACCGCGGTATCGTACATGCTCCAGGCAGGACATCCGCCCATCTCTTTTTCGGTTGGAGCTTACAAAGGTGATATCATAGCCTTTTTCCTCCGCCTCTCTCCGAAGCCCCTCCAGAACGGCGGCGAAATAGTCATGCGTCAGCCCGCTGTTGGCTTCGTCCGCAAAAAGTACGCCGAGGTTGAGGCTTCTGTTTGTTTTCAGCGCCCTGGCGACGGAATTGGGAAGATAGCCCATCTGCCTGGCCTTTTCCTTAATCATCCGTCTGGTTTTTTCTCCAATATCCGTCTGATCATTAAGTGCCTTGCTGACGGTAGCTACGGAGACTCCGCAGGCCTGTGCAACATCTTTCAGGGATACCATAGTCTTTCCTCCCGGTATGGCTTTACGTAAATCTTAAACGTTTGCGTGATATTATCATACAATATTTCTCCGTTCCTTTTCAATAGCGCAGAGAAAAAAAGAATTCATCATTATCACAGTTTTTTCTCTGCTTTTTCAGGAAAAATGCCGGGGCTGTTTCCCTTGAAAAAAGGAAATTTCTTTTTTATAATGAATATAACAGGTGGATTTTGCATGTCTACTTAAACGTTTTCGAAGATGCTTGACAAATATCCGGTATGACATTTCTTTCAGGAAAAATGCCGTACATGAAAAATGGAGGACACGAAATGAAATTTGGATATTTTGATGATCAGGCGCGTGAGTATGTCATCACGACGCCGGAGACGCCTCTTCCCTGGATCAACTATCTGGGATGCCAGGATTTTTTCACGCTCATTTCCAATACCTGCGGAGGCTACAGCTTCTACAGAGACGCGAAGCTGCTTCGTCTGACACGATATCGCTACAACAATGTGCCCTGTGACAACAATGGGAAATATTTTTATATCCGTGAGGGAGATCTGGTCTGGAATCCGGGCTGGCAGCCGACAAAGAGGACGCTGGATTCCTACGAATGCCGGCACGGTCTGGGCTACAGCACCTTTTCCGGAAGTCTGAACCGGCTGGAGGCGGATGTGCTGACCTTTGTCCCTCTTAACGATGCCTGTGAGATCAGCCGGGTGGTGCTGACGAACCGGTCGGAGCAGGAGAAGGAGCTGTCTCTCTTTTCCTACGTGGAATGGTGTCTCTGGAATGCGGATGATGATATGAAGAATTTTCAGCGTAATCTGAGCACCGGCGAGGTGGAAGTGGAGGGTTCCACGATTTATCATAAGACGGAGTACAGGGAACGCCGGAATCATTATGCGCTTTATTCCGTAAACTGTCCCATCGACGGTTTTGACACCAGCAGAGATGCGTTTCTCGGACTTTACGGCGGGCCGGAGAATCCTGCTGCCGTCCGCAATGGAAAGGCGACAGGCTCTATTGCCCATGGATGGTCTCCCGTTGCTTCCCACCAGATCCGGATGAGGCTTGCTGCGGGAGAAAGCCGTTCCTTTATTTTTGTTCTGGCGTATATCGAGAATCCGGAAGAGGAGAAATGGGAGAGCCCGGGTGTCATTAATAGAACGAAAGCCCATGAGCTGCTTTCCCGTTACAGCACGGATGAGGCTGTGGAACAGGCTTTTTCTGAGCTGAGGGAATACTGGACGGAGCTTCTTTCCGGATACCGGGTGGAATCCGGAAACTGCGAAGTGAACCGCATGGTCAATATCTGGAACCAGTATCAGTGCATGGTTACCTTTAACATGTCGAGAAGCGCTTCCTATTATGAATCCGGAATTGGCCGGGGCATGGGCTTCCGGGATTCCTGCCAGGATCTGCTGGGCTTCGTCCATCTGATTCCGGAGCGGGCGCGCGAGAGAATTCTGGATATCGCTTCCATACAGTTTAACGACGGCAGCACCTATCATCAGTATCAGCCGCTGACCAGGACGGGAAATGCGGATATCGGCGGCGGCTTCAATGACGATCCGCTCTGGCTGATCGCCTGTACAGCGGCTTATATTCGTGAGACGGGAGATACCTCCATTCTTTCGGAAATGGTGAAATTTGACGACGGAGGCGAAGGGACGCTGTTTGAGCATCTGACCCGTTCCTTCCGCTTCACAGTGACGCATAAGGGACCGCACCGGCTGCCTCTGATCGGGCGCGCGGACTGGAACGACTGTCTGAACCTGAACTGTTTTTCCACACAGCCCGGAGAGTCCTTCCAGACGTTTGGGCCGAGCGAAGGCCCTGTGGCGGAATCCGTATTCATCGGAGGAATGTTCGTCCGTTATGGAGAGGAGTATGCGCAGCTTGCCGAAATCATGGGAGAAGAGGAGACTGCGGAAAACGCGCGCCGGGAAGTGAAGCTGATGTACGATGCCATTCTGGACGCGGGCTGGGACGGAGACTGGTTCCTCCGGGCTTATGACGCGTATGGAAACAGGGTCGGCTCCCGGGAATGCGAGGAAGGAAAAATCTACATTGAGCCTCAGGGCTTTTGTGTCCTTGCGGGCGTCGGTGTGAAGGAAGGACTTGCTGAAAAGGCACTGGACAGCGTAAAGGAGCATCTGGATACCGAGTACGGCGTGGTTCTGCTTCAGCCTGCCTATACCAGATATCATGTAGAACTGGGAGAAATTTCCTCCTATCCGCCCGGATACAAAGAGAATGCAGGAATTTTCTGCCATAACAACCCCTGGATTTCCATTGCGGAAACCGTGATCGGAAGAGGGGACAGGGCTTTTGAAATCTATAAAAAAACATGTCCGGCATACCTGGAGCCCATCAGCGAGATTCACAGAACGGAGCCCTACTGTTATTCGCAGATGGTGGCCGGGAAGGATGCGGCGACCTTCGGAGAGGCAAAAAACAGCTGGCTGACCGGAACTGCGGCATGGACGTTTGTGAATATTTCCCAGTACATTCTTGGCATTCAGCCTGACTTCGACGGCCTGCGGATTGAGCCGTGCGTGCCGAAGGATTTCGGAGATTACCGGATTGTGAGACGCTTTCGGGGAGCGGTTTATGATATCGAGGTTCGGAATCCGTACCACAGGGAAAAGGGAGTGACCTCCCTGCTTGTGGATGGAGAGAAGGTGGAGGGGAACAGGATTCCTCTTGTGGAAGGGAAAACAGAATATCATGTGACTGCCGTTATCGGCTGATACGGATTGCGGCTGGAAGGAAAGAGGCTGAAATCCCCTGTTTTTTCAAAGGGGGTTCAGCCTCTTTTTTGGATATGTCTGCAGGGATGTACCTGCGGAAAACAGGAACCGCAGCCCTGGCGGGAATCATCCGGTATCCGGAGAGCTCCTCTGCCGTAGCTGCGGTTCCTGAGAAACTGGTAAACCTGTTTCAGATTTTATTCAGCCTTCCATGCCTCGTACTGGCTCTGTGCCTCTGCAAGCACATCCTGATAGCCGGCTTCATCAAGCGCTGTCTGGTAGGCTTCGATGGTGGACTCGATATCGGAAGAAGCAAATCCGCCGTTTTCAAGCGGGAAACCATAGGTTTCATATACATTCTGGCAGGCGGTGAACTGCGCTTCTACAGGTGTCTTGTCGAAACGGAAGCCTGCTGCGGGAGAGGTCTTTGCTCCACCGTTAAATTCCTCGTACAGATCAGCCTTGTTTGCGGGTTCGTTCGCAAGAGGCGTTACGATGGTGGCGGAAGCGGATTCCCACATGGAATGATTGTACTTATCGCTGGTCTGTTCAACCTGGCCGTCCGCGTTGTAGGTGAAGTCTTCGCCTTCAATGCCGAAGGTATAAAGGTCTGCAAGATGACTGTCCGTATAAAGCAGTCCCATGAAGTCAATGCATGCCTGTGCCTGTTCGGGTGTGCTGTTCGCGGTCACGCAGTAGCAGGAGCCGAGAGCGGAGGTGGAATGTGCCCATCTGTCGGTGATGGGAGTCATCGTAACATCCTGGCCGTAGCGGGCGTCAGCCTCATCGTTTACCGGGATATCCGTCCACCATGAGATTCCCCAGTCCTGAGTCTGTGTGGTGGTATCGGTTGTGGTCTTGGTAACTTCATCCTCGGAGATATATCCTTTTTCCGCCCAGTCAGCCATCAGGGTGCAGAACTCTTTGTACTGGTCGGTAAGTATGGTATCCACCACTTCGTTGGAGGATTTGTCAACCGCGATCCAGTTGGCTGTGGAATCTGCAGTGATGAAATCAAAATCATCGATGTAATATCTGTAGAACATGGCTGTCTTCTGGCTGAGATAAGGATATTTGAGGCCTTCTGCGACGCAGTCCTCCAGCATGGGCTCAATGTCCGCAAGCTTGGAAACGGTGGAAATGTCCCATCCGTATTTGTCAATCAGATCCTGACGGAACATGAGGTCGTAGCCCTCCACGTTATCCTTGTATACGGGAATATAATAATTTTTTCCGTTGTATTTGGTCGCTTCCCATTGGCTTTCATCCATGGAATTGTAGAGATCTGTGCCGGGGAGCAGGTCAGTCAGATCATAAACTGCGTTCTGAGATACCAGATCATTGGTTCCGATAACGGCTTCCCAGGACGCCGTCCAGAGCAGGTTGATTTCATTGTTCGCCAGGGCCAGGTTTGCCTTATCCGTATATTCGCCGGAGCCGATGTCTGTCAGGTTGATCTGAACATTGATCTTGTCGGCAATATATTCGTTAATGGCATCCTGTACCTTCTGAACCTGCGCGGAATCCGGGGTGGCGAGATTGAAGGTCGCTCTTGTCAGGTTGATGGTTACCATGTCGCCGGATGCGGTATCCGTTGTCTCGGAGGAACCGGACGCGGCGGATTCCGACGCGGTGGATTCCGAAGCGGGTGCTTCCGAAGAGGCGCTGCCGGTTTCGGCCGTTGTGCCGGAGCTTCCGCAGCCTGCAAGAAGCGATGATGCCATAACTGTTACGAGAACAGTCGACAGCAGCTTACTGATCATTTTTTTCTTCATGAAAGATACCTCCCTTTTCATTTTTTTATTCCCGGGATATACGACCACCGTATATCCTGAATAAACCATTTTCCATATAGCGCCTTCCGGCGCCTGTCTTTTTGTGCCTCTGGCACTGTGTTCTGTCAGCCCTTGACGGAGCCGACGGTAAGTCCTTTTACAAAATATTTCTGGAAGAAGGGATAAACCACCATAATTGGAGCGATGACCACCACAACAGTCGCCATCGTAGCGGAATACTGGGGAATATTTCCTCCCATCGCCGCTCTCGCTGACGCGGGAACGTTGGAGTTGTTCAGAAGGAACTCAATGCTTTTCTGAATGTTTACCAGAAGGAGCTGCAGAGGCTTCTTGCTGTCCGTCGTTATGTAGAGCAGGGCGTTCTGCCAGTCGTTCCAGTACGCGGTAGCCATCATGAAGCCGACGGCTGCCAGGGAAGGCTTGAGAAGAGGAAGCGTAATCTGGAAAAATGTCCGGTATTCGCCTGCTCCGTCGATTTTTGCCGCTTCCATCAGCTCTCCCGGAATGCTGTTGACAATATAGGTCCTCAGAATGATGACGTTCATCGTGGAGACGCACAGCGGCAGGATCAGAAGCAGCAGACTGTCCTTCAGATTATAATAGCTGGTAAAAATGATGTAGCTGGACAGCTGGCCTCCGTTGAAAAGCATGGGGATCAGCAGATAAACGGACAGAAATCCGGATAATCGGAAATCCTTCCTGCTGATGGAATAGGCGAACATACTCATCAGCAGAAGGCCGAGAAAGGTTCCGGCAACCGTGATGAATATTGTAACGCCGTAAGAGGTAACCAGCTGTCTGCCATACCTGAGTACGGCGTTGAAGCCGGATATGGACCACTTCTCCGGAAAGAAGCTGAATCCATTCTGCGTGATTGCCTTTTCATCGGTAAAGGCCGCTATGAATACCAGCAGAACCGGAAGTCCGCAGAACAGCGTATATAACAGAAGACAGAAGCCGAGGATGATCTGGCCGATTCCTTTTTTTTCGCTTTTCGACGGCGCGAGATCGGCCCGGTTTTTATTTTTTTCTTTTCTTCTCATGCTGATTCCTCCTGTTCTCAGAACAATGCGTCATCCGGTGAAAGCCTGCGTACCACTCCGTTTGCGAAAAGCATTAATAACAGGCCTACAATGGACTGGAAGAAGCTTGTGGCTGCGGTGAATCCGAAGTTTGAATTTTTGAAAATCGCGTTCAGCACATAGGAGTCGATTACCTGTGTCGTGGAATAAAGCACTCCGCTGTTTCTGGTAACCTGATAGAACAGGCCGGTGTCGGATCTCATGATATTTCCGACGGAAAGAAGCAGCATGACCGTGATCATTGGAATCAGCTCCGGAAGCGTGATATACCAGATGCGCTGCCATTTGTTCGCTCCATCGATTTCGGCCGCTTCATAAAGAGAGGTGTCGATGCCGGACAGGACCGACATATACAGGACGGAACCATATCCGACACTGTTCCACATTTTGACAACGGTCAGGATCACCGGCCAGTAGGAAGGAGTGGAGTAAAACCGAAGGTTCATACCGAGCGCATTGTTCAGGATTCCTGTGTCCGTGCTGATAAAGGCATAAACGATAAACTGAACTGCGGCATAGGAAATGAAAACAGGAACAATCATGATTGTCTGCATGACCTTTGCCGCCTTCTTGAAAAGAAACTGATCAATCGCGATGGCCAGCACCACATTCAGGAAGGTCCCGAGAGCGGTGAAGATTACGTAATACATCAGCGTATTTTTGGTGATCGACAGGAAGGTGCTTTTGGAAGCCAGAAGGAATTTGAAGTTTTCAATACCGTTCCAGGGGCTTTTCCATATACCCAGCGTATAGTCGAAGGACTTGAAGGCCATCACAAGGCCTGCCATCGGCACATAGCTGAAAAACAGCAGGATCAGGAAAACCGGAAGAGCCATGACAATGTGTGCTCTGTGCTTCCAGGAATTCCGCAAAAAATCTTTCATCTCGTCTTTCCTCGCTTTCTGAAACGTTTTCGTTTCCGGGAGAGGGGATCCGGAGAGTTATCAGCCGGTATCCCGTGCGTTGAACGTAAAGCTTTAAGTGGTGAGTTTTTTGACCGAACGTCCCGGAAAGATCTTTCCTTCTATAAAAATATGCTCTACTAGCGATGTCTTGGGATGCTCGATGATGCTGATCAGTTTGTTTGCCGTTTCCTGACCCAGACGGTAACCGTCCTGAGCCAGAGTTGTCAGAGAGGGTTCCAGATATTTGCTGATCTCTATTCCGTCATAACCCACTGTGGAAATATCATCCGGAACCTTCAGGCCGGCAAGTGTGATGGCGTTAAAGCCTCCGATATAAGCGAAGTCATCCGGAAACATGATACAGGTCGGCCGTTCCTTCAGCTCCAGCAGTTCCTTTGTCCTCAGATAGGTTGCTGTGGTGTCTCTGTAGGGAGCCTCCCGCATATATTCCGGCGGAACGTCGATTCCCAGCTCTTCACAGGTTTTGTAGAAGGAAGAGATCCGGTTTCTGGTAACTGCGGAATCCGTGCCGTGGATATAGGCGATTCTGCGGTGTCCCATTTCATACACATAATGAACCAGATCCCGGATTCCCCGGACATTGTCTGAGACGACGGCGCTTCTGTCGTTGAAAATATAATCGAAGGTCACAATGGGAATATCACTTTCGATCAGTTCAATGATTTCGGGAGAATAGAAGTCCGTACAGATCACGGCTACGCCGTCAAAACGGCGGAACTTGCAGTGCTCCAGATAGGTCACCCCATTGTCCCAGGTGGAAATGCTGCCGTTTTTGTTCACGAAGGTGAAGTCGTATCCCTTTTCTTCTATGGTACACTTTAAACCATTAAGTACCATGGCGAAATAATCGTGGGTCAGACCGCTTCCCGCTTCATCGGAGAAAACCACTCCTATGTTATAGGTTCGGTTGGTTTTCAGAACTTTGGAAGCGAAATTGGGTACATACCCCATATCTCTTGCCATTTTTCGGATGCGTTCTTTCGTTTCTTCGCTGACATCCTTGTGGTTGTTAAGCGCTTTGCTTACGGTAGCAGTGGATACGCCGCAGGCGAGGGACAGATCTTTGATTGAAACCATATCTCACCTCCATGCTTAATGACTTACTTAAAACGTTTTCTTTAATTTCATTTTATAGATTTTTAATTATTTTAGCAAGAACGAAACATATTAAGAGACAAATTTCATCATATCGCCTTTAAAATAAGATTAAATTTATACATAATCACAATAAAATTTTTTGAGATTTTCGCATTTTCGGAAAATAGATGTTAAACAGAATAATTTATATTATAAAAACATAAATTTAACGAAAACATTTAAGTAGACAATTTATAAGGATTTTCTTGCAGGAATCCAAAAGGAACCGTATAGTAAAAGAAGGCGGGCACAGGTCTGTCAAGCCCGCGTGAACGGTAAAGGTTTTTTGGAAGGAGGTATTGGAATGGGACATTATGAAAATTTCAGGGCAGCCATTTACTGTACCGCGCAGACGCTTTCTGCGATCGATGGACGGCGGCTGGAACGGGAGTGGGAATTTCTTGAGAAATATGTGGGAGTGGATAAGGTGTATCTGGAAACCTTTCGAAACGGCACGCTTGTACCGGAGGGACAGATACGCATGATCCGGGATTTCTTTCAGTCTCACGGCGTGGAAACCGCCGGAGGCATCACTGCGGTTACACCGGACCTGTCGGAGGAGGACGGAAAGAGACAACGCCTTTTTTCCACGTTCTGTTATTCCAATAAAGGGATGCGGGATAAGCTGAAGGAAGTGGCGGAATATACGGCAGGGCTCTTCAATTCGTTCATCCTGGACGATTTTTTCTTTACATCCTGTACCTGCGAGGACTGCATCCGGGAAAGGGGAAACCGGAGCTGGAGCGAATTTCGGGCGGAAAAGATGCGGGAGGTATCGGAAAATCTGGTGATTGGGCCTGCGAAAAGGATTAACCCGGAGGTGAAAATAACCATTAAATATCCAAACTGGAGGGAATCCTGGCATGAAACCGGATATATCCCTGAAATACAGAGGAAGCTGTTTGACTTCATCTACACGGGGACGGAAACCCGCAATACGGCGCATACTGACCAGCACCTGCCCAGATATCTCAGCTATTCGCTGATGCGCTATATGGAAAATGTGGCTCCGGGGAGGAATGGCGGCGGCTGGTTCGATACTTATTCCTGCTGGCCGATGGACTGTTATCTGGAGCAGGCGTATCTGACAGCGTTTTCCAGACCAGAGGAGATTACGCTTTTCCAGTGGGGAGATCTCTTTGAAAACAGGCTGGTAACTCCTCTGAGCGTTCAGCTTTCAAAGATTGACAGGATTCTGAATGAAGCCGGTAATCCGGTGGGAACGCCGGTATATCTCCCGTTTGGTTCATGTGGAGAAAATCATCTGGAAGATCATCTTGGCATGCAGGGGGCGGCATTGGAGCCGGTTCCCGATTTCCCATGGGAGGCACCGGTGATTTTTCTTACTGCCGCAGCTTTTGCGGACAGAGAGATCATGGAGAAGCTGGAGCGGTATCTCATGCAGGGAGGAACCGCTGTGGTCACATCCGGATTTGTGCGTGAAGCGCCGGAGGAAAAATGGAAGAGGCTCAGTTCCATCCGTCTCACAGGCAGAAAGCTTTCAGCTGAACGTTTTCAGATAACGGACGATCCGGCGGGCTATTATGAAGGAAAGGAACCGGTGCAGTTTGATGAACTTCAATTCTGCAACAATGCTTCCTGGTCCTTCCTGAATGCGGGAACCGGAGATTCTCACAGTTCCATTCTGCTCATGGATACCTTCGGAAGAGGAAAGCTGTTCACTCTGGCGGTGCCGGACGTGTTTGCAGATCTTTCCCGGATTCCCGTACCCGCCATGGATATGGTACGACGCGTTCTTACGTCGGGCAGGATCTATATCAGCGGGCGAAATGTTTCGATATTCACATACGACAATGGTGTATTCGTGCTTTACTGCTATGCGGGAGGAGACAGCGTGCCGGAGGATATTACGGTTCATCTGCTGGAAAATGCGGAAGGCAGAGCAGACGGACAGGCATATGAGCTGGAAGCGTTGAAGGATGGAAGGCGTATCAGCCTGACAAAACGCATCTGCCGGCATGAAGGCTGGACCGATCTGGAAATGACGGCGCAGATCCGGGTGCTTCCAGGAGAATTTGCAGCCTTCCGGGTGATCCGGTAAAAGACCTTTTACCGTCCCGGCAGATGGAAAGGTGCTGCGTCAGTAATCCTCTGAATCCCGGGAATATCTGTCGTAATCGATGGAGGAAGCGTTTCTGCGCCTCCTCCATCTTCTGCGTTCCTTCCGCTGGCTGGAAAAGCTGTAGTTGCGCAGAAGGGTGATCAGCCAGATCAGGAAATTGAGCAGAAGATAGACGGACAGGACTGCGATGAGCACCAGACGCACGTTGATATAAATCCGGTTCCGGGAAGGATCCGTATTTGAGGAGCCTGCATTTCCCTGGCCGCCGGATTCGGAATCAGAGGTGGAATTGCCGGAAACCTGATCTACCACCCGGACCGTTGCGCTGCCCACATATACGCCGTTGTAGGTAAAGGAGATCTCCGCTGCCGCAGTCTCGTCCTCCAGGTCATCATAGGAGAGTGTGGACTGCGTATCCTCATAGTCCGCCGTGTTCGGCAGGATAATGGAATCGGCAGAATCGATGGCAAAGAGCGGAGAAGAGCTGCCAAATACATCGGCGTCCGATTCAAAGAAAAGCTCATTGCCCACCGTGTAGCGGCTGTCGGCATCTGCCACATTCACTACGTGGAAGCTGCTGAAGCCATAGTTAAACAGCTCGATCGTATCCGTGAACTGAGAAGGAGACTCTTCCTTCATGACCACGCAGATGAGCTTCATGCCGTCCTTCTGGGCGCAGGAGACCAGCGTCTGGCGCGCCTCGGAGGTATAGCCGGTTTTGCTGCCGACCAGATATTCGTAGGCGTATTCCTTGCCTGGAAGAAGCTGGTTTTTGGAAGAGACGAAGAGCTCTTTACTTACCGTCGTGGAGCGTGGAATGGTATAGGTCGCAGTACCGGAAATTTTGCAGAGCAGATCGTTGGAGAAAAAGGCACGGGCGATCTGAGCCATATCATAGGCGGAGGTATAGTGATTTTCGTCAAAGATTCCGTTTGCGTTCGCAAAATGGGAATCCACGCAGCCCAGAGCTTCGGCGCGTTCGTTCATCAGCTTCGCAAAGTCCTGCACGCTTCCGCTGACATGCTCTGCAAGAGCATTTGCCACCTCATTGGCAGAGCCTACAAGAAGACCGTAAAGGGACTGCTCCACTGTGATCTGTTCACCGGCCTGGATGCCGATATTGGAATCCGTCTGCCAGTTAATGCTGTTTACCGCTTCGTTGGAATAAGTCACCATTTCATCCAGAGGGCACTGCTCCATGGCGATCAGAGCGGTCAGAATCTTGGTGATGCTGGCGGGATAGAGCTGCTCGTGGATATTTTTTTCATACAGAATCGCTCCGGTTTCCGCATCCATGAGAATGGCGGACTCCGCTCCGACCGCCGGCCCTGCGGGCCAGTTTTCCCATTCGTTGGATTCTACGGTCATCTCTTTGCGCGCTTCCGCCTGCGCGGCATAATCATTGGACGCCGTTTCATCAGAGGGCGCTGCCAGAATGGGACAGGGAATGAGAGAAAACAACAGAAAAACAGTGAAGAAAACGGAGAGGGCAGAGCCTGTCCGTCTGTGGAAAACAGATCCATTTAAGCATTTCTTTTTTGGGAAAAAATGTATCATCAATTTTCATTACCTTCTTTTGAAATCATAACAGTACATGGCCAAACATGCTGTCGCTGAAAAGTCATATCTATCATACACTATCCCGCCCCTGTTTTTAAGGGAATTCAGAAAAAATTCAGATTTTCTTTTCTTTTTCCCGAGGCCGTTCTGCTGCCGCTTCCCTTTTTATGGCCGATCTGTTAAAATGAGACAAAAACCGGCGGAGAATATCCGCTGATGATATGGGAAAGGATGAAAGAATGAGACTGAAAAATGTTCCGGGCTCCAGAGAAGCGATTGCGCAGAGCCGTTTTGTCATACATGATCCGCAGGAGCATGCGGGAAGCTGGGCGGAGGTGTTCGGGCGGACGGCGCCGCTGCATATCGAGATCGGCATGGGAAAGGGCAGATTTCTTATGGAAATGGCAGCCCTTCATCCGGAAATCAATTATATCGGAATTGAGAAGTATTCCAGTGTGCTGATCCGGGCCATTCAGAAGATGGAGGAGCGGGAGCTTCCCAACGTGCGCTTTATCCGGATGGACGCAGAGGAAATTACGGAGGTGTTCGGGCCGGGAGAGACGGACCGCATTTATCTGAATTTTTCCGATCCCTGGCCCAAGGACAGACATGCAAAGAGACGGCTTCCATCCAGACAGTTTCTGACCCGGTATGAGAAAATTCTGAAGCCGGAGGGAACAATCGAGTTCAAGACGGATAACAGGCCGCTGTTTGATTTTGCCCTGGAGGAGCTGGAGCCTGCGGGATGGGAGGCGGAGGAAATCACGTTTGATCTGCATGCGGACGAGCGGCTGATGCAGGGGAATGTGATGACGGAATATGAGGCACGTTTTTCCGCGGCGGGGAATCCGATCTGCAAATATATCATAAAAAAGAAAAAAGACGAGGGAACGTAAGGACGTTCCCTCGTACTTTATTTCCGCTGATCGAACCAGCACAGAGCCAGTTCTTTCAGGCCGGGAATAATTTCTTTGATTTCCACGCCGGTAGTGTTGATACACAGATCGTATCCTTCTCTGTCGCCCCACTTCCGGTCTGTGAGCAGCTTCTGATGTCTGGCACGGCCGGCGTCGATCTGGCGGATCTTTTTCTCAAGCTCCCTGTCGGTGAGATGTTCATCGGCAGAAGCCCTCTCCCGGCAGCGTTTTACCTTCCAGTCCATATCCGCATAGACAAACAGACGCAGCGGCTTTTCCTTTTCCAGGATAATGCCGGAGCTTCGTCCCACCATCACGCAGTCGCCGCGCTGAGCCAGCTCTTTGATGATCTGCTGCTGGGTATTCAGCACTTTCAGTTCATTTTCCGATGTGGGATCGGAATAAAAATAGAATGTATGGCCGAAGGTGACGGGCACATTGATGGTCAGCCCCTTTCTCAGCACGTTTTCCACATATCCTTCGTCCAGATCACATTTTTCGGCGATGGAGGTGACGATTTCCCTGTCATAATAGGCAAAACCAAGAGCGTCTGCAAGGCGCTTTCCCACTTCACGTCCGCCGCTGCCGAATTCACGGCTGATTGTAATTATCCTCATAAAAACGACCTCCTTTCCGAAGCGTTTACGTTGAGGGAGAATGAAAAATCAGTTCTGTTCTCACCTTCAGCGTAGCCCTGTTTGCGGAATTTGTCAATAGCCGAACATGTTTCGAAGGATACGGATGAAGGAGTTGATTACAGTTCAGACAGACCTGCGCATTTACTGCGCAGACCGTGCAAAAACAAATCGGCAGGGGTTGTGCGGATGAGAAAAATATGATGTAATGAAGACGGCCTGGACAGAAAAAACGGAATTCAGAACATGGCCGGGACCGGAGACAGGAAAGGGGATTCAGGAAAATGGAAAATAAAACGCTGAGGGAAAAGGTTCTATACGGATTTGGAGACTCCCTGGTGGCGGGCCATGCCATCGGAGTCGGCATGCTGCACAGGGTTGCGGAAAAATATGGGATGGATTATCATTGCTTTGCGATCAATGGAGCTACCATAATCCCGAATATCGCCAGAGAATTTCCGGATGCTTTTCTGGTGGATGACGTTGCGGTACAGATTGCAGCCGCGGATAAGAAAAGGCCGGATTTCATCTGCTTTGACGGTATGACCAATGATGCTTATCCGTTTGTGGCGGAAACACGGCTGGGACGGATCAGCGTTTTGTCTGATGGAGAGTATGATACCTCCACGTTTTATGGAGCCTTTGAGAGAGTCTGCTATCTTCTGAAGAAAAAATATGGGGAAAGCAGGATTTTTTACGTGGCCGCGCACCGGATGCCGACCCGGGACCGGAAGGCACAGGAAATCCTGCATAAGGCGGCGGAGGAATGCTGCGCAAAATGGGAAATTCCCGTGATAGATATCTATCATTCCAATGAATTTGATACCTGCAGAGAGGAGATGCGCAGGGCCTATTCCTATAATACGGCAGAGAAGCTTACGGATGGAAACGGGACTCATCTGAACGCGGAAGGATATGCCAGGTGGTATGCTCCGGCGATTGAACGGGCATTTCTGCAGAGCCTGCAGGAGGATGCTCCTTTCTTCTCCAACGGAGAAAACGCCTGAAATTTTACCTTGCAAAGAAACGGATTGTGTAATATGCTTAGGGTGTGGCTGCAGATGGAAAGTGCGGCGTTCCGCTCAGGGAATCCCGTATGATATATCTGAAAATGTCAATACTATGGCAGTGCAGGAAGGTTTTCCCGTTCCCGTGGATATTTCTTTCACGAACGGATTTCGGAGAATCGCTTCCTGACCTGATAAGGAAAGGAGTATGAACATGGAATATAAATTTACATCAGAAAATTTTGAAGCGGAGGTATTAAAATCCGACAAGCCCGTTCTGGTTGATTTTTATGCGGACTGGTGCGGTCCCTGCAAGATGATGGCCCCTGTGGTAGCTCAGCTTGCGGATGAGCTGGAGGGAAAAGCCAAAGTCGGAAAGCTGAACATCGATGACTGCATGGATATCGCTGGAAAATACCGTGTCATGAACATCCCTACCTTCCTGGTAATCAAGGACGGTCAGGAAAAGGAGAGGATCGTCGGAGCGGTTTCCAAGAATGAGCTGCTCAAGAAGATCGAGCAGGCAATGGGCTGAAGCAGGGGATGACAGGCTGAAGACCGACGGATTCCGCCGAAACTGAGAAAATTTTAAAGGGATTTACAAAGAAAGAAGCGCAGCATGCGGAAATTGTATGCTGCGCTTTTGCTCGATAAACCCGGCAAGCGGCCGTCATGCTTGCATGATCGGCAAGTACAGCGAGCGGTATTTATGCCGTGAGCTGTACACATCACGTAATCGGATAGGGGAAGGAACTTTCCCTATCCGATTATATCAGAAACATAAAAAAGAAAGGATATCGGGAAGCGCAGGATCAGCAGGATTCCACTTCCATCTCCGTTTCCCGCTTCCGGCGGAACAGCAGCCGGAAAATGAGTCTGCATAGAGGGCCGCAGTACAAAAGCTGCCAGATCAGAGCCATCGGCATGTTGCAGCCGAAGGTCTGCGCCCAGGTGCCAATGCCGGGCTGCTTGAACAGCAGAGTGGCGATCAGGCTCATGACAGGACACATGATGCAGACGATCATCGTGGAGATGGCACAGGTGATGATCTGAGGACGGTCAGTGGGACGTACAACCGTAAAGGCAAGCCGGGCTGCCAGTTTTTCTACCACAAAAAATTCCAGGACAAAGGCGATGGGCATCATGATGGGGAGCTCATGAAGCGCAAGAAGGAAGGTCTGGTCAGTCACGCCGCCAGTATTCAGAGCCACGTTATATACGATCATTCCATATACCATGACAAGCGCCATAATCAGGGTAAATACTACATTTTCAAATCTGGTTTTCGGCATTTTGAATTCTCCTTTTGAGCAAAATTTTATGAAGTATGATAGAAGGACGGACTGCAGGCGGGAAAGCGGCCATCGGCTGATCTTAATTTCCGAAAGGCAAAAAAAGAAAGCAACGAAACATTCGTCTCGTTACTTTCCTTTCACTGCGACTACAAATATTCAATCGAAGCGACAGGATTTGAACCTGCGACCTCTGCGTCCCGAACGCAGCGCTCTACCAAACTGAGCCACGCTTCGCCATCCATTTATCAAGCTATTCAATAATACAAGAAAAAAGCCAAAATGTCAATGGGTTAAAAAAATTTCCTTTACACTCCCAATTGGCCCCTGATTTGTGCTCAGTCCGCCAGCAGATATGGTCACAGGCCGTTATCTCAATTTCCCCGCTCCCGGCACAGCTGAATACACTGTTCCAGCCACTGACAGTTTCCTTCCTCGCGGGACAGTGCGCCTGAAAGCACCAGATAATCGGAAAATTCTCCATCCTCTTCAGGCGGAAGGACATCAAATTTTTCCAGTCTTTCCTTCAGATGGGAAAGCCGTTCCCTGTGCTTTTTAAGCTGGTCTTCCAGCAGTGCAAGCCGATCTTCTTTTGACAGGCAGGAAGAGAAAAAGAGACGGAGACGGAATTCGTCCTTTGGAACCGGGGAAAGCTGCGGGCGTTCCATTTCCCACTGAAGAAAAGCTTCCCGGCCGGCATCTGTGATGGAGTAAATCTTCTTTTCCAGAATGCTTCCGGAGATTTCTACCGCATAGGTAACCATCCCTTCTTCCGTCAGCAGCTTCAGCTCCGGATAGATCTGACTGTGCCTGGCGTTCCAGAACTCAAACAGAGTGCTCTCGAATTCCTTTGACATTTCATAACCCGACATACTTCTCCGGTTGAGAAGCCCAAGAATGGCATACCGTAATGTTCCCATAACAGCCCCTTTTTAAAATATCAGTTTGTTTCAATTTCTGTCTTAAGAGTATAGCACAGAATAAAAAATCGCGCCAATATTCCACGTTGTAAATTCAATATATCAATATAAACATGTCAGAATTGACATGTTTATAAAACAATGATAACATGGTTTTTGTCGGCTGTCTGGGGATACGGGGCTGTCAGGCCCTTTGAGGCATTCCCACAGCCGGAAAATATCATGAAAACATTGTTTTGAAAGGGGAAGAAGATAGTGGAAAAACTGAAACGGTATGTGATCTTTATTATTGGGCTTTTTATCAATTCCATGGGAGTGAGTCTGATTACAAAGGCGGATCTGGGGACCTCGCCGATATCCGCCATTCCTTATGTGCTGAGCCTGAATTTCCTTTTTTCTCTGGGACAGTTTACCATAGCCTTCAGTCTGCTTCTGATCCTGGGAAAAAATTTCAAGCCGGAGCATGCGCTTCAGATTCCTGTCTCCATCGCCTTCGGTTATTTCATTGATCTGTGCATGGAGCTTCTGTTTTTCATTCAGCCGCAGAGCTATCCACAGAAGGTGGTCTATCTTCTGGCCGGCTGCGTGATTCTGGGAACCGGGGTCTACATGGAAATGCTGACGGACGTAGTTATGCTTCCGGGGGAATCCTTTGTCCGCGCGGTGGTCCAGAGATGGAACACGGATTTTGGCATTACGAAAATCGTGTTTGACGTATCCATGACGTTGACAGATGCAGTTCTGGCCTTTGGCTTTGCCGGCGCGCTTGAGGGTGTCCGGGAGGGAACCATCGTCGCCGCCCTGCTGGTGGGATTTATTGCCAGAAGCATCGGAAAGCGGCTGACCTTTCTGCCCGGCCTTCTGTTTGGAGAGGCAGCGTAGGGCGCAGGATTTTTATGGGCCGTCTTGACAGATGAAAAAAGTTCTGCAATAATGGGCACAACAAACACAGACAAAAGCGTTGATGAGGAGGAGTACATGCTCCCCGGATGCACAGAGAGAAGATGGTTGGTGAGAATCTTCGTGAAGGAAGCATGGAAGTAGCCTCTGAGCTTTGGACCGAAAGGATGTATATGCGTCCGGCGTAGGCTCCAACGGAAATTTCCACCGTTATCAGGGAAAGCGATATCGGACTATCCGGACATGGTAGTTCCCGTATTGTAGAGTGCAGAATCTGATTCTGAATTTAGGTGGTACCACGGACCGCGTGTTCGCCCTAAGCGTTAGGCTTAGGGCTTTTTTTATTGAAAGCATTGTCAATCGGCTTTCATATGCGTATCCGGCAACCGGTAAAAGGGGACCGCCGCTGCCTGCAACGCTGAGCTTTGTTTGTAAAAACACAGGGAGGCAGAGAAAATGAACAAGAAGTACGATTTCAGAACGGAAGAGGAACGGATGCAGAGGTTCTGGGAGGAACAGGAAATCTACCGATTCCGGCAAGAGGATTCCGAAAAAGGAGGGAGCGCGGAGGATGCTTCCGGTGAGGGAGCAGGACTTTTTTCCGTTGATACACCGCCGCCGACGGTCAGCGGGCAGCTCCATATCGGCCATGTTTTTTCGTACACGCAGGCAGAGATTGCGGTACGGTACAGGAGGATGAAGGGACAGCGGATCTTTTATCCCTTCGGCTTTGACGACAACGGGCTGCCCACGGAGCGTCTGGTGGAAAGGCAGCACAAAATGCGGGCGAGGCAGATGCCGCGGGAAGAATTCCGGAAGCTCTGCATGGAGACCGTGAAGCCCTGTGAGGAGGACTTCAGAAATCTGTGGAAGAGTCTGGGCTTCGGCGTGGACTGGTCCCTTCAGTATCAGACCGTCTCTCCCCGTTCCCAGCGGATTTCCCAGAGGCTTTTCCTGGATCTGGTAAAAAAGAAGAAGGCATACTGTAAGGAATCCCCAGTGCTCTGGTGCACGGAATGCTTCACATCCATCGCTCAGGCAGAGCTGGAGACAAAGGAGACGGAAACCGTGTTCAGCTATCTGCGGTTTCAGACGAAAGACGGGGTGGTACCTGTCGCCACCACCAGGCCGGAGCTGCTGGCGGGCTGTGTCTGCCTGTTCGTTCATCCGAAGGATGCAAGATACAAGAGGCTGATCGGGAAACAGGCTGTGGTTCCTCTTTATGGCTATGAAGTTCCCATTCTGGCTGACGATTCCGGCGGGGAAGAGGGCGTCAGCATGGAAAAGGGAAGCGGAGCGGTTATGTGCGCCACCTACGGGGATACGACGGATGTCCGCTGGTGCGAGGCCTTTCAGCTTCCTTACCGGGAGGTGATTCAGAAGGACGGCAGGATTCGGGAGGACATCGCCTATATCGGCGGGATGAAGGTCAGGCAGGCCAGAGAGGCAATATTACAGAAGCTTCAGGAGGAAGGTTTTCTGATCCGGCAGGAGCCGTTAAAGCACATGGTTGCGGTACATGACAGGTGCGGGACGGAGGTGGAGATCATCCCTTCCAGGCAGTGGTACATCGATATTCTTTCGGAAAAGGAGCGTTTCCTTGAGGCGGCGGACGAGATCCGCTGGCATCCGGAGGCGATGAAGGACAGGCTGCGCTCCTGGATTGAAAACCTGAAATGGGACTGGTGCATCTCCAGACAGAGGTATTTTGGCGTTCCTTTTCCGGTCTGGTACTGCGCCGGATGCGGCAGTCCGGTTTTTGTCGAAGAGGATCAGCTTCCCGCGGATCCGGTAAGGGACAGGCCGAAGGGACCCTGCGGAAAATGTCATTCCACGGAATTCATACCGGAAACCGCAGTGTTCGATACCTGGGCCACGTCCTCCATATCCCCTTTTCTGAATGCCGGATACGGGGAGGCGGAAGACCGGACGGAGCAGCTTCTTCCCATGTCTCTCAGGCATCAGGCGCATGAAATCATCCGGACCTGGGCCTTTTATACCATTGTGCGGAGCCTGTATCATACGGGAAAAATCCCCTGGAAGGAGATCATGGTGAGCGGCTTCGTGCTGGCAAAGCCGGGAGAAAAGATCAGCAAATCCAAAAACAACGCGGGGACTTCTCCGCAGAAGCTGATCGCGGAATACGGAGCGGATGCCATCCGGTATCTGGCAGGAGGCGTAAGGCTGGGAACGGACACTTATTTTTCGACTGACGATCTGCGTGTTTCCAGGCGTTTTCTCAACAAGCTTTATAACGCTTCCCGCTTTGTGCTGCTGCAGCTGCCGGAATCCGGAATCCGCGCACCGCAGGAGCTCCTTCCCATTGACGGCTGGATTCTGCAGCGGGTGGAGGAGACCATGAAAAAGGCGGGAGAGCTGCTTTCAGAATATGAAACCGGACAGGCGCGTCATGAGATTGATGAAATGTTCTGGAAGGATTTCTGCGACTATTATATCGAACTGGTGAAGGAGCGGCTGTACCGTTCTGCGGCGGAAAGCCGGGAGCGGATATCCGGGGAATACGCCCTGTACCATGCCTTTCTGGGAATTCTGAAAATGTATGCGGTTTATGTGCCGCATATCACGGAATCCATTTACCAGGAATACTTCCGCCAGAGGGAGGGCACGGTTTCCATCCATCTGACCCGTTGGGGATGCCCGGATGCAGAAGGGGATTATCTGGGATTTGGCAGGCACATGAAACAGATCATCGGGAATGTGCGCAGATACAAAACGGAGCATCACCTCTCCATGAAGGAGCCCGTGGGAGAGCTGACGGTGCGCTGCCCTGAAAAATGGGCGGAATATTACCGGCAGTCTGAACCGGATCTTCTGGGATGTACGAGAGCGGAGAAAATTACGCTGCAGGTTATGCCTCGGAGCGAAGCGGAATAAACCCGCGGCAAAATGGAATCAGGAAAAAATGACATGAAAACGGGAAACACCGGGGATTGCATTTTGAAGGCCGCATTGATATGATGAAATGAATCAGATTTTATATATGGAGGAAAAGGAATTTCCTTTTTCTCCATATGCAAGAACAGCAGAAAAGAGGAAATTATGGAAATAAGAAGGAAGGCTTCCATCGAGCATGGCATTTCGGATAAAAGAGAAGAAATCCGCGGTAAGGCGGCGTTTGTCGCGCCGGATGCAGATCTTTACGGGGATGTGACGGCAGGAGAGGATACCAGCTTCTGGTTTCATGCCGTGGTGCGGGCGGATGACGCGTCCGTCGTGATCGGGCGGGGAAGCAACATTCAGGACAATGCGGTGGTGCATGTGGATGAGGGATTTCCGGTGCATATCGGAGAGGATGTGACAGTGGGCCATGGCGCGATTGTGCATGGATGCACTATAGGGGACAGAACTCTGATCGGCATGGGAGCCGTAATCCTGAACGGGGCGGTGATCGGATCGGACTGCGTGATCGGAGCAGGCGCGCTGGTCACGGGTAAATCGGTGATCCCGGACGGCTCCATGGTTCTTGGAAGCCCTGCCGCCGTGCGGCGTCCGGTTACGGAGGAGGAAAAGGCGGCCAGCCTGAAAAATGCCCGGCATTATGTGGAGGAAGGAAAAAAGTATGCATCGTTCTTCCGAAAAGAGAACTGAGATCAGAGAGCGGCTTCTTGCGCTTGCCGAGCCGGAATATCAGAAATTTTCCTCGTCTCTTCTTCCGGGCGTGGAAAATGTCCTTGGAGTGCGCCTCCCGAAATTGAGAAAACTGGCAGAGCAGCTTGCCGTCTGTGACTGGAAGGACTATGCGGACAGCATTGCGCAGGATGGAGGAGACGGAAAGGAAATCTTTTTTGAAGAAATCATGCTGAAAGGCTTTCTGATCGGCTATGCCCGCAGGCGGGCGAAAGCGACACTTTCGGAAATCCTTGCGGAAACCGAAAATTTTCTGCCGCTGATCGATAACTGGTCTGTCTGCGACAGCTTCTGCAGCACGCTGAAGATCGCAAGGGAATATCCGGAAGAGGTATGGGATTTTCTTCAGCCTTATTTTCGGTCGGAGAGGGAGTTTTTTGTCCGTTTCGCCGTGGTCATGTCTCTGGATTACTACATAAATCCGGAATATATCGACAGACTGTTTCCCCTATACGACAGCATCCGTCATCCGGCGTACTATGTGAAAATGGCCGTGGCCTGGGCGGTGTCCATGTGCTACGTGCGTTTCCCTCAGAAAACGGAAGACTATCTCGCTTCCTGTGCGCTGGACGATTTTACCTATAACCGGGCGATTCAGAAAACGACCGAGTCACGCTGTGTGGACGCGCAGACGAAGAAGCATCTGCGTTCATTGAAACGCTGATGCTTTTTATCTTTACACGGAAAATTCCTCCTTCAGCGTGGACAGGCAGAACAGAGTTTGAGTTTCTGCCACGCCGGGGAGATCTTTCATGGTGCAGGAAAGAAAGGTTTCCAGATCCTGCATGTCTTTTGCAAGTACCTTCAGAAGATAGTCAGACGGCCCTGCGATGTGATGGCATTCCAGCACATTGGCGAGGGCTGTCGCTTCGTCCTGGAAGGCTTCCAGATTTCTGGAGGCGTCAATTTTTACCAGCACGAAGACCAGAAGATTATAGCCAAGCTCACAGGGATTGATCCGCAGTGTGTACTTTTCAATTATGCCGCCCTGTTCCAGCTTGCGGATTCGCTCCGTGACGGCGGGAACCGAGAGGGAAACCTGCTTTGCAATTTCCGAGGCGCTTTCACGGCTGTTTTCTTTTAATATGGAAAGAATTATTTTGTCTGTTGCGTCCATTTACGAAGTTCTCCTTTGAGTCAGCTTATAATAGAACATGTACTGCTGCAGGATTCCGGCATAGCCCTCGTACCTGGAAAAGGGAAAGCCCTCCGGATAGAAGGCGTTGAGAATCTGCTTCATATGAGTGTCGATGGGAAAGGCGTCCACATGATGCAGGGCGAACAGACAGATGCAGTCCGCCACCTTTTTCCCAATGCCGTACTCTTTCAGCAAAAGCGCCAGCGCATCTTCATAGGAGCTTTTTAGCAGCAGGTCAAGCCATTCCTGTCCCTCCTGACCCGCACAGCGCTGCGCCATCCGGAAAATATACTTGTCCCGATAGCCAAGGCCAAGCCCGTCAAGGCCGCCAGGCCCGCCTTCCAGAATCGATTCCGGAGAAGGGAAGGCGTGAACGCTTTCGTACGTCAGGGAAGTGGCCGGGCTGTCCGGAAAGGCATTTACGGAAATTTTTTCTCCATATCGCTCACAGAGCGCCTCCAGGCTCCGGCGGATCCGGGTGATGTTGTTGTTCTGGGAAACGAGAAAGCTGATGATGGTTTCCCACAGATCCTGCCGCAGGATCCGGATACCGCGGCCACAACGGATGGCGGAGGTGAGGAAGGCATCCTCAGGATCCACCGACCGGCGGATCGCTTCATAATCCCGGTCCAGATCAAAATAGCTGTTCCAGAAGTTCGAAAATTCTTCCTTCGTGCAGGAAAAGGATACCCGCATCCGGTCTTCTGATTCAGGCTTCTGCCGGATGAGGACGGCATGCTTTCCCGCTGCGGCGAGGAAGGTTTCGGCTGTGGAGGGAGGGCTGCCGCCCGTTTCGGCGCAGGATATCGGAGCGCTTTCCAGGGGCAGGGGACGGATACGGAACACCTGTCCCGAATCCATGATGGTTCTTATATCAAAATCTGTCAGAATTCTTTCGTACATGTTAATCCTCATTCCGGAGTGTAACGAAGATGTGTTTTTCACCATCATTCTTTTTTGAAAATTTCCTGAAATTAACAGGCCGCTTTTCAATGCATATTATATGCAGGATAAAATGCAAAATCAAGAAATAACTCGCTCTCCTCTGACTGTTTTTGTTATCCATACTTTTTAAGCAATTACGATATCTATTACGAATTGAAAAACCAAATAGCTTCCTGATTCAAATTCCTTTGAAGATTCTTGTGTGTTACTTTATAGCACAGTCCATATGAAAGAGCAGCTTTCTTTGATTGTACAGGGTTAAGTGATAATTCGGTCAGGGGATTTCTTATTCTATTAAGGTGGTATTACATCAGAGTTAGTTTTCGGTGCCACCTTAAATTATTATCCTGTTTTATTTGAATGATGCTAACGTATGGCATAGATGAGCAAACCTGCCTATTTTTATGCAAAATCCGCCTAAAAAAGGGCAATGCTATTGATATTTTATGTGCAAATGTCATATAATGAGAACCGATATGAGGAACTGCTATAGCACATTTTCCTACATGCATCAAACTTGCATTTGAGATTCTGATGATAGAACTGGTTTGTTCTTGGGACTATACCCGCTAATAAGGACAGTTCTAACTGCATAAAATGAATGGCTGTAAACGAGAGACTGGCTGACTGGCTTTTATTTAACATTAACTGGGCCCGGGGAAATGTCGGCAGCCCTGTTTTCTGATCATGATACAGCAAGACAATGGGAGGGTGAAACTCCAACTGACTGTTGGGCATTGAGCCTCGCACTAATGTAGAAGGAGGAGAGTACATGAAAAAAATCATAGCAATTATATTATCCATGATGATGATAGTAACAGTTACCAGTTGTGGCAGTTCTTCTGCAAATACGGAAAGCAGCAGCTCATCAAATGTGGAAAACAGTGTTTCTGAAGAAACTACAGATGTGAGCGCTGAGGAGGAAGAAACCACTGAACCAGTAGATATTACATGGTTAGGTTACTATACTTCGAATATTCCGGTTGCTGAAGATTCTTACGCAGAGCATGTCCTGGAGGACTATTTCAACGTAAATATTACACCGGTTACCGATGTTACACAGGACACCATGGATACCTTTATCGCATCCGGTGATATTTTGGATGTAACGTGTTATAGCTATTATATGGAGAACGATTATCAATATATGCTGGATCAGGGCCTGATTCGTGATTTCCCGGAGGAATGGCTGTGGGAATACTATCCGACTGGGATGAAGATCCTCCAGGAATGGCTTGGGGAAGAATTTTTTGAGGATGGAAACCATCTGGTGGATGGTAAATGCATCTATACACCGTGGGTAGAGGGAAAAACTTATTCTACCTCCGTTCTGGTGTATCGGAAGGATTGGATGGATAATCTGGGAATGTCTGAGCCGACTACATTGGATGAACTTCACGACCTGCTGTACGCGTTCACTTATAATGATCCGGATGGAAACGGTCAGGATGATACTTATGGAATTGATTCCATTTATGCATGGCGTGGATTATGGCCGGTTATGGGCGCTTTTGGAATGGCAACACCCGATAATTATCATTTGAATGATGATGGTACAGTGACCTATAATGCTGCTACGGAAGATTATCGGACCGCATTGGGTATTATTAAGGAATGGTATGATGAGGGTATCATTGATCCGGAATGTATTACGGATGACCGCGCGGCCGTTCGGACTAAGTGGGCGGACGGAAGAACTGGAGCAATGGTAGATTCCGAGACGTGGTTTTATTCTTATCGTGGTTCGTCCAATATTATTGCATTGGTGGAGGATCTTGCAGGGGAAAATACGGTTGATGTTATGAGCGCTCTGACCACGGAGTATGGCGACGGCAATGTTTATTCAAATGCTGATTTTCCTTCTGCCTGTGGAGTGGCATCCATGTTCTTTACCGCAAATGCAACAGATGAGCAGGTTATAACCGTTTTAAAGATGCTGGAAGGTATGTCATCCGATCATGATCTGATGATAAAAATCCTGTATGGCGAAGAAGGTGTTGACTATACGATGAATGGAGAACAATTGGTCGTTAATCCTTCCTTGACTGTAGAAGATAAAGCAGCAAAGGGTATCGATTTTACCTACTATGGAGCTGCTGTGCAGGATGATTATATTGCAAATCTCACTTTTTCGGAAAGAGACCTTGCAAATATTGAAAAATCACAGTCATTCCCGAAAATTCACGGGACAAACTTTAGTATGAATAACTGCCAGAATGACTCCTATGATCTGTATCAAAGTGAGATCACCAAACTGGTACAGGAATATTACCACAATGTACTTCTTGGAAACAGTAATTTAGAAGAAGGCTGGGACCAGTATATTTCCAACTTAAGTACGGCTGGACTTGATCAGGTTATTGCTGAATATGAAGAAAAGCTGAATTAATGGTAATGTAGTGTAAACTTATGAAGAAATGAAAGGGATGGGCTGCATCCGGAAAAAGCAGAGTTTTTCGGATGCACCTTTTCTCTGAATGACTGAACAGAAACTTCCCGGAATCCCAGTAAACGAGACTCTGTCTGGAAGTTCTACAGCAGAAAGGGAGGATAGATGTCAAATAAAAAAAGAAACGGGGAAATCACTGGAAAGTCAAATGGCAGTTTTGCAAAACGTGTTTATAAAAATCGGATGTATTATCTTTTGATCCTGCCTTTTTTGATTTTTTTACTTGTTTTTAATTATGCCCCCATGTATGGTCTGACTTTGGCTTTTAAGGACTTCCGGGTACTAGACGGTATTATGGGAAGCCCCTGGGCTGGTTTGAAGTATTTCCGGCAGCTTTTCAATGGATTTTCATTTAAAGAGGTACTCGAAAATACGATTGTGATCAGTCTGATGAATTTGTTTTTCGGATGGCCTGTACCGATTATTTTAGCCATTTTTATTTGCGAAATAAGAAGTGGACGCGTACGGAAGGCTTTTCAGACGGTCTCCTACCTGCCACATTTTATCTCTTGGGTTATTGCAGCGTCATTGATCGAAGAGATGTTTTCCTTAAACGGTCCTATCAACGCAATCATTCAGGAATTAGGGGGGAACGCCGTATATTTTATGGCAGATCCTAAATATTTTCGGTGGATATTGGTTCTGACCGGAATATGGAAGGGATGTGGATGGAGTTCAATCATTTATGTTTCGGCAATAATGGGAATAGACCAGGATCTTTATGAAGCGGCACGGATTGATGGAGCCAATAAATTGCAGGAGATATGGCATATTACCCTTCCTGGCATGAGAAGTACGATCATTATCTTGTTTATCATGAAAATTGGCGGACTTTTAAGTGATAATTTTGATCAGATCTATAATCTGTATTCGCCTTCTGTTTACAGTGTTGGAGACGTGATAGGGACTTATACTTACCGGCAGGGTATTGTTGAGAACAATTACAGTTATGCTACGGCAGCTGGCTTGTTCCAGAATGTGATTGGTTTTATGCTTGTTATGATTTCTAATATTGTTATCAATAAGTTGAGCGATGGAGAGGAGGGATTATGGTGAAACGGAATAAACGCAAGGTTGAAACTACCAAGAAAAAAAGATACTATATCATCGCCTATATTATTGTTATTCTGCTGACATTCATTTTTGCCTATCCCTTTTGGCATACTGCGGTCCTTTCCTTTTCTGACAAGGCATATGCCAATACAGTTGGGTTCAAGTTTTGGCCGAAGGACATATCCCTTGATGCCTATAAACAGGCGTTTGCCTCCGGATCTATTTTCACGGGGTATTATAATACGATCTGGCGGGCGGTGGTAGGGACACTGATCACTCTCGTCATTACATTTGCCGCTTCTTTTTCTATGATCCATAAGGATATACCCGGATGGAAATTCATCAACTTTATGATCATATTTACGATGTATTTTGGCGGCGGAGTGGTTCCGACATATTTAAATCTAAAGAGTCTGGGACTTTTAAACACCCGTTGGGTTCTTGTGCTCCCGACAGCTGCGGGAGCATGGAATTTCATGGTAATGCGAACTTTTATTAAAGGAATCGGAATGGAAATGGAGGAAGCAGCCCGCATAGATGGGGCAGGCGTTCTGCAGACGGCGATCAGGATATATCTGCCGCTTTCAAAACCAACTCTTGCGGTAATTGGACTTTGGAGCTTTGTGAATCATTGGAATGCATGGTTTGATTCTCTGACTTATGCAAATAAGAGTGAACTGATGGTGCTGCAGACCGTAGTAAGACGGCTGATCGATCAGGGAAATGAATATTCTCAGTCAGGAGGAAGTGCATCTATGGCAGACATGACTCCACAGACGATCAGAGCGGCAACAGTGATTATTTGCACAGTCCCTATACTTTTAGGGTACCCGTTTATACAGAAATATCTGGTGAAAGGAACTATGGTCGGAGCGGTTAAAGGATAGATGATTGATTTTTTAATACAAAATGCCGCTGAGTAATAATAGTCTATAAGGAAGTATTAGAATGAATAAATTTAAAGGAGCATTTGCAGCACTTCTAACTCCCTATGATTCATTGGGAAATATTAATCACAGGGTTTTAAAAGAACAGGTACGATGGCTGATCGGCCAAGGGATTGATGGCTTTTATGTATGCGGCAGTACGGGAGAAGCATTTCTATTGAGCCCGGATGAACGGAAAGCTGAGTTGGAATCCGTATGTGAAGCCAATAATGGAGAAAAAACAGTGATAGCGCATGTGGGTGAAATCGCGACAGAACATGCTGTTGAACTTGCGAGACATGCTGAGAGATTAAATGTAGATGCAATATCATCCATTTCACCCTTTTATTACAAATTCTCTAAAGAGGAAATTATGACATATTATGGAGAGTTGATGGAAAGCGTGGATTTGCCGTTTTTTATTTACAATTTTCCAAAACTTTCCGGATTTTCCATTACGTTAGATATTTTAGAAGAAATGCGTAAATACACTCAGCTTGCGGGGGTGAAATTTACAGATTCTGATTTTTATCTGCTGGAACGAATGAAGCGCGCCTATCCGGAACTTTGTGTGTGGAACGGATATGATGAGATGTTGCTCTGCGGATTAAGTATGGGTGCTGACGGTGGGGTTGGAAGTACCTATAACGTGCTCTGCCCTGCGATAAAGGGTATTCTCAGCAATTTTGAAAAAGGAAATATGCAAAAGGCGCAGGAATATCAGCACTTGGTTAATGATATGATAACGGTCATGTCTAAGTGTGGCAATGTTTTTTCAGCTATCAAGACGATACTTACATTTGAGGGTATGGATTTCGGAGGCTGTAGGAAACCCTTCCACGCTCTCAGTCAAGAGGATGTGGAAAATATAGAGCATGCCTATAATGTTTATTTAAAGTCATTGGAGAAAATGAAAACATCCTGAAGTTGACCAGCATTTTGGAGGAGAATATATGAAAATCATTCCATGTGAAGAAAAGGTCATTGTCAGACATCACAGCGGCGGTTATAGAGAATACCGGATTCCGGGAATTTTATCAGTAGGGGATGCTCTGCTTCTGGCTTTTGAGGCACGTAACGGAGAAGGTGAAAAAAATTTTGGGGACTGGGGGGATATTGATATCATAGTTCTTTACCTGGAAGAGGGAAAAGAACCCAGAGAAGTGCTCCGTATCGGAGAAAGTGCGCTGCCGGCGGATGGAACGATGCGTACTTATAATAATCCGGTATTGATTCCTGATGGAAATAATACACATTTGATCTATCATAAAAATTATGAACGGGTTTATATTGTAACCAGCAGGGATGGCGGAAAAACATGGTCGGATTCCAGAGAAATTACGGATGGCTATCAGGAATTCCCATATGAATGGAATGTAAGCGCGACAGGTCCCGGACATGGAATACAAATGGGAAATGGACGTCTTGTGGTACCTGTCTGGTTAGCAAACGGAGCTGTTTATGAGGATGGCATGCGCAGGAAGCATGCGCCTTCCATAGCCGGAAGCATTTACAGTGATAACCATGGAATATCATGGCATGCCAATGCGTTGGTCCCCGGTGTTATCAATGCAAATGAAACAAGTGTGGCACAACTTTCGGATGGGCGACTGTTATTTAATTTCCGCAATATGAATGAGGATAAGAGGCGGGTGCTTGGGCTTTCTTCTGATGGTGGAAAAACTTTTGATGCCGTATGGTCTTCTGAGGATCTGCGCGATCCCGGATGCTGCTCAGGGCTGGCAGCATGCAAAGGAGGTGTACTGTTTTCCAATTGTGATGCGGAAGACAAAAGAATAAATCTGTCCATGAAATTTTCCAATAATGCGGGACAGTCCTGGATGAAGGTCTGGGATATAGATCCTTCAGGTGGATATTCAGATATCGCTGTTGTGGATAAGCGGGTATATATTTTTTATGAAAGAACTGATCCTGATGCTGGAATGATATCAGAACTTGTCCTGAAATCGGGATTTTTGGAATAGATCTTTTTGAAGTCCGATTCTTACAAATGGTAATGAATATGCTGAGATATATAGAAGTCAAACAGGAGCTGAAAAGCAGGATTAATAGATTGAATAATGGGGACCAGCTGCCATCCCGAATGAAATTGTGCAGACTGCTGGATACTTCCAGAGCGACCATTGATAAAGCAATAAAGGAACTGGAAAAGGAAGGTTATCTGGAATCACATATCGGCAGCGGAACATATGTAGCCCGCCGTTTGGAGGGCGTGAATTCGGAAGTGATGAATTGGTGCCTGATCGTACCTGATATTACGGAAAATATATACGGCAGGATGGCAGGAAGTATAGAGCGGGCTGCAAGGGAATGGAATGTTAATATTATTCTATGTAATTCTGAGAACAGTTCAGAAAAGCAGAGTGAATATATCAAACGGCTCATTATGGCAGGTGTTGACGGCTTCATTATCGTACCGGTAGTGATGAAGACTGTGGTAGAGGGGATCGGCTTATATCAAAGCCTGGTACAATCTAAGATACCTTTTGTTTTCTGCAATCGGGATGTAGAAGGTGTATATGCACCAATCATAAAATCAAATGATTTTTATGGAGGCTATATTGCAACGCTGCATCTGTTGGATCATGGGTATCGGAATATTGTTTTCCTTGCTTTGAAGAGATACCGAACAAGTATTGAGAGATGCCAGGGATATATCAGCGCCATACAACACAGAAATCAGGAAATTGTACGGAAGAGGATACTGATGCTTGATAATGATAACATAGAAGACTGCCATGACAGTTTGTTGTCACTGTTAAAATCGGAGATACCGGTAGATGCGGTATTCTGTTTTAATGATGATATTGCCTTTCAGGCAATACGGGCTGTAGAGGATGCAGGACTGCGCGTTTCAGACGATGTTGGGATTATGGGATACGGAGATAATGAAAGTTTGCTGGACATGGAGATCCCGCTGACAACGATCACGCATAAAACTGAGGATGTAGGGAAGCTGGCGGCTCGTGTGCTCAGAAAGAAGATGGAAAAAAAGGAAGATGAGATTTTTGAGTATTATCTGATAGAACCTGAGATTGTCGTGCGGAAAAGCTGTCTGGGAAAAACGTAATAGTTTTCAATATGGTAAATGTCAAATTTGTTCCTGGAAGTTTACTTTTAGTGGGGAACATCGTAAATAGAAAGTGTATATGCTATGGTACTGACAGGCAGTAATACTGTTTCATGCAGACAGTAAAGAAAATGAGGCTGTCGCACGAAGTGTTTTGATCCCTGATATGATCTCTTCGTGCGGCAAGCTCATTTTTATTTCACTTCTAATGCAGCAGAGTATATCTATCATTCGTAACGGCGAGATATTGTTAAATCTCCTCCCTCACCTGAAAAATATAGAACTTCAGATAATAGGACTCGTCCGCCGCCCATAGAATGGGGTGGTCACAGCACTGGGTGCCGAAATAAACCTGGCGGAGGCGTTTGTGGGCGCCGTGGGCGGCTTCCCGGATGGTTTTGGCGAAAAGCTCCGGATCCATGAAATGGGAGCAGGAGCAGGTGACAAGAAAGCCGCCGTCCTCCACCAGCTTCAGGCCGCGCAGATTGATCTCCCGGTAGCCCTTCACCGCGTTTTTGATGGAATTGCGGGATTTGGTGAAGGCGGGAGGGTCCAGAATGACCACGCCGTAGCGCTCCCCTTCAGCCTCCAGCCGGGGAAGCAGGTCGAATACGTCCGCGCAGGTGAAGCGCACCCGGTCCTGCAGGCCGTTCAGACGGGCATTCTCCTCTGCCATGTCGATGCCGGTCTGGGAAGCGTCCACGCCGAGAACGTCCGCTGCCCCGGCCTTTCCGGCATTCAGGGCAAAGGAGCCGGTGTGAGTGAAGCAGTCCAGCACCCGTTTCCCGGCGCATATTCTGTGAATGGCAGCCCGGTTGTTTTTCTGATCCAGGAAAAAGCCGGTTTTCTGGCCATCCTGCACGTCAACCAGATATTTTACGCCGTTTTCTTCGATCTGCACACGGGTATCAAAGGGCTCCGAAAGAAAGCCCTTGAAGCGTTCCATGCCCTCCTGGAGGCGGACTTTGGCGTCGCTGCGCTCATAGATGCCGCGCACCGGAATGCCGTCCTCAGCAAGAACACGGCGCAGAATATCCAGAATCAGAGGCTTGAAGCGGTCAATTCCGAGCGCCAGGGATTCCACCACCAGCACGTCGGAGAACTTGTCCACGACCAGACCGGGAAACCAGTCCGCCTCTCCGAAGATGATCCGGCAGCTTCCCGTATCCACCGTCTGCTTCCGATATTCCCAGGCGTCCCTTACCCGTTTTTCCCAGAATGCATCATCGATCACCGTATCCTTCCTGCGGGCGAGCAGGCGTACCGTAATTTTGGAACGCCGGTTGATGAAGCCGGTTCCCAAAAAGAAGCCGTCGAAGTCCAGCACATGGACCAGACAGCCGTCCTGCACGTTTTCATCCATGGAAGAAATTTCATTGTCATAAACCCACATGCCCCCTGCTTTCAGAGAGCGTCCGGCACCCTTTTTCAGGGTAACGGTTCCGGTTATGGTATAGAGTGTGTTCTGCATGCCAACCTCCAGTCAGAAGCGTATTATCCTGTTTTCTTTTGCTGATTCTGCTTGTAAGTGTACCACATTTTCATTATAATTGACAGTATCATAATCAAAGCGGAAATACCGCTGAAATACAGTAGAACGGGGGTTTATAAGCGCGTATGATTCTGGAAAAGTACTATGAGAACCCGGAAGTCCTGCATGTGGGCTGTGAGGAAACGAGATGCTGGTATATGCCTCTTGACGGGCAGGAAAAGGAGACGGGGAGACTCCTTTCCAGCGTGGACTGGAGATTTGGCTATTTTCCCTGCATCGAGGATGTTCCGGAATTTTACAAAAAGGATTTTGACGAGGAGAGCTTCGGAAGGCTGGAGGTACCTTCCTGCTGGCAGATGGCGGGTTTTGATCAGAAGCAGTATACCAACACCCGTTATCCCTTCCCCTGCGATCCGCCCTATGTGCCGGACAATAATCCGTGCGGGGCGTACATAAAGGATTTTGACCTGGATAAGAATGAGACGAAGAAAGAGCAGTTTCTTTATTTTGAGGGAGTGGATTCCTGCTTTTATGTGTGGGTGAACGGAAAATTTGTGGGTTACAGCCAGGTTTCCCACAGTCCCAGCGAGTTCAATATCACGGGAAAGACGAAAGCGGGAAGGAACCGTCTGGCCGTCCTTGTTCTGAAATGGTGTGACGGAAGCTATCTGGAGGATCAGGATAAATTCCGCATGTCCGGCATTTTCCGGGATGTGTATCTGCTGCTGCGCCCGAAGGAGAGGGTGCGGGATTACACGGTGACCACGCCCGTGGATTTTGAAAAGGACAGCGCGCAGGTCCGGATCAGACTGGATGCGGTGGGAACGCCGCAGGTGGAATGTGCCCTGTATGGCGGAGAAACGCTGCTTGCACAGCAGGCACCTGACGCGGACGGAACGGTTTCCTTTACCGTGGAGCATCCGGTTCTGTGGAACGCGGAGGAGCCTTACCTTTATACGGTAAAAATCAGCACGCCGGAGGAGGTTATCTGCCAGCGGGTGGGAATCCGCACCATTACCATCAAAAACGGTGTGGTCCTGATCAATGAAAAGCCAGTGAAATTCAAGGGAGTCAACCGTCATGACAGCAGTCCCTTTACCGGAGCGGTGATCTCAAAAATGGATGCCATGTTCGATCTGCGCATCATGAAGGAGGCGAATATCAACGCCATCCGTACCAGCCATTATCCCAACGCGCCCTGGTTCCCGGAACTGTGCAGCGAATATGGCTTCTATGTGATTGCGGAGGCAGACCTGGAATCCCATGGAATGGCAAATCAGTATGGAGGAGGAACGGAAAAGACTTTCAGCCAGCTCGTGGAAGATCCTGCCTACAGGGAGGCGGTGATTGACCGCAGCCGGCGCAACGTGATCCGGGATAAGAACCAGTGCTGTGTCATTTTCTGGTCCCTGGGAAATGAATCCGGCATGGGAACCAATATCGAGGAAGCGGGACGCTGGGTGAAGCAGTATGATCCCACCAGGCTGGTGCATTATGAGAGCTGCCATTTCCAGCCGGAGGGACATGTGAAGGACGAGTCCATGCTGGACGTGGAAAGCCATATGTATGCTTCCACACAGCAGATCGATGAATATTTTGCCGCGCCCGGGGAGAAAAAGCCGTTTATCCAGTGCGAGTTCGTGCACGCCATGGGAAACGGCCCCGGAGATATTGAGGATTACATGCAGCAGATCTACAAATATGACGGATTTTGCGGCGGCTTCGTCTGGGAATGGTGTGATCACGCCACCTATGAGGGAAAGGCGGCGGATGGCCGGGAGATGTACCATTACGGCGGAGATGCGGGAGAGTATCCTCATGACGGAAACTTCTGCATGGACGGGCTGGTGTTCCCGGACCGCAGACCTCATGAGGGGCTGTATGAGTGGAAGAACTGCATCCGTCCGGTGCGCGCCGAGCTGACCGATCGGAAAAAAGGGATTGTGCGCCTGCACAACATGCTGGATTTCAGGAATCTGAACGGCTATGTCCGGCTTCAGTATGAGATCAAAAAGGCGGGAGAGCTGCTTTCCGAAGGCTCCGTTGATGTGCTGGATATCGCGCCCCATGGCTGCGGGGATATTCAGATCGATCTGCCCGGAAAGAAGGAGGAGGACTGCTTCCTTCTGATCACCTATTATCAGGCGTCGAAGGATAAGCTGACTCAGATCGGCCATGTGATGGGCTTTGACCAGATCCCGCTCTCTGAGCCGAAGGAAAGGGAGCTTCCCTTTGCAAAGCTTCCCGCCGGTGAAAAGGGCAGCGTGACGCTTACGGAAACCCCATACGCGTTCTGCGTGTCATGTTCGTCAGGAGAAAATTTCCGGTACGAGTTCGGCAAAAAGGAAGGAAATTTCATCCGTATGGAAAAGAATGGGGAAGCCTGCATTACCGCTCCTGTGGAATGGAACGTCTGGCGGGCTCCCACAGACAACGACAGAAACATCGTCCTGGAATGGCGGAAGGCCGGTTATGACAGAAGTACGGTGAAGGTTTACCGGGTGGAAGCGAAGGTGCGTCAGAATGTGGCAGTCATTACCTGCGACTTTTCCATCGCGGCGCCGGTGATACAGCCTTTCCTGCATCTGCATGCGGTATGGAGCATCAACGCAGCCGGACAGGTGAAGCTGGTTCTGGAAGGAAAGCGCAATACGGTATTTCCGTTCCTCCCCAGATTCGGCCTGAAATTCTGTCTGCCGGTGACAGCGGAGAACGGAGAAAAGACGGAGGCGGGTGATGTGCCGGTATCCTATTTCGGCTACGGACCGCACGAAAGCTACATCGACAAGCACAGAGCTAGCTATATGGACCTGTTTTCCACAACGGTGGGCGCGCTACATCAGGATTATATCCGTCCCCAGGAGAACGGAAGCCATTATAACTGTTCCTTTATGCAGGCAGGAGGCTTTATGGCGCAGGGAAAACGTCCCTTCTCCTTTAACGCTTCCGAATATACGCCGGAAGAGCTGACCGAAAAGGCGCATAACTACGAACTGGAAAAAGCCGGATGCGTGGTGGCATGCACCGATTACAAGATGAGCGGCGTGGGATCCAATTCCTGCGGCCCGGCGCTTCTTGAGCAGTACCGGTTTGACGAAGAAGAATTCCAGTGGGAGATGCTGTATTCCTTTGACTGAAGGGAGAAGAATGGATATTAGCTGGATGAATGAACTGATCTGGGTGGCAAGGATCGCTGCAGCGACTCTGTGCGGAGCCTGCATCGGCTATGAGAGAGAAAACAACCTGAAAACGGCGGGCATCCGGACCCACTCCATTGTGGCCCTGACCTCCTGTCTGATGATGCTGGTGAGCAAATATGGTTTTACAGATGTTCTGGGGGCGAATGTGAATCTGGATCCCTCCCGGATTGCGGCGGGAATCGTGACCGCCATCGGCTTTCTCGGTGCGGGCGTGATTTTCACCAGAAAGCTGACGGTCAGCGGCCTGACCACCTCGGCGGGCCTCTGGGCCACCGTGGGCATCGGAGTGGCGATGGGAGGCGGTATGTACATCATCGCCGTTTTCGCCACGCTGCTGGTGCTCGGGCTCCAGTTTTTCTTTCACAGAAGTGCCCGTCTGGTCAGAAATGCTTCCGTGGAAAAGGTGACTCTGCACGTCAGACAGGATACGGATGTGAGAGCCATTCTGGCAGACTGCATCGACCTTTCAAAGGTAAGACTGCAGAGCTTCAGCGCCGTGAAGCTTCCGGACGGACTTCTGGAGATCAAGGTGTTTCTGGTGCTTCCGGAGGTCTATGAGATGCAGAAGATCATCTCTGAGCTGAACAAGGCGGAGGAAATCGTGGCGGTTGAAGTTACGGCAGAAGGCTGAACGGTGGCGGCAGGACGGATTTTTTGAGACGGAGGCCTGATCAGAGGCGGCGGGACAGGCCTGTTGACTGAGAATAGAGAAAAATACAACCGGGAGTTGAGATACTCCCGGTTGTTCTCTTAATCCTCCATTTTTTTCTGAAGGAGAATCTGCTACAATAAGACAGATGAAAGAATACGGAGCAGGAGCCGCTCCGGCGCGTGTCTCGCCATAAAAACGCATGGAGGTCAGAATGAAAAACATACTGTCAGAAAATATCGCGCGCTTCCGCAGATCGAAAGGATATACCCAGGAGGAGCTTGCAGGAAAGCTGAATCTTTCCCCGCAGGCCGTCTCCAAATGGGAAAACGCCCAGTCTCTTCCCGACATCACCCAGCTTCCCCGGCTTGCCGGACTGCTGGAAACGGATATCGATACCCTGATGGGCTATATTCCGGGGAAAAAACAGATCACACCATATGAGGAACGCTATCAGACGGAGGGCTATTACTGGGGAACCCGGCCCAATGAGATGTGCCTGGAGCTTCTGAAAAGGATTTATCCGACGAGGCCCCTGCGCCTGCTGGAAATCGGCTGCGGAGAAGGGAAGGATGCAGTTTTTCTGGCAAAATGCGGCTATCAGGTCACGGCCTTTGACGCGACGGCCTCCGGAATTGAGAAGGCGAAGCGGCTGGCCGACATTCATCAGGTGGAGGTCAGCTTTTTTCAGGCCGATCTGCGCACCTTCCGGCTGGACGAGGAGTTTGACATCATCTACAGCTCCGGCGTGTTCCACCACATTCTGCCTGACCTGCGCAGGGAGCTGATGGAAAATTATCTGTCACATACCGCGCCCGGCGGCATGCATGCCATCAACGTCTTTGTGGAAAAGCCCTTCATCCCCGCCCCTCCGGATGAGGAAGTGAATAAAGAGAACTGGCAGAACTGGATTTCCGGGGAACTGTTTACCTGGTACAGGGACTGGGTGATCGAGGACTGCCGGGAAGAGATTTTTGACTGCAACAGCAGCGGCATTCCGCACAAACACTGCATGGATACCATTTTTGCAAGAAAGCCCCTACAGGACTGAACAGGCTTTGGAATGGAGGAAATCATGGAACAGAAAAAGAAGGAAATTCTTTCGGCCGGAGGAATCTGGCTGGAGACGGAGCGAATGATTCTGCGGGACCACAGGTGGGAGGATCTGGAAAGCCATCACGGGCTGATTTCCGATCCGGATGCCATGTATTATCTGCCGGACATCCGGACACATGATCTGGAGGAATCCAGAATGGATCTGGAGTCTTCGATCGAGGCCATCGGGAAGCCGGACAGAAGGGAGTATTTCCTGCGGATAGAGGATAAGGAAACGGGCGAGCTGATCGGTGAGACCGGCTATACCGTGATGCAGGAGCATCCGGTGGGAAAGCTGGTGCATGCCGGCTATTTCAGCCGCAGAAAATTCTGGGGCCAGGGCTACATGACGGAGGCATTCAGGGAGATTCTTCGTTTCGCCTTTGAAGAAAATAATGTTTTCCGCGTAACTACAGGCTGCGATCCGGAGAATAAGGGTTCGGAACGGGTGATGATTAAGTGCGGACTGACCAAGGAAGCGGACATGAAGCAGAAGGTATGGATGGATGGCCGGATGCACGACCGTGTGGAGTACCGCATGCTGAAGGAAGAATGGAAAAGGCTGCGCCGGGGATAAAGACGCGGGCCTGTTTTTACAATAAATCAGAACCTGCGCCGGCAGAAGTTTTCAACAGATGGAAAGGAGCGTAAAAAGGATATGATTGAAAGAAAGCAATACAGAGCCTGCCTGAAATCAGGCTGGAAGCAGGAACAGCTGGAAGAAGCGGTAAAAGCTGCGGCCAAAACCGCACATGACGCAGTGGAGGCGGGAGACATCCTGACCGCATCCCTCTACCGCCATAAGGACATGTGTTTCCTCTATTATGAAGCCCTGAAGAAAAACATCGGCCCGACGGATTTTCTGGCTCCCCTCACGCCTCTGCTGGAAGAGTGGCCGGAAGAAAACGGAAAGACACCATGGGCGTACATGTATCACATTTTCCATCACAGCGTACCGGAAGACATAGCGGAATGGACAAAGGAGCGTACAGAAGGGAAAAAACGGATCGGCCGCATCGCCTTTCTCTGGCCGGACAGGGTGTTTTCCTACGCCCGCTGGCATCAGGCCATCGTGGAAGAAGGTCTTTTGAAGGGAGATAAATATCAGTGCATCTCCCTTCATGAAAACATTCTGTTCTCCTATTTTGAAGAGCCCAGGTTCAACGTGAATATCAGAAAGGAGCCGGAACGGGAGTCAGAAGTGATCAAAGGCTGGATGGCTGCCGATCCGGAAAGCCATTTTGACCGTGTGAAAGCCGGCGGGGATAATTTCCTGATCATTGAGCAGCTTTTTTCGGCAGGCTGAGACTTCGCTATCAGTCACCATATGACCGGCAGCGAAACATGTCACCGTATGATCGGCAGCGAAACATCCCTTGCAATCAGGCCGTTTTTTTGCTACCATAGGTACGGATAAAACAGTGATGACAGGACAGACGACCATCACTATAATAAAAATTCGGCTGAACTGAAAACGGAGGGATTTTGGACCAATATCCAATTTCTCTGAATCGAGGGCCGCCTATTGGCGGCGGAGAAGAGAGGCGGAAAAAATCAGAGATTTTTTCCTGGAAATTGGACTTTTGTCCAATTTCTCTGAATCAAAAGCCGCCTGTCGGCGGCGGAGAAAAGAGGTAGAAATGAGCAGCGAAATCAGAGACATCAACCTGGCCGAATCCGGCGAACAGAAAATTGAATGGGTAAAGAGAAACTGCGACCTGCTTCGCATGCTGGAGGAAGAGTTCAGCCGGACGAAGCCCTTCGCGGGAAAGAAGATTACGCTTTCCGTACATCTGGAAGCCAAAACCGCGTACCTGTGCAAGGTGCTGGCGGCAGGCGGAGCGGAAATGTATGTGACCGGCTCCAATCCGCTTTCCACGCAGGATGACGTGGCCGCAGCGCTGGTAAAGGCGGGACTGGAGGTCCACGCCTGGTATGGAGCGACGGATGAGGAGTACAATGCGCATATCCGCGCGGCGCTTTCCGCAGGCCCCAACATCATCATCGATGACGGAGGAGATCTGGTGCACATGGTTCATACCGAGATGCGCGACCTGATCCCGAACATTCTGGGTGGCTGTGAGGAGACTACTACCGGAATCATCCGCCTGGAGGCGATGAACCGGGCAGGAGAGCTGGAGTTCCCCATGATCCGCGTCAACAATGCGCAGTGCAAGCATTTCTTTGATAACAGATACGGCACGGGCCAGTCCGTATGGGATGGCATCATGCGTACCACCAACCTGATCGTGGCAGGCAAGAACGTGGTTGTGGCAGGCTATGGCTGGTGCGGTAAGGGCGTTTCCATGAGAGCGAAGGGGCTGGGGGCCAAAGTTATCGTGACGGAAATCGACCCCGTAAAGGCGATTGAAGCGGTGATGGACGGCTTTGAGGTAATGCCGATGAAGGAAGCGGCGAAGATCGGAGATTTCTTCGTGACCGTAACGGGCTGTGACAAGGTCATCGACGCGGAGGATTTCGTGGAGATGAAGGAGGGCGCTATCCTTTGCAACGCGGGCCACTTCGACTGTGAGATCGACATGGCAGGCCTTCGTGAAATGGCGGTCGAGACCAAAGAGATGAGAAAAAATATTCAGGGCTACAAGCTGCCCACCGGACAGTGGATCTGTGTCCTGGCAGAGGGACGTCTTGTGAACCTGGCAGCCGGCGACGGACATCCGGCGGAGATCATGGATATGAGCTTTGCGATTCAGGCGCTGTCTGCAAAGTATCTGGTGGAGCACGGCAAAGAGCTGACCGAGAAGCTGATCGACGTTCCGGCGGAAATCGACAGGGAAGTGGCGGAAAGAAAGCTCCGTTTCCTTGGAAAGGAGATCGATACTCTTACGCCTGAGCAGGAGGCTTATCTGAATAAGTCGCTGGTGTAAACGGCGGGAAAATAAAAGGGTTGTAATAAAAAGAGCCGCAGGATTTTAATTTCCTGCAGCTCTTTTTTACCACGTTTTCTCTATCAGGAAGTCATTCCATTATCTGAAATGTTTTCTGCCTATTCCTCTCCCTTATAATATCTGCCGTATCCGTCTGCGGCCAGAATTGCGGCATAAACCTTTTCCGGAGTAACCTCAAAGGGCATGTTGTGGAGGGTGTCGCTTTCCGCGCAGGCGGCCGTGGCCACAGCCATGATCTTTTCCTCCGTCACCTCTTTGATGCCAAGCTCCGCCAGAGTGACGGGCAGTCCCACTTCGATGCAGAAGTCAATGACCTCTTCCAGCTCGTCTGTGGGAACATTTTCCAGAACCAGCTGAGTGATGGTGCCGAAGGCCACCTTTTCTCCGTGGTACATGTGGTGGCATTCCTCCAGAACGGTCAGGCCGTTGTGGATGGCATGTGCGCCTGCAAGACCGCCGCTCTCAAAGCCGATGCCGGACAGCAGGGTGTTTGCCTCAATGATTTTTTCCACCGCATTGGTGCAGACGCCGGCTTCCAGAGCTACCTTTGCTTTGATGCCTTCCTCCATCAGCGTGTCGAAACACAGTTCAGCCAGAGCCATGGCGGCCAGGGTGCCATGGCCGCCTGCGCAGGTGAGAGCGTCTTTTGCCTGACAGGCACGGGCTTCAAAATAGGTGGCAAGGGCGTCGCCCATTCCGGATACGGTGAGGCGTACCGGAGATTTGGCGATGACAGCGGTGTCCATCAGTACCATGTTCGGATTGGAGGGCAGGAACAGATATTCCTCAAAAACGCCGTCCGGAGTGTAGATGACGGAAAGTGCGCTGCAGGGCGCGTCTGTGGAAGCGATGGTGGGGCAGATGACCACAGGAGTATGTCTGTAGTAGGCGGCCGCCTTTGCGGTATCCAGAATCTTTCCGCCGCCCACGCCGATCACCAGATCGCAGCCCTCCTTTTCCATAAGGTCTGTGAGACGGGTGATTTCATCCTTACAGCATTCCCCGTTGAAATAGTCGAACAGGATGGAGCAGTCCGTCCCTTCAAAGCTTTTCTCAATCATGCTTCCGGTCCTTTTGTATCCGGATGCACTGATGAGAATCAGAGCTTTTTTCCCGTATTCCTTTGCGTAGCCTCCCAGCCGGGAAAGCTCTCCTGCTCCCTGTACATATCTGCCGGGGCTGTTCAGAATGTTTGCCATGTTGAATCCCTCCTTTTTTCTTTATTTATAGCGTTGGCTTTATATATTGCCATTATAACAGGCTCAGGGGGTTTTTGCATAGACCGGATGCCTCAGCCATCCGGTCTGGCCCACTCAGCCCTCCTTCCTGGCCCAGCGTTCCGGTACGCTTCTGCCTGCCAGCTCTTCCACCTGTCTGATCTGGCTACGGTAATAGCGGTTCAGAAGCTTTCTGGTGGACGGCAGCATTTTCGAATTATCCGTTTCCGGGCGGGTGCATTTGTCCATGGTCCAGTCATAAAACGCCATGAAATTCCGGAAAAAACCGGGACAGCTTCGCTTCATGTTAAGAAATTCAAAGGTCGTGTAGTAGGTTCCCTGAAGCAGATACATGATTTTGGAACGAAAAGGAGAGGCCGCGCGGAAATTGGTTTCGTTGCTTTTCACGTTCCAGGTCATATCCGGATCCTGTGGAATCTGAAGAAAATCCAGGATATCCTTCGTGACGCGCTCTTCATCGCGGACGAATTCCTCGAAGAAGACAAGGTTCATGTTTTCTCTGGGAAAATACCGCAGATATTCCTGAATGCAGTAAGCATAATTACCCTGCGAAAAGCAGAGATATTTCATGCGGTGTCTCATGATTTCCTTCCGACGGCGGGGATTGAGAAGGACGGAGCGGACATAGCTGTCGAAAGCGGCAGCGTGTCCCCGTTTTTTGTCATCAGCAACAACCGACATGGGAAGGAAGCCGAGGGCGAGAAAATACTTGTAGGCGGAATAGCAGCGATCCGCAGGATCGCGCATCATGAAAATCAGCTTTGTTTTCGGGGAAAAATCCTTCCCCAGCAAACGGGCGCAGCCGTTAAAGCCAAGGCCCGCATTGATTTCTCCAGGATAGAGCGGGGCAGGCTGGCCGGCCGGGCGTCGGGAAACGGAGGAAGCTGCATGAAGGTCAATAACGGAGGAGCTTTCTGCCTGCGCCGGAGCGGAAGCCGGGACGTTTTTTCCCGGGGAGGCCGCGGAAGAAAAGGCCGGAGCGGAAGCACCCGCAGCCGCCGCGCTTCCCCGGCGGCCGGTGAGCAGCCCCACGTTCTCAGAGGCCCTGCGGCGCTCATCCGGCGTCATGCGCCTGGCTTCCTCCAGATGGCCGAAATATCTTTTCCGGTACCAGCTGCGGCCGATAATCTGCCGGACAAGGGGAACCCGGTAAAACATCAGTTCCTTCACATCCTCCGTCAGATAAATACCGGGATGCTGCTTTAACAGATCGTACAGAGATGTGGTTCCGCATTTCTGAAATCCGATGCAGATGAACGACAGCTCAGTTTTGTTTCCTTTCATACAGGCTCTCTCCTCATATTCGTTACTGCCGGTTCCGGCAGGTTACATTCCACAGTCTGAACGCTGTTTCCGGGTGTCTTATCCGGATGCGTTCCGGCAGTCTTAACTGGTCAGCCAGGGCGCCAGCTTTTCCAGAATGTCGGAAACGCAGGCCTCCACAGTGCGTCCGGTGGTGTCAACAACGATATCCGGATTTTCGGGTGCCTCATAAGGACTGCTGACTCCGGTGAAGTCATGGATCTCGCCCCTGCGCGCTTTCTGATAAAGCTGCTTGATATCTCTGCGCTCGCATTCTTCAAGAGGGGTGTTTACATAAACCTCGATGAAGGAATCTCCTATGATTTTGCGCGCGTTGTCCCGGTCCCGGTGGAACGGAGAGATGAAGGCGGTCAGCACGATCAGGCCCGCGTCGTTCATCAGCTTTGCAACCTGGGCGATCCGGCGGATATTCTCGATCCGGTCCTCCTCCGAGAAGCCCAGATCCCGGTTCAGCCCCAGACGGATATTATCCCCATCCAGCACCATGGTATGCCTGCCCATGGCGTAGAGCCTTTTTTCCAGGGCATTGGCCAGCGTGGACTTACCGGAACCGGACAGACCTGTGAACCAGATGGTGAGGGGATTCTGTCCCATATTTCTGGAGCGGGTCTCCCTGGTGAGGTCAAAGTTGTGCCAGAACAGATCTCCATAGCCGGAGGTGATGGCTTTCACGGTTCCGCCCGCACAGGTGTGGTTGGTGACCTGGTCGATCAGGATCAGGCCGCCCATTGGCTGGCTTTTTTCGAAGGTGTCCAGAATGATCTTTTCCGCAGCAAGGATGCTGCAGACGCCGATCTCGTTCTTATACAGCCGGTCCGCGGGAACGTGATGTCCGCTGTGAATGTCCACCTTATACTGGATGTCCATGACGGTGGCGTTGATCATTTTGGTTCCCAGCTTCAGGATATAGTTGACGCCGGGCATCAGAGGGGACTCGTCCATCCACAGGAGCGTGGCGGTGAAGCTCTCCGAGATGGGGTGTCCTTTTCCCTTCACCAGCACACAGCCCCTGGAAATGTCGATTTCCCGGCCCAGCTGAATGGTTACAGGCTGACCCGCAACAGCCTCCTGCACTTCCTCAAAGCCGGTCAGAATGCCGGTCACTGTGGCGGTTTCTCCGCTGGGAAGGCTGCGGATTTCGTCGCCCACCCTGACGCTGCCGCTCTCGATCTGACCCTGGAAGCCGCGGAAGGAAGCGTTGGGGCGGCATACTCTCTGAACCGGCATGGTGAACTCCGCACTGTCTGTAGAGGGAGCGATCTCAACCTGATCCAGATATTCCAGAAGAGAAAGTCCGTTATACCATGGCATCCGGTCAGAATGCTCCGTGATGTTGTCTCCTGCGGTGGCGGAAACGGGGATGATGGTGAGACTGTTTAAGGGAAAAGGCTCCGTCATTTCATGGATGGCGCCCTCGATCTCCTTGAAACGCTGTCTGTCGTAGCCCACCATGTCCATTTTGTTGACCGCAAAAACCATGTCCCGGATTCCCATCAGATAGCAGATGCGGGCATGGCGTCTGGTCTGAATCTGAACGCCTTTGGAGGCGTCGATGAGGATGACGGCGAGCTGTGCAAAGGAAGCTGCCACGGCCATGTTGCGGGTGTATTCCTCATGTCCCGGAGCGTCAGCCACGATGTAGCTGCGAGCCTCTGTTTTGAAATAGCGGTAGGCTACGTCGATAGTGATGCCCTGTTCCCTTTCGCTCATGAGTCCGTCCAGTAGCAGGGAATAGTCGATCTGGCCGTTTGCGCTGCCCACACGGCTGTCCAGCTGCAGCGCCTGCTCCTGATCCGCATAGAGCTGCTTGCTGTCATAAAGCATATGTCCGATCAGAGTGGATTTTCCGTCGTCCACACTGCCGCAGGTTAGAAATTTTAACAGATCTTTCATCAGAAATACCCCTCCCTCTTTCTGCGCTCCATGCTTCCGGCCGCTTCGTGGTCAATCACGCGGCTGGTCCGTTCCGAGTAAACGGCGCCCAGCGTTTCGGCAATGATTTTATCCAGCGTATCCGCGTCCGATTCCATGCCTCCTGTGAGGGGATAACAGCCGAGGGTGCGGAAACGGATTTTCTTATACTCGATTTTTTCGCCGGGGCGGAGTTTCAGCCTGTCGTCATCCACCATGATGATATTGCCGTCGCGGTAGATGCAGGGACGCTCCTTGGCATAATACAGGGAGACGATCTCAATATTTTCCCGTTTGATGTACTGCCAGATGTCGGCCTCCGTCCAGTTGGAGAGGGGGAAGACACGGATGCTCTCGCCCTTGTGGATCCTGGTGTTGTACAGCTTCCACATCTCCGGACGCTGGTTTTTGGGATCCCAGGTCTGCTCGGCGCTCCGGAAGGAGAAAATCCGCTCCTTCGCTCTGGATTTTTCCTCGTCCCGTCTGCCGCCGCCAAAGGCTGCCGTAAAGCCATACTGCTTCAGTGCCGCTTTCAACGCCTGGGTTTTCATGATGTCCGTATAGGCGGCGCCGTGGTCGAAGGGATTGATGCCCTGCCGTACACCGTCCATATTGGTGTACACCAGCATATTCAGACCGTATTTTTTTGCGGTTGCGTCACGAAACTCGATCATCTCGTGAAATTTCCATGTGGTGTCAATGTGAAGAAAGGGAAATGGAGGATTCTCCGGATAGAAAGCCTTTCTGGCAAGGTGCAGCATGACGGAGCTGTCCTTCCCGATGGAGTAAAGCATGACGGGCTTCTCGCACTCCGCGGCAACCTCCCGCATGATGTAGATGGATTCCGCTTCCAGAGTGCTCAGGTGATCTAAGGTATTCAAGATCGTCTCCTTTCCGGGACCGATCCTGGAAAGACGTTCGCCATAATGGTTTCTCGGCTGCTGAATGCGCTGCACGTCCGCCAGGGCCCAGGTTATCTTTTGCTGAAGCATAACCAAAAGAAAAATTAATATGAAGCTAAAGAAATCTTAAGGTAAAAATGTGAACATTCTGTGTCTAAAATCATAAATCCTGGCAGGAATATAAATCAAGTATATCTTTTGTAAAAATATTTTCTGAAATATGTATCCGTATAACATAAAAAAGGCAGAACAGCCCTTTCGGGTTGTCCTGCCTGTCATTCATTATGAGCCGTCTTCTGTATTGCTGTGAAAATGGCCGTCCGTCTTATGCTTTCCACAGTCCATGCAGATTGCAGTAAGCATATACGGCTTTCAGCTCCTCACTGTCAGCAAGAACGAAGGAAGCCTTCGGGCTGTCGCCCGGATTCAGCCACTTTGTCTGGAAGCCCTGGCTGGTTTCCACCGTGATCCACTCGATCCAGTGCGTATCGATCATGGGATGCTCAGTGGAGCCTACCTGAACGTTGACCACGTTTCCATTCACGCTGCAGGAAGGAACGTGCTTTTCCACGGCAGCGTCGGTGACGCCCGCTTCAAGAAGCTCCATCTTTTCCCCGCAGCACATGACGGGAACTTTATGGTCGGTCAGCTTTGTAACAATATTGCCGCAGTGTCTGCAAATATAGAATTCCATAATCTCTCATTCCTTCCTCAGTGACAACTGAATTATTTTCCGAAGTATCTCTCCAGCAGTCCCTGGAAGGCCTTTCCGTGACGGGCCTCGTCGCGGGCCATCTCATGAACGGTGTCATGGATTGCATCCAGGTTGGCAGCCTTCGCGCGCTTTGCAAGGTCGAACTTACCAGCGGTAGCGCCGTTCTCGGCTTCAATTCTCATCTCCAGATTCTTCTTGGTGGAATCGGTAACCACTTCGCCCAGCAGCTCAGCGAACTTTGCAGCGTGCTCAGCCTCTTCGTAAGCAGCCTTCTCCCAGTACAGGCCGATCTCAGGATAGCCTTCTCTGTGAGCAACTCTTGCCATTGCAAGATACATACCAACTTCCGTGCACTCGCCGGAGAAATTGGCTCTCAGATCTTCCATGATATCTTCGCTTGCGCCCTGAGCAACGCCTACAACGTGCTCTGCAGCCCATTCCAGCGTTCCGGTCTGAGCGGTGAACTTCTCAGCGGGAGCGCCGCAGACAGGGCACTTCTCCGGTGCTGCATCTCCTTCATAAACATAACCACATACCTGACATACGAATTTCATAGTTTTTTTCTCCTTTTCTGAAAAAATTTTTATAGTGAGCGGCCGTTTGTGCAGCCGCAGGCTAACTTATGAGGTTTTCTTTGCCTTGTGCATGCAATGCGGACATAAGCCGTAAAAATAAGTGACATGTCCCTGAACCAGACCTTCAAAATTTCTGGAAGCGGCCTCCAGAACATTGTCAATACCGTCCGTTTCCAGATCGGTAACGCTGCCGCATTCATTGCAGACAAAATGGTAATGCGGATGGGTATCCGCGTCAAAATGATCCACACCGTCTCCGACGCGCAGCCGGGAAATCTCACCCAGATCGGCAAGCAATGTCAGATTACGGTAAACAGTTCCAAGACTGATGTTGGGAAATTCTGTTCGTACATTGCTGTATACTACATCTGCCGTCGGATGGTCATGTCTGGTCATCAGGAAATTTTTGATGGCTTCCCGCTGACGGCTGTATTTCAGCACACCTACCGCCTCCTTTCTTTAAAAACGATAATTGTTACTGTTACTATAGCAGAGCATATGATATCTGTCAATATGTTTATATTTTTTTTAGAAATTTATTTTTCCGTTTTAATATACAGTTTTTTATTTTATGGTAGAATAACCTTGACGGAAAAGATTGCCCGCTGGAGGGGCGTTTTTTTGTCTTTTTTTACCGGAAAGGAGAGCATATGAAGTTTCGGACAAAACTGATCATCACGTTCCTGATCGTGATCCTGCTGCCTATTTTTCTGTCCGGAATCGCCTTTGTCGCTGTCGGAGCCATGGTCATCCACAATTCCGACATGAACCTTCAGATTGAAATTTCGGATGACAGCACGCTGTCAGATTCGCTGGCTTCTCTCAGTAATATGACAAACGCGATGTATATCCGGCTGGAAAATATCGCGGAGGAGGACGAAGGAAAGCTGGAGGATGTGGAGTTCCTGAAAAAGCTGAATGACGAGGCCATGCAGGTTTCCTCCTATATTGTGGTCCGGAAGGGAACGCAGGAATACTATATCGGAAATGAGGAGATGAGCGGCCGGTTTTTCAGCAGGCTGCCCGCCTACGGCTTTGAAAGCCAGGATTCCAACTCCGGTTTTTACTATAACGATATGCAGAAGCTGGTAAAACAGATAGATTTCAGATTTTCCGATGGGGAAGAGGGAAGCCTGTTCCTGGTGACCAGGGTGAACAGTGTGATTTCCAGGTCCTTCCTGATTTATCTGTTTTCAGCCATCGTATTCATCCTGGTGCTGACCAGTATTGTACTGACCCAGTGGGTGTACAAGGGCTTTTTCGAGCCGATCAACAGGCTGAACGTGGCCATGCAGCAGATTGCGGAAGGAAATTTTGAATACAGCCTTACCTCGGAGGATACCAACGAAATCGGAGAGCTGTACCGGAACTATGAGGACATGCGCCTGCGGCTGAAGGAATCAACGGAGGAAAAGATTCAGAACGAACGGCAGAACCGGGAGCTGGTCAGCAACATCTCTCATGACCTGAAGACTCCGATTACGGCCATCAAAGGTTATGTGGAGGGGATCATGGACGGTGTGGCGGATACTCCGGAGAAAATGGACCGCTACATCAAGACCATCTATACCAAGGCCAACGATATGAACCGGCTGATCAACGAGCTGACCTACTATTCAGGAATCGACAGCAACCGGATTCCCTACAATTTTCACCGGATCAATCTGGCGGAATTTTTCCAGGACTGCGTGGAGGATGTGGGCCTGGATCTGGAGTCCAAGAACATAGAGCTGAATTACTCCAATCTGGTGGATCCTTCCACCCGGATCATCGCCGATCCGGAACAGCTGAAAAAGGTGATCGACAACATTGTGGGCAACAGCATCAAATACATGGACAAGCCGAAAGGCGTGATCAACATCCGGATTCTGGATGAGGTGGACTCGGTGCGTGTGGAGATCGAGGATAACGGAAAGGGCATTGCCGCAAAGGATCTCGGAAAAATCTTCGAACGGTTTTACCGGACGGACGCTTCCCGGAATTCCTCCACGGGCGGCAGTGGAATCGGCCTTTCCATCGTGAAGAAGATCATCGAGGATCACGGAGGCTATATCTGGGCGACCAGCAAAGACGGTGAGGGCACATGCCTGCACTTTGTAATAAGAAAATACAGGGAGGCAGAAGAGAATGAGTAAAATTTTAATCATTGAAGACGAAGAAGCGATTGCGGATCTTGAGAAGGATTACCTGGAGCTGTCCGGTTTTCAGGTGGAGATAGAAAATGATGGAGAAAAGGGCCTGGAAGCGGCCATGAACGGAAATTACGATCTGATCATTCTGGACCTGATGCTTCCCGGCATCGACGGCTTTGAGATCTGCCGAAGAATCCGGGATGAAAAGAATATACCGATTCTGATGGTTTCCGCCAAAAAGGATGATATTGATAAGATCCGGGGCCTTGGACTCGGTGCGGACGACTATATGACGAAGCCCTTCAGCCCCAGTGAGCTGGTGGCGAGGGTGAAGGCCCATCTGGCCCGTTATACCCGCCTGGTGAGCTCCAATCAGAAGACCAACGATATCGTGAAGATCCGCGGCATCCGGATCGACAAAACCGCCCGCCGCGTGTTCATCAACGGCGTGGAGAAGCCGTTTACCACAAAGGAATTTGACCTGCTCACCTTCCTGGCGGAGAACCCGAACCATGTTTTCACCAAGGAGGAGCTGTTCCGGGAGATCTGGGACATGGATTCGATTGGAGATATTGCAACGGTAACCGTGCATATCAAGAAGATCCGCGAGAAGATCGAGACGGATACCGCCAACCCGCAGTATATTGAGACAATATGGGGAGTCGGGTACCGGTTTAAGGTGTAAGGTAAGATTTTACCATGGGAAAACAGATCAACTACTGGCCGGGATATGAAGATTTTCTGCAGATTGCCGAAGCATCGCTGGATTGCGGATGTGTGATCATCAGATATGCGGCGGGAAGAGAGCTGGTCTATGGGCGGACATCGGATATTGTCACAGCTGACTGGTACCGTTATTTCTTTTATGTTCCGGAGGCCGGAGCCCTGATGGGACAGCAGATCCCCTTTGAAAGCCGCCGCGCGGTCATCGGTTGTACGGTGGCCGGAAACACCCTGATAGAAGCCGGATTTTCTCATAAAAATGATGAAAAAAAGGAGATTATCCGGAGCCGGCTGTACGTGCAGTCCGGCTTCTATGATGATAAGGGAGAATATGTTCCGCGGCCCGTGTGCGTTACAAAAATGTATAACAGACTGGTGCGAATGGTAAAAAGGCTCGCTCCGTATACCGAACTGACGGATACCTATGTCAGCATGAACGATGAGGACTATCTGCAGGAGAAAGAATGGAAGCACAAGGAGTATATTTCGCCGCAGTTCTTACGGCTTAAGCTGATGGAGAATTACAGGCTACGGCTGTAACAGATATGCCTTTCAAATATCTGGATTCAGGGAGATAAGGGAGCGGGAGAGGTGTTATGACGAGGGAAGCGAAGGAAGAGGATCTGAATGCCTTACTGCATCTGTATCTGTACCTGCATGAGGAGGAAATCCCGGAAGATTCTCAGGCTCTGCGGGAAACATGGGATACGATCATGAAGGATAAAAATCATCATATCATACTGAATGTGGCAGGTGGAGTTCCGGTATCCTCCTGTGTATGCGTCATTGTTCCCAATCTGACCAGGGGAGTCAGACCATATGCGCTTATTGAAAACGTGGTTACCCATGAAAAATACAGGGGAAAAGGGTATGCGACGGAATGTCTGAATCATGCGAGAAGGATCGCGGTAGAAAATAACTGTTATAAGATGATGCTGTTGACCGGCTCAAAAAAGCAGAGTACCCTGGATTTCTATGCAAAGGCAGGGTATAACTGCACAGATAAGACGGCGTTTATTCAGTGGCTGTAATATAAAAGAGCGTATCCATGGATGGGTGCGCTCTTTAGGATTAAGATATATAATCAGGATTTCTGCTTTTGATGGATTTCCCAAAACGTCGCGGCCTGCTTACACAGACAAAGCGCTGTTCCGTTTTCAGAACGAAGTTAGTATAAGAAATCAGAGCACTTTTATCAACATAAATTTTGGAATTCAGGGCCATCTTATAATTTTCATTGCCGGGATTCGGATAAATACCCATCTACAGGAAATCCCTTCCAAACCGAACCAACAGTGTCTATCAATATCATACGAGACACCGGAAGAAGTGTCAATTTGCTGAAATAACCAGTGCGCGGAAAGTGGTGCATTCAGGCCGGAACGGATATATTGCCTTGGCTGAGATGGAGTCAGGGAAAGCTATGCATTAGGAATATTGCAGGCCTTCAATATCCCACAGACATCCTCTACACTGCAGCCCATTTTTTCTTCAAAGTAACGCTTCAGCGCCAGATTTTTATCCCATTTTTCCTGAGGGTAATAGCCGTAGCGGTTTTTCACATCGGTCATGCGCTCTATGATGCTGGCAGGACCGTCCGGCATGGCGATGCTGTCGCAGAGCTGAATCAGACGGTCATAATCATTGTAGTCAAAAGAATATAGAAGCCTGATCAGGCGCTGTTCATCCTCCGCGGAAATATCATGTCTGCCGATGTAGGTATTCACGTCCTTTTCCGGAAAGGAATGGGTCAGGCAGATTCTCGCAGCTTCATCATAGCCGAGGCCCATGAGATAATCGTAGCCATCGATGGTATGGGCGAGATAGGTGACGCCCTCCCTTCGGCCGATGTCATGAAGCATCCCGAGGATACAGGCTTTTTCAGGATCGATGTTATCGCCGCGCTGCCTGAGACGCTCTGCAATGGTCATCGCACAGCGGGCGGCAGTCAGGGAATGATTTTTCCAGGGGCCTGGATTGCATTGCCAGCCTTCTTCCAGAAGCCGGCGGGCGGTATTAAGATCAGGAATCATGTTACCTCTTTTTCCGGCCGCCGAAGGCGGCACAAAATTCACGGAAGAATGGCGTAAGCCATTCTTTGGCAGGAACCTGGGTTCCTGCCGGCCTCTTTTTCCGGCCGCCGAAGGCGGCGCTGAAAGAAATCGGACAGGGGAAGTGCTTTCCCCTGTCCGATCAGATATGCGGGCCGGTTTTGGGCGTCAGTCTCTCTTCACCACTGCCGCACAGCCCATGCCGCCGCCTACGCAGAGGGTGGCGAGACCGGTCTTGGCATCCCTGCGCTGCATCTCGTAAAGCAGGGTTACCAGGATACGGCAGCCGGAGCAGCCTACCGGATGGCCCAGAGCGATGGCTCCGCCATTTACGTTGAGTTTGTTCAGATCAAAGCCGAGGTCATGGCCCACAGCCACGGACTGAGCGGCAAAAGCCTCGTTTGCCTCGATCAGGTCAAAGTCGCCGATTTCCATGCCGGTTTTCTTCATCACCTTTCTGGTGGCGGCAACCGGTCCGATACCCATGATGGAGGGCTCCACGCCTGCCAGTTCTCCGGCAACCCAGGTCGCCATGGGGGTAACACCCAGCTCCTTTGCTTTTTCTTCGCTCATGACGATGATAGCGGCCGCGCCGTCGTTGATGCCGGAAGCGTTTCCTGCCGTTACGAGTCCGCCGTCCTTCTTAAAGGCGGGACGGAGCTTGGAGAGGCTTTCCACGGTTACGCCCTTTCTGGGGCCTTCGTCCGTATCAACGATGACGGTGGATTTTTTGGTTTTTACCTCTACGGGAACGATTTCCTCCTTGAAACGGCCCTCGTTCATAGCCTTTTCGCATTTCTGCTGGCTGTTGGCGGCAAATTCATCCAGCTGTTCACGGGTCAGTCCCCACTGCTCACAGATATTTTCTGCGGTCATTCCCATGTGGTAGCCATAAAATGCATCGGTAAGCGCATCCTTTAACAGAGCGTCCTCCAGGACCGCATTGCCCATGCGGTAGCCGTAACGGCCCTGCTGAACCAGATAAGGCGCGCGGGACATACTCTCCGTGCCGCCGGCAACGATGATATCAGCATCTCCGCTGGCGATCAGCTTAGCGGCCAGGTTCACGCAGTGCAGGCCGGAGCCGCACAGAACGTTGACGGTGGTAGCGGGAACTTCAACCGGAATACCTGCATGAATGGCAGCCTGTCTGGCCACATTCTGTCCCTGTCCTGCCTGAAGCACGCAGCCCATATAAACCTCGTCCACCTGTTCGGGTTTCACACCCGCACGGCTCAGCGCTTCTTTGATGACAATGGTGCCAAGGTCTGCTGCAGGTACGGTGGAAAGAGCGCCGCCCATCACACCGATGGCGGTTCTGCAGGCACCTGCCAAAACTACTTTTCTGCTCATAATATCCTCCATTCTTTTCCGCAAAGATTTGCCGCGAAAGGCGGCATGTATGGATGCGAACTGGTTCGCACCTGTCCGGAGCATTCGGCGTCGGACAGGAAGGCCGTAAGATAAGCCTGTGGCCTTATTGTAGCACTGCGGGAAGGACGGTGCAACGCGTTTGACCCAGATTTCCAGTCGATTTTATGCCGGCCCTTTTCAGGAAGCGGAATCCTGCCTGCCGGCGAGATAGTCAATGCTGCAGTCAAAGGCCTCTGCGATTTTGAAAATATTTTTCAGGGAAGGATTCCGGATTTTCCCGTTTGCCACCTTTTTGATGGTTTCGTAGGGGACGGTTGACCGGTCGGAAAGCGTTTTCAGCGACCAGTTATGTCTGGACAGCTGTGTGGAAATGCGTCCTGCGATGATTTTGGAAAAACCATCAGGTTCCTCAAATACTTTTTCAGTCTGATTCATAATTACCTCCTTTTGGCAGTCGTCAGGCAGCCAGACTTTTCCAGAAGAGAATCTATGGATGTTCCCGGGTACGAACTGGTCCATGCATCTCTCCTGTGGCAGGTTCTGACGCTGCAGAACGTGAAATGGTTACATCTGTATATCCCGCCATGTGCCATAAAAGGCACATAAAAAGAAAAAAATTTTTCATATGAAGAAAAGGATGTGAATAGAATGGAGATTGTAAAGGGACGGATGAAAACGCTTCGGGAAGGAGGACAAGGGTGTTCTACTATAACAGGCAGATCGTATACATGGATTTGTGGAAGGCCGGCGAACGGATCGGAAATGCCGGATTTCTGAAGCTGGAGGAAACGGACCAGGGGCTGCGGTGGCAGATGAGGATCCGTGGACTGGGGGAAACGGACACCGGTTTTTTTGACCTCCGTGATGAGACAGGAGCGCTTGTGGATAAAATTCTGTTGCAGAAGGGAGAGGGAAGCTATGAGCGGACCATGGGGCCGGAGGCCATGACACGGGGAGGAAGAGGGTTCCGGGATATCTGCGGCCTGCAGGTGGAGCTTTCCGGCGGAAGATATCTGAAAGGGACCTGGAGGATTTCCGGGCGGGCAGAAGCAGGCCCGGTCGGGCTGAAGAAGGATGAACCAAAGGAGGTCAGGCAGAAAGCTGCTGCGTCGAAGGAGATTGAACCGGAGCGGACTGAATGGAAAGCAGCCGCATTTGAAGGAGCTATGCCCAAAACGCCTGAACCGGAGCGGGCTGTGCCTGATACGACCGCGCCAAAACAGATGATGCCGAAAGGAGCCGCACCGATGCCGGACATGGCGAAAGCACAGGCTCCAGAGCCGGGCGGAACCGGGAAGACAACTCCTGCTCCGAAGAGGACCTGCTGCCCGAAGGGCCGCTGCCTTCAGGCGGCAGGGGCACAGACTGCTTCTTTGGCAGCGGAAGGGGAGGACGGCGGAATGATGCAGCAGACCTTCTATGAGGATAAGTGGGAGCAGCTTTGGCACATGTATCCGCAGATCCACCCGTTCGGGGATGAAAGGATGTTCCTCTCTCTTACACCCGGCGACTTTGTGATTCTTGGCAGGGAATACCAGAAACTGGTACATAACAGCTTTCTGCTGCACGGGTATTACAACTATCGTCATGTGATTCTGGGAAAATATCCTGATGAGGAGGGAGAGAGCTATTACCTGGGCGTACCCGGCGTTTATTATGAACGGGAAAAAATGGCGGCGGAAATGTTCGGCTTTGAGGCCTTTGAAGGAAAAAGGGAGCCCGCGCAGCAGGGCGATTTCGGCTACTACATGAAAAGGGTAAGGATATGAACGGAAAAGGCTCCGGTTACTCCACGCCGCGGAGGCTGGTATTGGGGATGAAGGGAAGCAGAAGGCTTTGAAAGCCCTCCAGCTCTTCTTTGGAACAGGCGCTGAAAACGGGGGAAATCACGCCCTCACTTTCCTGATAGGACTGCAGATAATAAGCCTCCGCGCCCTGCAGCCAGCGGCCGATGGAGAGAAAATCCTCTGTCCGATGGAGCTCCTTCACCACGGTGGTGCGGAATTCATAGGGAAGGCCGCAGCTTTGCAGAAAGGCTGCGCTTTTCCGGATCCGGTCCAGCCGGAGCCCCGGAAAGCCGGCCACTGCGGCATAATGCTCCGGGGAGGATTTGATATCCATGGCGACATAGTCCAGAAGTCCCTGCCGGAAAAGGTCCTCGATGACTTCCGGACGGTAGCCGTTGGTATCCAGCTTCACCAGCAGCCCGAGCCCCTTTATTTTTTTCAGGAAAACGGCAAGATCCGGCTGCAGCGTGGGTTCCCCTCCGGTAATGCAGACGCCGGTAAGGATACCCCGTCTTTTGGAGAGCACCTTCAGAATCTCCGTTTCGTCAAACTGGGGAAGTCTGGCGGGATGGAGGACAAGATCTCCGTTCTGGCAGAAGGGACAGCGGAAATTGCAGCAGCCCGTGAAAATAGTGGCGGCCACATGGCCGGGATAGTCCAGTAAAGTTGTTTTGTTGAAACCGCAGATTTGCATTTGTCACCTTTTCCTGTTATGATTTCTTTTGCCCGGAAATATGTTCAGGACGGCGCGTCTTTCTGCCCGGCCTGAGCTGTTACAGGTTATTATAAAAAGTTTTTTACGAATGTGCAAGATGCATGGAGAAGGATGATGAAGATGGAAGCAGGCGTGGAAGAAAACAGATGGCAGGAGGGAATGGCGCCGGAAGAGGTGAATCGTCATATCCGGTTTATGAAGGAGGCCATGAAGCAGGCGAAAAAGGCATACGCTCTGGGCGAGGTGCCCATCGGCTGCGTGATCGTGCATGAAGGAAAAGTGATCGGCCGGGGCTATAACCGACGGAATACGGATAAAAACACCCTGTCTCACGCGGAGATCACCGCCATCAACAGGGCCAGTAAAAAGCTCGGGGACTGGCGGCTGGAGGAATGTGTGCTGTACGTGACTCTGGAGCCCTGCCAGATGTGCTCCGGCGCCATCGTGCAGGCCCGGATCCCGGAAACGGTGATCGGCTGTATGAATCCCAAGGCCGGATGCGCCGGCTCTTTGCTGAACATCCTGGAGGATCCCCGTTTCAACCATCAGGTTCATGTGATACGGGGGGTCATGGAGCAGGAGTGCAGCGACATGCTGAAGCAGTTTTTTAAGGAGCTCCGCGTGCGGGTGAGGGAAGAGAGAAAGGCCAGGTCTCATATCACACCCTGACCACGCACTTGCTGCGTGGTCAGGAGTCAACATGATTCAGCAGGCGATTTGGCTTCCGGGGATTGACAAATCCCTCTGAAAGAAGGTATACTGAATAAACCGTGCAGCCGGGAGAGCAGCGGCCTCCTGTACCTGAAATCCGCTATAGCAGGGGTGATGTCCGGCCGAGGGCCAGCGCCTTTATGGCTGCCCTCTATAAGTGGCGTTGAAGTTTGGGTCTCACGCAACGGATGTCTGTGAACCGTGTCAGGTTGGGAACAAAGCAGCACTAAGCAGAATTTTTCGTGTGCCGTGAGGGTGCCTGGCGGAGTTAACTGTAGAGGTAACGCATAGGGGCATAAGGTTCGAAGCAGGACGCACGGTTTTTGATAAGATATTATCATTTTTCTAATAACTCCATGTAAAAAAGACTGCGTTAGATTATTTCAAGAAAATGAGGTAATCTAACGCAGTTTTTTATTTCCTGTCCTGCCAGAAACTGCGTGTTGAGCGGTGCATATTTTTCAGATAAAATTTTTTCCGGCAAAAGATGTGGTTCCGCAGAGGCAAAACCGCGATGCATGACGCAGAGCGGATGTTGCGGCGGAATCCGTTGCGGCAAAGGCGGCCTATGCTGCGGCCCGGAACCTTGGAGGTATCGGCATATGGGAGCTTTCTCAGAATCGGAGCGGGGAACTTCTGAGAAGCGCAAGAGGGGCATTTTTCACCGAATGATCATCCCTTTCCTGATTTGGCCGGACCACCGGAACCCGGTTTGGCCGGACCATCGGAACTGTAGGTTTGGCCGGACCATCGGAACTGTCTTGCAAAAAGCTGCCGTTTCCCCTATAGTAGAAATATATGGTCTGAAGGATGGCTGTAAGAGTCAGGCCATAAGAGAAGGCCGGAAAATAAAGCGCAGAAAGGATAGTGCGGGAAGACGGATGGCAGAAGAAGCAGAGGAAAAAACGGTAAATGAGCTGGCGGAAGAGGAGGCCCGCAGGTTCGGCTATGAGGAGCTGATGAGGGACTGTACGCTGTGCCCGCGGGCCTGCCATGCAGACAGGCTTTCCGGACGGAGAGGTTACTGCGGGCAGACGGCCCGGATCCAGGCGGCGCGGGCGGCACTGCATTTCTGGGAGGAGCCCTGTATCTCCGGAAAGGAGGGATCCGGCGCGGTATTTTTCAGCGGCTGCCCTCTGCGGTGTGTGTTCTGCCAGAACAGCGTGATCGCTGAGGGAGGCGTCGGACAGACGGTGGGCGTGGAGCAGCTTGCATCGGTGTTCCTTCGGCTTCAGGAAGAAGGCGCGAATAATATCAATCTGGTGACGCCTACCCATTTTGTGCCCCAGATTGCCGCTGCTCTCAGGCTGGCAAAGCAGGACGGCCTGCGAATTCCCGTGGTCTATAATACGGGAAGCTATGAAAGGGTGGAAACCCTGAGGCTGCTGGAAGGGCTGGTTGATATTTATCTGCCGGATCTGAAATACCGGTCGGCAGAGCCTGCGGAACGTTATTCCCATGCTCCCGACTATTTTGAAACGGCGTCCTCAGCCATTGCAGAGATGGTACGGCAGGTGCCGGAAGCCGTATTTGAGGAAAGAGAGGATGGATCGGTGCTGATGAAGCGCGGCGTGATCGTCAGACATCTGATGCTGCCGGGGCTTGGCATGGATTCCAGAAAGGTTCTGCGCTATCTTCATGAGACCTATGGGAACCGGATTTATATCAGCATCATGAATCAGTACACGCCGATGAGGAGATTTGAGAGCTTCCCGGAGCTGAACCGTCGGGTGAGCAGAAAGGCGTATGAGAGGCTGGTGGATTTTGCCATACGGATCGGCATAGAGAACGGCTTTATCCAGGAGGGCGGCACGGCGGAGGAAAGTTTTGTGCCTCTGTGGGATGGAACGGGACTGTGAGCAGCCCGGATTTCTGAAGCGAAAGAAAAAGGAAGGGACAGGAAACGAAATGGCTAAGGAATATGTATTCAGAGTAAAGCCCCAGGACTACAGGAACAATTACCGGGTGATCCGGATCGGCGGGAGGAGGACGCTGGATGATCTGCATATGGCGATTCTTGACGCCTATGATTTTACGGCGGATCATCTGTATATGTTCAGCCCGGACAGAAAGCCCTATGACAGAAACGGCTACTATTCCCCCTATGATGAAGAGGGCAGAAGCGCAGCGGAAGCTGTGCTGGAGAGGCTTGGCCTGAAAGAGGGAGACAAGTGGCTGTATCTGTACGACTTCGGGGATGACTGGATGTTTGATGTGACGGTAAAGTCGGTTGAAGAGGGCAGAGGAAATGCGAAAGCGCGGGTCCTGGAGGGAAAGGGCGAGCTGGTGCAGTATCCCGACTGGGAGGAAGACGACGGGGAAGGCTGGGAGGATGGAGACGAGGACTGGCTTCCTTTTGGAGATATGGATGATTTAGACGGAGAAGACTTTGATGAGGAGGATCTCCGCCTTGCCATGGAAGAATGGATACAGGTGGATGTGCTGGATGAGAGCGAAGGCATGGAGGTTCTTCTGGCCGGACATGAGCCGGAGGAGCTTCATATGATCATGGCGGCCCTGGAGATTGAAAAAGAAGGGAAATCCGGAAAGCAGAAGAAGGAAACGACTTCTTCAAAGCAGGCGGCCGCGATTGCGAATGCACTGAAGCAGCGCCCGGAGCTTCTGGAGAAGCTTCTGTGTGCGGAAGCGATCTGCCTTCTGGACAGAATGAGCAGGGACAGGAAAATCAGTCTGAGAGACTGCATTGCGGCGCGGGATGATCTGGGAATGATGGATATCCTGGGACTGATACTGCTGGAGGAAAGGGACGGAGGAATCCTGTATCTGACTCCGGAAGCGATCGAATTCGTTTCTCATATTATGGAAGGAGAAAATGGGAAACGGCTGGAGAAGAAAGCGGAGAGGGAACGGCTGTTTCAGTCCATTCTGCAGTTTTATCAGGTTATGGAGGCGGACAGGCTGTACGAGATGTTCTGTGCTCTTTATACGGAGGACTGCAGCAGACAGGAGTTTGAGGAGATGTTCCTTCCCATGGAGGCCGGATATAAGCTGATGGATCTGAAACAGGAGAAGGACGGCGTGAAATATCTTTCCTGCCTGGAGGATCCCGACGACGTACGGCGTATTCTCAGCCGGAGGGAAGCCTTTCAGGTCGCAGATTATTGCCCGAAAACCAGGGAGGAGCTGGAGGAGTGCCGCCGGGGCGATATCATGCCTGAGCTGCTGGATTATCTGATCGTGGAAAAACGGATGGAAGTGCCGGACTGCTACAGGCTGGAAGAACTGTTGAAGGCCGGGGCGGATCTGGGATTTTCCTTCTCCATGATAGAAGATGAGGTGAGAGAGATCCTTAATGAAAACAGCATGAGGCTGACAAAACGGGTGCGGGAGATGATGACACGGATTATGGATGAATATCCTTCCGCCTCACTGAAGGGATACAGCATGAAGCAGTTTCGGGAGCAGACGCAGAAATAACAGGATCGGACGCTCAAAAAGAGAAGCAAAAAAGAGAAGCATCAACGGGGCTGTCGGTTAATACCGATTTTTAGCCCCTGATATGCGGGAAAGAGACACTTCCACAAAATTCAGGCTTTTTCAGGTCTGAATTCACTGTGAGGGTGTCTCTTCCTTTTTTCACTGCCCTGTTTTTGG
>DXHY01000055.1 GCA_019113175.1 Candidatus Eisenbergiella stercoravium | reverse complement strand
TACACGAAATACGGGGACGATTCCATGGTTCAGATCGCCCCGCCGGATGGGATCGACGTGCTGATCACGGACTGGCACATGCCGGAAAACGTGGCGCAGGGCTTCCGGGAGAAAAATGTGAAGGTGATCACGGCACAGAAGGGCTGAAGCTTCCTGATTCAGGGGACTCCCGTTCAAAGGCTCCCTCCTCAGGCATGGGACAGGATGGGAAAGCGTCTCTTTTCCTGCGCAAAGGTTTTCGCCAGATTTCCTTTTATAAACAGGGCATCGTCGTCATTTTCAAGAGGGCGGACCTCCCAGGCAGAGCTGTTCTCTTCGGATCGGACATCGGCCTCATCCGCCCCGATCGGAGTAAAGCCGCATTCCAGCCGGGAAAGACCGCGGGCCGTCTGGGGAAAGCGTTCACAGAACGGCACGGCGAGCAGTGCCGCCGCTTCACGCGGGTCTACGGGGGCGGGTGCAAAAATGGCGTCAAGAAGGAGAGTGTCTCCTTCGGCTTCAGCGATCACCCAGGCGTCGTGAGAGGGGAGATACCAGACGTTTTTCGCTAAAAACTGTGAGGCGTAAAACAGGATAAGGCCGGGATTTTGCACCATATCATAACTTCCCTGCGGAACGCCGGAGAGAATGGCCCGCTCCAGAGCGGCCCGGTTTTCCGGAGTGGTCATGGGAACGGGAACAGGCCCGTCAGGTATTGTAGTCTTGTCCGGCGCCGAATTCCGGCTCTTCGCCGTATTTTCATAAGGCTCCGGAATACCGGCGGAAAGGGAAGCGAAGAAGCGGTACTCCTGTACCCGCTGAAAGCCGAAACGGGGATAAAAATCCAGAACCGTGTCGTTGGCGAACAGATAGATGGCTTCCGCACGGTCTGTCCAGTCCTTTTCCACTTCTTCCATCAGGCGGCGGCAAAGTCCCTGGCCGCGAAAGGCGGGATCCGTCATCACGGTTCCCAGCTGGATATAATGATGCAGGGTTCCATTTTCCGAAAAGGTCATGGGATTGACGGACACGTTGGCGATCACCTGGCCCTCCAGGATGGCGGCATAGGGAATATAGTTGTCCTTCCAGTACCCGTTCTGATACCAGTTCTCAAAATTCAGGCCGAAGGTCTTTTCGGCAAGGCTGTTAAAGCTGCCTCTCAGAGCAGCGTCATCCCGGATATTTTTTACGATGGTAATGTCTGTACGCATAAATTTTGATATTTCCCTTTCTGAATTATTCTGTCAGAAACTGGTAGGAAGCCTCTCCCCAAAAGGAGCGTTCCTCTTTTCTTTCTTCCTCCCAGGCAGCGACCAGCTCATACACCCGATCCTTTTTCAGCTCGATGGGGAGCACTTCCGAATATTCGGTTTCGGAGAGGGGCTCCGCGTCCGTGCTTCCCAGATCCTGAATATCCCACTCACGCAGCAGAATCCGGTCCGGCAGAATGACACAGGCGAGCAGGTAAGGCACGCTGTCCAGTCTGTTATAGTCCGGCACCTCAAGCTTTGCGGCCTGCTCCGGGTTCATATCCAGCGGGGCTGATCCGCAGGCGATGGAGGTGGTAATCTCGTCCCCGTCCGCCCAGGACCATTCACTGTTCCCGGAACGGAGTGTGAAGGATGTGTTTGCGCTGGACAGTGAATCGGAGAGGCTGATTTCCGGAGGTCCGGTGAGAAGGACGTCTGCGTGCGGGGCATCCGTCCCGGCCGCGGCGGAAGCGGCGGGAGCCGGTTCGCTTCCGGCCTCGGACGATGCCTCCGTTTCCGCGTCGCTTCCGGCTTCGGATGGTGCTTCCGTTTCCGTTTCGTCAGCGGAGCTGGAAAGATTGCTGCTCTCCGGTTCGGAGGATTCCGCCGGCTGAGAGACGGCCCTGCCGGAGCAGGCGGTGGTCAGGGACAGGGAAAGCAGCAGAATGGCGGCAAAGACGTTATATCCTTTCTTCATCAGAAAATCCCCCTTTATACATGTTTTCTCCCGCCGGGCGGTTTCGCACGACGGAAATCAGACAGGGAGAGGAAATTCTCCTCCCGATATCAAGTATGAGATTCAACTCCATCATAGCATATTCCGGCACGCCTGCCTATGCGTATGAGGGCATGCAATCTTTAATTTTTTATGAAGGAAAACGTTCCTGCCGGATTCTCGCCGCCTCTGTCCGGGCTCCGGTCCCGCTCCTTACAGAACTAAGGCTTCACGAGGAGGTGGTTCAGAATGGATAACACGTGCTTACGTGCAGGAACGATGCAGGCGTCGTCCATTCTGAATCGGCAATAGTAACTGTGGAATTAAAAATGACAAAGAAAATTGTCATTCTGTATTGACAACTATATTTGTCAATGATAGGATATGAATGACAAGAAAAGTTGTCATCTGGTATCAGAAAGGGGACAGGAATTGAGATGCCATTGTACAATCGATTAAAGGAACACAGAAATAAGCTGGGTGTGAATCAGGAAGAGATGGGACGGCTGGTCGGCGTATCCAGACAGACGATCAGCCTGATCGAACGGGGAGATTATTCCCCCTCCGTCACACTCGCGCTGAAGCTGGCTGCGGCCTGCGGCGTGACCGTGGAGGATATCTTCCGGTATGAAGAGGATGGAACGGACAAAATTCGTGCGTAATAATGGAATGCCGCAGATGGCGGCAGGAAAAAGCAGAAACGAAGAGAGGAGATAAGGAAATGAATGCGAAAACAGATTCGGGAAGGAAAAAGACACAAAAATCCAGGATGGGAAGAACGGCCCTGCGGCTGCTCATAAGCCTCGCTGCGGGCGGCGCTGCCGGTTTCGGGATATCCTGGGCCGTTTATTCGGCCCGCGGCGGGATGAGGGAGACGGCGGAAAACCTGAGCCTGGCGTTTCAGGAGAACGCATGGATTTTTCAGACGGCATTTTTCTTTGTGCTGACGGCGGTTTCCCTGATTTTTCTGCGGAAAGCTGTGGCCTCGCTGCAAAAGGGCACGGATGAGGAGCTTGACCGGGCAGGGGAGTATCAGAATACGGCGATGATGGCGAACATCGCGGACATGATCCTGCAGTTTCTCCTGTTTGGGCTGGCGGCGGACGGAAGTAATTCCAGACTGCTGCTTTCCGTGGTGCTGTTTCTGGGCTTCTGCATCGTGATTCTGTTTCTGGAAGCTTCGCTGGTGCGTCAGATTCAGAAGGCGGATCCCATGAAAAGGGGAGACATCGGCAGTCTGCGCTTCAACCGGGACTGGCTGGAAAGCTGCGACGAGGCGGAACGGCTCGGTATCTACAAGGCTTCCTGGAAAAGCTTTCAGGTGATGAACTCCCTCTGTCCGGTGATGGAGGCGGTCGCCCTGCTTGGAAAAATCATGTTTGACACCGGGAATTTTCCGATTATTCTGGTCACCATTCTCTGGGCGGTTCAGACAGGAGTTTACTGCTTTTACAGCGCGCAGTACGACAGACGCGGGGCCGGGGAATGAGAAAAGGCGCCGGCCGCTGCAGGACCGGCAGTCTGTCCCGCTCCGTTTAGTTACAAGTTCACTCCGTTTATAAAGCTGTGGATGCGTTTTCCTCCTGAATATGATAGAATAAAGAAAAGTACGACAGGCCGGAGAGGCGAAGGGGAGGAATGCAGTCCTCAGCGGAAAAACTGCATTTTACGGCTTCAAAATGGAGGGAATATGAAAATTACGGTAAGAGAAGAAGAGGAGCGGGATTACAGACGTTCAGAGGAAATCATACGGGAAGCGTTTTCCTATCCGGGGCGGGTTGAAAGAGGCGGCATCGGCTGTCCCTATGAGCACTGGATGGTACATGAGCTGAGAGAGCGGGACGGGGCGGGAATCCGTCTGGTAGCGGAGGCGGACGGCGTGCCTGCGGGGTATGTGGCCTGCAGCCGGGCACAGATTCTGGTGGGAGACACGGACGCGCTTCCCGTGGTGAACATCGGGCCCATCGGCGTGCTGCCCGAATATCAGAGAACGGGAATCGGGAAGGCTCTGTTCCATGCCGTTCTGGAGCGGGCGGCTGAGGACGGCTGGGGAGCGGTCATGTTTTTCGGACGGCCGGAATACTGTCCCCAGCTCGGTTTTGTGGAAGCGGGGACGTACGGCGTTTCCGACCGCTTTGGGGAAATCTCTCCCGCCTTCCTGTGCAGGGAGCTGAAGGAAGGATATCTTGCCGCGGCCAGGGGCGGCAGATTTTTTGATTCTGATATTTATGATGAGAGGCGCCATCGGGACGAGGTGCGGGCATTTGATAAGACCTTTGAGCGGAAGGCGGAGAGGGAGACCGGAGGACGGCCCTGAAAGCAGTTATGTTTTTGAAAAAGGGAGGCAGGTTTATGGCATACGAAATGGTAAAGGTTTTTACCGCACAGGATAATCTGCAGGCGGAGATGATTCTTGAAGCGTTCAGGGAAAACAATATACCCGCAATAAAAAAGGATCTTGTCAATGCGGAGGTGCTGAATCTGTACGGCGCGAATTCCGGATGCGGGGAAGAGATTTACGTGGCCGATGTGAATGAGCAGAAGGCCAGGGATGTACTTGCGGGAATGGGGCTGGAAGCCTGAAAAGGCAGAAATGAGCAGGAAAACGGAAAAAAGCAGAAGTAAAATAGAAAAATGAAAAAACGGCGCGGCTTCGGCTGCGCCGTTTTGCAGTATATGGGCGGGGATGCCCCTGTAGCCTCCGCTTCCCGCATCGCGTTACCGCAGCAGCGGCATGCTCCCGGTAAGCCGGTTTACCTTTTTCTTTGACCCGCATATCGCAAGCCCAAGATACTGCAGGGCGCTTTCCGGCGTGACAGCCATCTTTTCCAGAAACTCGGAATAGGTCTTACACCCCTGCGCCAGATCGGAAAAGTCCACTACGGACAGCTCCTGATATTCCGGCAGAAACAGTTTTTCACGGATTTCTCTGATTGTTCCGGGTGAGCCCTTCAAAATGGGCACAGGGAATTCGAGGATGCCGGAATGCAGTCTGCCGCTCTGATCGGCCGTATTTTTCCCGACGATTTCGGGCATCTCCTTCCCCAGAGTAATTCCCATGATTGCCGCCGTATTCGCAATCAGACCCGACGGCAGATTCTCATCGATGATCATGACGCATTTCTCATTCTGCAGATCCATTGTTTTATCCTCTTTTCTATTTTTTTGTTTCGAAGAAGCAGTTCAGACAATCCTCATTATAGAACAGGGGCTTTCCCAAAGACTTGTAAGATATCTTCAAAATACTTACAACTTTTCTTTTCTCTGAATCATCTATAAAATGAAAGTAACAATTCAGGACGTCCTGAATAGGGAAAAAAGCTTTCCCCGCCCGGTTCGCCGTCCGCGGGAGCAGGAATCCGGGAGCGGCCTTTGGCGGCTCCGGTTCCGGAAAGGTATGGTAAGAAAATGAAACAGGATATCTACGACCTGACCGTGGAGCATATTCTGGATAATCAGGAAAAAGCTTACCGGCTGGCCTACAGCTATGTGCAGGACAGGGATGCGGCGCTGGATGTGGTACAGAATGCGGCCTGTCAGGCGCTGGAAAAGTGCTGGGGAGTGAAAAATCCTTCCGCGTTAAAAACGTGGTACTACAAAATAGTAGTAAATGAAGCTCTGCAGTATCTGCGCAAAAACCGCAGAGAGATCAGCACACAGCCGGAGGATATGAGGGAAGAGGCTTATCTGGAGGAAGGTTATGACAGAGCGGATGAGGATGCGCGGGTATTTGCGCAGGTGCTTAAGCTTCCGCCTGATATGAAAACGGTGGTGCTTCTGCGGTTTTATGAACAGCTGAGCCTTGCGGAAATCGCAGGAGTGACGGATACAAATCTGAACACGGTGAAGTCAAGGCTGTATGCAGCGCTGAAAAAGCTGAGAAAGAGTCTGGAGGAAATGGAATATGAGAGAGCCTGAAAACGGAAAACGTACTTATGAACAGATTGAGATCCCAAAGGAACTGGAAGAAACCGTGAACAGAGCCGTGCATTCCGTGGACAAAAGGAAATCCGCAGCCCGTTACCGGAGGCGCAGAATGGCGCATATGGTCCGGAATATCGGCGTCGCGGCAGCGGCTGTTCTGCTGTGTATGACGGTGGGAGTGAATACAAATGAGGTGCTGGCAAAGGAGCTCGGACAGCTTCCCGTAATCGGTTCTCTGGTACGTGTGCTCACCATCACATCCTACCATGAGGAGGACGGTAGCCACGATATCACAGTCAACGTTCCGGAAATCGAGGTGGAGAAGCCGGAGGGCACGGCCGCGGCCGAAGAAGACGGCGGAACGGGAGGTATGTCGGATGCGGATATTGAAGAGGCGGTGAATGCGCAGATTCAGGAGATTGTGGACGCCCATGTGGCACAGGCAAAGGAAAAGTTTGCGGAATACAAGGATGCTTTCTTTGCAACCGGAGGAACCGAAGAGGAATGGGGAGACCGGACCATGGACATCAATGTGGATTATGAGGTGAAATATCAGGAAGGAAGCGTTCTGTCTCTGGTTCTTACAACCAGTGAGGTCTGGGTGGCCGCGCAGGAGCTGCGCTACTATTACAATATCGATGTGGCACAGAATCGGGAACTGACCCTGAAGGATCTTCTGGGCGAGGATTATGTGAACATTGCCAATGAAAGCATCATCCGGCAGATGAACGAACGCGCCGCCGCGGATGAAAACCTGGTTTACTGGGGTGTGACCGAGAATGAAAGTTCTATTGACGGCTTTGTGACCGTGGATGAGAACACCGATTTCTACATCAACGCGGATGGAAATCCCGTGGTCTGCTTCGGTGAATATGAGGTGGCACCCGGCTTCATGGGAATTCAGGAATTTGAAATTGAAAAAAGCGGGACCGGACAGGAATGATCTCAGACCGGCCCGAATGAAGAAGCGGCTGTCCTGTTGCACGGGGCAGCCGCTTCTTTATACGATAGGAAATTTCATTTCCTATCGTATAAAAACCTCCGGTGGATCGCACTGCGGCGGAAAGGAAAATGTCGCTTACGCGACCCGCCGCGCAGGCAATCTTCGCTTGCCGGGAGAATCCCGCAAG
>DXHY01000054.1 GCA_019113175.1 Candidatus Eisenbergiella stercoravium | reverse complement strand
TGTACCCATCTATAGCTATTCAGTACAGGATACCATGACTGTTCATCACTTTTGGCTCTGTTTATATGAGGTAACAAGTTAGAAAAAGCCTGAAAAATCAATGCTTTTAGGCTTGACATTATAGGAAGGATGAAAACCATTCTGGTTACGACGGCCTCCATCGTGAATGTTGCAGCTGAGACCTATTTCTATGCGCCAAATCTGCCGGTCAGTGCAGATGAGCTAGCACATCTTTCTTTATTGATAAATGAAGAACTGAGCTATCACAGCTATATTACGGATGTTCGACTGATGCAGCTGATTGCAGAAAAATGCCCCAGCATTGCACTCAACACGGATGGATACACCACCTATGGCTTAAGGAACTGCCTCGGTTACATCCTCCGAGATCAGTTCGCTTTTAATGGGCCTATTATCACCCTCAAGGGTAAGGAATTGAGCATGTCAGATGTTTTTACAGAGTTTGCAAAAGACCAAGAGGTGCTGTCCGTTGACGAGCTGTCGGCTCTGAGCAATGAAATGAGCATTGTGATTTACTGGGATTCGATATTGAGCGAGATGATTCGTGTCTCCGCCACGAAATTGGTGCGTAAAGACCAAATCAAATTTGATATAGAAGCAATAGACGATATTTTGGAAGGAATGTGTCCGGGAGATTATGTTCCTCTTCCGGAAATAAATCTTTTCCTATACTTCCCGAATATCGGCTATCCGTGGAATAGCTACCTGCTGGAGAGCTATCTGTTTGGCTTCAGCAGGAAATTCCGTTTGCTGCACTCCTCTTTCATCAAAACCGGTGTATACGGTGCAATGGTGCGCAAGAATGCAGATTTTCCGGATTATCGATCCTTATTGGTGGATGTGCTGTCGAAATCCAATGCGCTGGACTCCACCAAAGAGGCTCTGCAATATATTGTCGATAAGGGATACCAGCAGCGAAGACGTTATGAAGGCATCGAGACGGTGATTCAGGAGGCAAAGCTGGTAAAAGAACAGAGAGAAAAACAGGAGAAATGAGGAAAACCTGATGTACCAGTATTTATGGGATGAGGAGACGGGAGGATTGCTTCTAACCACAGAGCAATCGAAGTTCAGCAAGGAACCGCGCCCCGTTTATGCCTCAGAATTAACAATACTGGGATTTGACCAATACTGGTTGTATCCCAAAGACGACAGCGTTCCACTCATGTGGGCAGAAACAAACAATTATATATATCGAGGAAGAACTGTTGCCAGAACTAAAGGTGGTTCATACTATTCCAAACCAGAGATAGTTCTTTTGGATACACCTGAGCCAGATGGAATACCATTACAATTCGTTGATGTTGAAACAATGGCGAAGAAAAACGAAGCTATTTTAGAAACTCTTGTTCAAGAAACGATTCAGACAGTTTACAATACTTATAGGGAATATAAAGACAAAATTGATGTTTTTTATGTGGCATTCAGTGGTGGAAAGGACAGTATTGTAGCGTTAGACATTGTACAGCGTACGCTTCCCCATGATGATTTTATAGTTTTGTTTGGAAACACCCGTATGGAATTTCCTGATACGTATGAGTTAGTGAAGCAAATTAAAGCAGACTGCATAAGTGAAGGCATACGGTTCTATCAAGCAGAATCTAAGCTGCTTCCACAGAATACATGGTCTTGCTTTGGGCCACCGTCAACGAGCAATCGCTGGTGTTGTAGCGTACATAAAACGTCACCACAGATTAATTTGCTCAGGGAGATAACAGGCAAGCGAGATTTTACGGGAATGGCCTTTACCGGAGTGCGTGCTGAAGAAAGCTTGGCACGAAGCACTTATGACCCAGTAAGCGATGGCCAGAAGCACAGTGGTCAAATGAGTTGCCATACAATACTTGATTGGACTTCCGCAGAGTTATATTGCTATATCTATGCACGGCATTTGCACTTAAATGAAGCTTATAAAAAGGGAAATATGAGGGTGGGATGTCTGGTTTGCCCCAACTCAACTGGAAAGCACGAATATATAAAGCGCTGTTCATATAAGCCTGAAGTGGATTTTTTCCTTGGGAAAATAGCTTCTACAAGCGGAAAAGTCAATTACTCAGAGGCCGATATGCAAGAGTTTATCGATGGCGGATTTTGGAGAACCCGTAAATCTGGACGTGAGCTTAATTTAGGTCAGGATAAATTTGAGGTCATCGTTGGAAGTAATCCGCCTATGATAGATACTTTTGTGACGCATCTCAAATGGCAACATTGGGGAAAGACGATTGGTGATATAACACAGGTAGCGGAAAATGAATATACGATTCAGTTTGAAGGTAAATCCTATACTGTTAGAATGATACAAGGTGAAAGCAAAACAACCTTTATATTGGAAAACTGTGAGAGTACGAAGTCAGATATTAAATTCCAATCGCTAATGAGAAGTGTAATCATTAAAAGCCTGTACTGCGTAGGATGTGGAGAATGCGAAGCAGAATGCAAATATGATTGCATTGACATGAAGAACGGGATAGTGATTAGAGATAACTGTGCACACTGCTACAGGTGCCACGATGTTAAGGAGCATTGTTTGAGATATGCATCAATAAGAAACAAGATAATGGAGGGGAGAAAAATGGCAGGGATTGACAGGTATTTTACCTTTGGAACACGGGATGAGTGGCTGGATTCATTTATTCGATATGAGGGCGGAAAAGAATTTTGGCTTTCTGATGGCGATGGTCAGGTCGCTAATAAGAAAAAGGATGCGTTCAAAAACTTCGCAGATGATGCAGGTCTTACAGTCTACGACAAAACTGCGGATGGAGACAAGTACACTAAATGTGTACCAACACCGTTTGCAAAAGTAATTATCAGGGAAGGTGCATACAGTCAGACCTCATGGGCCCTGATTCTTTGCAATTTGGTCTATACGCCTGCATTTAATTGGTTCGTTACTACACTTGAGTTTGGAACTTTATATACGCCTGACTCGTTGAATTTGATGTTGACAGATGTGATGGTGAACGATACCAAAGGAAAGGGTAAGCGGAATGTTATTGATGCCCTTAAAATCATAATGGCTAAGACACCTTTGGGTAAAGATAAAATTTTTGCCGACTGTGATATAAACGAAAAAACATCTGTTTCTGGTAGGGAGACGGTAACACTTAACTCTTTGATGAGATGCAGTTGGGCTGAACCGGATGCCCGTGTCATTCTCTACTCACTCTACAAGTTTGCAGAGAAATGTGGTGGTTACTACCAGTTCTCGCTGTCCACATTACTGGATGATTCCATTGAGCGTGACGGCATCAGCCCGACCAGAATCTTTGGTCTGAATTACGATACGATGGTTCCAATTCTGAATGGTCTGTCCGTAAACTATTCAGACTTTATTTCGGCCAGCTTCTCTTTGGGATTGGATACCATTAGCTTACGTGAAGACAAATCCTCTCAGGATGTGTTGACAATATTCTGAGATAGTAGGAGAAAAGACAATGAGCAAGAAAACTTACAAGGATTATTTTAACATTGATCCAAAGTATTATGCAGCGGTTACGGCTGACCTGATAAAATCCGGTGAAGTCAAATGGACTTCATTCTATCCTCATGAGACCTTTGTAAAGCTGTTGGAGAAAACCCACATCATGCTCTCAGGCAAGGACTCCCGTTCCCTGTGGGTGGAAGGTGCCTACGGTACCGGTAAATCCCATGCAGCCCTGACAGTAAAATCTATGCTGGAGGCCAGTGATGACGAAATCCGTGCTTACTTCAGGGATTATGGCCTCCGGGATGATCTTTGCCAGCAGCTCATTACGGACAAGAGCAACGGCAGATTGATTACCATTCACCGGATTGGCTCTGCGTCTATCCGTTCTGACCAAGACCTGATCCTAGCCTTGCAGGATAGTATTACAGCTGCTTTGCAGGAGCATGGCATTACCAATCGTGGTGAAGCATCCCTGAAGGAAGCCGCCCTGCACTGGCTGGAAGACAAAGAGGCAAACCGAGTCTACTTTGACAGCCTGATTCAGGAAGATAAGTACATGTGGGATTTTGGCGGCAAGCATGTGAATGAGGTCATCTCTGTGCTGAAGAATTCCGAGGACGAGGACGCTGTTTCTAAAATGATGCGCAATATCCTGAAGGTTGCCGAGGACAATGGCATTACGGCCCTGCGTTTGGACATTCCGACCATGTGCGAATGGATTAAAAGCATCATTGACGAGAACGACATCTCCGCTATTCTCTTCGTGTGGGACGAGTTTACGGAGTATTTTCAGAACAATCAGAATGCTTTGACTGGCTTTCAGACCCTTGCAGAAATCAGCGAGTCTCACCCGTTTTATTTCCTTATCGTGACCCACGAAAGTAGTTCTCTTATTCAGGATAAGGATATGCGTAAGAAGATTTTGAATCGTTTTGTAGGCGATGTAACTGTCCGTATTGAGATGCCAGAGAATATGGCATTCCGGTTGATGGCGCAGGCCATGAAAACCACCGATGACCCTGTGCTTCTTCCGGAGTGGACTGAATACAAGGGTGATCTAAATGAAGGGCTAACCAGTGTCCGCAATACCATTATTGCCAGTGCAAAAAAGCACTCCAGGATGGGTCAGAAGACGATCATCTCTGATGCAGAGCTACAGTCTATCGTTCCAATTCATCCGTATGCAGCGTTGCTGTTGAAACACATGTCAGTGGCATTCAATTCCAATGCTCGTAGCATGTTTGATTTCATTATCAGCAATGACATGACGGATGCAAAAGGTTTCAAGTGGTTTATTAACGAGTATGGTCCTGAGGAGAGTATAAACCTGCTCACCATCGATATGCTCTGGGATTTCTTCACCGGAAAAGACCAGAATGGATTGAATGATGATGTTCGTGTGATTCTGGATTCCTTCGGTCTGCTGAAAAAGGGAAGCCTAACTCCAGACCAGGAGCGAGTGTTTAAAACTGTGCTGTTGCTGGAAGCCATTTCCTTGCGCGTGGGTGATGTAGAACTTCTACGCCCCAACGAGCAAAATATTGACTTGGCCTTTGCAGGTACTGACTGGTCGAAGGGCAAAGCTCGCAATATTGCTGCTGGTCTGTGTCAGCAGGGACTGCTCTTTGAAAAGCCTGTGGGCAATGGTCTAAAGGAATACACTGTTGCGAATCGTGACGGCGATATCGGCAAGATTAACAAACTAAAGGCCGATATCCGTAACAGCACAAAAACGCAGGATTTGATTATTTCTGCCGACCTAATGTCTGCAGTGCAGCTTCCTGTTGCAATCCGTTCCCGTTTTGTGATGGAGGGCGCAGCTTCCTCTAATTTAACACTGGTCAGCAGTAAGCTAAGCGGACACAGCAAACCGAATCGTTTTAAGGCTGTGGTGGCTTTTGCCTTGAATGATACAGAGACTGCTACTATCAAAAATGCCATTTTGAAAGCAATCGTTCAGCCTTCTAACGAGCTTTTCTATATCGAATGCCTGACACCTATGGGCGATGATCTTTTGAGCCAGTATGTAGAGAATATGGCATACAGCAAGAACTATGCTCAGAACGATAAGTTAAGAGCTGGGAGATATGAAGAACAGGCACAGAAATGTTTACGCGAATGGAAACAAAGAATCTCTGCCGGTGCTTTTATCCTGTATACTCCTGAACATAAAAGCGGCACTCGCGTGGCCAATCTCGCCGTATTGCAAGAGGAGCTGCAAAGGCTCAACCACCAGATTTATTCCTGCGGCCTTGAACAGTTCAATCTGATTGATAATATGTTCCTGAAAGGCCCTCTGGCTCAGGGCGCTGAATGCGGTATCACGGAGGAGCTGAAGTCCACCTTTAAATCTTCCAATGTGAAGACCAGCCTTGCGACTGCACTGGAGGGTGCATGGAAGGTTGAACGTTATTGGGAAGACCCGACGAAAAAGAGTTTGTCCATTGTTCGCATCAAGCAAGAAGTAGAGAAGGTCGTAAAAGATAGATTCGAGAAGGATTCTGGTCGTGTCAGTATTCTTTCCATCTATGAAGCGCTAGAAGAGGCACCTTACGGATTCATGCCCAGTAATGTGACCGCTTTTGTTATGGGCTTCGTGCTGAAAGAATATGCTACCGCTGATTATTTCTGGAGTAACGGCTCTTCCAGTGAAAGTATGACACCGGGGAAAATGAAGCAGATGATTGCCAACGCAATCAATCAGAAGTTCTCTCCGTCCTCGAAATATAAAGAAGAATATATCGTTGCTATGAGCACAAACCAGCGCAGCTTTCTTCAATGCACATCGACTGCGTTCCACATTCCGATGTCTCAGTGTGGCTCTATCGAAAGCGCTCGTGATCAAATTCGCATCAAGATGAAGGGCCTTACCTTCCCTATTTGGTGCCTGAAATATATTCTGGACACGGTGCAGCTGGAGACGACTGCGGATCAGATTACCACCGTAATTGATGCCTACTGTGGCATTGCCAACACTGCAAACAGCAACAAGGCCACGGAGAGTGCTCTTGCAGACCAGATTGGTTCCCTTGTCCATGACAATGTCGCCATCATGCGGGATATGGAAAGCCTCCTGACCAATGAGATGTGTCGCAAGGGTATGCTGGCTTATATTGATATTTATCAGGGGGGTGTGCTCCGACAGCTGGCAAATGAAATTGGCGATGGTGGAGCCTATCTTGATCAGGTAAAACTGAAATTTAATGCAGATGCCGCGAACTGGGTATGGAGCTCTGTTACTGCGGACGAGAAAATTTCGGACGTCATTTTGGAGTATCGCATCATAGCCGAAAGCAATAAGAGCCTGCCGAAATGCACCAACCTCCGGGACATGGTATTGGAGTGGAACAAGCGCTCCAACAACATCCGTATGCCATATGATGTCCTGCGCAAATATGCCGGAGACTTGAGCCAGCTTTTAGTCCAGCTTTATTACATGAAGCAGAGCGGCCAACTGCAGGAACAGTATAAGCAACAATTTTATGATGCGCTGGTAACGCAGCGTGAGGCATTTGAGCACTTTTATAAAGACCAGTTGCCGTATTTTAAACAGATTGCAGGCACGTTTGTAGAAGAATTGGATGAGCAGGATATTGCTGGATTCTGCAGTACCCTTCCTGCTGGCCAGTTTACCAAGTCCAGCACGGAGTATTATCAATACATTGAGAATGCTGTAAGCAACTACAAAAAGAGCATTCGAAAGAATCAGCTGAGGAATCTCTGGTTGGAGAAGACCGGAACAAAAGACCCGTCCGATTGGTCTGACCGGTATGATACCCCGATTCTTTGTATGTTTGATGACACAGAGCGCGGAGAGGCAAAAACTATCTTTGCCACCATCCTTGCATATTCTGCTTCGGATGCAGATATTACCAAGGCCATCAATTATCTTGAGGCGGCTACGTTCTATGATCGTTTGAATGACCCGCAGGAGCGAGACCGCTGCTTTATGGAGCGTGTTGTCGGTGATTACGCCATTATGCTAAAGGATGCGGATTCTATTCGGAAGAGCCTAGTTGGAAGTATCCCAGACAAGACGTATAACTGGATGGATAATTCCGCAGTGAAGAACCGTCTGAAAGTATTGGCAGAAAAGCAATACAAACTCAGCGGTTGTGAGCGTGCACAGGCTGTGATCGATAAGATGGATGCTACTGAGCTGCGTCGCTATTTGAATGAGCTTATTGCTGACAATCTTACGGTGGGTATGGAAATTCTGAAGAATGAATAAGGAGGGCATTTATGCGTTGCAATAACACAAGTGAATGTTTCGAGCAAATAAGTGCCTATTTTAACGGAAAAAAGACCGGCTATTTCTTGTTGGTGAATACGGAGAATTACGACGTTTATCAGGAAATCCTCCAGCGCCTTGAGGCCGATAGCTGCAAGAGATGTGTTTACGTTTCCCAAAATTGCCTGCCCAACGGTCTGCCTAATGTCGATGCAGCCGTCTCTATTGTAAGTGGCAGTGGAAACTATGCCTTAGCTGGGCTGTCGCAGGCACAGATGCTTCGCAGCGATAGTGCGTTGGCCGCAAAGCTGGATGAGGTGCTTAGTTACCCTATTAGCGGATATGGTGTTGTCCTTCTTGACCATTGTGAACAGACGCTTCAGAAATTTATGAATCGTGATATCCGGATGAAAAATAGAGTCGTTCTGGTTGACGGAGAGGTTTCGCCGTTGCCACAGATAAAATTTGCGAAAACTGAAGAAGAGTGTATTGGATTTAAGCCACTTTCTGATATTCCGAGACTTCTCACCTATCTTGAAAGATTGACGGATATGCAGCGTCAGAATCACCCTACTGTGACGACAGTTAGCTCGTTCCCCGTTGATATGTTCCGAAACGCTGTTTATTCCGTTACAGCTTTCGAAGGTATTTATGAGGCGTTGACCACAAAATATTCAGATATTGCAGGAGCTACGGAAAAAGCATACGGAACAGATGTGCAGTGGAGCTGGCTTGCTTCTAAAATGTCTGGCAAGAGCAGCTTTTCGGCATTAGTTTGTGATGAATTTGGCGCTACAGCAAATCTGTCGGCGCATCTATCAGATGTTTGGGAATCCGGCGATAAGAAGCTGCAGTGGTTCTTGTGGCTGTCATTGAAGTCCTTCGGTGAGGCCAATAACCACTATCTGACATTTATACTTGGAAATTGTGATAATGTTGATTCTTTTGAGATGCACGCATATCTGGATTTTGCAGATGTAGATATTTCGCATCTGGAGTTTGAACGGTATTATACAGAGCGAAAGAGGCTGTTGGAGCAGTTGCCGGAGAATCTGCCGCTTATTAAAAAATATTGTGATAAACTGGGCCGTCACCAAAAGGACGAGGTGTTCTATCTGACTGACAGCAGCATACAGGAAAAGTACGAATTTGTACGGTGCCTCAGCCTTTATGATTTCACACCGATGGAAATTTCCTGCGCAACACGTAGTATGTCTAAGCCGTTGCATTTATATATGCAGGATTTCATCTTTGATGCCGTGAACACTAAGCTACCGGAATCCGACAGTAGCTTCCGGGATGATTTGACTACATATTTCCGGGATTACAAACTTCAAAAGCTCACAAATCGTATCTTTCCGGAGTTCCTGAAAAGGGTCAATGCTTACGCCCAATCACCTCGCCCCTATAATAAATTGCAGCCGAGGAGCAGCATCATTTCCCACATGGATAAGAAGAAGGTACAATGCTTCTTTTTCGATGCACTTGGCGTGGAGTACCTTGCTTTTATTATGGCAAAGTGCGAGGAATATGGCTTGGTATCAGAAGTAGCCATAGGCCATTGCGAGCTGCCCTCTATCACAGTTAAAAACAAAGAGTTTTTGCAGCATTTTGCGGATGGAGACTGGAGAAAAATTGATGACCTTGACGAGATAAAGCATCACAGCCAGGTTTACGATTATCGGAAATGTGAGTACCCGCTCCATTTATTTGAGGAACTGGATGTAATCGATGAACAACTACGGATGATTCAGTCCATGCTTGTGCAAGGAACGCTGGAGAAAGCGTTGATTGTAGCCGACCACGGTGCCAGCAGATTGGCAGTGCGTTATGGTCATGAGTTGAATTCCAGCATTGAGCTAGAGGAGTCTGGTGAACACAGCGGACGATGTTGCCCGGCTGTAGAAGACCCGAATCTGTCGTTTGTTGCTTATGAAGATGGATTCGCTGTTCTTGCAAACTATGAGCGTTTTAAGGGTGGCCGTCGGGCAAATGTAGAAGTACACGGCGGGGCTTCCCTTGAGGAAGTGGTGGTGCCCATCATCACCCTGACAAAGCGTCCGGACAATATTGAACTTTGCTTTGTAAATCCTGTCATTACACTAAAGCCTCGTGTTACTCCGGAATTGGTGCTTTATTCCAATATTCCGCTCAGCAAGCCTCGATTGCTCATTAATTACGATTTCTATGACGGGGAATTTGTAGCGGATAAGAAACATGCAAGATTTGAAATTCCGAAGATTAAGAGGAAAGGCAATTACTCTGCGGAGGTTTATGATGGCGAGAAAAATATGTCGGTGAAGCTGGAGTTTAAAGCACAAAAGCAGACCCGCGAAGTAGATTTGTTCTAATCGGAGGAGGCAAATATGAGCGAGTTACAGTCCGCCGATATGGTGGAAAAGTTAAAGGACAACTTTGATGAGATGGTCGTCTATAAAGACCTGAAGAAGAGCAATTTTATTACCTCCTTCAAGATGCCATCGTTCATGCGGGATTGGGTGTTAAAGCGCTTTCAGGATGACCATGGCGAAATTGATTTTGATGGGGCTACAGCTTTTATTCGTGAGTTTATTCCGAAAAAAGAGGACTGGAAATCCATCAAGAACCGTATTGTCAACTATCAGGAGCAGATGAAATTTTTGGCCAAGATATCGGTTGATATTGATATCAAGACGCAGGGTCTGTCTTTCTCGCTTCCTGATTTTGGCCTGACCACTAAAGATACTGTGATTCCGAGAGATGTTTGGGAAAATTGCAGCGCAGCATTGTTGAAGGCTGAAGAGAATTGGGGAATCGTAGAACTTGGGTATCAGTTCCCGGAGAGCGACAGGGATGCCGGAAAAATTAAGTTGGTGAGTTTCCAAGATTTCTGTCCGTATATTATTGACTTGGATGAGTATAAGTATGCCCGTGAATCTTTCACCCTTGATGAGTGGATTGACATTATCCTTGGCGCCATCGATTATAATGCAGCTGGCTACGAATCCCGTCAGCAGAAGCTGGCCATGATTACGAGATTACTTCCTTTTGTAGAGAAGCGACTGAATTTGATTGAACTAGCCCCCAAAGGTACCGGCAAGTCCTATTTGTTCGGCTCGGTCAGCCGTTATGGTTGGCTTTCTTCTGGCGGTACTATGTCCAGAGCAAAGATGTTTTATGACGTTGCTCGGAGAACAGAAGGCCTGGTATTTGGTCATGATTATGTGGCGTTAGATGAGGTGCAGACTATTAACTTTACCGATATAGATGAAATGCGTGGTGCTCTCAAGGGCTATATGGAAAACGGCAAGTACACGGTCGGCAATCACGAGGGGGCTGCTGATTCTGGCATTATTCTCCTTGGCAATATTCCCGCGGCTTCCATGAATGAATACTTGAATATGTTCAGCGACTTGCCGAAAGTGTTTCATGAAAGTGCTTTGATAGACCGCTTCCACGGATTCTTAAAGGGCTGGGAACTGCCTCGAATGAACGATGACCTGAAGATTTGTGGTTGGGCTCTGAATTCAGAGTATTTCTCTTCTATCATGCACGAACTGAGAGACGACCCGACATACCGCGCTGTTGTTGATGCACGAGTAGCAGTCCCGGAGAAATCTGATACGAGAGATACGGAGGCGATCAAGCGTATTTGCACAGCCTATTTGAAGCTATTGTTCCCGAATGTACAGCATCCGGAGGATATTTCTTCCCACGATTTTAACTTGTTCTGTCTGAAGCCAGCTATCGAAATGCGCTCCATTATCAAGATTCAGCTTGGAATTCTTGACCCGGAGGAGTTTGGCGGGAAGACAGTACCGGAATTAAGCGTAAAGGACATTGATGAATGAATACGATAACATGTGTTTCCTGCGGAAAAACGAGTCTGGTACGCAACGAGATAGGAATTAATAAAAAGCTGTTAGGCGAGGATATAGAAAAATTTTATTGCCTTGACTGCCTTGCAGAATACCTTGAGGTGACACCGCAGGATATTTTAGATAAGATTGAAGAATTTAAAGAAGATGGCTGTAAGCTCTTTGAATAATAAAGGGAGGCGGAGCCTGTGATATATGCGGATAATGCTGCTACGACAGCTTTAGATATTGATGCATTCGAGGCAATGAAACCTTACTTGCTCAAAGAATATGGGAATGCCTCTCAGCCATATTCGTTTGCAAGACCGGCAAAAAAAGCGCTGGCCGCTGCCAGAAAAACCATTGCTGACTGCATCGGTGCACAGCCGGAGGAAATCTTTTTCACCTCTGGAGGTACCGAGAGCGACAATTGGGCCATTAAAGGTACATTGCAATACGGTGATGGTCGCTCTATTCTAACCAGTCAAATTGAACATCATGCAATACTAAATGCTTGTGCCGCTGTGGAGCGTCTAGGGTATCCAGTTACCTATCTCTGGGTGGATAAAGAAGGAGTTGTAACACCTTCCACGCTTAATAAGGTCATCACTGACAATACCAAGTTGGTGTCCATTATGCTGGTGAATAATGAGATAGGTACAATTGAGCCAATAAAGGAGCTTGCAGAGATAGCTCATAAACACGGAGCGTTATTTCATACGGATGCTGTACAGGCCATAGGACATATCCCGGTAAATGTGGATGCTTTGGGTATTGATATGCTTTCAGCATCTGCGCATAAATTTAATGGTCCCAAGGGTATTGGATTTCTTTATATCAAGAAGGGTACGGATATTTATTCTTTCTTTGACGGCGGTTCACAGGAATTTGGGATGAGGGCAGGAACAGAAAATGTCGCAGCCATTGTGGCGATGGCAGAGGCGCTTCACAAAAACTGCGCTCATATAGATGCAACAGAAAGCAGGCTTCGTAAAATGGAAAACAGCCTTATTCAAGCACTGGACGAGGCTGGAATTGATTTTATCCGAAACGGATCCGATAACCATGTTCCAGGAAATGTAAGTATATCCATCAAAAATGCTAGTGGTGAAATGCTGTTGCACAGGCTGGATTTAAAGGGGATTTGTATATCGACGGGCTCGGCATGTGACTCCGTTAGCACACAGATTTCCCATGTAATTCAAGCGATTGCCGTGCCAGAAGATTATGCAGCAGGAACAATTCGCATTTCTTTTGGCAGGGATAATCAGGAAAGCGATGCGCAGAAAATAGCGAATGCAATCGCGAGCATTCTAAAAGAATAGATTATTATACATTGATGAAATTTTCATTTCATCAATTCACAATAATATGATTTTGCTGGTACAGCCAGTCCGTAAATTCTTTCGGGCTGGTTGTTCTTTCTTTTACAGCTCGTTTCCTTTGCAACGCCTCAAAAGCGGTCAGCATTTCTTCTAGCCGGTCAGCCGGAAAACCGGCTGTTTTTTTGTAAGCGTTAAATAGGTTCTTTCCAGATTTAGTTGATTTGATGAAAATATTCGTTTATGAGTAGTTTTGCTTTCAATAAAGCAAAACTATTCCGTCCATACATAATTCGTTTCGTAAGTTTGATTTTATTTACACTGCCTTTAGCCAGGCCGTTGTTGTATGGGTAGATAATCGCATTTTTACAGCTCTCAGGTCGTTTTATTTCCTGTTCCAAGAACCATCACCCGGTATTATTATATTAATTTATTACAGTGAAATCAACCTGACGCGCCTGCTGGAGCAGCTGGTCTATGAATTTCATCCTATGCTGGGAGAAAAGAATCTGCAGTGCGAGCTTCATGCTCCGGAAAATATTGGAATCCGTTGCGACGGGGACAAAATGCAACGGGTTTTTGACAATCTCCTGCGAAATGCCGTTATCTATAGCACAGCTGATACAACAATATCCATTGTGGCAGAACAACGGGAAGACAATGTGGGGATTACGTTCGTAAATTACGGAAGTACCATCCCGGAAGAAAAGCTGTCCCGGATTTTTGAGCAGTTTTACCGCCTGGATGCAGCGAGAAGCTCAGGCGGCGGCGCAGGGATAGGGCTTGCCATCGCAAAGCAGCTTGTGGAGCTGCATAAAGGCACAATCCGTGCGGAGAGCGGAGACGGGAAAGTTAAATTTACGGTTACGCTCCCTCTTTCGTAGGAAAATCGTAAGAAATTCCGCAGAAAAAACGAGGAATATCCTGAGAAGAAGCGGAGAAACAGAGACTTCTGTTCTGATACAATAAGAGGGTCAGAACAGAAGCCTTTTTTATACCAATCACAGGAGGATTTACAGATGAAAAGATCAACCTCAAAACAGACGGCACCAAACCGGCATTACCCCCATATCATTTTTGGGCTGTGCGTATTTATGATGATCGCGGGGTGCTCCGGCTCCGATTCAGAAGCCAGGAGCTTCACAGACTTTGAACACATAGAGGCAGAATATCTGGAAACCATTGACAGCCTGGACTGGCCGGAGGGCGTCGTTCTGCCGGAACGGCTGGAAGGAGAGGATACTGGGGCGTCCTTTCAGACCGGTTATGGAAATACGCTGGCCTCCAATCTGTGGGAATCCTGCTGGATTAAAGAATGGCTGGACACTTACGAGACCGATCCCGAACGGGCAGAGCAAGCGCTGGAAAAGGCGTTTGACATGCCCTATATGGGAGAAGACCGTTGTGACGACGCAACCCGCAATTATCTTCGGGAAAATATCGAAAAGGCAAAAGCAGGCGATCCCTCTGGTTTTGAGGAAAGCGTGAAAGCTAATTAATTTTTCCGCACCGCGTTGCTGACAGCCAGAACGGCGCCGAACAGAACTGCCGCGCAGGGCCAGATGATCCAGGTGCGCTGCCAGTCCATGGTGTGAAAACTCCAGCCAAGGTAAATTGCCGTGACCACACACCAGTATACGGTGTTGACAGTTTCGTTCCTCTTTTCGGCGGCCTTTTTCTCACGGGTATAATCCCCTTCCTCCAGAAGCTTCTGAAAGGAACCGAACACCACGCAGGTCCGCACCAGGAAAAATACGCCCACAGCTACGAGCAGCAGGCAGAGAAGAAAGCTGTAAACGCCTGTCATTCCGCCCAGATCCAGAACACCGAAGGCAAACAGGGGAATGGCGCTGAGGATGCAGAGAATGATGCCGATGATCAGGAAAAGGCCGTGGGAAGGCTCATAGCTTTTCTTTCTTTTTTCAACCACCCCGGTCACGCCGTATGCCAGCTCGATGGGCTCCTTTTCCAGATATTCAAAGCGCTCCGTTTTTCTCCCGCAATAGAGGAAGAGAGAGACCGCCACGGCAACCATTACAAGAAGAACCGTAAAACCGGCTGCCACCGCCAGGGCTTCCGAAATCACATAACCGCCTTCCTGATCGGCAAGACAGGCGAGGAGAATCAGAAGAACGGGAGAAAGGATGCACATGGAAACACCCGCTGCAATTCTGGGAGCCATGCTCCAGACCGTATCCAGAAATTCGTTCGCCTCTTCCAGCGAAACAGCCCTTACGGAACCTTCTGTTCCCGGCATGGATTCTCCGGCTGGCATGACGGCCGGAAGGGCCTCTTCTTCCGGTTCCCCAGAATCCTTCAGAAGATAATCGGTGCTGACCCCGAAAAGCTCGCTCAGCTTCAGAATTTTATCCAGATCAGGAATGGAAGCCGCACTTTCCCATTTGGAAACCGACTGTCTGGAGACCCCGAGCTGCCCGGCAAGCTCCTCCTGGGACCATCCGTTTTTCTTTCTTAATTCAGCGATCTTATCCGCTAATATCATGAATCTGTCCTCCTGTATTTGACTTTGTAAGTTTGTAATTTGGTTTGTTTTCCTTAAGGAAGGTTCGTCGCAGAACGAACTTTGCAGTGAAAAACGGCGAAGGCCGTTTCCCTGTGCTGTACGTTTCAACAGCTTTATCATAGCAGAACCGGCACGCGCATGCTACCATGTGAGCTTGGCAATTTGCCTGGAAATCTGTCAACTGTCGGTTGCAGGGGCTGCTTTCGGCTTTACTGCAGGTCTTTTCTTCTGCCCGCGGCAATGTAACTGTTCACTGGCAAGCCAGAGAACAGTAACGCGACAATTCCCTCCGATACCTCTCCGCACACATAAACATTGCCTGCCCGACGAAGAAAGAATATAATGAGAATGCCGAACAAAAACGAGAAGCGACGAAGGGGGGGAGCCGTATGAAAAGAGGCATGGTTTTTGCGGTGGTGTTCTGTATGTTTTTTTCGCTGTGTTATGGAATGGACATGCCGGTTCTTGCGGCGGACGGGGGTTTTCAGAAGGTCACGCTTTCTCTGAACAGCAATACCTCTGATTCCGTGTCCGTTGACCTGTATCTGCGGGATTCGGTGCACTATATCACCATCGATGATCTGTGTACGCTGGCCCGCTGCACGCAGTCCGTGGAGGGAAGCCGTCTTTCTGTAGCGCAGGGAATCAGGCGCGTGGAGCTGGATCCCCAGAATCAGCGCTTTGAGGATGGCTGCCAGGAGGGAGAGCTTCTGATTCCGGAGGTGTCAGAAGGAGAATATGCGGTTCCTGCGCTTCTGTTTTTGAGCTATTTTAAGGCGGCTGCCTTTATCAGGGATGAGACTCTCTACTGCAGAATGCCTCAATTCACGGTCTGGGAGGCTCTGGATACGGCGGAGCGGGAGTGTCGCCCGTCCCTCCTTCTGGATGGCGCAAGGAGGGCGGACGGTTTTGCGGAAAGCATCAGGGAAGCAGGAATAAGGGCGCTCTACGGGGATCTTCATTCGGAGAAGGGAGAGGCTTTTATCGAGGCGCTTGGGGATACCTTTTCCATTCAGGAGGAACCGGAGGAATGGTATATCCGCTTCTATTTTGATATGCTGGAAGAGCCGTTTTCCGCTCTTGCGTTTGGAGCCTGTGAAGTGGGGCGCGGCGGATACGGGCAGGCGGAAGACTCAGAGCGGAAGCACTTCGGAGCCGGATTTTATGAAGCGTTTCTTCAAAAAAATCAGGCGGAGCCTGAGAATATGGACAGGAGGCTGCTTCTGGCCGCCGCGGCAGTGGAAACGGCTCAACTCATGAAGGCCGTAAAGGCTGTGAACGCTCTGGCTACGGAGAAAAACGGTACGCCCGGTGTCGGAGCGCTGCAGCTGGAGATGAAAACCAGAGAGTTTTTTACGGGAGATGCCTGTCGGGAAGCGCTTGCGTCCGCGGATGTTTCCGGCGCGGAGGAAATCTGCAGGAGCCTGGAGGCCTTTCTGGGAGACGCGCTCCGGTGGTTTGAGGAGGAATTTTCCCTGTCCGGTTCCGGGGTAAAAGTCCTGAAGGATGAGTTCAGTGTGCCGGAGCTGGAGGCGCTGTGTGGACAGGCGGAGCAGAGGGCGCAGGAGTTTCTGGCAGCGCTTCAAGAACAGGGGGAGGAGCCTGAGCTTTACGGCAGCTATATACAGGAGAGGCAGGCGTACTGCCGCGCGGCAATTGCCCTGTGTGAAGAACAGCTTGCAGGATGGACGGAGGATAGCTGCGCCTGGGATTACCAGACCGTTTCTCCCCGGAACCGGATAGAAGGACTGAAGCTGTCCCTATACCGCCTGACCCGGTTTCAGGAGGATGGAATGGATGACTGTCTGCCCCTGGATGTTGCTTTTTTCCCGGATCAGCCGGAGCAGCCCACCGTAAACCTGTATACGGTATGGAAAAGACATCTGCAGACATCGGGAGAGGAGGAGGCGTATTTCCTCCCGGCGGATTATGACGGGGACGGAAGAAAAGAGGCCTTTGGTTTTACCGGAATCTTTGACGGACAGAAGGGATATGATGAAGTGAAAATCTATTATCTTAGCTCTGTGGGGGAAGTAGTCTGCATACGGAGTCAAACGAAATATGGGGACCCATTGTACGGCTATCTGCTGGCGCAGCCGGTTGGTGATACAGAGGAAGGCGAAAATTACTTCCTTTCCGCATCAGGCGACAGATTGCTGGTATGGGAGATCAGCGCGTACGGCAGCGGAAGCAGCTCGGTTATTCTGGGGGTAAAAGACGGAAAAGCTCATGAATCCGCCATTTCGGAGCAGTACATGACCTTTCGGCAGACCGGTCCCGATCAGTTTACGGGATTGATCTCTGATTTTTCGCAGGGCTTTCATGCGTATATGGAACAACAGTTTTTCTATATAAGGAGTACAGGAGAATTCCAGCCTGCAGGCTGAGGAAGATGTGAGAAAAAGGAAATCATATGAACACACTGGGAATCGACATCGGCACCACGTCCATCTGCATGGTTGTGTATCAGGAAGAAGAAAAGAAAATTTTAGTGAGCAGAAGCGCTTCAAACGCGTTCCTTCCCCGGGAAGGCTTCCGACAGGATGCGGAGACAATTGTCAGAAAGGTGCAAAATCTGCTGAAGGAGGTATCCGGCTTTCCTTTCGATGCGGTCGGGATCTCCGCCCAGATGCATGGCATTGTTTATGTCAACGCGAAAGGAGAAGCGGTGACGCCGCTTTATACCTGGAAGGAAGAATGCGGAAACCTTCCCTTTCGAGGGCGGGAGAGTTATGCGGAATATCTTTCCCGAATGACAGGATATCCCATGTATACCGGTTATGGAAGCGTCACCCATTTTTATCTGCGGGAAACGGGGAAAATACCCGCGGATGCGCAGGGGTTCGTGGACATCGGAGATTATCTGGCCATGCGTCTGACGGGCAGTACCCGGCGCAGTGTGAATGAAAGCCTGGCGGCCAGCTTCGGGGGATTTGACCTGGAAAAGGGAAGGTTCGATTTTGAGACGCTCCGAAAGGCGGGGGTGGACACCGGATTTTACCCGGAGATCTGTCCCTGGGAAAAGGCTGCGGGTTTTTATGAGGGAAAGCCGGTGTTTACTGCGGTGGGAGATAATCAGGCCAGCTTTCTGGGGGCGGTCCGGGAACCGGAAACGGGCATCAGCGTCAACGTGGGGACCGGTTCTCAGGTTTCCGTATTCGCGCGGGGCCTTTGTGCGGAAGCAGCAAAAGGCGGAACGGACGTGCGGCCTTTTCCCGGAGGGGGATATCTGTACGTGGGCGCGTCCTTAAATGGAGGCAAGGTATATGAACGGCTCGCCGCCTTCTTCGCAGAAGTATGCGGCCAGTTCGCGGGAAAGGTGCCGGACCTTTCCGATATTTATGAAAAAATGTCTGAGATTGCCGAAAAGAAACAGACCACGGACCTGAAAGCCCATCCGGCCCTCTACGGAAGGCGCGGCGGCCCGGAGGACAGAGAAACGTCGGGATTTCTGGGGCTGACCGATGAGAATTTTCACCCGGCCGACCTGATTCGGAGCTACGCGCGCGGTATGGCGGAGGAGCTTGCCGGTCTGTATGAGGCCTTTCCAGAGGCGGTAAAAAAGGGCAGAAACAGTCTGACAGCTTCAGGAAACGGGCTGCGCAGAAACGCCCTTCTTCGGGAAGAGGTGGAGAAGGTTTTCGCACTCCCTCTGACTTTTTCCGGGCATGAGGAAGAGGCGGCGGCCGGAGCGGCCATCTTTGCGGGCAGAATGGCAAGGATCAACGGTTTATGACGAAGGAGAGAAGCTATGAATTATGAAATGAGACGGCAGAAGGTATATGAAAAAATGGAGGAGCATTCCGTTCTGATTCTGTTTTCGGGGATCGAGAGCCATGTCAGCGCAGATGAGTATGCGCCCTTTGAGGCCAACAGAAATTTTTTCTATCTGACAGGTCTTCGACGGGAACGGATGATCCTCGTCATGGATCAGTCGGGAGAAAAGAGAAAAACGACGCTTTACATCCCTGCATTTGACCTCGATGCGGTCCGCTGGACGGGAAAAATGGTGACGGCGGAGGAAGCGAAGGAGATTTCCGGAATTGATGAGATCGCCTATACGGATGCATTTGAAAGCCGCATCGGCGGCGTCATGACCAGAGAAATAGTGAATACCCTGTATTTTGACTGCTACCGCCACCAGACGGAGGATCTGCCCGATTATAATGCGGTTCGGGCGAGGGAGTTCGGAGAGAAATATCCGGGCGTGGCAGTCAGAAATATTTTTCCTGTGATCGCGGGACTCCGCACGCAGAAGGACGAGGATGAGGTGGCGCTGATCCGGGAGGCGATCTCCATCACGGACCGGGCGCTGCAGAATGTGATGAGTCATCTGAAACCGGGAATGGAGGAGTATCAGGCGCAGGCGGATTTTGAATACATGGTTCATTATCTGGGCGCGGACGGCACATCGTTCCCCACCATTGCGGGAAGCGGGGCCAACGGGACCATGCTTCATTACGAAACGAACCGGGATACCTGCGAGGATGGAACGCTGCTTCTGCTGGATCTCGGCGCGAAGGTTCAGGGATACTGTGCCGATATTACCAGAACCTATCCGGTAAACGGCGTTTTCACACCCCGTCAGAGAGCGGTTTACGAGGTGGTTCTTGCCGCCAACCGCGCCGTCGCCGCGGCAGCCAGACCCGGCGTCACACTGAGCGGGCTGAATGAGATCTGTAAGCAGGTTCTGGCAGAGGGTTGCATGAAGCTTGGGCTGATTGACAGCGCGGAGAAAATCGGAACCTATTACATGCACGGCGTCTCCCATCACCTGGGCATCGATGTTCATGATGTGAGCGCGGGACGGGACGAGCCGCTGAAGCCCGGCGCCGTGATCACCGATGAACCCGGCCTGTACATTGACGAGTGGGAAATCGGCATCCGGATCGAGGATGATCTGCTGATCTGCGAGGATGGGTGCGAGGTCCTGTCGGCAGATGTGATCCGCGAGGCGGATGAGATTGAGGCTTTCATGGCACAGGCGAAGCAGGAATGAGAGTTCCTTTCGGAAGCTTATTTTCCAAAATCCCATTTAAAAAAGATTGTATTCCTCTCCTGCCTGCGGTAAAATAGCCTCAAATGTTTTAAGGAGTCTGTAGTATATGAAAAAACAATGGTGGCACCGAACGGTGGGATATCAGATTTATCCCAAAAGCTTTCAGGATACGAATGGAGACGGAATCGGGGATCTGCAGGGTGTGATCCGGCATCTGGATGAGATCGCGGCGCTGGGAGCAAATGTGATCTGGCTGTGTCCGGTTTTCCCATCTCCCATGGCGGATAATGGATATGATGTGTCTGACTACATGGATATTGATCCCTGTTTTGGAAACATGGACGATATGAAGGAGCTGATTGCAAAAGCGAAGGAAAGGGGGATCCGGATCCTGATGGATCTTGTGGCAAACCATTCCTCTGATCAGCATGAGTGGTTCCGGAAGGCGCTGCAGGATCCTTACGGAGAATATGGACAGTATTATGTATTTCGGGAAGGAAAGGCAGGCGGTCCGCCGAATAACTGGCGTTCCATCTTCGGGGGGAGCGCATGGGAGCAGGTTCCCGGCCGGGAGGGACTGTATTATCTGCACCTGTTTACGAAACAGCAGCCGGATCTGAACTGGGAGAATCCAAAGCTCCGTGAGGAGATCTATCAGATTATCCGGGACTGGATGGCTCTGGGGCTGGGAGGCTTTCGGCTGGACGCGATCAGTCATCTGAAGAAAAACTACGAATATGCCGATCTTCCGCCGGATGGGCCGGACGGCCTGTGCCTGGCCTTTGAGGACATCAATAATGTGGACGGCCTTTCCGCTTTTCTGAAGGAGATGAAGGAGAAAGCGTTTGCGCCGACGGACGCGCTGACCATCGGAGAATACGATAACATGAAGCCGGAGGATGTGGAGGATGTGATCGGGGAAAACGGAAGCTTCAGCTCCATTTTTGATTTCAGCCATACCCATCATAACGTGAGCTATCCGGAATGGAATTATGACACGGTTTCCATGTTTAACGATTACCGGGACAAGCTGTTTAAGGCACAGCAGGTGGTCGGAGGGCGCGGCCTTCTGTGCAATTTCCTGGAAAATCATGATAAGGACCGGTGCATCGACCGGTTTCTGGCGAAAAAGGATCAGAACCGTTACAGCATCCGTATGCTTCCGGTGACCAACTTCTTTTTCCCTGGGATCGTGTTCCTCTATCAGGGACAGGAGATCGGAATGAGGGATTATCCCAAAAAGAGCATGGACGAATATGTGGACGGGCCTACCCATGCGGAATATGAGGCTTTTCTGGAAAAGGGGCTGACGCCTGAGGAGGCGCTTTCCCGGATCAACGGGGCCAGCAGAGAGCATAGCCGCACGCCCATGCAGTGGGATGGCAGTGAAAACGCGGGCTTCACCACAGGAAAGCCCTGGTTTGCGGTCAATCCCAATTATACCTGGCTGAATTATGAAGCGCAGGAAAAGGATCCGGATTCCCTTTTGCGTTTTTACCGGCAAATGGTTTCTGTGCGGAAAAGGCCGGATCTGGAGGAAACCTTTATTTACGGGGAACTGATCCCCCGCTGGCAGGATCGAAGCGGCATCCTTGCCTATGAAAGGTATGACGGGAGAAACCGGCTGCTGATCATTACCAGCGCCCTGCCGAAGGAAGCAATCCTCTCCTTTGCGGAAACGGATGAAGAAGCGGTGCAAATGGTAGAGGAGGTTCTTCTGAATAATTATGAAGAGCCGCCGTCTTTCAAAAGAGAACTGATTATCCGGCCCTGGGAATGCCTGGTCCTGAAGCTGGGCAGCGTAAAGGAAAGAGAAGGCCAGAGGCGGTCCGAAGCATGAGGAAGAATGGGGAGAAACGGAGATGGTCCGTTCCCTCGGTAAAATCGTATGCGGCCATATGGCCGCAGGAAAAGAGGCAGATATGAGACAGAAAAAATGGTGGCAGAACGCCATCGTTTATCAGATTTATCCCCGCAGCTTCTGCGACAGTACGGGAAGCGGAATGGGAGACCTGAAGGGAATCATCGGAAAGCTGGACTATCTGGAGAAGCTGGGAATCGACGCCATATGGCTTTCCCCGGTTTGCCGTTCGCCGCAGGACGACAACGGCTATGATATTTCGGACTATCGGGACATCGATCCCCTCTTTGGAACCCTGTCCGATATGGAGGAGCTGATCGCGGAAGGAAAGAAGCACAGCATCCGGATCATTCTGGATCTGGTGCTGAACCATTCCTCGGATGAGCATCCCTGGTTCCTTGAGGCGAAGAAGAGTAAGGACAATCCCTATCACGATTATTATGTATGGCGGGACGGCGTGGAGGGAGAGTATCCCAACGACATGCGCGCCTGCTTCGGCGGTCCGGCTTGGGAATGGGTGCCGGAGCTCGGCCAATATTATTTTCACCAGTTCTCCGTGAAGCAGCCGGATTTAAACTGGGAGAATCCGAAGCTGCGCCGGGAAATCTATGACATGATCCTGTGGTGGATGGACAAGGGTGTGGGCGGCTTCCGCCTGGACGTGATCGACCAGATCGCCAAGGAGCCGGACCTGAAAATCACTAACAACGGGCCGAGGCTGCATGAATTTATCCAGGAGCTCTCCAGAGAAACGTTCCAGAAGGGGGATCTGATCACCGTGGGCGAGGCCTGGGGCGCGAACACGGAAAACGCGAAGCTTTACAGCAATCCGGACGGAAGCGAGTTTTCCATGGTGTTCCAGTTTGAGCACATCGGTCTGGATCAGATTCCGGGGAAAGAAAAATGGGATCTGGCTCCGCTGGATTTCAGGAAGCTCAAGGAGGTGCTGGCGAAATGGCAGGAGGCCCTCTACGGCTGCGGATGGAACAGTCTGTTCTGGAACAATCATGACCTGCCCCGCATCGTTTCCCGCTGGGGTAACGATGGAAAATATCGGGTGGAATCCGCCAAAATGCTGGCTGCCCTGCTTCATGGCCTGCAGGGAACTCCCTATATTTATCAGGGCGAAGAGCTCGGCATGACCAACGCGGGAATGGAGGATATCGCGGATTACCGGGACATCGAATCCATCAATATGCATAAAGAGCGCCTGGAGTCCGGATATCCGGAAAAAGACATCATGGCTTCGCTCAAAGCGAAGAGCCGGGACAACGCCCGCACGCCCATGCAGTGGGATGACAGCGAAAACGCGGGCTTTACCACGGGTACGCCCTGGCTGAAGGTGAATCCCAATTATAAGCAGATCAATGCGGCTTCTCAGGTAAATGATCCGGATTCGGTGTTCAGCTTCTACCGCAGGCTGGTGGCGCTGAGAAAGGAATACGATGTTTTCGTGGACGGCGCGTTTGAACTGCTGTATGCGGATGATCCGGACATATTCGCCTATACCCGCACCACGCCGGAGGAAACGCTGACGGTGCTGTGCAATTTCCATGACGGCGAAGCGGCGCTTTCCGAAAAAAGCGGAGAGAAGATCAGGGAAAGCGGTCTGGGAGAGCTTCTGATCAGCAATTATAAGGATGTGGATGAGACGAAGCTGCGTCCCTATGAGGCGAGGATGTATCTGAAGAAGACGGTCTGAAAGGCGGAAGCCTGAGAAGAGGAGCGCTTCGGCATGGAGGTAACAATGGAAAAAATCCTGCTGCTGGAGGATGACGCCGCGCTTGGGGCGGGAATCGGGATGGCGCTGCAGACCCCGCAGACGGCTGTTGTTCTCTGTCATACACTGGAGGAGGCCCGAAGGGAGCTGGCGCAGGAGGTCTTCAGCCTGCTGATTCTGGATATCAACCTGCCGGACGGCAGCGGGCTGGAACTTCTGCGGGAACAGAAAAGCATCCATCCGGAGGTGCCGGCGATTTTGCTTACGGCTAACGATCTGGAGCTGGACGAGGTCACCGGGCTGGAAGCCGGAGCGGATGATTACATCACCAAGCCATTTTCCCTGTCGGTACTCCGGGCGCGGGTGGCCGTTCAGCTCAGGCGCGGCAAGGCTGTGTCAGCGGCGGTGCTGACCACGGGGCCCTTCCGGTTTGATTTTGACCGGATGGAGTTTTACAGGGACGGCAGGGCGGTGGAGCTGTCCAAAACCGAGCAGAAGCTGCTGCGTGTCCTGGTGGAAAACCGGGGCCATACCGTGAGCCGTTCCGTTCTGGTGGACCGGGTCTGGACGGACGGGGCGGAATATGTGGAGGAAAATGCGCTGTCGGTTACCGTGAAGCGGCTTCGGGCCAAGCTGGAAGCGGAACCTGCAAAACCGCAGTACCTGCGGACGGTATACGGCATCGGCTATACATGGACGGCCGATGAGACAGCCGGAAGCGGAGTGCGTGCGGCCGCAGATGAGAGGCAGGCGGGTGGGAGCCGGAGGCCGGACGGTCTGGAATGAGGATAGATATGATTGGATATCTGGTTGCGGGAGCGGGCATCCTGACAGGGATCGGGATCGCCCTCTGGAGCCGTCTGCGGATGGCGCGGACATACAGGCGGATGGAGGAGATGCTGGAGGCGGCGTTGAACGGAAGCTTTGCAGAGGGAACCTTTGATGAAAGCCGTCTGTCCGCGCTGGAAAACCAGCTGCATCAGTATCTGGCCGCCGGTTCGGTATCTGCGGAAAAACAGAAGAAACGGGAGGAGCAGATCAGCACCCTGATCTCCGACATCTCCCATCAGACCAGGACTCCGGTTGCCAATCTGCTGCTTTACGCCGGACTGCTGGAGGAACAGCCGCTCACACCGCAGGCGGGAGAGTGCGTCAGGGCCATCCGGACCCAGGCGGAAAAGCTGCAGAGCCTGATCGAGGCGCTGGTCAAAACCTCCCGCCTGGAAACCGGGCTTCTGACCCTTCATCCGAAGCCGGGGAAGATCAGTCCGGTGGTGGAGCGCGCCGTTTCCCAGTACGAACCAAAGGCTTCTGAAAAGGACATTTCCCTCGCGGTGAAAAATACGCGGGGAAGCGGAGTTTTTGATCCCAAATGGACGGAAGAGGCTCTCTGCAACCTGCTGGACAATGCGGTGAAGTACACACCCTGCGGCGGCAGCGTGACCGTGGAGGTGAGAGAATATGAAATGTTTTCCGCCATTCAGGTGACGGATACCGGGCCAGGCATTCCGGAGGAAGAGCAGGCGAAAATTTTCGGCCGTTTTTACCGTTCCCCCTCCGCCTGGCAGGCGGAAGGCGTGGGAATCGGCCTGTATCTGACCCGCCGGATCGCTTCCGGCCAGGGCGGATATGTGAAGGTGAAAAGCGAACCGGGAAACGGCAGCACCTTTTCGCTGTATCTTCCGCGGTAAGAGATAAGACCGTACATCTTCTGCGCACAATGTTTGGTACGAAAAATGACAACTCTGTCACATTTCTGACAGTACCGGGAAAGATTTCTATGATAAAGTCTGTAGTGTGAAAAGGCACTGCGGGCTTTTTTTTATGAAAATGCCGCCTGCGGCGGCGGAAAGGCGGAAACATGGCAATCTTACAGACGGAAAACCTGAAAAAATATTACGGTTCCGGCGATACCCAGGTGCGGGCGCTGGACGGCGTGGATCTGGCGGTGGAAAATGGAGAATTCGTGGCGATTGTGGGCACCTCCGGATCGGGAAAATCCACCCTGCTGCATATGCTGGGCGGGCTGGACCGGCCGACCTCGGGCAGAGTGACGGTGGACGGGAAGGATATTTTTTCCCTGAAGGATGAAGCGCTGACCATTTTCCGGCGGCGGAAGATCGGGTTTGTGTTCCAGTCCTACAATCTGGTTCCGGTGCTCAGCGTTTATGAAAATATTGTTCTGCCCGTGGAGCTGGACGGACGGAGGCCGGATCAGGACTACCTGCAGGAGGTCATCGCTGTCCTGGGGCTTGAGAAAAAACGGAACAGCCGGCCAAATCAGCTGTCAGGAGGCCAGCAGCAGCGCGTGGCGATCGCGCGGGCGCTGGCGGCAAAGCCCGCCATCCTTCTGGCGGACGAGCCCACCGGAAATCTGGACTCCCGAACCAGTCAGGATGTGCTGGGACTGATGAAGGTGGCCGGACAGAAATTTTCCCAGACCATGGTGATGATTACCCATAATGAGGAAATCGCGCAGATGGCGGACCGGATCGTCCGCATTGAGGACGGGCGGATTGTGAGCGGAAAATAATCCGGGCAAAAACGGAGAAAATTTCCGGATTCGGGAATGGAGGCAGGTATGAAAGTAGCGAACCGAAAATGTATACGCCGTCTGGGGATGCGCACGCTTCTGGCCGGACGGACGAGAAACCTGGTGGCGATTCTGGCGATCGCCCTTACGGCGATGCTGTTTACATCGTTGTTCACCATCGCCATGTCCATCAACGAGGGCTTCCAGCAGTCGAACTTCCGGCAGGCGGGAGGATTTTCCCATGGAGGCTTCAAATATCTGACCGAAGAGCAGTTCGAGGAGCTGAAAGAGGATCCGCTGATCCGGGAATGGGGGGTGCGGCGTTTTCTGGGCATGCCAACGGAGGTGCCGTTCAACAAGTCCCATGTGGAAATCAGCTATTCTGACGCGAAGGAAGCGCACTGGATGTACTGCGATCCGGTGGAGGGACGGTTGCCGGAGGAAGGAACGAACGAGGCGGCGACGGATACCCATGTGCTGGAGCTTCTCGGTGTGGAGCCGGAGCCTGGGACGGAATTCACTGTGACCTTTGAGGTGGACGGACATGAGACCACACAGTCCTTTGTCCTGTGCGGCTGGTGGGAGTATGATACGGCGATCGTGGCCAATCATATCCTGATCTCGGAAAGCCGCCTGGATGAGATTCTGCAGGAGACGGACGTGACGCCGCCGGGATCGGATCAGATGACGGGAAGCTGGAATCTGGATGTGATGTTGGAAAACGGCGCCCGGTCCATCGAATCCGATCTGGAACAGATTTTGGAAAACGCAGGATATCAGACAGAGGATGCTTCCAATCCGGATACTTACGTCAATATTGGCGTCAACTGGGGCTATACCGGAGCGCAGTTTTCCGGCCGGATGGATCCGACGACCCTTCTGCTCGTCGTGGGAATCCTTCTCCTGATTCTGCTGACGGGCTATCTGATCATTTATAACGTGTTCCAGATATCGGCGGCGGGAGACATCCGGTTTTACGGCCTGTTAAAAACCATCGGAACCACGCCGGGACAGCTGCGGCGGATTGTGCGCTTCCAGGCGCTGGCCCTTTCCCTGTGCGGCATCCCGCTGGGACTTTTCCTGGGCTGGCTGCTGGGCGGAGCCCTCACTCCCGTGATCGTGGAGAAGCTGGACGGCGTGGTGTCTCTGGTTTCCCTGAACCCGCTGATCTTTGTGGGTTCGGGCATTTTCGCCCTGCTTACCGTGCTGATTTCCTGCTACCGGCCCGGCCGGATGGCGGGACGGGTTTCCCCGGTGGAGGCGGTGCGCTACACGGAGGGCGCGTCTCCGAAACAGCGGGGAGAGAAAAAGGGCGGCGGCCGAAACGGGAAAAGAGTTTCCCTGTTCTCCATGGCCCGGGCCAATCTGGGCCGCAGCCGGGGGAAAACGGTGGTGACCATTCTGTCCCTGTCTCTGGCGGTGGTGCTGTTTGCCGTGACGGTGACTCTTGTGAACAGCTTTGACATGGATAAGTATATTGCCAATTTTACGGCGAGCGATTTTATTCTGGCGGATGCGGGCCAGTTTCAAACCGGGGGAGACTCCTTCAACGAGGACATGGCCCTGCCCGAAACGGCTGTGGATGCAGCTTGGGCCCAGGGCGGAATCGCGGACGGGGGACGGGTGTATGGAAGAACCTCCTCCGTTCAGGAGTTTGTCAGCGAGGAATACTTCCGGACCGCAAACGGTTGGTGGAGTACCCCGGAGAATCTGGATCGTCTGGTGAGTCTGTCGGAAAAAACGGAGGATGGAAGGATTGCGGACAACGCCCAGCTTTATGGCATGGAGCCCTTCGCCCTGGATCATCTGACCGTGCTGGAGGGGGATCTGTCTTTGCTCTATGAACCGGGAGGAAATTATGTCGCTGCCGTATACCGCGACGATGATTACGGTGATCCCATCATGGACAGCCACTGGGCCAGGCTGGGGGATACGGTGACCCTGCGGTATGTGGAGGAATATGAATACTATAATCCGGATACCGGAGAGGTTTACGGTTCCTGGGAGGATGTGCCGGAAAATATCGTTTACTCCAGCCGCGCAGTGAAATACCGGGATGTGGAGTACACGGTAGCGGCGCTGGTGACGGTGCCGATGGCGCTCAGCTATCGTTATTATGGAGATGATGAGTTCGTGCTGAACGCGCAGACCTTCATCCGGGATACGGGTACCGACAGCGTGATGTATTACGCCTTCGACATGACGGATGAGGCGGCGGATGCCTCCATGGAGGCCTTCCTGCAGGATTATACGGAAAATACGGCGCCCTGGCTGGACTATGAAAGCAAGGCCATCTATGCGGCAGAATTTGACGGTTTTCGGAACATGTTCCTGCTTCTGGGCGGAGCGCTGAGCTTCATCGTGGCTCTGGTGGGCGTGCTGAATTTCTTCAACGCCATTCTCACCGGGATTACGTCAAGGCGCAGGGAGCTGGCCGTGCTTCAGTCCATCGGCATGACGGGGCGTCAGATGAAAACCATGCTGGCCCTGGAGGGGCTCCTGTATACCTGCGGAGCGCTGGCGCTGGCCCTCGTGCTGATCGTGGCGACAGGTCCTTTCGTCGGTCTGGCGGTCAGCAGCCTGATCTGGTTCTTTACCTGGCATTTTACGATCTGGCCCATCTTCCTGTTCCTGCCCGCCTTCGTGATTCTGGGAATCGGAATCCCGGTTGCAACCTGCAGGGCCGCCCGGAGGTATTCCGTGGTGGAGAGGCTGCGGGTGGAGTGAGACTGAAAAATACAAAAATACGAAAATACGAAAATACGCTCGATAGCGTATTTTTCAATCAGAATTTGCGGCGCTTCGGCATGAAGGGAAAATGCGGTGTGCCGGAACCGGTGAAAAAAACAGACGCGGGCAGTCCTCCGTAAAATCGAAGGGCTGCCCGCTTTTTCAGGTGCGCCAGGCGGGTGCACGTTCTGCAACTTAATATTCCATGTCTTAACCTGATGGATCAGAAGCTTTCCAGGATCAGGCCGCCGTCACAGACGATAATCGTCCCCTGTGTATAGGTATTGGCGTCGGAAGCCAGAAACAGCAGAGCGCCGGAGAGGTCCCCGTATTGTCCCAATCTTCTCTGAGGCACTTTGTTGCGGATGTTCTCAAGGATTGCCGGAGGGGTATCAGGCGCCATTTCGCCATTCTGCATATTCCCGGGAGCGATGCCGTTGACATAGATGCCATGTCCTGCCCATGCGGCGGCGCAGGATTTGGTGAGCGCCGCCTCCGCCGCCTTTGCGACATGGTATACGACTGCCGCCGGAGAGGCGCTGAAACTGTTGACAGAACAGATGTTGACAATCCGTCCGCCTTTTTCCATCATGGATGCGTTTACGACTTCCTTACTCATCAGCCAGGTGCCGGTAACATCCACGTCGATACATTCGCTCCAGTCCTTATGAGAAATTTCTTCCGGACGTCCATAACGGATGATCCCCGCATTATTTACCAGAATATCAATTCGTCCGTACTCATCCATAACAGCGGCCACCGCCTTCTGAACGCTCTCTTCATCTGCAATATTCACCTTTACGGTAATCACCTTTACGCCGGTCTTTTCGACAATATCTGCCGCAGCCTTTTTCATTTTTTCCTCGTTGCCGGCCATCAGCGCCAGATCAGCCCCGTACTCCGCAAGGGAAGTGGCCAGCTCAATTCCAAGCCCCCTGGAAGCACCGGTAACAATGGCAACCTTGCCTGTCAGATCAAAATTCACAGTTTTGTTCATAATGCTCCTTTCTGTCCATATGAAAGCCATGACAAGTGTTACAGCTTTATTCTATCACAGTGACAGCGGTTTCGGAGAAAAAATAATATGCGGGTAGATGATAATGGTGTCCGTTTGCAAACAATGATAATGGCGTCCGTTTACAGACAGAGCTTGCATACCCTTTCCCGGCATGCTATAATGACCCGGTATAAAAGACAGGAGAGATTCACTATGTTCTGGAAAAATGAAAACGTAAAACTGGAAAAAGGCTGTGCTTTTCATTTTTACGGGGATAGTGCGCTCTTTTTTCAGGAAAATCCGGAAAAACGACGGCGGTTCGGTTCGGTCTGAACCGCTGGGAAAACGGCGTCAGCCTGCTTCTGTTTGCCGGGATTTTCAAAAAATGGAATAAAAATACGAAAATATAAAAACGTAAAAATGCGCAGTATCTCCTTTTCAGGTCATGTTTTATAAAAACGGAATGGAAAAGGAGTTTTTTTATGCTTACAATCACACAGAAAATAAAAAGAAAATGGTCTGAGGCCGGAAAACAGCTCAGACTTCTTTATCTGAACACTTCTCTGGGAGCGTTTCAGATCGCGGGCGCTTCCTGGGTGGCGCTGCTTGCGGCAAGGGGATTTTCCCTTGTGGAGATAGGATTTGCGGAAAGCGTGTTCCATGTGGCGAGCCTGCTGTTTGAGGTGCCGTCCGGGGTGATCTCGGATGTGTTCGGACGGAAGAAATCCATGGTGCTCAGCCAGTGCATGATGCTCGTTTCTTCCCTGCTCATGCTGGTATCCGATTCCATGGCAGGGGTGCTTCCCGCCATGGTATTTTCCGCCTTCGGTTATAATTTTGCGTCAGGGACGCGGGAATCGCTGGCCTATGAGACGCTGAAGGCGGAAGGCCGGGAAGCGGAATACGACGGGTATGCCTCCACGGATATGATGCTGTATACCTTTTTTTCCTCCCTTGCCACGCTCTGTGCAGGCGCCGCGCTGGCGCTGGGCTATCGGAGAGCTTATCTGGCGGATATCGGACTGGGAACGGTGTGCCTGATGAGCGCTCTGCGGCTGCGGGATGTGGGATATGCAGCCGCAGGAGAAGAAGGAGTCAAAAATGGACCGGAAGAGACGGTATGGAAGAAGATTTTCCAGTGCTTCCGGGAGAGTGTCCGCTTCCTTCTGCATAGCAGAAAGGCGATGGAGCTTATCCTCCTGAACGCGGCGGTGGGAGCGGCGGCAACCCTGCTTCGTTTCTTCCTTCAGGCGAGGCTTACGGAAAAGGGGCTTCCGGATGCGCTGCTGGGTCCGGCCCTGTTTTTCATGGGGCTGGGCGGTGCGGCGGGAGCCAGGCTGATCCTGCGCTGCAAAAGCTGGAGCTATGGGCGGGTATTCGCGGTTTCCGCCATAACGGTGGCCGGCTGTGTGAGCGCGGCTCTTCTGCCCGTCCTGGCGGTCATGATCGCCGGCGGATTTCTTGCGGCGCTGTGCGACAATTTCCTGGAAGTCCGCTCCGATGTGCGGCTGAATGAAATGGTACCTGCCGGACAGAGGGCCACGCTCATTTCCGTATCTTCCCTCTGCTTTTCGGGCGTGATGATCGTGCTGTCACCGCTGTTCGGGATGGTGTTTTCCTGAGAGAAGGAAAGGCTGAAGGCTATAAAAGAGATCTGTTCCTTCATAAATAGGTTGATCTTTGTCCAGTGTGTATTATCTGCACTGGACATTTTTTATAGATAATTTGGAAAAAACGGGAAAGTATGCATGGTTCAGGTATGGTTTCTGATATGAAGATATGTTTTTTTGTATGGAATTTGGAAATTTGAACAGTTAATATAAAATAAAGGAGGAGAGCATATGAGATCTCGGGAAGTAAGGACTGTGCGGATACTGTGTGTATGTGTTTTGGTATTATGTCTGATCGGACTTGGAGCAGTGGTATTTGGAAAAACTGAAACTTCTGGAAAGAAAGTGGAACAACCCTCGTCGAAAGTAATGGTTCTAAATCTGGAAAATGATGCCCAGGGCTATAAAATACCGGCGGGATATCGGGAAAATATGACTCGTCTGGCAATTATCAGAGATGGACGGACGGTTTTTGCCATGGAAAAAGGGCCATCTGAAAATCAGGAAGATTTTATGGAATGGTACCTTACGGAACCCTATGAAACCAGGCAATTAGTAAATGTCTCTGATCTGTACGAATTTTTGGATCATTATGCTTCCTGGTCCTGTCTGGGGCAGGTGGAAAATGTGGATTTTCAGGAATCCGGACTTGTGGTGGAGGAGACTTTTTCGGATACAGGAACGGTCAGGCTGATGGTTGGACAGACGGATGAAGAAGGAAATTATTATGTAAAGGCAGATTACTCCGGGAATATTTATAAAGTGGAAAAAGAGCAGCTGGAAACTATGACATCGCTGGAACCAAAGGATTTTATGATGGGAATTGCCAATCTGGTGTATTTAACTACGGTGAAGCAGCTGCAGATCACCACTGAAAAAACCTCAGCATCCTTTGACATTGAAACGGACGATAATAATTGTCAGATTTATACGCTGGATGGGAGAGTGCTTGAAGAGGAATCTTTTAAGGAATTATATGGAAAGATTATGGAGGTTTTAATTAATGGAGAAGCGGAAGAAAAAGAGGTAGAAACGGAAGAACCGGTGTTGTCTCTATGCTTTAAGCGAAACAGTGGGAGCCTGAAGGATGTGATTATCAGGTATTTTCCTTATGACAGGTCTCATTATCTGATTGAAAAGGACGGGCATGCGGAGTTCCTGGCAGAGAAAAAACAGGTGGACGAACTGATAGAAGAAATTGACCGTTTCTGTGGAAAGTAACTGAGGAAAATATGTTGTGAAAAAAGAAAAGAATTTTATTCAGTATCTGTTTCAGTGGTTACTTCTTGTTTTTTTGTTTTTTGCACTTGTCAGTGTGGTTTTTAATGTACTTACCTATCTGAGAGAAAGAGAATATTATTTTGAAATTATTGAGGAAGAGCAGCAGAACAGGATTAATTATCTTTCTAAAAACATGAATGAAGAATTAACAAAACTGAAAATTACTGCAAATATGATGGCGGAAGATGAACAGGTTTTGGAATTATACTGCAAGTGGGATTTTGCCAACAGTTTTGAAAAGAACGATATGCTGGAAAAAATCAGGGGGAGGCTGATGGAACTGGATAATCTGAATTCCTTTGTACGTGAAAGCCGTCTGTATTTTCCGGATAAGGGAATAAAGATAGACAGAAGCGGAATGTATCTGGCGGAAAATGAGGCAGATCTGTTTGCGGGGATGTACCTGGAGAATCGTCTGCTCTCCCTGAACGAAGGTAAAATATATATAATTGAAGTGTTTCCACGGAACTATCTAAAAAAAATAGAGAACATAGATGATATTTTAAGTATTTTCATTATTGAACTGAACAGTGATCAGATCAGGCAGGAACTGCAGTTTTCCAGAATGACTGATCAGGATATCCTGTTTCTGGTCAGCCCGGAGGAAGATCAGATTTATGTTATGACGGATCTCGTTGATATGGACGAGATGAGAAAGACAGGCAACAGTAATATTCTGAAAATGAATGGAGAAAAATACCACCTGATGAGTTCAGATAATAACGGAGATTTTTTCCATTTGTATTATCTGCAGGATCAGGGATTCCTTCATTTGATTCAACAGAAGATGATATTGAGCATTTTTCTGTTCATTGCTGTTATTTTGCTTTCCATAATATTTGCGTTCCTTCTGTTCTTTCGGAAAATATTCCGGCCGCTGGAAGTTCTTCTGGTGGATGCTTTCGGACAGATTAAGCGGTCTAATTTTTCGTATCGGATTCCTCTTCCCGGAAAGGGAGAGGTGTTTCGAAATCTGTATGAAAATTTTAATTATATGGCGGAGCGGATTGATGTACTGATATCCAGGGAACTGAAGCAGCAGATACTTATTAATCAGGCGAACTTCAAACATCTTCAGGCTCAGATTAACCCACATTTCATGTATAACAGTTATTTTCTTCTATATCGTTTGATTAAAAAAAGAGATATAGAAGGAAGTCTGGTTGTATGCGAAAATCTGGGGAATTTTTTTCAGTATATTACCAGAGATTCCGGGGATAGCAAGAGTCTGGAAGAAGAGATACGACATGCCAGATCTTATGCAGTGATTCAGGCCTATCGTTTTCAGAATAAAATCCAGATTGATTTTCCCGAGCTCCCGGAAAAATATGGATATGTAGAGGTCCCCAGACTGATCGTTCAGCCTCTGATTGAAAATGTATTTAAATATGTGGTGGGAGATCTGGACGAAGAAGAAGAGGTACAGCTCAGGGTCAGCTATGAGGAAAATGAAGAAGATCTGCTGGTTATTGTGGAAAATTCAGGAAGCATATCGGACGAGATGCTGAAACAGATTCAGACCAGGATAGAACAGCCGGAAGAAGGAGCAGAAGTAACAGCTCTGGTAAATATCAACAGCAGGCTGAATCTGTTTTTTAAACAGAAGAGTTCCCTTGCTATCAGAAAATCCAGTCTGGGTGGTTTAAAGATTATCCTGTATTTAAAATTGTAGAAATATGGTGAGGCACTCATGGAAAATCAAAAAAAATATTCTCTTTTGATTGTGGATGATGAACCGATGATAGCAGATGGATTAAGTGATCTGTTTGAAGCGGAGTTTGGAGAGACCTTTCGGATATATCATTGCTATCATCCCCAAAAAGCATTGGAGATATTCCGTTTTCGTTTGCCTGATGTGGTGGTGAGTGATGTCAGAATGCCGAAAATGACAGGAATAGAAATGGCGGAGGAAATGAGAAAGATTAAACCGGATATACATGTTCTGTTTCTGTCCGGTTATGATGAATTTGATTATGTATATTCTGCCATTAAGCAGGATGCAGATGATTACATCCTGAAGACAGAAGGGGATGAATTTATAGTCAAAGCCATGCGGAAAATGATTGATCTGCTGGAATCAGAGCATTTGTTCGACGAGGAGTACAGGAACGCTCAGAGTCGGATCTCTCATATGGCGCCGGTTTTTAAGCAGAGGGCTCTTATTCATATTCTGGATGGGGATATTATCACGGAAGAAGAATTTGATAACGTGATGGAAGGGCTGGAGCGTCCTCTCTCAAAGAAGGGAAATATTCTGCTTCTGCTTGGTGCCTTACGGTTTCAGATTACTCAGGAAAAACAGGAGCAGATTCTGGAAACAGTGGATCAGGTTCTACAGAAAACCTATGGGGACAAAATTTATTATATCCATAAGGTAATGTATCATAAGACCTTTGTGTGGATGCTGGAGACAGAAGAGGTTCAGATCCCCGAGCTCCTTCTTGTAGCTGCACAGGATATTCAGAAAATGATTCAGCTGAAGCTGAATCTGATTATGGCCTTCGGCATTGCTGCCGAAGGGAGCGGATGGAGAGAGATCCCGCAAAAATATAATGATCTGTGGGAAGAAATGCGCAGACAGTCATTGAATAGGGAAGACAGTATTTTTCTTCAAAATGGGAAAGAGAGTATCACTGATTCTTTTAATGGGGAAGAAACAGATTTTTCAAGTATGTTCCTGCCTTTAGCGGAGAAACTGGGTCTGTTGGAAAATTTCCTGTCTGAAGAGGACTTCGCTGCCTTTGAATCATGTCTGAAAGAAGTGCTGGAGGTACTTTCCGCTTCGAAAAGGCATTCTATGTATGCGTTAGAGCTGTATTACGCAGTAGGAAATATTATGATTTCCTATATTAATAAAAAAAATATCAGACCACAGCTGGCAACGCATATACAGCTGATGGAACTGTTTGATCCGGGATCTTTTGTGACATGGAAGGAAGGAGCCGACTATCTGCTGGCCCTGACTCAGGCAATCAGGGAAATCTGCCGTATATCCAATGAGAACGTTATGACAGGTATTGCGGAAAAAACGAAGTCTTATATTCTTTCACACTTGGCAGAAGATCTTTCCCTTACGGTAATCGGGAAAGCAATGGGATTTAATTCCGTATATCTGTCACGAATTTTCAAGAGACAGACGGGAATAAGTATTCGTGAATATATTGAAGCATGCAGAATGGATCTGGCAAAGAAACTGATTGTAAATTCACGAATGAAAATTTATGAAGTTGCCGAGAAATGCGGATATCAAAACCCGGCTTATTTTATCAAAATATTTCGGGCACATTTCGGAATAACACCACAAGAATGCAGAGATGGGAGGAAATGAAATGAACGGTGGAATGGATAATGTTTTTCGCCTGAGAAATGGAAAGAGCAGGAGCATTAACTGGGAAAACAGAAGAGGAGAAAAAGGAAAAGGAGAAAAAGGAAAAGGAGGTATGGCTTCCAGTGATCTTGGCCCGTCCCGGAAGGGATCGCCATGTATCCCGACGGTTCATGCCGGGGAGACAGTCACTTTAGCTGAGATAGAGGGCCCTGGTATCCTGCAGCATATCTGGATCACAGTTACAGACCGGGTAAGTGACAGAAACCGGTTTGTACTCAGGGATCTGGTGCTTCGTATGTACTGGGATGGAGAAGAGACGCCCTCAGTGGAAAGCCCTCTGGGAGATTTTTTTTGCTGTGGATTTGGAGTTTCCTATTCTGTAAATTCACTTCCGGTTGCGGTAAATCCGACAAGGGGATTTAACATGTACTTTCCCATGCCGTTTCGGGAAAAAGCCAGAATCACACTGGAGAATCAGTGTGATGAGGATGTCAGCGCCTTTTTCTATCAGGTGGATTACTGCCTGACAGAACAGCTTCCTCCGGATGCAGGATATTTTCATGCCCAGTGGCGCAGGCAGAGGATTACCCAAAAAGGGCAGGATTATGTAATTCTGGATGGGGTGAGAGGCAAAGGTCAGTATGTGGGAACCTATATGGCCCTGGCAACACTGGAACGATACTGGTATGGAGAAGGAGAGGTTAAATTCTATCTGGATGGTGACAGGGCTTATCCGACAATCTGCGGCACGGGTACGGAGGACTATTTTGGAGGAGCATGGAGCTTTGCTACCCAGGAGAATGGAAGAACGGTGGAGAATACCTTTTGTACTCCATTTCTCGGATATCCTTATTACTCGGTAAGGGATACAGCTGTTCATAATGATTATCATACGGATGAGCAGCCGCCGCAAAGAAGCTTTTACAGATGGCATATTCCGGATCCTGTTTTGTTTGAACAGGATCTGAAAGTAACGATTCAGCAGATCGGCGTTTATTATGGTGGATTGTTTGAAAGGCAGGATGATGTATCAACGGTGGCATACTGGTACCAGACAGAGCCGCATGAGCCTTTTCCGACTCTGATGGAACGTAAAGAAAGATGGCCGCGGTGAAAAAATGGCAATGCTTCTCGGAAATGTATTAATCAGATGGAAGAAACAGAAAAAACAGATGAAAGGATAAAAGATGAATAAGATCAGCAGTGAACTTGAAAAGGCCAGAAAGTATGAGCGGGAAAGACTTGCAGCACCGGAGAAATATCCGGTTTTTCACGTGACGGCTCCGGTGGGATGGATTAACGATCCTAATGGATTTTCCCTGTATCAGGGAGAATATCATTTGTTTTATCAATATCATCCTTATGATAATCACTGGGGCCCCATGCACTGGGGACACTGTAAGACAGTGGACTTCATACGCTGGGACAGGCTTCCCTGTGCGTTGGCACCAGATATGGATTATGATGGACAGGGCTGCTTTTCCGGATCTGCCATCGAGCACGAGGGAAAGCATATCCTGATGTATACAGGCGTAAAGGAAACGGAAAAGCAAGATGGGACCAGAGAGACATTTCAGACGCAGAGCATTGCGATAGGAGATGGTATTTCTTATGAAAAGCTTGAAGAAAATCCTGTGATCTGTACAGATCTTCTTCCGGAAGGAAGTGTAAAGGCGGATTTTCGTGATCCGAAGATCTGGTGGGAAAAAGGGAACTTTTATGCGGCCGTGGGTGGAATGGACCAAAAAGAAGGCGGGCAGATTCTGCTTTTTTCTTCCCGTAATATTGTAGAATGGAAGCTGGAAGGTGTTTTGGACAGGAATCAGAATCGTTATGGAACGATGTGGGAGTGTCCGGATTTCTTTGATCTGCATGGCCGAAAAATTCTGCTGGTTTCCGCAGTAGCCATGCAGGCAGAAAAAACGGAATTTCACAATGGAAATAATTCTATTTATTTTGTGGGAACCTGTGATGAAGAAAAAAATTTCAGGCGGGGAGAGGCGCATGAGATTGACTGCGGACTGGATTTTTATGCTCCCCAGACACTGGAGACGGAGGATGGCAGAAGGATCATGATCGGGTGGATGCACAGCTGGGACAATGATCTGACGCCGGACGGAACAGCATGGAATGGGATGATGACGATTCCGAGAGAACTTGGTCTGAAAGGAGATAGGCTGATTCAGAATCCTGTAAGGGAGTTGGAAAATTATCGCAGAAATAAAGTGGTTTATCGGGACGTGGTTCTGACCTGTGACGGTGGGGAAAGAGAACTGTATGGTATAAATGGACGGATTCTGGATATGACGGTAGAAATACAAAAGGGAAATTACCGGGAATTTCAGATCTCCCTGGCTGCAAATCAGAAAAATTGTACGCTTCTGGTTCATGACAAAGACAGAGGTATGTTGAGGCTGGATCGGACCTGGTCTGGAATGACGCATGATCTGACTGCTGTTAGAACCATACCCTGGGAGAAGCAGGATGAGAGTAAAATGAAATTCCGCATTCTTATGGATCGCTTTTCTGTTGAAATTTTTGTAAATGATGGAGAATTGGCCATGTCTACCGTTATTTATACAGATTTATCTGCGCAGGGAATCTATTTTTCGTGTGACGGGACTGCGGAATTTTCAGTAATCAAGTACGATGTGGACGTTCCTTCTCCGGAGTATAAAATTTAACTATAAATATTACTATAAAAGTATAAATTGTTTTATTTTTAGCTTCCTCCTTTCCTGATATCATGAGCTTAAAGAAAGGAGGAGCATTATGAGAACCGTTAAAAGCAAAGTAAAAAAGCACTGGTTTAGAAAAGAGCTTCCGTTCCATATCATGCTGCTTCCGGCAGTTATTATTACATTTATTTTTAAATATATCCCCTTTGCCGGAATTACCATGGCTTTTGAGGACTACACCCCCTTAAAGGGGTTGTTTGATCAAACATGGGTGGGACTGGATAACTATCGTTATCTGTTTTCTTTGCCTGGCTTCGGAAGCGTAATATGGAACACCGTTTTTATCGCTGTAATGAAAATGGTTGGAAACCTGATTTTCCCAGTGTTAATCGCACTTCTTTTAAATGAGATCCGGGAGAAACATTATAAGAAAACAGTTCAGACCGTATTGTATCTTCCGCATTTCATTTCCTGGGCAGCACTTGCCGGTATTTTCATTGATATTCTTTCTCCATCGGGAGGAATTGTAAATCAGTTGATTCAGACACTCGGCTTCAAGCCGGTCTTTTTCCTGGGAGATTCCACAGTGTTTCCGTACACGATGGCAGTCACCGACATCTGGAAGGAACTTGGATGGGGCACTATCGTATATCTTGCTGCGATTACGGGAATTGATCCGACCTATTATGAAGCGGCAAGAATTGATGGAGCAGGAAAGTTTAAACAGGTGCTGTATGTGACAATTCCAGGTATTCTCCCAATGATTCTTCTGATGATGGTACTGAGTGTTGGAAATGTTCTGCAGGCAGGGTTTGAGCAGGTATTCAATCTATACAGTCCACAGGTATACTCCACCGGTGATATCATTGACACTTATGTATACAGGATCGGTGTGATAGAGGCGAAGTTTGATCTGGCAACTGCAGTAGGCCTGTTTAAATCCGCGATCTCCTTTGTGCTGATCATGGTCGGATATAAGCTGGCGGATAAGCTGGCCGGATACAAGGTCTTTTAAGGGAGGAACAGAAGCATGAAGTTAAAACAGTCTTTATCCAGAAAGATATTTATGGTTTTTGATTATGTGTTCCTGGGACTTCTGAGCCTGTCATGCCTGCTCCCGCTGATTAACCTGTTTGCCATTTCCTTCAGCGCCAGATCCATGGTTGATGCAAATGCGGTTTCCTTTTGGCCGAAGGGATTCAATACGGCAGCCTATGAATATATTCTTTCCAATAAACAGTATTTTCAGTCTTTTGGAATCACAATTGGAAGGGTGATTTTGGGATGGGCGGTTAATCTGGCTCTTACGGTTCTTGTGGCCTATCCACTTTCAAAGGATGATCCCCGGATGTTTCGCTGTCGGAAATATTATACCTGGTTTTTCCTGGTAACAATGGTGTTTAATGGCGGCCTGATACCTACCTACCTGGTGGTCAGCAAGATGCAGATGATTAATTCCTTCTGGGCACTTATTCTGCCGGATGCGGTTCCAATGTTCTGTGTTCTGATTACCATGAACTTTTTCCGGGGCCTGCCGAAGGCAATAGAGGAAGCGGCACTGGTGGACGGCGCAAGCTGGTTTGTGACGATGTTTAAAATTTATCTTCCTTTGTCCAAACCTTCCCTGGCAACGGTATCTCTTTTTGTCATTGTAAATCACTGGAATGCCTGGTTTGATGGATTGATTTATATGAATCTGCCGGAGAAATATCCGCTAATGACTTATCTGCAGTCTGTTGTATTGAAATTTGATGTTACTAAGATCACATCTGAGCAGCTAATGATGAATCCGAATCTTATGGAAGTAACGGGGCGGGGAATCAAAGGAGCTCTGATTCTGCTTTGTACGGTTCCTATCTTGATGATCTATCCTTTCCTGCAAAAGTATTTTGTAAGTGGTGTAGTGATGGGAAGCGTTAAAGAATAACGATATTTGGAAGGGACATCATTTTCCCTTCTGAATGATAAAGAGGATTATGAAAAGGAGGTTACAGAATGAAACACAAAAAGTATCTTGCCCTGCTGCTTGCAGTGGCCATGACGATGCCGCTTGCCGCCTGTTCTGGCGGAAGTCAGACACAGGAAACCGCTTCAACGGCAGGAGAGACTGCTGATCAGGCGAATGCAGGAACACAGGAGAGCGGAAATGGAGAGCTGATTGAACTCACCTATATGCACAAACTGAACGGCACAGAGAAGTATGTGGGAAATGACAGCATCAATGACAATGTATGGACCCGCTGCTATGAGGACGAACTGGGAATAAAGCTGAATTATACGATTGCCGCCGCAGGAGATGATTACACCCAGAAGCTTACGATGGCAATTGCGTCCAATGATCTGCCGGATCTGATGGATCTGCCGCCAGAGGAGTTTTCCGAGTTGGCCAATGCGGGAATGCTCGCCGATATCACAGAAAGCTATGATACCTATGCTTCCGATCTTCTGAAGGAAACCATAGAAGTGGATGGGGGTATTCAGCTTGCATCTGCGAAGGTAGATGGAAAGCTTTATGGTCTGCCCCAGCTTTCAGCGGCTGACGGAACATGTGACCTGCTCTGGATCAGAACGGACTGGTTGGAAAATCTTGGACTGGAAGCGCCCACAACAATGGATGAACTGATTGAAGTGGCAAGAGCCTTCCGCAATAATGATCCTGATGGAAATGGAGTAGATGATACCTGGGGAATCGGTTTTCAGAAGGATATCGTTACGGATGACGGCGCAAGTCCTGGAAGCTACGAAGGATTTTTTGCGGCCTATGGCGCTTATGCAAAGGCGTGGGTACAGGGCGAGGACGGGCAGATCAGTTATTCCGGAATCAACCCCGGTATTAAGGATGCTTTGACCCAACTGAATGCGCTGTATGAGGAAGGACTGATTGATCCGGAATTTGGCGTCAAGGATACGGTAAAGCTTTCAGAAGATATTGCAGCAGGAAAAGTTGGCATGTTTTATGGGCTGGAGGGAATGCCCTGGGGCGCATGCAAGAGTAACATTGAGAACAATCCGGATGCTGACTGGCAGTGTTACCCGATTGTTTCTGCTACAGACGAACCGGCAAAACCGATTACTTATGTCAGAATTTCCCGTTACTATGCGGTAAATGCCAACTGTGAACATCCGGAAGCGTTAGTAAAGATCGCCAATGTATTTCAGGATAAGATCAATTCTCTGGATGCAACGGAGGAGACTCTGAACACGTTTGGAGTGGATCCGGATACGGGAATCAACTTTGCTGAATATGCGGCATTCGGAATGGATCCGGCAATTCAGAAGTGCAATACCTATTATGAGGAAATCAAGGCAGCTTTGGATGGAGAAATAACAGAAGATGAGATGCATCCGGAAGCGGCAAGGTATTACAGAGTAATTAAAAATTATATCGATAATGGTATGGATAAGGGAGCGGATTCTCTTGGATGGAATTATTATAAATTCATCGGCCCGGAAGGCAGCTGGAATACCATTATTAACGACTACAAGGCAAATGATAAGCTTGTGCAGTCTGTATTTTTTGGAGCACCCACGCCTGGAATGAGTACAAATCTGTCCGCACTTGACAAGATGCAGGCGGAAACTTATGTAAATATCATTATGGGTACACAGGAGCCTGACAGCTTTGACGAATTTGTTGAAAACTGGAAGCAGCTTGGAGGAGATCAGATCACGACGGAAGTAAACGACTGGTATAATACAACATTTGCAGATCTGGGAGCGGAATAATGAAAGGAAATTATAATATTTTTTACACGCCGGAAAAACAGTATCCGGGAATGCCGCACGGAGAAATGTGCGGGGATTTCATGCCTTTTTACAAAGATGGCGTCTTTTACCTGTTCTATCTTTATAAATTCTGTGTCTATGCAGTGGAGACCAGAGACTTTGTTTCCTTCGGAGAGCCTTATCTTGTTCTTCAGAATGGCTCTCCGGATGACCAGGACTGGCATATTGGGACGGGAAGCGTGTTTGAGCGTGACGGAGTATTCTATTTCCATTATACAGGCTTCTGTGAAGGTAATGCAGGGATAGAGGGTAAAAATCAGCAGGTCATTATGAGGGCGATCAGCCGGGACATGAAGACATGGGAAAAAGATCCTTCCTTCTTCTTCCGGCCTGATACCAGATTTTATGGAAATCTTCATTGGAGAGATCCTCATGTTTTCTGGAATGAAGAGTTACAGAAGGTGTGTATGCTGATCACTGCTGAAGAAAAGGATGGCGCTTATCTGCGCAGGGGATGCACGGCAGTATATGTGACTGAAGATATGAACAACTGGGAGCACTATAAAACCCTGTACGCTCCGCGAACCTTTATCACTCATGAGTGCCACGACTGTTTTAAAATGGGGAAACACTGGTATCTGTCTTTTTCCAATTATTCCAGATGGTGGGAGACCAGATATCGGATCGCAGATCAGTTTGATGGACCCTGGCAGGTTCCTTCCGCAGACGATATGTTTGATGGCAGAGAGTACTACGCTGCCAAGTCGGTAACGGATGGTAAAAAACGCTATATGATTGGCTGGCAGTCAATTCGTCAGGATTGTAAAGACAGCGGCCGTCATGTATGGGGTGGCAACCTTCTGGTGCATGAGTTTCTGGTCAGGGAAGATGGAACGCTGGGGGTAAAGCTTCCGGAAACTATAGAAAATGCTTTCTCTGTTTCACTTCCACTGCATCCGGAATCCAGACAGGGAAGTCAGACTATTTGCAATGAAGGAGTTTGTGTAGAAGCGGAAGATGGTTTTGGCTGGTCGCAGATGGCACCGCTTCCGGAGACCTGTCTGTTTGATGCGGTTATTTCCTGGGAAAACGGTACAGAGGCAGCAGGTATTATGATACATACTGACCCGGATCTGCAAAAGTGGTGTCAGCTCCGCCTGGAATTTCATCATGGAAAAATTGTGATGGATCGTTATAATCGTGTGGATGGGGATCAGTCTTATCAGGATGAACGTCCGATCACATTTCGTAAAAACACTGCAAGAATAAAGCTTGTAGTCAGCGGAAATATTATGCTGGCTTATGTAGATGATGTAGCTCTGGCTGCAAGATGTTATGAGATTGGGACAGGAGATATCGGTATCTTTGTAGAGTATGGGAAAATAGTATGCCGAAATGCAGATGTGAGGATACAGACTCAGTCTTAACCACAGGAAGCAGCATATCGTTTCTCAGACTTTAGGAGAAATATTATGAAGGGAGACGTCTCGGAATGAAGAATAATCCGATGGCGTCTCCTTTTTACAAAAGATACGATGTATAAATATGTGATAGACTGTTTTATGGAAGGATAAATCATTCAAGCAGCTCCTTCAGATAATCCTCCGATTCCCGGCTGATTTTAAAAGGCATGGCAATCTCCGCAGCCTGAAGAACGATACGGGAATCATCATACAGGGTGAGAACTGCGGTTTCATACAGGTTTCCGTCTGTCCTGGTCTGTCCGAATTTCAGTGTTTTCTCCTGAGAAAAGCGAAAAGAGCCGATTTCCGCCGCTTCATCCGGAAACTGATCCGGAGCCCATTCCTCCGGCTGGAGCGCTTCCACAAAGGCTGCAATGGCTTCCGGATCGGTGATGGTGTCAATGGATTCCGGGGAGCCGGGGGAAAGGATAGAGATTTCCTGTGCTTTATAAAGGGAGCTTTCATATTCAGAAAGGCTGGCGGCTGCGGTCTGCTGACAGCTGCAGAGGAGAATGGACAGAAGGATGATGATACAAAATGCTTTTCTCATGAAGACCTCGCTTTCTTCCGGTACGCCATATACGGACGTATACGGCGATGGATTCGTATTGATTTTTACAGTTTCAGGATACGATTCCAGCCGCTGAAAGACCACCAAAATACGGTTGCACCTACGCAACGGCAGGTTGCAACCGTGAAAAAAGCGGGATTTTTCCGGGTTTTACCCATCAGTCTTTCAGGAAGAGATGCGGAAAGGCGGAAGCAATCCGGACCGCCGCGGCCATACCGCCGTCCCCATAGGACGGCTGCTGTAAAAATTCTGTCGACGTGCCGCAGAGTTTCTGCCCGGCGGACAGTCCCTGAAGCATTTCGCCCTCCCAGCCAAAGAGCCTTGCAATGGAAATGGACTCAACGCCGAGCACTGCGTCCGCAATATGTGCCCGATAAGAGTCGATGTGCTTTTCAATCAGAAACCGCATGAGCTCCAGCCGTTTTTCCATGCTTCTCACGTTGGAAGAGGCGGGCGCGGTGCGGTAGTCGATGAGCGGTTCGGATACGATTTCGATACGCGCCTCCGGAGCGGTTTCCAGCAGGCTCAGGAAAAAATCCCAGTCCTCAAAGCCAGAGCGCATGGATTCGTCATAGCCGCCGCATTTTTCCCAGGCCTCACGCCGGAGAATGTGGGTGGCTGGACAGCAGTTGCGGGAAAGAAAGGCAGTGATGCCGCCTCCGGCAGGGCAGATCGCAGCATCAAGAACCCCGAAGGTGTGCATCCAGGAGGACGCGGCAACCAGGTCAGGGCGTTCATGCAGCAGACCGCAGACCCGCTCGACGTAGGAAGGCTCCAGCCTGTCGTCCCCATCCAGTACCAGCACCAGAGGAGACTCTGCGCGGCGGATGCCCGCATTTCGTGCCGATGAGACGCCGCCGTTTGGCTGGCGCAGGACGGTAATGGGCACGCAGAAGGAAGGATCAGATTCCAGCTGTTCCAGAATCCGGAGGGAGGCTTCATCCGTGGAGCCGTCATCCACAAGGATGATTTCCGACGGAGGCGTTGTCTGGGTGCACAGGGACTGTACGGCCTCCAGAATCATGGAGCCCTGGTTAAAGCTGGTGACGACCGCCTGTACATCCATGGCGGTATGGGGATTTTTCTGGGATGGATTCATGATGGCTTCTCCTTTTTTTGAACGGCTGATTTTTGCATGTGAATGATTCTGAAATTATTTTATCATCGAATGCTGAATTCGGGAACAAAAAAGAGGTGAACCTAAGCTCACCTCTTTGCAGAAAAATGACTTATTTTGCCGCAGCCTTTTTGTTCTGCCCTCCGCCGACGATAAACAGGATCGGAGCTGCGATTCCGCCCAGCAGGTTGCAGATTCCGAGCAGACTGAAAATACCGCTGGTCAGACCGAATACGCCGAAGATCAGGAGAATGATTCCCCATACGGTAAAGAAGCCGGTGGCCTGATCCGCCTTCCGGATGCCCAGAATGCCGACAATGATTTTTACCACATTGAAAATGATGACAAGGGCAAGGCCCACATAAGCAATGCCCGATACGGCCATCATGGCCTGATCCATGGTCACGCCGCCTGCGTTCAGCTGCGCCTCCACAGCGGCGCTTTCTTCCGCGGTCATCCCCGAGATGGATCCGAGCGATTTGTTCGTGTTAATCGCCGTGATAATAATGGCAAGAATTGCGCATACGATCATGAGAATTGATGCGATCTGGAGTAATTTGTTCTTTTCTTTCATTTGTTTTTTCCCTTTCCTTATAAGATATAAAGCATAGATATTGTATCATATAGAATGTAATTATTCCAGCTGTTTTCCAGATGGCCGTGGAATATGATTGTCTGTGATCTTCTGGCTGTGATCCTGCGTATTTTCCCGATTCCGTTTATACTGCTCATCATGTGGTGGAACGAAAAACAGCAGCCGGACTATGAAATGGCCCGGAAATATCTGGAGCGGATTGACTGGGACTGCAAGAACGGCTTTTACCTTTTGGGGTACCTTTACACCAGGGGCCTTGGCGGGCCGAAGGATATCGCCAGAGGCGTTGAACTCCTCCGGAAGGCAGGAGATACGCCGCAGGCAAAGGCGGAGCTGAAACGATATGAGAAAACGCTCTTTGGGAAGCGGGTGAAGCGTTGAACCAACATTAATTTTCATTTCCCTGCACAGTCCCGCATATTTCTGAAATAATATCGGAAAAACTGATTTCAGCGGTTATGGACTTTTCGGACAGCACATCCGAAAAGTCTTTTTCGCGCCACCATCTTTTCATCGCTTCCGCGCCGAATTCATTGCAGTTTGGCTTCGTCTGATGTCTCCTCAGCGTTTCCTCAAAGGGAAGGTCAAAATACCAGGCGTAGATCTGATCCCCGTATAACCGGCGGGCCAGCTCAAACAGGGGCCTGTACCAGTCGGCGTACAGGATGCCCTCCAGAATGGTGATTTCGTTGTGCTCGTGCCCGTATTTCAACAGCTCCATCAACAGAAGCGTGGCCTCGTTGTGCGGTCCATCCTTCACCTTCAGCATGTCCCGCCGTACCACGTCCTGTGAGAGGAGCAGAGGATGGCCGCCTGTTGTATTGCCTCCCAGTTTTTTCTGCAGTTCCTTTGCAACGGTGGTCTTTCCGCTTCCGGAATTTCCTCTGAGTATGATCAGCTTTGGCAATGGGTATCCCTCCTGTTTCCCGAAGACCGGACGTAATTTCATGCATGAAATGAAAACTTTTTTCTGATTGTAACATGGCCGGTTACAGATTTCAATTTGCGTCAAATTATTGATATTGTAAATAAAAATTAATACAATAAATATATTAAAGAAAGAGGGACCATATTCATTACATGATAGAAACAGAACCAACGATGTCCATTAGAAAACCAGGGATAGAAAGGTGATGACAGTCAATGCTAAAAGCATATAAATACAGGATATATCCGAATAGCGAACAGAGAACACAGATTACAAAAACATTTGGCTGTTGTCGTTTTGTTTATAACCGTACACTGGTATATCGGAAAGAAATATATGAGAAAGAGAAAAAGTCTGTCAGTAAAACAGATTGTAATAATTACTGTAACAGAGAATTAAAGAAAGCTATGAATGGCTAAAGGAAGTGGACAAATTTGCTCTGACCAACGCAATTTATAACATGGACTCTGCATATCAGAAATATATAGGGCAGGGACTGCCCAAATTAACGCCTGTGGAGATAGCAGGTAATGCTTCTTGCCGAAGGGCAAGATGATACGAGGTCGATGAAGCAGGAAGCTCATTGGCTTTAGACAATGGGTAGTTCACATAGGAGGGGAAATGCCGAATGCGGAAACAGTCGAGGCCATGCGGGAAGTACAGCAGATGAAGGCTGATCCTTCTCTTGGAAAAACTTATAATAATGTAGACCAGATGATGGAGGAGCTGCTGTTTTTTTGCTCTGGAGGGAACGCTGTTTTCCTGGCAGAAGGGATATGAACGCAGCGCCGAACGCTTTTCCGTGAAATGGGACTGCCTGATGAGAGGATTATCGGAAAATTCAGAGAAAATTTTTCCATGACCAGACAGGAGGCGGAACGGGTTCTTGCCGCAGCCCAAAAAGAATAATGTCACGTTGATGAAAATGGGTGATAGATCAGAGAAAAATGTAGTATACTCAGATGAGAAATGAATCGTCCTTCCGACCAATTTCATTTCAATATGAAATGCTGCCTTGCAGCAGAAAGGGGAAGAAAATGTACGAAATCGGAATAGATATGGGAGGAACGCATACTGCTGTGGGGCTGGTAGATGGCCTTACGCTGAAGGATCGGGTGGAATTTGCCACGGATATAGAGCATGGAGCGGAAAAATACATAGAAGAACTGGTTGGAAAGATCGGCCTTCTGCTGGAAAAAAATGGCTTAGACCTGTCGGATATTTCCTGCTTCGGCATGGGTGTGCCCGGAAGCTTCAATACGCAGACGGGAATGATCGAGTACGCAAACAATCTGAGCTTTTCTGATGTTCCATTCCGGGACATGCTGGAAGAAAAGCTGGGCAAAAAGGTTTTGATTGACAATGACGCCAATCTGGCGGCGTGGGGAGAATATCTGCTGAGTAAAAGCAGTTCCTCTTCATTCATTATGGTGACGCTGGGAACAGGGATCGGCTGCGGTATTGTGCTGGACGGAAAGCTTTACCGCGGCGTGAATTTTGCAGAAGGGGAAATCGGGCATATGACGATCCGTTATGACGGCATCGACTGCAACTGCGGCAGGAAAGGATGCTTTGAAGCCTATGCTTCTGCTTCCGCACTGGTGAGACAGGCGGCAGAAGCGGCAGAGACACATCCGGACAGCCGATTGAATGCGCTTGTGGAAGGCGGCGTGTCCCGGATGAATGGCAGGCTGTTTTTCCAGGCGGTGCGTGAAGGGGATGAAACCGCGCTGGCAGTACGTGACAGTTATGCACAGCTTCTGGCGGAAGGACTGACCAATCTGATCAATCTGCTTCAGCCTGCGGAGCTGGTGATCGGCGGCGGCATCAGCGGGGCGGCGGAGCTGTTCCTTCCGCAGGTGCAGGAGCACATCGCCCGAATGGTCTATTCCAGGGCGTCAAAGGTCCAGACCCTGCTGCGCCCGGCGAAATTCGGAAACGATGCGGGCATTGTTGGAGCGGCGAAACTGGGGGATATGTGAGGCCGCAGGGAGAAGGAAAATTTATTGGAAAGTTAAATCCATGTGAAACTTTCTTTAAGATTTTATGTAGTTTGTTGTTTTTGAAAAAAGATGTGATTATGATAAGGTGGTAGCTTCAAATGGCAGTTTATGCCTCGTTTCTTTAAGAAGCCGTCCGCATATGGAAAGCAGCTCCGGCAGCAATGTCCGGATGTTCGAAGCCATATGATCCGATACGGGCGGCAGTCGGAAAGGAAGGATGCAGGATGAAGTTCAGAGAAGACGGAACCTTTCATATATTACAGTTTGCAGATATACAGGAAATCCCGGATGTATCAGAGGATACGCTGCTTTTAATGAATGCAGCTCTGGAGAGGGCGAAACCTGATCTGGTGGTGCTGACAGGCGATCAGCTTAAGGGCGCAAGCCGCCGGTTCTCCAGAAAAGGAGAACGGGTGGAGGAGACCATACGCAGAATTATGAAGCCGGTTACGGACAGAAAGATCCCTTTTGCCGTGACCTTTGGAAACCATGATCTGGAGTGCGGACTTCAGAATGACGAGCAGATGGAGATTTACCGGAGCCTGCCGGGCTGCGTGGACTGGCTGAACAGGAGAGGCCAGGAAATCCACCATGGAACGAAGGAAGGAACCTTTGCCATAGGAATCCGCAGCAGCGACGAGACGAAGACCGCCATGGCGGTTTATCTGTTTGATACGGGAGGCACTCTCCCTCAGGGCGGTTATCAGCCGCTGCCGCCCGGGGATCTGTTCTGGTATAAAGGCGTCCGGGATACATTTGCGCAGGAGAATGGCGGACCGGTGCCGGGCATTGTATTTCAGCATATTCCTCTGCCGGAATACTACAGGCTTTTGAAAAGGGTGGACAGGAAAACCATGGGAGCGGTACGGACCTACCGCACGCATGCCAGAGAATATTATGTGCTGGATCCTGAAAAATGCAGAGAAGGAAAGCTTCAGGAAGCGGTCAGCATTCCGGATTCTGACAATCGGGAGTTCGAAAGCTTCCGGGAGCGGAACGATATCTTTGCCGTTTACTGCGGCCATGATCATAAAAACAGCTTTGTGGGAAAATGGCTTGGAGTGGATCTGGGCTACACGCCCTCCTGCGGCTTTAATGATTATGGTGATGGAGTCGACCGGGCGGCGAGAGAATTCATTTTTTATGAAAAAAATCCGGCAGCCTATGAGACCAGGCTGCTTACGTACAGAGAGCTGGTCGGTGAACGGACGACGAGGCCGATCAAAGATTTTTTTTACAGGCTCTGTCCGGCAACGAAGGAAGAGGCGGCTGAAAAGGTAAAACGTGTGTTGCTGCTGACCGGGCTTGCCTGCCTTGCGGGAAAGGCAGCCCTTTGGGGGTACCGGCGGGGCAGGAAGGCGTAGGACAGAAGGAAGCGCCATGCCAGCCCAATGCCGCTGCGCAGGAAAACATTTTACAAAACCATGGTAGATTCTTTGGGGGCGTGTGTTTTATGATAAGCAAAACTGCGTAAAGAGGCAATCGCAGAAGCAGTTCTGGAAAACACGCGAAAGAAGGAAAAGGTATTCCATGGGGAAAGGGATTATTTTATACCGCTCCAAATATGGAGCGACGGCGAAATATGCGGAGTGGCTGGCGGAGGAGACCTGTTTTGATATTATGCAGACCAGGAAGGCTTCCGTGGAGAAGCTGCGCCGTTATGATACGATTGTGCTGGGCGGCGGAGTTTACGCTTCAGGGATTGCCGGGATCGGATTTTTGAGAAAGAATCTGAAGCAGCTTCAGGGGAAGCGGCTGGCGGTGTTCTGTGTAGGAGCCTCTCCTTATGAGGAGAAGGCGTTTGAGGAGTTGTATGCGCATAATTTTAAGGACGGGCTGAAGGGCATACCGTGTTTTTACTGCCGTGGGGCCTGGAATGAGGCGGAGATGAGCTTTCCGGACCGGACACTGTGCCGCCTTCTGATGAAGTCCGTGGAGAAAAAGGACAGGGAGACGCTGGAGCCGTGGGAAAGGGCGCTGATGGAAGCTTCCGGAAAGTCCTGTGACTGGACGGAGAGAAGGTATCTGACTCCGTTGATTGATTTCCTTAAAAGCTGATAAAATATTTCAGGATTCTGCAGCCGTTCAGGACGGCGCATCTTCCGGTCAGGCTTTCAGCCGGACAAAAGCCGGGATGCATTTCGGGAAGAACCGGAGTGTATCCCGTTTTCACATCTGTTTTTCAGAGTTTCTTCACAAAAATATTACAAATTAAAGATACCCTTTTCTCTGTAAATCAATTAAACTCAATAGTAAGTGAAATTCTGACTGGAAGGGAGCTATCCGGATGAAAAAAATGCTGATTGTAGACGATGACGCCCATCTTCGCAAACTGGTGCGGACATATGCGGAACTGGAGGATTTTCAGTGTACGGAAGCGGAAGATGCTGAAGAGGCGGTAAGAAATACGCGGCAGACGGAATTTGATATTGTGATTCTGGATGTAATGATGCCTGGGGTGGACGGTTTTGAAGCGCTGTCCCATATCCGGGAGCATTCTCAGGTGTCGGTGATCATGCTGACGGCGAGGAGCGAGGAATATGACAAGCTGTTCGGTTTTAATCTGGGCGCGGATGATTATGTTTCGAAGCCGTTCAGTCCGAAGGAGCTGATGGCGCGGGTGAACGCCGTGCTGAAGCGGGCGGGAAACGCTGCAGGTACCGCGCTTCGGTTTGGTGATTTCTGTATTCTGACGGCGGAGCGGCTGGTAAAAGCAGGAGATAAGACGATTTCCCTGCCGCCGAAGGAGTTTGATCTGCTGGTGAAGCTTGCGCGCAATGAGCACATCGTTCTGAAACGGGAGCAGTTTCTGGAATCGGTCTGGGGATATGAATATTATGGAGATACCCGGACGGTGGATACACATATCAAGTCGCTGCGGGAGCATCTTGGCGAGTACCGGCGGCTGATTCAGACGGTATGGGGGGTAGGATATAAATTTGACTACAAAGAGTCCTGAAAAAGAGAAGGAGGCCGCGCTTCATGAGAGGACCTCAAACGTAAAAAAAATCCCTTTTCATTCCAGAATGGGAGTGAGACTCTGGCTCATCATGATGGTGCTGGTGGTCTTTACCATCGGTCTTATGTGGGTAATTCAGATTCTGGTGATGGAGAGAAATTATGTGAATATGGCCGTGAACGGAATCCAGGACAGGCTGGATCCCATTATGGAAGAACTGATGACGGACGATCTGGCTGAGAATGGCAATCTGATCCCCTATCTGAGCAAGGCGGCGGACGGTAAGCTGCTTCTGGTAAATGGAGAAGGAAGGCTGATGGCGATGTACAGCTATGGCCTGCCCATCGATCTGGAAAGCGATTCCCAGGAGATCACAGTCTGGAAGGATATTCAAAACAGTGAAGCGTATGAAGACATTCTGAACGGAGAGAGCTACGTTCAGGAGAAACGAAAAGGTGGGAGGCTGTATTCCTATGAAATGGGAATTCCGGTGAAATATGAAGGACAGGAGGCCTATGCTGTTCTGTACCATTCCTTTACGGAGCTGTATGAGGTTCTGGACATGAACCGGAAACAGCTGGTTGCGTTCAGCATACTGTTAAGTCTTGTCTCCGCCGTGCTGGCGGCGCTGCTTTCCAGGAGCTTTACAAAGCCAATCCACATCATCAAGGGAACGGTGGATGAGCTGGCAAAGGGTGACCTGACTGCAGAACCGGATCTGGTAAGAAAGGATGAGATCGGACAGCTTGCGGAGTCCGTCCGGCAGCTGGGCCGGGCGCTTCGGCGTGTGGATGATCTGCGTAAGGAGGTCATTGCGAACGTATCTCATGAGCTTCGTTCACCTCTGGCGCTGATCAGCGGCTACGCGGAAATGGTGCGGGACATTCACTGGAAGGATCAGGAAAAGCGGGAAGAGGATCTGAATCTGATCATCAGAGAATCCCACAGGATGAGCGAGATGGTGAGCGATATTCTGGATTATTCCCAGCTTCAGGCGGGCTATCTGCAGCTTCGCAGGGACTGGTACAATCTGTACGAGATCGTGGAATCAGAGGTGCTTTTGTGCGAGCAGAGCGCAGCGGAGCATGGAATCACCCTCCGGCTGGAAACGCCGGAAAAGGAGATCGCGGCATATGTAGATGCGCTGAAGATCAGCCAGGTGGTGAGAAATCTTCTTTACAACGCGATGAACCATACGAAAGACGGCCTGGAAATTACGGTGGAGATTGAGAAAAAAGACGGCAAAAGTACGGTTCTGGTGAAAAATCCGGGAGAGGCCATTCCGGAGGAGGACCGGGAGCTGATCTGGGAGCGGTATCAGCGCAGCCAGCATCAGGGAGGGCGGCATGAAGGAACGGGTCTTGGCCTTTCCATCGTCAGCACGATCCTGCAGGCTCATGGAATGGAGTATGGAGTGGACTGCCGGGATGGGCTGAACATTTTCTGGTTCTGCTATTCGGAAAAGGAAGCCGGGCGCAGGCAGTCGGCACGCAATGAGGCAGGCCGATTGTAAAACAGGCTTCAGAAAAATCTGACTTTTTTCTCACAAATTCTTTACAATTATTATGTAGGTTGAAAATACAGACTTCATCCGAACGGAGGTGGGAACATTTGACATCAGATCAGGAAAGGGTACGGGAGGCTGTGGTGCAGATGTGCCGGGTCATACTGGGTAAGAAAAAGGAGATCCGGGAAGTCATGACTGCGATCCTGGCAAACGGACATATTCTTCTGGAAGACATCCCCGGTGTAGGTAAGATCACGCTGGCCGCGGCCTTTTCCAGAGTCCTCGGTCTGGATTACAGGCGGATCCAGTTCACTCCTGATGTGATGCCATCAGATCTGACCGGATTTTCCATCTACCGAAGAGAGGTTTGTCTATCAGCCCGGCTGTGTTTTCTGCAATCTGCTTCTGGCAGATGAAATCAACAGGACTTCCCCAAAGACACAGTCGGCGCTTTTAGAGGTGATGGAAGAACGAAGGGTAACAGTGGAAGGAGTGACGAGAGAGCGAGCTGGCGCTGGCGAAGGGCGTCGGGGAAGAGGAACGGACGATTCTGGCCAGCCCCGTGCTGGATCGGGAAACGTGCTGGATCGGGAAACGCTTCTTGACATGCAAAGCGCGGTCCATACGGTTTTTATCAGCGATGCGGTATATGAATATATTCTCAGCCTGGTGACGGCAACCAGAAATCATCCCTATATCGAAAGAGGAGCGAGCCCAAGAGGGACCATCGCCATGGTGAAAATGGCAAAGGCTTCGGCCTGACTGGATGGCCGGGATTATGTGACACCTGCAGACGTGGAACGGCAGTTCCCCTATGTGATCACACACCGGATCACCATGAATGTGGAAGCGAGAATGGAAAACAGATCGAAGGAGGAGATCGTCAGGGAAATCCTGGAAAATACAAAAAGGCCGCCGATGGGGGAGAAGAGCCGATGAAAAGAGCGGCCTTTCTCCTTTTTGTCATTTTATCCCTCTATATAGCGGGATTGTACCGGTATCCTCCTCTTCTGGTGCTGAGTATGGCGGCGCTGCTTTCCTTTCCGCCTCTGTTTTTTCTTTCCCGGTATCTGAAAATTGAGCAGCAGGATATGCACATCGGAGAGGGGACCGGAAAGCTTTTTCGTGCAGATGGAATGGTACGGAGAAGTGCAGGATGCCTGTGCGAAGGAGGCGCAGTCCGTCTATACCCGTGTTCCGGCGGAGCTTCTTCCCAGACTGCCGGCAGGTATTTGACAGACTGCTTCAGATGCTTCGCCTCTGCGGGCATATGACGGAGTATGACGGGACGCAGGAGGACTTTCCGGAGAAGCCTGCTGCCGCCTGTGCCCTTCCCTATGCGATGCCGTAAGGATTCAGCAAATTGTGGAAAGAGCCGTTTATGGGGCAGGAAGCCCGGAGGAAGCGGAAGAGGATGGAGGACGATTGGAAATGGACAGAGAAAAAGGCTGTTGGAAAAACGATGTAGCCTGCCGGACATCCGGGCAGGTGCCTCTGAAGGAACCTGGCCGGTCAGCCTGCCGGAGGTTCTGGCGGACATTATGTCTGGCGGCCCGTCAGGCAATATTTCCGGCAGCATGCCTCGTGTTTCTGTCCTGTCTGGCGGGCTGCGGCAGCCTGAAACGGACGGCGGCCGTGACGCAGACAGCTTCCGCGCAGACATTGATGGGACAGGCGGCTGCTTTATCGGAAACGGAGGGCAACGGATCGAAAACGGCCTCGGCGAGGCTGGCTGCCGAAGAGGAAGGCACTTCGAAAACGGATGACGTTGAGAGAGATGAGGCCGGTTCTGCAATGCGCGGAAGCGGTGAACTCTTTTACGCTTCGGAGGTCCCGCTTTTGAATGAAGAGCAGGAACAGATTATTCTGGATTATATGAACCTGTATTTCTCCTCCCTGGAGGATCTTGAGCCGCAGGAGGAGATCGCCTCTCTTTTTTCAGATGAGGAACAGGCGGCCCTTGCGGACAGCGCCATCGATTTTCAGATCGGTTTGAGACAGATGCAGGATGCGGACTATACGCTCGCTTCCTGGAGTTATTCTCTGACGCTGAGCGAAATCACGCAGGAGGAAGACGGCTCCCTGCACATTTTTGCCAGAGAAGATAACACACAGAATTTTAATCAGAATCCGGAGATCGCTTCTGAGCGCTATGGAGGCTTTCATCAGTTTGAGCTGGAACAGATGGACGGAAGCTGGAAAATCAGAAGCCATATGATGTTCGATGCGGTTTATATGATGCTCTGGAGTGAGGGCGGCGGAGAGGAAGCGGCACTCCGATATGCGGAGGCGGCTCCGGAATATCTCATTCTGGCGCAGGAAGAGCTTCTTGCCAGAGAGATGAACCGGGACAGGGAACCGGAGGAGCTGCAGGCGCAGTACACCTATGACAGACAGGCTGCGGCGGCCTATGCGGACAGATATGTGGAAGAACGAAACGATGCGTGGCCCGACTATGCCGGAAGCGGAGGAAATTGCCAGAATTTTGCCTCACAGGTGCTCCTTGCCGGAGGAATTCCCATGGATATCTACGGAGATGCGGTCTGGAAATGGTATTCGGACGAGGTGTCCAACAGCCCGGGCGCTCAGGGACGCTCCAGCTCCTGGACCGGCGTAAATGAGTTCGTGGAATATGCGGCGGCAAATTCCGGATACGGCCTTGTGGCGGAGACGGAAGCGCCTTACTTTTCCGGAGAACCCGGAGATCTGCTCCATATGGGGATCGACGGGGACTGGGGCCATACGGTGGTGATTGCGTCTGTGGTGACAAACGCACAGGGCGAGGTGGTGGATTATCTGGTGGATTCCAACACTGGCAACCTGCGCAGCTATCCGGCCAGCCTGTACGGGTATCCGGAAATCATTCTGACCAGAATCGCGGGATGGAATGAAGGATAAAACGGAGGGCGCGCCGGTACAGTGCTGAAAATGGATGCAGTCAAAGACGAGAGAGAATATTGAGGTGACAAAATATGTTCAGATTGTTTGTTCTTGCGATGACACTAATAATAATGATACCCTGCTGTATTTTGTGCCTGGGCCTGGCTGTCCTTTCCATCTGGCGAATTAGTAAGGACAGCCGGTAGAAACTGGACAGTTTATACCGGCATGGCGGATTCAGGGCTTTTAAAACAGAATTTTCTCTTGCATTTTGCATCTCATATGGTAAGCTGTTTTCGGAAACGACTTCTTTTGCACAAAAAGTCAGATTTTCCGGAAATGAGGAAACACCCATGTATTCACTTTTGCTCGCAATTATCTATGCTGCATTCATCAGTCTCGGCCTTCCGGATTCCCTCCTGGGATCTGCCTGGCCCGTGATGCATGAGATGCTTGGAGTTCCGGTTTCCTGGGCCGGACTCGTAACCATGATCATTTCGGCGGGAACCATTATTTCCAGCCTTTTTTCTGACCGGCTGACGAGAAAGTTCGGAGCCGGACCTGTTACTGCGGTCAGCGTTCTGATGACGGCGGCCGCTCTTTTCGGCTTTTCCATTTCCAATGAATTCTGGATGCTGTGTCTCTGGGCGGTGCCATATGGCCTGGGCGCAGGCGCTGTGGATGCGGCATTGAACAATTATGTGGCGCTTCACTATTCTTCCCGGGATATGAGCTGGCTGCACTGCTTCTGGGGCGTGGGAACCATCATCAGCCCCTATATCATGAGCTACAGCCTGACGGGAGGGCTTGGCTGGCAGCAGGGATATCGTACGGTTTCCCTTCTGCAGCTTGTGCTTACCGCGGTTCTGTTTCTCAGCCTGCCGGTCTGGAAAAGGGCGCGCCTTTTGCAGCAGGCGGCGGCCAGGGAGGTGAAGGAAGCAGCGGCGGGAGGGACGGCTGCTGCGGTGGAGAGCGAAAAACCTCTGACGCTTCGGCAGGCTCTCCGGATCCGCGGGGTAGGGCTGGTTCTGATCGCCTTTTTCTCCTACTGCGCACTGGAGCAGACCACGATGCTTTGGGCCAGCAGCTATCTGGTGCAGTTCCGGGGAATTGATGCGTCCGTCGCGGCCAGATTCGCTTCCATGTTCTGTATTGGGATTACGGCAGGACGGTTTCTGAGCGGTTTTGTGGCGGACCGGTTTGGAGATAAATGGATGATCCGGCTTGGTACACTGGTGGTGTTTGCAGGTATTCTGCTGGTCGCCGCTCCGGTCAAAATGGATCAGGTTTCTCTGGCCGGACTGATTGTCATCGGGTTTGGCTGCGCGCCCATTTATCCTTCCATCATCCATGCCACGCCGGAGCATTTCGGAAGAGAAAATTCGCAGGCGGTCATCGGTATCCAGATGGCATGCGCTTATGTGGGAACGACATTGATGCCGCCGTTGTTCGGCGTCCTGTCCTCCGTGGTGGGAATCGGTTTGTTTTCGGGATATCTGTTTCTGTTTGCCGTTCTCATGCTGGCGGCGTCCGAGCGTCTGAACCGGCTGATGCGATGAAAGGAGGCGGATGAGAAGATGAAAACCAAAATACTGGCGGAGGATTCGCAGATTCTGGTCTGCTTAAAGCCCGCAGGTCTTGCGGTTCAGAGCGCAAGGCCCGGAGAGGCGGATATGGTAAGCGAGCTGAAAAATTATCTGGCGGCGTCTCAAAGATCGAAGAGTTCGTCGGGAAGCGGAGGCAGGCTTCCCTATCTGGGGCTGGTGCACCGGCTGGATCAGCCGGTCTCCGGCATCCTTGTGTTTGCGAAGACACCGAAGGCGGCGGCTGAGCTTTCCCGGCAGGCGTCCGGAGCAGGTACCGGGAAGCTTTCGGGGGTAAAGAAAGAAAACGGTGTAGAAAAAGGGATGGAAAAGGAATACCGTGCGCTGGTTTATGTGGAGGAAGGCATTTCTCTTCCGGATGCGGGAAGAGAGCGGGAGCTGGTGGACTGGCTGAAGAAGGAGCCCGGACAGAATCTGTCCCGGGTGGTCCCCACAGGAACGTCCGGCGCAAAACGGGCAGAGCTGTCTTTTCGTGTGGCGGAAACGGGGGACGGCCCGGAAAGCCGTCACAGCTGTCTTGCCATCCGGCTGTATACAGGAAGGCATCACCAGATCCGCGTCCAGCTCGCCCATGCAGGACTGCCTCTCTTGGGAGACGCCCGTTATGGAAGCGTGCGGAGCCGGGAATATTCCGCCCGGCTTGGAATCCGTTCCATTTGTCTGTGTGCCTGCCGGCTGAGCTTTTTTCATCCGGCCACGGGAAAACGGATGGAGTTTGAGACCAGGGAATATCCCTGGAGCGGAATTACATTCGGAACCGGAGAAACAGGCTGAATAGGTGAATCAGGCAGGGCGGAGGCCGGGAAAGAGACAGAAAGCCGGAAAAAGAACAAAGCAGGAGATGGAGGAAAAAATGGCAGAATCGGAACAGAAAATAGAACCGAAGCAGGAAGAGCGGAAAGATCGGACTCTGCAGGATATGCCAAAGGAGGATCAGGGAGAAAAACGGGAGCAGAATGCGGAAGCGCAGCCGGACAGAGGGCTGGAATGGTTCCTTGGAAATGTGAAGGACTGTACGGAATTTCTGGTCGTCTGCTGGGCTTTTCTGATGCTCACTGTTTTTCCGGTCTATGTGATCGATCATTATCAGGATATAGGCGCTTATAAATTTGCCTTTTTCTCCGGCATCTCCACGCTGTTTTTGGTGCCGGGAGCGGTGCTCGGGCTGGTTTATGCTGTTTTTAAACCGATTTGCAGAAGAAAGCAGGAGCGGGAAGCGGCTGCAGTGCTTTCGGGAGGCCCGGGCGGCGGTCCGGGAAGCGGCCTCCGGAGTATGTGGGCGGCAGTCCGTGCGGGGAAGAGACGGCTTTCCTGGCTGGACATCGGCATGCTTGCATACCTTCTTTTCAATATCCTTTCTTTCCTGGAAAGCGGGTTTAAGGAGGATGCCTGGGCAGGTGTGGGCGGCTGGAACATGGGTCTGCGCACCCAGCTTCTCATGATTGCAGCCTATTTTCTTCTGTCCCGGTTCTTTCCGCCCCGGCGTCTGAAGCTGATTTTTGCAGGGGCCATGCTGGGGTCGGGAATCGCCTTTGTGATCGGCATCCTGCACCGTTTTTCCATTGATCCGTTTGGATTTTACCGGGGACTGGACAGTGACACCACTCTGCGTTTTCTGTCCACCATCGGACAGGCAACCTGGTATTCCAGCTTTGTCTGCACCGTGCTTCCCATCGGTCTGTGCCTGTTCTACGCTTCAGACAAAGTGAAGGTCCGCGTGATTTCCGGTACCTACTGCACGCTGGGCTTTATGACCCTGGTGACGCAGAACAGCGACAGCGCCTTTGCCGCGCTGGCGGCCCTGCTGTTCGGACTGTTTCTGGCTTCCTGTGCCTCTCCAAAGCGGATGGAGCGGTTTCTGGAGGTGGTGATCCTCTGCGCGGCTTCCTTTAAGGCCATCGGTTTTCTGCAGCGCGGTTTTCCGGAGCAGGCGGTGCGGCTTGGCAGCCTGTCGGAAGCCTTTTCCATGGGAGTGCTCAGCTGGATTCTTCTTCTGTCTGGAGCCTCCGCTTATATTCTGCTTCTGCACATGGAGGAGAAAAGAGGAGCTTCCTTTGAGAAAAGCTGGGAAAAGACGGGGCGCAGGCTGTTTACGTCTGGCTGTGTCCTGGCGGGAATCCTTCTCCTTGCGGTGATCGGCGGCATTGCGCTGAATACCTCCGGTCTTCTGGAACAATGGTTCGGTATTTCCAGCGATAACCAGTATCTGCTGTTCAATGACAAATGGGGAAGCGACAGAGGATTTAACTGGAAAATGGCTGTCCGGATCTTTTCCGGCCTTCCCCTTCTTCATAAATTGATTGGAGTCGGACCGGACTGCTTCATGGCCTACAGCTACAGTGTGCCGGAATACGCACAGCTTCTGAACGATTACTGGAAGCCGGACGTGCTGACGAACGCGCACAATGAGTTTCTGAATCTGCTGATCTGTATCGGAACCGGCGGCCTGCTTTCCTTTCTGTTTCTGCTCGGAGCGGGCGCGCGGCGCTTTTACAGGATCGGGAAGAAGCATCCGGAGGTGCTTATGGGACTTCTGGTGGTCTGTTCCTATGCGGCCCATAACTTTTTCTGTTACCAGCAGGTCTGCTGTACGCCCTTCCTGTTCCTGATCCTTGGGCTTTCGGAGCGGATGGCCAGAAACATGCGGGAAGCAGGCGGCGGGAAAGAAACGGAGGGAAGGCAGGAAATACCAGAGTAGCTTTACCGGAAACCACACACACTATCCCTGGAAATAAGCGTGTCAGGGAACGGTGGCCGGTATGGGAAATGTCTGGAAGGAAAATCAGAAGAAAATTTTGACTGTCTGCGCGGCAGGAATTGGCATATATGTGGGATTTCGCTATTTGTTCCCACTGCTTTCGCCATTCCTGCTCGCTTTTTGTATTGTTTACCTGCTGAATCCCTGGCTGAACCGGATGCAGAAACGGACGCATATCAAGAAAGAAGTGCTGCTGGCTCTGGTGCTGGTGCTTGCGGCTGTCCTCGTGCTGGGTCTTCTTGCCGCACTGCTTCAGTATGCGGCCGGGGAGGCAGGAACGCTTGTGGAAAACTGGGACGGCATTTCCAGACAGGTAGGGGGACAGATCGAGGTTTTCTTCGGAGACTGCTGCATGTTTGTGGAAGAGCATTTCGGGCTGGATGCCGGAAAGGTGGAACAGGTGGTTCTGGAGCGGGTGGAGGTATTCATCGAAGAGCTTCGTGTAGAACTGGTTCCGAACCTGATGAAGGAATCCTGGTGGTATGTCAGAAAGCTGATTTCCGCAGCCGCCTTCCTGGGCGTGGGCTTCATCGCCTCCCTCCTCCTGTGCCGGGACTATGACAGCCTGATGCGCAATTTCGGACAAAACGGCGGAAGAGAAAGAGAGCGGGATGATGGGGGAAAATGGAAAACGGATTCCGCAAAAAAGCCGGAAAGCCGGCTGCTTACGGCAGTGCTTGCGGCCGCAGAGCGGATTCTGAGCCTTGTTTTGGAATATGTAAAAGCACAGGCGCTGATCCTTCTGGTGATCATGGCGATCGCTTCTGCCGGATTATGGCTGGGAAAGGTGGGGAACGCTTTTGTCCTCGGATTTTTTGCGGGAATCCTGGACGCCCTGCCGTTCATCGGCACCGGCGTCATCCTCCTTCCCACGGCGCTCTGGCAGCTCATATGCGGAAGAGCCGGAACGGCTCTGTGGTGCCTGGCGGTCTATATCTGCTGCGTGGGCGCGCGGGAATTGCTGGAGCCGAAGCTGATGGGAAAGCGGACGGGCGTTTATCCGGTCTTCATGCTTCTGTCCGTATACGCGGGCGTGAAGCTGTTCGGCCTGTCCGGAATCCTGAAGGGGCCGCTTTCCCTCGTGGTGCTCATGGAGCTGTTCCGTAAAAAAGAGGAAGCGCCGGAGGACGCTTCCGACGGGGAAAATGAACAGGGATGATTCAGGAGAGAAAGCTCTGACCGTCCGGCTTATCCTGTTTCCGGCCCCGCCATTTTACAGCGAGGCGCGCCAGATACAGCAGGAGCATCACGCCCCAGGCAAAGGCCTCCGCATAGGCGATAATCATGTTGCCGAAAATATGGGCAAAGGCATAGGAGGCGATGATCCGCACGATCAGGGACAAAATTCCGGCAAAGCTGGAATACAGCACGTCCCCGGTTCCCTCCAGGAAGCTGCGCGCCGCGGTGGAGAGACCGAGTACAATATAGAAGACGGCAAGTCCCCGGAAAAAGTTCCGGCCGATTTCCACCACCTGCGCACTGGCTCCGAACAGGGAGATCAGAGGACCGCCCATCGGAATCACCAGACAGGTGAGGAGAAGGGAGACTATTATCATCATTCCGGTTCCTACCAGAAAGGTTTTGTGCGCCTTTTTTTCATCTCCGGCTCCGCAGCTCTGCGCCACGAGAGTGGAAATGCCGGAGCCCAGGTTGGTCATGGGGAGAATAACGATGGTATCCACCCGGTAGGCCGTGGTGATGGCTGCCACGGTCTGGCTGCCGAAGCCGTTCATGAAGTTCTGCAGGATCAGATTGCCAAAGGCGTTCACGCTGGACTGGATCATGGGCGGAAAGCCAAGCCTGACGCCTTCCCTCAGAGCGGTTTTCCGGATCAGATTTTTCCCGACGCCGAACCGGAGCGGCGGATATTTGAGAACAGCGTAGGTCACAAGAAAGACCGTCATTGCGACCTGGGAAACCACTGTGGCAATGGCAGCGCCGGATACGCTCCAGTCCAGCACGGCCACCAGCCATATGTCCAGAATGACGTTGACTGCGGAGGAGAGCAGGATGGAGAAGAAGGGCGCCCGGCTGTCTCCCAGTCCCCTCAGCGCCGCAGAGTATACATTGTAAACCGCGAGAAAGGGAACTCCAAGAAAAATGATCTGCAGATAGTCTGCGGCCAGGTCAAAGGTATCCGGAGTTGTGTTCATCAGACGGAGCATCTGCGGAGTGAGCATGATGCCTACGGCAGCCAGCAGAAGAAAAACGGCACCAAGCAGGACGGAAAAGGTGGAAAGGATGCCGGACATCTCTTCCGTCCTCCCGCTTCCGAACTTCTGCGCAAAAAGAATGGCCAGTCCCAGGGTGAAGCCTGTGAGCGCCAGCAGATAAAAATTGATGATGCTGCTGGTGGAGCCTACGGCGGCCAGAGCCAGTTCTCCGTCCACGTTTCCCACCACGAACGCGTCCACCCAGTTATAAAGCTGCTGGAGAATGCCGCTTAAAATCAGCGGGATGCTGAAGGAGATGAGGCTCAGAGCGATGCTGTCATGTCCCGGCTTCCGTTCTTTTTTCTCATTTCTTTTTTCCGCTTTTATATGTTCCTGTGTTCTGTACGTCATGAAGCTGTTCCTTTCTCATTCGTCCGTTGTTTAAAAAAGGCACCCATGAAACTGACCTTATAGCACAAAACATGCTACACCTGCGGCCAGTTTCCGGATGCCTGAAAACCCGCTTCATCCGGTGACGAAGCGTCAGCAGCGATTGAAAACTATGACAGTATAACAACAGGGCGGGGAAAAGTCAATGAATTTTTATGAAGGTAATGCTCAGATGGACTCCTTCAGGCCTGTTTTGCCCAGAAAGTCCTCCACAGAAACTGCATTGGCGGCCGCCTTCATCCAGCTTTCCAGAAGTTCGGAATCCCTTTCGCAGAGAATCCTCTCCTTCAGCCATTCCGGAACCGTGCCGCGGAGATTCAGGACCAGCAGTAAAAATCGGGTTCTGCCTTCTGCCATACCTTTTGCCCTGCCTTCTGCGATACCTTCTGCCAGGCCCGCTGTCCAGGATTTCTCATGCTCTTCAGCTCTTATAGTTTCCCTAAGTTCATCTTCAAGTTTTTTCATTTCTGCTTCATGATCATATTCAAAAATAGACATGGCTACGACCTCCGATCTCTGACTGCGCAGGAATTCCTCCAGAATCCCTTCCCGGATGCATTCGCTCACAGCCTGCTCCACCGCTTCCCTGACGGAAGCTTCTTCGTCGATGTGCTTTCGGATCCGCGCGACAAATTCGCTGTATTCCCGCAACGTCCTGCATCTTTCCATCAGTTCCGGACTGGCGCCGGGATTGATGTCAACGAGGCGGACACGCAGCTCCAGTGCGGGATCCGTTTCCGGCTTCTCAAAAGCGTCAGACAGCTTCAGCACAGTATGGTCTTCCACCCTTCTCTGTCCATTATAGAACACCACAAAGCGGGGCGCGGGAATCCGGATCAGCGAGGATGAATAGATGGACCGGCTCCCTGCACTGACATGCTTTTCCAGAAGTCTGGCAATATAAAGCAGATCACGCAGCGGCATGTTGGGGTTCCAGGTGGACTGGTGCTCGTAAAGGGTTATCCTGTCATCCAGTAAAAATGATACGTCGTTCTTCATACCCAGATAGATGGCATTCTCCAACGTGGTGACGATCAGCTCCTCCGGGTCCGTGTGGCTGGTCCCGTTCAGCGCGTTGTAGAGCTGAAGGAGATTTTTCTTTTCCCGGTAGAGCATTCGGAAAACAGAGTCCTTGTACTCCCGGTTAACGCATACCTGTTCCTGCATAGGCGGCTCCTTTCTTCATGGAGAAACGCGAAAAACGTGTGAAATGCGCTCTCTGCGGCACCGGAGCCACATTTTCAGAGGCTCCTGCCGATTCTGTGATTTGATGTGTGGATTTAAGGGATTCAGCATAGAGTTTCTGAAAAATAAGAAAAGCAGAATGGGCGGATGATCGCCCTGCCTGAAAAGCCGAATGGCCTTTAAGAAATTTTATGCCTGACTGTATTGTAACACCTTCGGACGGGGCAGGCAAGAAAAATCTTGAAACATGTGGGCGATAAAACGCCGGTATTGACCTGCTTTTATGTCAGAGAGGAAGAGGATAAAGTGGTTGGAATGATCAATATTCGACTGGTGCTGAATACTTTTTTGCTGGAAGCAGAGTTTTACAGCGAAACCTTCCGGCAGACCATTCAGAGGACAAATCATTGCGGGCAAGAGATTGCGGGCAAGTCCTTGCGAGCAAGAGATTGCTTGCGCCCCATTCCTCAAAAAGTTATAATAATCACCGAAAGGAACCCCTTTCTGTCCGCAGTTTTCCTATATAGCTGCGAAAGGAAAAACACGGACATCAGGGGCCGGAAGGGAAAAGGTTGAAAAATGCGCCCGACAGCGTATTTTTCAATCGGAATTTGCGACGCTTCGGCATGGAGGTAAACATAAGGATGACACATCAGACATACATAGGAGACCTGCACATACATTCCCGGTTTTCCCGGGCAACGAGCAGGGACGGCGATCCGGAGCATCTGGAATTCATGGCGAGAAAAAAGGGAATTCATATTCTGGGAACAGGGGATTTCACCCACCCCACATGGCGGGCAGAGCTGATGGAAAAGCTGGAACCCGCGGAGGATGGGCTTTATGTGCTGAAGGAGGAGTACCGTATCCATCAGGAGGGCGTGCCGGAGGAGAAGCCGCGTTTTCTGGTGACGGGAGAGATCAGCTCCATTTATAAGAAAAACGAAAGGGTGCGCAAGGTGCACAGCCTGCTCCTGCTGCCCGGACTTGAGGAGGCGGAGGCCTTTTCCAGACGGTTGGAGCTGATCGGAAACATTCATTCGGACGGCAGGCCGATTCTGGGGCTGGACTGCAGAGATCTGCTGGAAATCATGCTGGAAACCTGTCCGGAAGCCGTATATGTTCCGGCCCATATCTGGACGCCTCATTTTTCGCTGTTCGGGGCTTTTTCCGGCTTTGATTCCATCGAGGAATGCTTTGGGGATCTGACGCCCTACATCCATGCGCTGGAAACGGGACTTTCTTCCGATCCGCCCATGAACTGGAGGGTTTCCGCGCTGGACTCCTATTTCCTGGTTTCCAACTCGGACGCCCATTCACCGGCGAAGCTGGGACGTGAGGCTACTCTGTTTCAGACGGAGCTGTCCTATGCCGGAATTGCGAAGGCCATAAACACGGGAGAGGGACTTGCCGGAACGCTGGAATTTTTCCCGGAGGAAGGAAAATATCATTTTGACGGCCATCGAAAATGCGGTCTCTGTATCAGTCCCCAGGAGACCGCGGAGTTCGGGGGCCGCTGTCCGGTCTGTGGAAAAAAGATCACCATCGGCGTGCTGAACCGGGTGGAACAGCTGGCTGACCGGCCTGAGGACTACGTGCGGCCGGATGCGAAGCCCTTTGAAAGCCTGGTTCCGCTTCCGGAGGTAATCGCCGCTTCCACCGGAGCCAGTGCGGCCGGAAAGAAGGTACAGGAAACCTGTGACAGGCTGGTTGGGGCGCTGGGAGCGGAATTTTTCATCCTGAGGCAGGCGCCCATTGAGGATATCCGTCACGCGGCGGGGCCGCTGGTGGCTGAAGGAATCAGCCGTCTGCGGGAGGGACGGGTGAAGCGCACGCCCGGCTGCGATGGAGAGTATGGAAAAATCGGCCTGCTTTCGGAGGAAGACATCAGCAGTCTGGAGGGACAGCTTTCCCTGTTTTCCGCGGAAGAACTGGAGCAGATGGAACAGAAAGAGGAGCGGACTGCAGGAGCGAAGCGCAGGTCCGGTACGAAGCGGACAGAACAGGAAGGAAAAGATGCAGAAAAATGGGGGGCAGAAACTGCGGAAAAAACGGCTGCCGAAGAATTTTCCCGCGAGTTGGGTGCGGAATCTGCAGAAGCGGTGGAGAAATTGCTGAAACAGGCAGAGGAGCTTTCCGTTTCAGCGCCTGAAAGCCGGACTTCCGCTTCAGCGTCTGAACGGGAAAAGGAGATTCTGTCCTCCCTGAATCCTCTGCAGGAAGAAGCCGTCCGCGCCTCCGACCGGGCTGTGGCGGTCATTGCCGGTCCCGGAGCGGGAAAGACCAAAACGCTGATCGCCCGCCTGCAGTATCTGGTGGAGGTAAGAGGCGTGGACCCCGGACAGATCACCGCAGTGACCTTCACAAACAGGGCCGCTCAGGAGATGCGCGACCGCCTGAAGCAGGCCTCTGACGCAAAACAGTGCGGATATGAGGACATTCAGATCGGCACATTCCATGCGGTGAGCAGCAGGTTCCTGAAGAAAAAGGGGATTTCCGTGCTTCTCGCGGATGAGGGGCTGAAGGAGGAGCTTGCAGGGGAAGCCATGAAACAGGCGGGACTGAAAGGTTCTCCGGGCCGGTTTTTAAGGGATCTTTCCCGTGTGAAAAACGGGATGACAGAGCCGGAGAGCGAAAAGGGGAAGGAGACGGAAGAGGATAAACGCATGGAAGCCCGCAGGTTGTACCAGGAGGCCATGAAGGAGCAGGGGGTAATGGATTATGACGATCTGCTCCTGGAGACGCTTCGCCTGCTGGAAGAGGAAGAAACGGTGACCGAGGAAGACCGCGCCTGTTTTTCCTGCCTTCTGATCGATGAGTTTCAGGACATCAATCCGCTGCAGTACCGTCTGATGCAGGCGTGGAACCGGAATGGAACAGAGCTTTTTGTAATTGGAGACCCGGATCAGTCCATCTATGGCTTCCGTGGCTCGGACGCGGCCTGCTTTGATAAGCTGCAGGAGGATTTCCCGGAGCTTCATACCATCCGGCTGGAAGATAATTACCGGTCCACCCGTCAGATTCTTGCCGCTTCCCTCGCCGTCATTTCCCACAATGAGGGCGGAGCGCGGCAGATGCGGGCGCACCGTGACGGCGTAGCGGCCGTGCGTATCGTGACCGCTCCGGATGAGCGGCGTGAGGCGATTTTTACCGCAAAGGAGATCAACCGGCAAATCGGCGGCATTGATATGCTGGATACGGAGGAGAATGAACACAGAGGGGATGCGGCGCGCAGCTTTTCCGACATTGCCGTGCTTTACCGGACCCACCGCCAGGCCGCCTGGCTGGAAAAATGTCTGCGCCAGGAAGGAATTCCCTATGTGGTCGCGGGAAGAGAGGATTTCCTGATGCGCCGGGAGGTCCGCGCGGCGCTGGCCTTCTTCCGTTATGCGCTTTACCCGGAGCAGGAAGGAGCAGGAGAGCTTGCCCGGAGACTGCTGTGTCCCCTGCTGGGAGAGACGGCAGAAGAAAGGTTTGAATATCTTATATCCAAATATGGGAAAAAGATAAAGCGGACGAAGCCGGTCAGACTGCTGGAGGAATGGATGCAGGAGTGGGAGCCGGAGGGAGAGGACGCGGATGCGGTCATGGAGGATCTGAACCGGCTTGCGGACATGGCCGTTTTATATCCCACAATGGAAGCGTTTCTGGATACGCTGGATTTCGGTGAGGACGGAGATGTGCGCAGAAACGGCGGAAGAAAATTCCGGGCGGATGCCGTCACCCTGATGACGCTGCACGGCTCCAAGGGGCTGGAGTTTCCAGTGGTGATCCTGTATGGCATGGAGGCGGATAAAATGCCGCTTCAGACAGGCCTTGTCCGGGCCGATCTTCAGGAGGAGCGCAGACTGTGTTTCGTAGGCATGACCCGCGCCGTGGAGGAGCTGATCCTCACCTGCGCCGAACAGCCTTCCCCGTTTCTTGCTGAGATCCCGCAGGACATGGCCGTCCGGGAAAATGCGGTGGAGGAAAAGCCGGAAGCGCAGATGGAAGCCGAACAGCTCAGTCTGTTTGATTTCATGTGACACAAAGGTAACTGCGGAAGAAAAATACAAAACCGCTTGACAGCCGGCTGCGGCGCGGTTAATATGATGCTGTAGCGCTACATAATTCAGAAATCAATCAAATATGATAACAGTTCAGGACGACGTATTTTTATTAATCCGGCCTGAGCCGTTATGAAAAATTTAAGAGGCAAGAGAATGTTTATTAGAAAGAGAAGCAGATAACTTTCAACGAAAAAGAAAACGGGCCGTTCAGGAACGGCCGGCAGATCTGTCCGTAGGGCGGTTTCTGTGCGGAAAACGGATTCCCTGATTTTTTAATGTGTTTGCGGGGAGGTTTTCCATCTTTTTTGTGTGTGAAAGTATCTGTGTCTCGGAAGATACAGTTTTCTTCCTTTCGTCAGGAAACTGACGGCGGGACTTCCCGCCGCCGGACGTGCCCCCAGGGGGACGGAATCCGGAGAACGGTTTTCTGGCAGGAATGGAAGAGGCTGTACGGCTGATGACATTCTCTTTTTTGTATGCGGAAAATGTCTCGGCAGTTTTGCGCGGGAGCGCCAAACTGCTGTGATCGCAGCGTAAAAATCGCATGCGCAATTTTTACGCGCGGTCGGAGTAAAGGACGCTCCGACATGGAGGTGAAAATGTCACAGATTGGAGTGAATCATCTGACCTTTGCTTATGAGGGCAGCTTTGACAATATTTTTGAAGACGTATCCTTTACCCTCGATACAGACTGGAAGCTGGGACTGATCGGACGCAACGGAAAGGGAAAGACTACTTTCCTGAACCTGCTCCTTGGGAAATATCCTTATGAGGGAAGCATCCGCACTTCCGCGGTTTTCGATTACTTTCCGTATCCGCTTACGGAAGAACAGAAAAGTCAGCCTGCCGCGGAGTTTGTGGAGGAGCTGAAAGGCGGCTGCGAGCTATGGCGCGTGATCTGCGAGCTGGAGCTCCTGCGGGAAAACGCGGAAATCCTTTACCGGCCCTACGGGACTCTGAGTCCGGGAGAGCGCACGAAAGTGATGCTGGCAGTGCTTTTTTCCGGGGAGAACGATTTTCTGCTGATTGATGAACCCACGAATCATCTGGATCAGGAAGCCAGAGAAACGGTGAAACGGTATCTGGCGGGAAAGAAGGGCTTTATTCTGGTATCCCACGACAGGGACCTGCTGGACGCCTGCGTGGATCATGTGCTGGTTTTAAACCGCCGGACCATCGAGGTACAGAGCGGGAATTTCTCCAGCTGGTGGGAAAACAAAAGCCGCAGAGATGCGTTTGAGAAAGCGGAAAATGAAAAGCACCGAAAGGAGATCGGCAGGCTGAAGGAGGCTTCGGACCGGACAGGGCAGTGGGCGGAGAAGAGCGAACGAAGTAAAATCGGTTTTGATCCGGTGAAGGATCCGGGACACGGCGGAAGAAGAGCCTATATCGGAGAGAAAACCAGAAAACTGCAAAGCCGCGTAACCCAGATGAAAAAGAGGATTGACCGGGAGATCGAAGAAAAGAAAGGTCTGCTGGTGGATCTGGAGGAGCCGGTGGATCTGAAACTGATGCCCCTGACTCATCACAAAAGGGTGCTGGTGAACGTGCGGGACTATTCCATCCGGTATGCGGACTCGGAAAAAGCGGTTTTTACCGGACTGACATTCCAGATCGAACAGGGAGACCGGGCTGCCCTGCACGGGGAAAACGGCTGCGGCAAATCCACGCTGATCAAAAGAATTCTGGAAAAGGCGGGCGCCGGAGAGCCGCTGCCCGTTCAGGAAACGGGCGTCTGTGAGACGGTCGCCGGACTGGTGATTTCCTATGTGAATCAGGATACTTCCCAACTGCGGGGGGACATTCCTGCCTTCTGCGAGAAAAGAAACCTGGACCGGAGCCTGTTCTGCTCGATTTTAAGGCAGCTCGATTTTGACCGGGTACAGTTTGTGAAACAGATGGAAGACTACTCGGAAGGACAGAAAAAGAAGGTTCTGCTTGCGGCCAGCCTGCTGACGCCGGCCCACCTGTATGTGTGGGATGAACCTTTTAATTACATCGACGTTTTTTCCCGTATGCAGATCGAAAAACTGATTCTGGAATACCGCCCCACCATGCTGTTTGTGGAACATGACGCCAGATTTCGGGAAAACGTGGCGACGAAAATTGTAAATCTGTAAAACGATTTGGCGCACATTGGAATAACAGGCGCTTTGGAGTGGAGGTATATATGGAAAGAAATTACGAGATACAGAGTACACAGGAAAAGACGCCGCAGGCCCTTCTCGTTGGTCTGCGGCTGGGAAATGACAGGGACTTTGACAATTCCATGGAAGAGCTGGGGAGCCTGGCGGAGGCCTGCGGCATGGAGGTGGCAGCACGAATGGAACAGAGCCTGCCTTCCCCCACTCCCGCTTACTATATTGGAAGCGGAAAGGTGGCGGAAATTCAGGAGACAGTGGAACTTCTCGACATTGATTATGTGATCTTTGAGGACGCCCTTTCGCCCTCCCAGCTGAAAAATCTGCAGAAGGAGATTGACGCCTCCGTGATGGACCGCACCAGCCTGATTCTGGAGATTTTCTCCAGACGGGCAAAAACCAGAGAGGCCAGACTGCAGGTGGAATCTGCCAGCCTTCAGTACATGCTGCCCAGGCTGGTGGGAATGCGCGATTCCCTGGGGCGGCAGGCGGGAGCCAGCGGAAGCCTGAGCAACAAGGGCTCCGGTGAAAAGCAGATCGAGCTGGACCGCAGAAAAATCGAACGCCGCATCAGCGAACTGGGACGGGAACTGGATGCCATCGAGCATGACCGGGACATCCAGAGGAGAAAGCGCAGCAAATCAGCCCTTCCTCTCGCGGCGCTGGTGGGTTATACCAACGCGGGAAAGTCCACTCTGATGAACCGCCTGCTGACCACCTGCGCGGACACGGCGGGAGGCACCGTGAAGGAAGAAAAAATGGTCATGGAAAAGGATATGCTGTTCGCAACGCTGGATACCACGGTGCGCAAAATTGAACCGGGGAACCGGAAGGATTTTCTCCTGTCCGATACGGTGGGCTTCGTCAGCCGTCTGCCCCACGGCCTGATCAAGGCCTTCCGCTCCACTCTGGACGAGGTTCGTTTCGCGGACCTTCTCTTAAACGTGGTGGACGCTTCTGACGAGCGCTTCCGGGAGCAGATGCGCGTGACCGAGGAAACCCTGCGGGAGCTGGGCGCAGAGAAAATTCCCTGCATCCATGTGATGAACAAGGCGGACAAAATCATGGATCCGCAGACGCTTCCTAAGATTGACGGAAACCGGATCTATCTGTCCGCAAAGCAGGGCTATGGAATTCCGGCCCTGCTATCCATGATTGAAGAAAAGCTTTACGCCGGAAATCGGGAGGGCATTTTTCTCATTCCCTACAGCCGCGGCGAGCTGGTCAGTTACCTGAACGAGAACGCGTCGGTTCATACCTGCGAATATCTGCCGGAGGGTGTGAAGATCGCGGCGAGCTGCCGGGAGAGGGATTATGAGAGACTGCGGGAGTTTTGCTGCTGAAAAATTTAATCTTTTGAAATTCATCCGGAATTTCATGGGCTGAGATTTATAAAAGATGGGAAAGGTTGTCTTAGCGTTTGCCTGAAGTAAATGAAAAGCTGGAAATAAACAGGGTAAAGGTAAACGGTTATATCAGAAAAGACGGATATTTTTATGGATGGGACTGGATAAGAAATGAGGATTTCGCAAGTCGAACGGATTATGTGGCAAATCATACAACCAGTTTTTTGCTTGGAGGTGACTCCCGTTTATCTGAGAAAGAGTGAGATCAGCCGTAATCCTGACTTCGATATGTGGAAATCGGTCCGCTCTGTCCTTATTTCCCCGAAAACCGGTTGACAATCCCCGAAAAATTCCCTAATATCTACATAGACATAACAGGCGAAGAAGAACAGTGCGCCGGTTTTCCGGTCTCCGGCAGTTTTTGGAGCTGTCCGGGAGAAGAAAACCGGCGGTTCTTTATTCCTGCGGGCAGTGAGCCGGGCGGACATACAGGTATGTCCATTTGGTGACTGCAGCAGGGTATTTGACTTTCAGAGAGAGGAGAAGGATTGGAAAATACGCTCGATAGCGTATTTTCCAATCCGGATTTGTGCCGAAGCGTCACAAATCCCATGATCGCAGCGCCGAATTGAAGATTCGGCGCGCGTTCCCCAGCGTAAAAACGCTTCAGAATGGAGGAAACAATGGCAGAAAAGAAACTGGTAGAAGCGATCACATCCATGGATGAGGATTTCGCCCAGTGGTACACCGACGTGGTGAAGAAGGCGGAGCTGATCGAGTACACGAGCGTGAAGGGATGTATGGCGATTAAACCCTACGGCTACGCGATCTGGGAGCTGATCCAGAAGCAGCTGGACGAGCGGTTCAAGGAGACGGGCGTGGAAAATGTTTATATGCCCATGTTCATCCCGGAGAGCCTTCTTCAGAAAGAGAAGGATCACGTGGAGGGTTTTGCACCGGAGGTGGCCTGGGTGACGCACGGCGGTCTGACGGAACTGCAGGAGCGTCTGTGCGTGCGGCCCACATCTGAGACGCTTTTCTGCGATTTTTATAAGAACGATATCCACTCCTACCGCGACCTGCCGAAGGTGTATAACCAGTGGTGTTCTGTGGTACGCTGGGAAAAGGAAACGAGACCCTTCCTTCGCTCCAGAGAGTTTCTCTGGCAGGAGGGACATACCGCCCACGCCACCATGGAGGAGGCAGAGGAACGCACCATCCAGATGCTGAACCTGTATGCGGACTTCTGCGAGCAGGTGCTTGCCATCCCTGTCATTAAGGGAAAGAAGACGGACAAGGAAAAATTCGCGGGCGCGGAGGCAACCTATACCATCGAGGCTCTTATGCACGACGGAAAGGCTCTTCAGTCCGGCACCAGCCACAACTTCGGAGACGGCTTTGCAAAAGCCTTCGGCATCCAGTTTACGGATAAAGACAATAAGCTGAAATATGTTTATCAGACCTCCTGGGGCATGACCACCCGTCTGATCGGCGCGATCATCATGGTGCATGGAGACAACTCCGGTCTGGTGCTTCCGCCCAGAGTGGCACCCGTGCAGATCATGATCATCCCCATTCAGCAGAAGAAGGAGGGTGTTCTGGAAATGGCATACGCCCTGCGCGACCGTCTCGGCGGCTTCCGCGTGAAGGTGGATGATACCGACAAGAGCCCGGGATGGAAATTCTCCGAGCAGGAGATGCGCGGCATTCCGATCCGCGTGGAGATCGGCCCCAAGGATATCGAAGCGGGCCGCTGCGTGATCTGCAGAAGGGATACCTATGAAAAGATCGAGGTACGTCTGGAGGATCTGGAAGAAAAAGCGGATGAAATTCTGGAACAGATGCAGTCAGACATGCTGGAGCGTGCCCGTGCCCACAGGGACGCGCATACCCATGTGGCGACCAATATGGCGGAGCTGGAGGATATCCTCAACAACGAGCCCGGCTTTGTGAAGGCCATGTGGTGCGGCGACCAGGCCTGCGAGGATCAGATCAAGGAAAAATTTGCCGCAACCAGCCGCTGCATGCCCTTCGAGCAGGAGCATCTTTCGGATACCTGTGTCTGCTGCGGAAAACCTGCGAAGAAGATGGTTTACTGGGGCAGAGCATATTAAAGACATGGAGGTAGTTATGAAAATTCTGGTAATTAACTGTGGAAGCTCATCCCTGAAGTATCAGCTCATCGACAGCGATACGGAAGCGGTTCTGGCAAAGGGACTGTGCGAGAGGATCGGCATCGATGGAAGCAACATCGCCCATCAGCCTGCTGGCGGAGAAAAAGTGAAGGAAATGGCGGATATGCCGGATCATACCGCTGCGGTGAAGCTGGTGATCGAGAAGCTCACCGATGAGAAGGTGGGTGTGATCAGCTCCCTTTCCGAGATCGATGCGGTGGGACACCGTGTGGTACACGGAGGAGAAAATTTCTCCGGTTCCGTTCTGGTGGACGAAGAGGTGATTAAGGGAATCGAAGCCTGCAGCGATCTTGCGCCGCTGCACAATCCGGCCAACCTGATCGGTATCCGTTCCTGCCAGGAGATCATGCCCGGCGTACCCATGGCGGTGGTGTTCGATACGGCGTTCCATCAGACCATGCCGGAAAAGGCTTATCTGTATGGCCTTCCTTATGAATACTATCAGAAATATAAGATACGCCGTTACGGCTTCCATGGAACCAGCCATGATTTCGTGTCCAAACGGGCCGCAGAGATTCTTGGAAAGGACAGAAAGGATCTGAGAATCATCGTCTGCCATCTTGGAAACGGCGCTTCCGTTTCCGCTGTGGCTTATGGAAAGAGCGTGGATACCAGCATGGGCCTGACCCCTCTGGAGGGCCTGATCATGGGAACCAGAAGCGGCGATATGGATCCCGCCATCGTTTCCTTCCTGGCGCAGAAGGAAGGACTGGATGCGGCACAGGTAATCGACATCTGCAATAAAAAATCCGGCGTGCTCGGTCTTTCCGGCGGAGCCTCCAGCGATTTCCGTGATCTGGTGGAAGCTGCGCAGAACGGCAATGATCTGGCAAAGAATGCTCTGGAGGCCTATGCGTACCGCGTGGGCAAATACATCGGCGCCTATACGGCGGCCATGAACGGTGTGGATGTGATTGCCTTCACCGCGGGCGTAGGCGAGAACAATGCCGAGGTGCGTGCCCTGATCGGCCAGTACATCGGCTATCTTGGCACCAATATCGATCCGGAGAAAAACAGGCTTCGCGGCGAGGAAGTGATCCTCTCCGACGAGGGCGCAAAGGTGGTTACCATGGTGGTTCCCACCAATGAAGAGCTTGCCATCGCCAGAGAGACGGTGCGCCTGCTGAACAGGTAAACAGAAGGAAGGCTTTCAGCGCAAATATGTGCGGCGCATAATATGCACGGCGTATATTCTGCGCGGAAGGCCTTCCTTTGAGAAAACCCTTCATCCGGGAAAACAGACGATGGGAAATCACCGGTCCGTCTGGACGGACATCACAAAGAAAGGTTTGGATACATATTATGAACAGCGAATATGTTGCGAGCGTCAACTCCGGGTTCTTTTATATGCTGGTAGCCCTGGTGCTCGCTTTTATTACGGTTATGTGTTTCGTGTTTCTGGTCAAAAGCTATCGGGCGGGAATCGCCATCGGAATGGACAGGAAGGTGCTGAAAAAAGCCATCATTTCCAGTGCGACCTTCACCCTGCTTCCCTCCATCAGTATCCTGCTCGGCGTCATTGCCCTAAGCGGCACTCTGGGCGTCCCGCTCTCCTGGCTGCGCCTTTCCGTCATCGGCGCGCTGCAGTATGAGCTGAACGTGGCGGAAATCGCGGCGCAGAGCGTGGGACTGAGCGGCCTGCGGCTGTCGGAGATGAACATGACGGCTTTCGTTACCATTTTTCTGGTCATGACGGTCGGCATCTTAAGCGGTGTGTTCTGCTGCATTTTCTTCCTGAAAAAGTATCTGAAAAAAATGCAGAGCGCGCCCAAAAAAGAAGGTGGAAAGCCCGGCTTCGGAGACCATGCCACCACCTGTATGTTCGTGGGGCTGTGCGGCGCTTACATCGGCTCCTATGTGGGAACGCTGACGAGCAGCGGAAACTACGTGCCCCTTGCGGTGGCGGCCGTTTCGGCGGTTTTCATGGCGGTGTTCGAATATTTCACCAATAAAAAGGGCATGGCGGTGCTGGATAACTTCAGTCTTGCGGTCAGCATGCTTGCGGGCATGGTCGCCGCGGTACTGATGAGCCTGTAAGAGACAGAAAAGAGGTATTAGTGTGAAAAATAAGCCCGATGGCTTATTCTTTCACAGCAAAGCGAAGCTTTGCAGCAATTATGTGCCGGAGCGTCACAAATTGCTCTTAGGCATCAGAGAAATCGCATTCGCGATTTCTCTTCGCCCCGTCGCTACGCTCCGGAATGGAGATTAAGATGGACGAGAAGAAAGCACAGGAATTTCTGGAAGAATTTAACGCGGGACTGCACCGCCTGGGCAGAATCACGCTGATCGTCAGCGTGATCCTCCTGGTGGGCGCTCCTTTTATCATCGGTGCGGTGAACGGCGTGATGCCGGATCTGCAGGGCTTTTTAAGCGGTTTTGCCAAGGTGGGAATCATCTATATTCCCGTGGGCATTGTGGAATTTCTGGTGTACAGCCCAATGCTGGGAGCGGGCGGAAGCTATCTGGCCTTTATCACCGGAAACGTGACAAACATGAAAATCCCCTGCGCCATCAACGCCAGGGATATCGCAAAGACAAAGGTGGGAACGCCGGAAAATGAGATCATTTCCACCCTCAGCGTAGCCACCAGTGCCATCGTCACCACCCTGGTCATCGTGGTGGGCGTGGTTCTGATGATTCCGCTTCGCCCGGTGCTGGAAAATCCGGTGCTGGTGCCGGCCTTTGACAACGTGGTACCCGCCCTGTTCGGCGCACTGGGACTGAAATATTTTTCCAAGAGTCCCAAAATCGCGGTGGTACCCGTGCTTTTCATGACCCTGTTGTGCGTGCTGGTGCCGTCGATGATTTCCCAGACCAGCATCCTGATCATTCCCTCCGGCGCTCTGGCGCTGGCGATCGGCTACGTGCTGTTTAAAAAAGGGAAACTGTAAAAAACGGGAAGACGGAAAATGGTGTGGTAAAATTGCGCGGTAAAAAGGCATTTTACAGCGCCTGGAAAAGGAGGAAGTCATGGCAGGCTATATTCTGCTTGGTATTTTATTGCTGATCGTGCTTCTTGCGGCGGTGCTGCTCATCCGTACAGTCATGCTGAAGCCCACGCCGGCAAAAACGGCACGGGTGGAGCTTCAGGATAACGACAGGGCGAGGGAGTACGGAGAGAGGCTTGCGCAAATGGTCAGAAAGGAGACCGTTTCCAGCCGCTTTGATTCGGATAAGACCAAATTTTATGAGTTTCATAAGATTCTGGAGGAGCTTTTCCCGCTGGTGCATCAGACCTGTGAAAAGCATGTGTTTAACGGAAGCCTTCTTTTTAAGTGGAGCGGAAAGGGAAAGGCGGAGCCCATCCTTCTGATGAGCCATCACGATGTGGTGGAGGCAAACGGTGACTGGGAGCATGCGCCTTTTTCAGGGGAGCTGGACGATGAGGGAAGGCTGTGGGGCCGCGGCACTGTGGATACCAAGGCCAGCCTGTTCTGTATTTTCACCGCAGTAGAGGAGAAGATCCGGGAGGGCTTTGTGCCGGAGGGAGACGTGTATATTGCCAGCGGCTGCACGGAGGAGTTCAGCGGAGAAGGCGCGCCTCTGACGGCAGCTTGGCTGAAGGAACATAACATTCATCTGAGATTTCTCATCGATGAAGGCGGCATGATCCTGGACGAGCCCATCGGCGGTGTGAAGGGAACCTACGCCATGGTGGGCGTTCTGGAAAAGGGCTACGGCGATCTGAAATTCATCGCCCGCGGCAAGGGAGGCCATGCCTCCGCGCCCGGCCGGAATACGCCTCTGGTGCGGCTGGGCCAGTTCATGGCGGCTGTGGAGAAAAAATCGCCATTTACCAGCAGATTCAGTCCGGCGGTGCTGGAAATGTTCCGCCGCCTGACCCCGAACATGGCCTTCGGCATGAAGCTGGTGTTCGCCAATCTGTGGCTGTTTAAGCCGCTGCTCATTAAGCTCATGCCTCTGATCAGCCCGCCTGGTGCGGCCATGCTGCACACCACTGTCGCCTTCACCATGGCAAAGGGCGCGGACGGTCTGAACGTTCTGCCGCAGGAGGCCTATGTGACGGCGAACCTGCGCTTCATTCCTCATCAGCCAACGGACGAGAGCATCGCCCTCATCACCGATATGGCGAAGAAATTCAACCTGGAAACGGAAGTGCTCTATAAGGATTATCCCTGCCCGGTGGTGGACTATAAGGGCGACGCCTTCCGGCTGGTGGAGCAGACCATCGGGGAAATCTATCCGAGCGTGGGAGTGAGCCCCTATGTGATGACGGGCGGAACCGACGCCAAGTATTACAAGGACGTATGTGATGACTGCATCCGCTTTGCGCCTCTGTACATCAACAAGCAGCAGTATGAGAGCATTCACGGCCTGAATGAAAATATCTACATCGGAACCCTGCCCATGGGCGTGGACTTCTATAAGAAGATCATTGAAAATGCCTGATAAACGGCAGCGAATACGGCCTTCGCACCGCCGGAAGGACGGTGCGGAGGCTGGAAAGACGGTGCGGAGGCCGGAAATTTTGGATGGTGCAGGGAAGGAGAACGGAAATGGACAGCAACGTGATTCTGGTGTTTGACCGGGAGAAAAAGAAGGTTCTCATGTGCCGCCGCAGAAAGCCCCCATATCAGGGACTGCTCAATCTGGTGGGCGGCAAGGTGGAGCCGGGAGAGGAGCGGGAGCATGCGGCATACCGGGAGCTGTGGGAGGAAACGGCGATTACCCGGGAGGATATTACGCTTGACAACATCGTTAATTTCACTTATCCACATAAGTTTGACGGCGCGCAGGAGTATATTCTGGAATGTTATGCAGGCGTGCTGAAGCGGGATGTGGATATCCATGGCGATGAAAACGATCTTCTGTGGATATCTGTCGATGAAGATTTTACCGACGCCTCACGTTTCGCGGGCGTCGGAAATATCGCTCATATGGTGAAGTATGCGCTGGAAGAGGTTTTTGCGGAAAAATAGGAAAGATACGGAAAATTTACCGGAATGCCCTGCAGAAGGAGGCCAGGGGGCCTGACTGCAGGGCATTTTATTTTTTCGGGCAGCGGAGGCTTTAAATGATAGCAGAACGCAGCAAAGCGGCCTGTGTTCACGGTCTGCTTTTCGTAGTATGTTATTTGGGATAAAAATATAGAAGCAAAGTTTAAAAGAATTTTTATAATTATATAAAATAGTAATAATTTCTGTTATTGATATTGACAAAGCTTTTTGATTGGGCTATACTGTAAACATAGAACATAACAGAGAAACAGTGCTGAAGGAATCTGAAACAGTGTGTTTTTCTGTCGTTCAGAAACCGGTTGTGGCAGTATCATTTCTATCAGAATGCGAAAGAAAGGGAGAGGAACAATGGCAGAATTAAAGGGATCAAAGACTGAGAAGAATCTGGAAACCGCATTTGCGGGCGAGTCCATGGCGAGGAACAAGTATACCTATTTTGCTTCCAAGGCAAGAAAGGAAGGCTACGTCCAGATTGCGAACATTTTTGAAGAGACGGCAAACAATGAGAAGGAACACGCCAAGATGTGGTTCAAGCTGTTAAACGGCGGAATTGGCAGCACGGCAGAATGTCTGAAGGCCGCTGCTGAGGGTGAGAACTACGAATGGACCGATATGTATGCTACCTTTGCGAAGGAAGCCAGAGAAGAAGGCTTTGAGGAGATCGCAAGACTGTTTGACGGGGTTGCAGCCATCGAGAAGGAGCATGAGGAGAGATACAGAAAGCTCCTGGCGAATGTGGAGAACGGCCTGGTATTCTCCAAGGACGGAGACACCATCTGGCAGTGCTCAAACTGCGGCCACATCGTGATCGGCAAGAAGGCTCCTGAGGTCTGCCCGGTATGCGCGCATCCGCAGGCATACTTCCAGGTAAAGGCGGAGAATTATTAATAACCGGACAGGCGGAAGGCCTGTAATACTGTAATGAAGAGAGGAAACAGGGACACGAACGCTGCTTATCCTGCGGCGGCTGTGTCCCTGCTTTGTTTCCGACAGGTGCGGGGGCTGTCCCTGCAGAATGTTTTTTGGATGAAGGGAATAAGCGTTCCGGATGCAATAAGACCGTCCTCAGAATAGATGAGGTCCGTTCATGCTCTCTACGCCCTCACATCCGCCTTCTTCAGATACCCGATCCCCAGCGCGAAAAAGAGCACAAGAAAGACCGCGCAGCTGAGATAAAAGACGGGCATCTGTCCCGCGAGCAGATCCTCCGACCGGTTGGAATTCATGCCCGCCAGCATGAGGGAGTAGGGGTAAAACATCCGGTAGTCGGTGTTCACCACCGCCAGTCCGCCCACGCCGGCAAGAAGCGCGATGGCGATGGGGACCGCGAAGCTCCGGATAAAGGAGGACAGAAACAGCTGCAGGGCGGCGATGGAAAGCCCGCCCAGGCTGCCGCGCAGAAGCCAGTAAAAGATTTCTGCGGGGGGAAGGCCCTTCATTCCGATGGCCATGCCGCTGATCACATACAGCACACCCACGTAAAGCTGGGTCAGCAGCACCACCACGGCCACGGCGAGAAACTGGGCGGAATACAGCACGGATACGGGAATGGGCGAGGTCATCAGGGCATTCCGGTTATGGTTGAAATTTTCCAGCCTCCACAGGTAGGCGCAGTAGAGGCCGATGAGGGGCGGAAAGAAAAAGTTGGAATAAAACAGCGTCGCCTGGGTCCACAAAGAGTACCAGCCTTCCGTCAGAATCCCGATATTCTGCAGATAGTTAAAGCAGCCCATCAGCGTGCTCAGGATGGGAAGGACCAGGAACACGATCCAGATAAAAGAACGCTTCAGCTTGATCAGTTCGGCGCGCATACAGCGAAACAGCATCGTTATCATATCGGTCAGACCTCCTTCTTTAAGAAAAGCCGTTTTCCCACGAAATAGAGGATGAGGAAAACGATGAGAAAAGCCAGGAACCAGGGCCAGCGGAACGGGACTTCGTAAAAATGGCTGATGCGGTTTTCCTCATCGTACCAGGAGGAAAACGTCATTCCCACGATATAGTAGCCCCAGGGCAGGAAGCCGGTCACCTTATCCATGGGGAAAAAGGCGGAGAACACGCCCACAAAGCTTCCCAGAAGCCCGATGAAAAGAGGGATGAGCTGGCTTTCGATGAGCAGGGATAACACCTGCTGCATGAGGAACAGGGCCCAGCTTACCACGAACAGGACGCCCAGAAAAATGAGGTAATGCCTCACGGGAAACGCCTGCGTGATGGGAATGACCTGTCCGAGAGCCGGAATGAGAAGAGCTTCCAGCGCGGTCAGAAACAGCGCGTACAGGCCGCCAAGCAGGAGCTTGACGTCAAAAAGCTGCCTTTTTTCCTGCATGGTGCATAAAAGCTTCCAGGTGTTCCCTCGGTTTTCCGTGTCGCAGATGCGGCTCGCCATGACCGCGAGAGCCAGAGGGAGGAAAATGGTATTGTATATCGGGATTCCCCATATCAGGTAAAAATATCCGTCCGCGGCCACCTCCGGCCTGTAGGCATATTCGTTTGTCGCAAAGATCAGAAATTCAAGAAGCACAACGCCCAGGGGCAGGACCCACAAAAAGCGCCGTCTGGTTTTTCGGATCTCCGCTCTCAGAGTGCGGCTGAAAAAGCCTGTATTCGCGGCTTCACGCTTCATAAGCTCACCTTCCTTCCGGTCAGATCCAGGAAAATATCCTCCAGATTCTGCTGCAGCTCTTCGATGCGCAGAAGGCCGACACCGTTTTCCGCCAGGCCCATCATGAGGGCGGCCAGCTCTTCATCCGGCATGTCGCGGAAAAGGATGGAATCCCCGTCCATCTTACAGGCCACCTTCCGGGAGGTCAGATATCCGAAGGCCGCCCGGCTGTTCATGACCCGGAGGCGGATCTGCTTTCTGCTGTGCTCATGCAGATGTGCCAGGGTATCCTGCCAGATCAGGCAGCCCCGGTCGATGATCCCGGTGTGGGTCGCCATCTGGTCGATCTCGCCGAGCAGGTGGCTGGAGACCATCACCGTCATTCCGTACTGCTTTGGAAGGGAGCAGATCAGCTCCCGCATCTCCTGAATGCCTGCCGGATCCAGGCCGTTTGTGGGCTCATCCAGCAGAAGCAGCTTCGGCTCTCCCAGAAGGGCCGCGGCCAGGCCGAGCCGCTGCTTCATGCCGAGGGAGTAATGGCCCGCCTTTTTATTCTGCTGCTTTTCCATGCGGACGATGTGGAGCACCTCGTCGATCCGTTTTTCCGGCACCTGCTTCAAGAGGCAGACGATCTGCAGATTTTCCCGCCCCGTCAGGTGGGCGTAATAGGAAGGGGATTCGATCAGGGAGCCCGTTTTCTTCAGGATTTCCAGCCGGTTTTTATCGTTCAGGGTCTGCCCCAGGATCTGAGCCTTTCCATCTGTAGGCTTGACCAGTCCCAGTAGCATCTTCATCGTGGTGCTTTTTCCCGCGCCGTTGGGGCCGAGAAAGCCGTAGATGCTTCCCTCCGGGACTTTCAGATCGATGTGATCCACGCAGAGGGTTCTGTTGTATTTCTTTGTCAGATTCTGTGTCTGTACTGCATATTTCATGGTTGCCTCCCATTTGTCATATTTTCCCGCCGGAGCATTGGATGAGCTTTCAGCTCCGGCGGTCTTTGCTGTCTGTAAGGACAGAATAAAGGACTTTCCTTACACTGCCGTGACGCCTGCCTTACTTTTACCTTAAATTTTCCGGCGGGCTATGGCGGTGAAGACGGGAGACGGATATAATGGACAGTGGTACGGGATGAAGAGCGGCCTGTGGATGGAGGATGAATGCGGTGCATTTCAGAAAATATGTAAGTACGTCCGTCGGGAGGCGGAATGGAGACGGTGATGACAGAGCCCTGTCGCACGCTCCGGAATGGAGACGACTATGAACAGTATTTATGATGGAAGGCTTCTGGTGGTGGACGACAACGAGGAGCTGTGCCGGATGCTTACGGACATGCTGCATCGGGAGGGATTCCGGCAGGTGTATACCGCGGGGACCTGCGCGCAGGCGCTTTCCTTTTTTGAAACGGGAGGCGGACAGGCGGAAATGCCGGATCTGGTGATTCTGGATATCAATCTTCCGGACGGAGACGGTTTTTCCCTGATGCAGAAAATCCGGCTGCGCTCCCAGACGCCGGTGCTGTTTCTGTCCGCAAGGGACGAGGACAACGACAGGCTGCTGGGCCTGGGGCTGGGCGCGGACGATTATATGACGAAGCCCTTTCTGCCGAAGGAGCTTGCGCTTCGCATCACCGCCATCCTGCGGCGCACCTGGTTTTCTCAGGCGAGACAGGAGGAGGCCTCGGAGGTTCTGAAGCTGGGGAGAAAAAGCGTGGATTTCAGCGCGGGGACGGTGACGGACGGGAAGGAGAGATGTGCACTGACGGCGAAGGAGCTTGCGATCTTAAAGAAGCTCTATGAGAACCGGGGGAATATCGTGACCTTTGACGCGCTGTGCAACACGGTCTGGGGAGACGAGTATTACGGCTATGAAAACACGCTGATGGTGCATATCCGCAGACTGCGGGAGAAGATCGAGGAGAATCCCTCAAAACCGGAGTGGCTGCTGACGGTCCGGGGACTGGGATACCGGCTGGCAAAAGAGCGCGAACGGTAAGAGGACCGGAAAGGAACGGTTCAGAAGGAGCGTCAGGGCATATCCGGCCTGACGTCCGGGAATGGAGAATGATGTGAAAAGCTTATTGCGAATATACCGACGTTATATTTTTTCTGCCATATGGATTGTGGGAGCGGTGCTCTGTGTCAATCTGCTTGTACTTCTTTTGATTCAGCCGGTGCTCCGTTTCTGGAATGAGAAAAGCGGATCGTCCAGCCAGCTCGAACGGGTCTCGGCGGTGTTTTCGACAGACGAAGAAGGACAGATAAGCCTGGGAGCGGAAGGAGAAGAGGTTCTCCGGGAGATGGAAGCGAAGTTCGCTTTCCTGCTAAATGACGACGGGACAAGGATCTGGGGCTGGAACCTGCCGGAGGGAATTAAGGAGCGTTATACCGTGGGAGAGGTAGCTTCCTTCAGCCGCTGGTATTTGCTGGACTATCCGGTGAAGGTCTGGAACTGTGACCTGGGCCTTCTTGTGGTGGCCAACTCCAAAGGAAGCGTCGCAAAATATCCGGTAGAATATTCCCCAAGCACCGTAAAAACCCTCCCCTTTTTTATCCTTGCGGTTCTTGGCGCAAATTTTCTTATGATCCTCGTCCTTGCTCTCCTGTCCGGCTATCGGCTGTATGACGGGCTGCGTCCCATCGCCTTCGGGCTGGACCGGCTGGTGGACGGGAGAAGGATCGCGGTTCCGGAAAACGGCATCGCCAGGGATCTGGCCGAAAAGCTGAATCATGTATCCCGCATTCTGGAAATTCAGCGGGAGAACCTGAACCGGAGGGATACGGCGAGAACGGAGTGGATCTCCGGCGTATCCCACGACATCCGGACGCCTCTGTCCATGGTGATGGGCTATGCGGACAGCCTGGAAAATGACGCGGCCCTGCCGGAGGAGGCGAGAAAGGAGGCCGGAATCATCCGGGAGCAGAGTCTGAAAATCAAAATCCTGATCGAGGATCTGAATCTGACCAGCAAGCTGGAATACCACATGCAGCCCCTCCGGGTAAAGGATTTCATGCCCGCGGCTCTGCTGAGACAGGCGGTGGTTTCCATCTTAAACAGCGGTCAGCAGGAGAACTGTGAGTTGAAAACGGAAATCGATGACGCGCTGGAGCCTGTGGTCATGCGCGGGGATGAGGCGCTTCTTTCCCGGGCGCTGCAGAATCTGATCGGAAACAGCATCCGCCATAATCCGGGCTGTCAGATCCTGGTATCCGGCAGGCTGGAACGAAAGGAAGGGCAGAGCCTCTGCGTGCTCAGCGTCAGGGATGACGGGAGCGGAATTCCCGAAGAGGTACGCCGGATTCTGGAGGGGATGCGCCCGTCGGAGCCGGACGGCCCGCACATCATGGGACTGCGCATCGTCAGTCAGATTACGTCCGCCCATGGCGGACAGATGAGATTTTCCGCGGACGGGCGGGAGGTGCTTCTGTATCTTCCGACAGCCGGAACGCTGGAAGAAAAGAGAGGGGAGGCGCAGAAATGGTGGGAGATTCTGTGGTATGGAAAAGGAAGAGGGAGGAAGGCGGCTGACAGACCGTTTTCACAGGAATGAAATGCAGCTCTTCGGACAGCGGAAAATAAAAAACAGGACTGCCGTGCCGGCTGAGCCTTCTCAGCGGCAGGAAGTCCTGTCCGTTTTTTTGTGGTTGTCTGTTCAGATGTCTATTGCCGACGATTCGTTACCGTCCAGCCTTCGGCAGAGCTGTAACAATGATTTAGGGTTTACTGAGGAATCACGTTGACAGCGCGAACCTTCTTGCTGTCTCTGGGATCGGTCTCCGTATCGAACGTTACGGCCTGGCCTTCCTGCAGGGTCTTGAATCCGTCAACCTGAATGGAAGAATAATGTACGAATACATCCTCTCCGTTGTCAGCATTGGTGATGAAACCATAGCCCTTTTCAGCGTTGAACCACTTAACTGTACCGTTGCTCATGAGTGGTACCTCCTTAAAAAATGAAAAAATAATATATGGTCCTGATTGCGCCCCCTCTAAAGCGGATGCCATCAGTTACAGGGCGCGCCGGCTGCGAACCGGATACGCCATGTATTCAAAAGGATCCGTTAAAAAAAACACATATCTTCGTAAATCTTCGACGTGCCCAGGGATTTACAAAAATATGTGAATCATGGAATCGTTTGGAATACAAAATAACTATAGCGCCTGATATGGGAAATGTCAAGATGATTTTTGAAAAAAAGAATCGCAAAAAAAGAGTTAAATGTTCGAAATACAGAGACTTTGCCCTCCGCTCAGCAGGGGCGGGCCACGGTAAAAAAATACTGCGAAAAATCCGGGAATGGGTTACAATAGGTACATACGCAGAAACGAACAGAAAGAGAGAAAAACAATATGCCAATTCAGCTTCCGGAGGACGTAAAATCAATTCTTCACATTCTGCAGGACGCGGGTTACGAAGCCTATGCGGTGGGCGGCTGCATCCGGGATTCCCTGCTTGGCCGCACGCCGGACGACTGGGACATCACCACCTCCGCCAGGCCGGAGGAGACGAAGGCCCTGTTTGAAAAGACAATCGATACGGGAATCCAGCACGGCACGGTTACGGTTATGCGCCACGGACGGGGCTATGAAGTGACGACCTACCGGGTGGACGGGGAATATGAGGACGGCAGACATCCGAAGGAAGTGACATTTACCGCCAGTCTGGAGGAGGATCTGAAGCGGCGGGATTTCACGGTGAACGCCATGGCATATAATGAGGAAGACGGACTGGTGGATCTGTTCGGAGGCAGGCAGGATCTGGAACGGAAGATCATCCGCTGCGTGGGAGAGGCCAACGAGCGGTTTGAGGAAGACGCTCTGCGCATCATGCGCGCGGTGCGGTTTTCTGCCCAGCTTGGTTTTACCATTGAGGAGAGGACGAAGGAAGCCATCCGCGGTCATGCGGACAGGCTCCGGCAGGTGAGCGCGGAGCGCATTCAGATGGAGCTGACAAAGCTTGTGACAAGCCCCAATCCGGATTTCCTGCGCATCGCCTGGGAAACGGGGATCACGGCGGTGGTGCTTCCGGAATTTGACCGCCTGATGGAGCAGCCGCAGAACAATCCCCACCACTGCTTCAGCGTGGGAGAGCACACCCTTCATGCCATGCGGGCTGTCCGGCCGGATAAATGCCTGCGTCTTGCCATGCTGCTTCATGATGTGGCGAAGCCGCTGTGTCTGACTACAGATGAGGCGGGAATCGATCATTTTCACGGCCACGCGCAGAAAGGGGAGCGGATAGCGGCCCAGATTCTGAAACGGCTGCGATATGACAACCATACGACGGAGCTGGTTTCCCGGCTGGTGAAATGGCACGACGCGGCCATAGAGCCGGAAAAAAAGGCGGTGCGCCGTGCCGCTTCCCGGATGGGAAAGGATCTGTTTCCGCTGATTCTGGAGGTGAAGGCGGCCGACCTGGCAGCGCAGAGCGATTATCGGCGCGCCGAAAAGCAGGAATGGCTGGAACAGCTTCGCGGACTGTATGAAGAGATCGAACGGGAAGGAGACTGCCTGACCATAAAGGATCTGGCGGTGAACGGACGGGATCTGATGCGGGCGGGGATGGAGCCGGGACCTCAGCTGGGCCGTACGCTGCAGGGACTCCTTGAGATTGTCCTTGAAGATCCTGAGAAAAATACGAAGGAATATTTGCTCTCTTTGCTTCCGAAAGAAACATAACCTGAGCTTCCTTTTCATAAGATAGGTAATACCTGATGGCAGAAAATCTGTCCGTTGGGCTATGCCCGGCATGAGAGGGAGGAAACGGCGTGAATGACAGAGCGGTGAGCATTTTTGAAAAGTATGATGTGGAGATTCTTCGTACCGCGAAGGGAAGAGGAGCGCTCCTGGGGGAGACATCTCAGGGCTGGCTGATTCTGAAGGAATATACCGGTCCGGCAGTGCGGCTTGATGTGCAGGAGAAGCTGCTTTTGGCCATTCGGGATTCCGGCTTTCCCGGTGTGGAACAGCTTTGGAGAAACCGCGACGGCGAGCTGATTTCCTACGATCAGGACCGGACTGCCTATATTGTCAAGACCTGGTTTGAAGGCAGGGAATGCAATCTGCGTGACGTGAAGGAATGCCAGAACGCTGTGAAGCTGCTGGGAAGGCTGCACCGCGCCATGGAACTGCCGCAGCTTGCTGCGGAGTGTGGAAGCCGCCCTTTCAGCCTGGAAAAGGAATATGCCAGACACAACCGGGAACTGAAGAAGGTGCGCCGCTACCTGCGCCAGAAGGGACAGAAGTCGGAATTTGAACTCTACCTTCTCCACCACTATGACGGTTTTTATGAGAAAGCCCTGGAAACGGAGGCACTGCTTCAGGAGGAAGAGGCGGGGAAGACGTGCGGACAGGAGCAGGAGGGATGCTTCTGCCACGGCGATTTCCAGCATCATAACCTGCTGTGCTGCCGGGAAGGCTTTGCAGTCATCAATTTTGAAAAATACCTCCGGGATAATCCTGTGCGTGATCTGTATCTTTTTTTACGCAAGCTTCTGGAGAAGAACAGCTGGTCTCCCAGCCTCGCGTTAAGCATTCTGACCGCCTATGAGACCCAGCGCACTCTGTCCGATTACGACCGGAGGCAGCTCTACTATCGTTTTTCCTATCCGGAGAAATTCTGGAAAATCGTGAATTTTTATTATAACAGCGGAAAGGCCTGGATTCCGGGCAGAAACAGAGAAAAACTGGAAAATCTTCTCCGCCAGGAGGAGGAGAAAAAAGCTTTTCTTGACAGTGTGCTGAAATGATTGAAAAAACGACAAAAAATGGCGCGTTTCAAGTTAAGAGACGCGCCGCATTAATTATGGAAGTTATTCCCATTCACCGGAAATTTCCCGTAAAAACGCCGTTTTTTCGAGGGAAATACTTGACAAAAAAGAAGGGAGCGTATATATATATTATAGTGTCTTAAGAGTTTACTCTTTTTGCATACCGAACCATTTTAAAATGATTACAGGAGGAGTTCATAATGAACAAAACAGAATTAGTTGCAGCTATGGCTGAAGCAGCTGAAATTTCCAAGAAAGATG